>CAZZXY010000124.1:0-11166 GCA_964658105.1 Verrucomicrobia bacterium Tous-C9LFEB | reverse complement strand
ACTCCTATACTCACCACATGCGCACTACGCATCCGGCCCGGCGGCTCCCCAGGCCGTTGCTCCTCTTCGAAGCCCTCATGCTGCTCCTGGCGCTGTGCAGTGGCGTGGACGCCGCCGTAGGGTACCGACGATTTGGTGCGCCCGGTCTCAGCTACTTCTGGTTGTCGTACCCTGCCTTTGACTTCGTGGATTACACCCTGCAATTTCCTTACCTGCACACCGCAAAGTTCTTCACGCTGCCCGTCTTTCCCTGGGTGTACCCGGCTCCTGCGATCCTGGTGTTGTACCCCTTTTTCAAGATCGTCATGGCCACGAATCGCGTGGTCGGCTTCGCCGTCTTTGCCTTTACGGCCCTTGCCGCCAATCTGGCGCTTGCGGGACGCTTCGGACAGGCGCTCGTCCAACGTGGCCTGTCCCGGAGTCAGGCCGTCGCGCTGATCGCCACCATCCTCGTCCTTGGCTGGCCTCTGTACTTCTCGCTGCAGCGCGGCAACCTCGAGTCGCTGCTCTGGGTCGGCATCGCAGTTGGCGTGTGTTGCTTCGCAAGAGGGCGCTTCCTGGCGGCAGCCGTGCTCTTCGGCCTGATCGGCTCGGTGAAGCTCTACCCGCTTCTGTTCCTTGCCCTGCTGCTCAGGCCGCGTCGCTTCGGGGACATCGGTGTGGGGGTCCTTGCCGCGGTCACGGCGACGCTGGTCGGCCTCCGCGTGCTCAACCCCGACATCGGCTACGCCTGGGAGCGCATCACGACAGGCATCCGGTACTGGACCACGCTGACCACCTCGACCTACCCCGCTACGGGTCTCGCCGTCGACCATTCAGCCCTGGGGCTTCTTCGGCAATGCACGCACGGCGCCATCCTCAGCCATCCGCAGGCGCTGAACTGGTATCTCGCCACCGTGGCTCTTATCGCGTCTTGCTTGTTTTTCGGGCGTGTCCTGTTTCTGCCTCGCCCTAATCAGGTGCTGTACCTCGCATGCTGCACCGTACTCCTGCCGCCCACCTCCTTCGACTACACCCTGGTCGTCATGCTCATCCCCTGCGGCTGGGTGGTGCTCCTGTGTGTGGAAGCCGCGGGGGCCGGGCGGGATCTGCAGCCCTTCTTTCCGCTGTTGACGCTGTTCGCGCTCGCCCTGGGCGTGCTGTCCTTCCTTCACGCCCATACGGGCACTCCCGTGTACGTTGAGGGGCCCGTGCGTGCTGTCGCCTTGCTCGCGCTTCTTGTCTGGGCCGTGCTCGTCCCCATGCCTGAGGGCGATCCCGTCTCTATGAGCACCCAGGCAATGGCTTTGCGCGCGAGCCGCTCCTGACCACTGGGCATCGTCGCGAAAACGTGATTAGATCGACATCAAAGAATCAGGTATCGCGAAAGCACACCTTCGATCTATGTTGAATCGCCTTCTTCGATCTGCCCGGGCCCGGGCAATCGTTCTCTTGTGTCTCGCCCTTTGCAGCGCAGGCTGCGGCAACATCGTCATCCCCAACCTGCCTGAGGTCACTGTCACCAATCTGCCCGGGGAGGATCTCGCTGGCCCGTGCACCTATGCCATGCGCCTCACGCCGGGGCCCGTACTGATCCCAGGCCAGCCCGCGACCGAGATCCCCCAGACAGGCGTTCTGGTCGTCTTTGAGCGAGGAGATAGTCTCTCCCTGTTCGAAGATCCATCCGTCATCTCCATGGCGCAGGGGCTGCACCTGGCCATGATGTACGCCTACCAGTGCGACGCCTCGTCGTTTGACGATCTTCAGCCTGACGGCAGTAAGGGGCCTGGCCGTGCACTCTTCCAGGCGCTCAATCAATTTGCCGTCAGCCTCACGCACCCGGAGCTGGCCAACGCGAACGTCTTCCTGACGGGGTTCTCCGCCGCCGGCTACCTCAGCATCTCCCTGGCTGACATCTATCCGGACCGCGTCCTCGGCACGGTGCCCTATGCTCCTGCCTCGGGCTACTTTGCTCTCGATCAGCTTGATATCACCCGGGCCGCACGCATCCCTTCGCTCATGCTGGTCAGCGGGACCGATCTCGCAGCAGGCGACCAGATCCCTTTCTTCCTCTTCCTGGATGGCAGGGCCCGAGGCGCACCCTGGGGTTTCGCTTCGCAGCACGATCTGAATCACTGCTGCGTCGATTCAACCGCGTCCCTGCTCAATCCCTGGATCCACGCGATCTTCACGGAAGAAACCACCGCCAGGCCGGACGGAACCGTCGTGCTGAAGCCGCCGACGCTGCCCGCGCCCGCCACCGTCGCCTTCCAGGTCACCGTGGACGGCAGCTTCGACGTGTTTGGTTGGCAGGACTTTTACTTCGGCTCCTACAGTCTGCTGCCATCCACCAGCGGAGGACCCTACTTCGCCTGGCTCCCCGACGCGGCAACCACCCAGGCCTGGATCGACTGGACCACTCGCGCAAACTAGCCTCGTTGCCCACCTGGGTCCATACTGAACTCGAGTCGGCGATCGCCCGGCGAGCCGTCCCATGCCGCTCAATCGCGACGGCAGTTCTGCGAGCCAAGACAACCCATGCAAGCCGAACCCTGGCGGGAGCAGTCCATGCAAGATGAACAGATCCGGGCAGCCCTGCATGCGCATTGGCAAGCCTCTGCAGTCGGCGATCTCAACGCGGAGCACGACATCTATGCAGACAACGCGGTCTGCGACTATCCCCAGTCAGGCGAGCGCATCCTCGGGAGGACCAATCTGCAGGCCTTGCGCGGTCACCATCCAGGCAAGCCATCCGGCTTCAACGTCAGGCGAATGCTCGGGACCGGCGATCTCTGGGTCACCGAATACACCATCACCTACGAGGGCAGGCCGGCGTACACGGTGAGCCTCATGGAGTTCAGGGACGGCAAAGTCGTTCATGAGACACAGTACTTTGCCGATCCCTTCGAGGCGCCCGCCTGGCGACGCCAGTGGGTTCAGCAGATCGCGTGATGCATCCCTTGCGGACCCAGACCCGCTAAGCTATTTCCATGACTCTCACCCTCGGCCAGATCGCCGACCTCCTTCACGCCGAAGGCGACTTTGACACCTCCACCGAAGCAACGGGCTACTCGATCGACTCCCGCACCCTGGCTGCGGGCGACCTCTTCTTCGCCGTTCGTGGCGACCGCGTCGACGGTCATGACTACATCGAGACTGCGCTGGCCAACGGCGCCATCGCCGCGGTCGTCAGCCAGCGCTGGCTGCCCCCGTCGAGCGTCGATCAAGCCAGGCTGATCCGCGTCCCCGACACCGCGAGCGACTGCGTCCTTGGCGCGCTGGGAACCCTCGCCCATGCCACCCGCCAGCTCTGGGCGCAGGGGGGCGACAAGCGCGTCGTCGGCATCACCGGCTCGGCAGGGAAGACCACCACCAAGGACTGCATCGCGGCGGTCCTTGCCACCCGGTTCCGCGTGCTCAAGACCGAGGGCAATCTCAACAACCACTTCGGCCTGCCCCTGCAGCTGCTCCGCCTCCAGCCAGAACACGAGATCGCCGTCCTCGAGATGGGCATGAACCACGCCGATGAGATCGCTGCGCTCGCCCGCATCGCCGCGCCTGACTGGGCCGTTATCAGCAACGTCGCCGCTGTGCACACGGAGTTCTTTTCCTCGGGCATCGAGGGCGTCGCTCTTGCCAAGAAAGAGCTCGTCGACGCCCTTCCATCCAACGGCGTCGCCTTCCTCAACGCAGACGACCCACGCGTCGCCCGCTTCGGCATGGATCGCACGAATCCGGAGGCCAGAAACGTCCTCTACGGTACCGCGGAGACCGCCCTGATTCGTGCCGTCGAGATCGAAGAGCTCGGCTTGGCCGGCACCCGTTTCCTCGTCAAAGCCGGCCCCGAGCAGCACTCCGTCCACCTCGCCCTGCTCGGCCGTCACAACATCCTCAACGCCCTGGCCGCCATCAGCGTCGGCCTGGCCAGCGGCATCCCGCTGCGCCTCTGCTGTGAAGCCCTCGAGGCCCTGCGACCCACCGAGAAGCGTGGGGGTATCGTCGAGCACAACGGCGCCCGCCTGATCAACGACTGCTACAACGCCAACCCGCTCGCCCTCAACGCCATGGTCGCCACCCTGGCCTCCACCCCGTTGTCAGTCCCGAACGCGCGTCGGGTCCTCGTCGCCGGCGAGATGCTCGAACTCGGCCCCGAAGGCCCGTTCCTGCACGCCGAGTGCGGCCGCGCCGCTGCCCTGGCGGGCATCCACATCATCCTCGGCGTCCGCGGTCTTGCCCGCGAACTCGCCGACGCAGCGGCAGTTGCCGGCGCGGAGGCACTCTTCCTCGAAACCCCGGAAGAAGCAGGCGCCTGGCTCGGAGACCACCTCCAGCCCGGCGACCTGGTCCTCCTCAAAGCTTCCCGAGGCGTCCGCCTCGAGCGCGCCCTCGACCACCTGCTCCAGGCCACCCCTGTCGCGGCGGCCGCCAGCTAGCCCCCTTCCTCTCTTGCTTGTCATTTCCGAACGGGGAACCCGCTTTCCGCTTGGCAAGCATTCAGCTCACCAGCCACCAAACCCCAGCCTCTCCCAAGGCACTCATCCTAAGGGGCCCTGGGCGATAAACTACCTCTATCGCCCACCCCCAAGGGAACAGCGCCCGCCCATCTCCCCAGCGAACCCTGGGCCCTGTCCCCTGTTCTGAGGCTCACGTTGCTTTACTGGCTGCTCTACCGAAAACTCTTCCCTTACTTCAGCTTCTTCCGCATCTTCCGCTTCGTCACCACACGGTGCGCCTTTGCCAGCATCACCGCGCTGCTGATCGGTGTCCTGATCGGACCCTTTGTCATCGCCCGTCTGCGCGAGTTCCAGATCGGCCAGTACATCCGCGAAGAAGGCCCGCAGCACCACCAGAAGAAGGGCGGCACGCCCACCATGGGCGGCCTGCTCATCTGCATTTCCATTCTGGTTCCCACCCTGCTCTGGAGCGACCTCTCCAACCCCTTTGTCTGGCTCGTCATCTTTGCCACCGTCGCCTTTGCGGCCATCGGCTTTGCAGACGACTACATCAAGGCCGTACACAAGCGCAACCTCGGCCTCACCTCACGCCAGAAGTTCTTCTTTCAAATGGTCGCCAGCCTCGCCATCACCATCGCGCTGCTGGTCATGCGCGCCCAGGGCTTTTACTCCACGCGCCTCGTCGTTCCGTTCTTCAAGCACCTTCGTCCCGACCTCATCATCGGGGGCCTGTTGCATACGCACTTCTGGCCGCTGGCGTTTCTGCCCTTCGCCCTGTTTGTGATGCTCGTGATTTCGGGCTCATCCAACGCCGTCAACCTCACCGACGGTCTTGACGGCCTGGCGATCGGCTGCACGATCGTCTCCGCCGGTGCGCTCGCCGTGCTTACCTACGTCAGTGGCCACGCCGTCTTCTCGGACTACCTTGAGCTGCAGCGCATGCCCGCCGTCTCGGAGCTCACCATCTTCTGCGGCGCCATGGTCGGCGCCTCCATCGGCTTCCTTTGGTACAACGCCCATCCGGCCGAAGTCTTCATGGGCGACGTCGGTTCGCTCGCCCTCGGCGGCGCCATCGCCACCGTCGCCGTCTGCATCAAGCAGGAGCTCCTGCTCCCCTTTATCGGCGGCGTCTTTCTCCTCGAGGCCCTCTCGGTCATGCTCCAGGTCGGCAGCTACAAGCTCCGCAACGGCAAGCGCATCTTCCGCATGGCCCCGCTGCACCACCACTTCGAACTCGGCGGCTGGAGCGAAAGCAAAGTGATCGCGCGCTTCTGGATCATGGCGCTCGTCTTCGCGCTCTTCGCCCTGACGACCCTGAAGCTGCGCTAGCCAGACAGGCCACCTCCTGCCATCACGGAGCCGATGGCGGTGCCGTCGGCTGCGCCTTGCATGGCCCAAACGTCTTGCTTGTACTCTCCACCAGAAACGTTGGCTCGGCGGTGCTGCCCTTGGTTTGCTTGGCATGGGATCCATGCAGGCGCACACGCTGGCCTGCGCTGAGCGACGCCACCTGCCCTTGCAGTTGATACGCCGCCGCGCCCTTATGCGTCGTAAGCTGCAGATCTCCTGGGGCACCCGAGACGCAGCCGTCGATGGTGTGATGTGCGTGATGCACCTCAACGCCAATCACTGCCCCTACAGCTGCACCGATCCCGATGCCAACGGCTGCCACCTCGCCTCCCGAAGGCCCAATGCGCATGTCGCGGCAGGTAGGATCGTTTGGCTGGCAACACCCGATCGCCATCACGCAGAGTAGCGAGCCGAGCGCCGCAAATGGCCTGCCTCTCCTGAGAGCACGACCCGCCTCGTCACCTACCTGTGGTGCAACGCCGTCCCTGCTCTCCGACTCCCAACCCATTCCCAATGTAGGCAAGCTCACCCTCCGCCGTGTGCAGCAAGTCACTGCACATCGCGGATCAAGACTGCCGTCGAGTCCGCACCGTGTCAAAGGAATAGCTGGATCTGCTGCCTGTCGACGACAGCCCCTATAACGAAAGCTGCAAGGGTGATCAACCCTTGCAGCCACTTGCCTCGCACGTACTCATCGCAACATCGCGTGACGAGCTGACAGCGACCAGCCGCCGAAAGCAAGCCATCACACCATCCGCTTGCCATCCCACTTGGTCGGCCGCTTCTCAAAGTACGACGCGTTCGCCATGTGACACGCCCCGGCCGCATGGTGCCCGAACACCACATTCTCATCCACCGCCCCACGCGTGCGCACCGCCGTAAAGAAGTTGCTCAGGTGCGGTGCATGGTCGTCCCAGCTCGTACCCTTCCACGTCTGCACCGGTTGCGTCGGATGCGCCGCCAGCTCCGCGTCATGGTCCGTGTGCCACTGCTTCAGGTAGGCCGCCTTCATCGCGGCAGGGAAGCCGTTCAGCCCATACGCCGGCGAGCCGTCCAGTCCTGTCTCCGGCGTCAGCGTCACCGTGTTGCTGCTCACCTCGATCACGCCACCCGGTCCCATTACCCGCGTGATCTCCGGCGTCTCTGTGCCCTGCGTCAGCCGCACCGTCACCGGCACCGTGCCGTACATAAAGGTGGTCACCTGCAGGTCGGGCATATTGCGCCCATCTTTCCACCGCACAATCCCGCCGACAGATAGCGCCATGTCAGGCATCTGGTTGATGCCCGTGATGCACTGCATCCCGCTCAGCAGGTGCACCATCAGGTCGCCGGCCATGCCCGTGCCATACTCCCGCCAGCACCGCCACCGCGCAAACGTCACGGGATCGAACGCCTTCTTCGGCGCGCTCCCCAGCCACGCCGTCCAGTCCAGGTTCGCCGGCGAAAGATCCGGCGGCAGCGGGTACTCCCACGCCCCGCCCGGCGAGTTCCGCCCCAGCATCAACTCCACCTGGTGCACCGGCCCGATCGCGCCCGCCTGGCACAGCTCCCGCGCCTTCGCAAACACAGCCGAGCTCACCCGCTGCGACCCCACCTGCATCAGCCGCCCCTTCGAGCTCCCCACCGCGGCCACCATCGCCTCGCCATCCGCGATCGTGTGCGACATCGGCTTCTCGCAGTACACATCCTTGCCCGCCGCCAACGCCGCCACGGCAATCGGCGCATGCTGATGATCCGGCGTGGCCAGCACGATCGCCTCAATCTTCGGATCGGCCAGGATCTTGCGGTAGTCCCGCGTGACCACAATGTCCGACCCGGCAATCTCCTTGGCCAGCACGTGCCGCTCGTCGTACACGTCACACGCAGCCACGCACTTCGCCTGCGGCAGCGTCATGCACGCCCGCAACAGCACCGCGCCCTCAATGCCCACACCGACGCTCGCAAACCGCACCGGCTCGCCACCCGGCCCGCTCGTCGACGCCGGAGCCAGCGTGTTCTGTGCCACTCCGGAACGCCCCACGGCCGCTGCCACAGCCGCCCCGCCACCCACCTGCAGAAATCCCCGACGCGAAACTCGCAACCCTGCCTCCACCTACCCAAAGATCGCGGCAAGTATATCCACGTCAACAGGACCCTGTCCGCCGCGGAGCGCTTCGCTGGCGCAAGGCATCAGCAGCCGCAGGTCAACTCTTCTGTTGCAGGCACGGCTTCCATCAGCGACCACGCGCACAGCCGTACCCGAGAGCAGCGGCCTTATGGCGGCCAACTTCCCATAACGGCGTTTCTCAGGACTAATCCGGCCAAGCCTACGGTGAGCCGACACCCTACCCAGTTCCGAAACATTGGCAACCGCTCATTGCAGCCGAATCCATGCTGCGCGGTTAGGATACGGGTCATGCGCTGGCTGTGGATTGCGATGTTGGCCATTGCGGGAGTTGTCGTAGCGGTCTTCGTCCTCGGTTGTCTCAGCTACATCGCTGGCATGGGTTGGAGGTTGTACCCCACAATCGTCCGGTCACGACGCGCAGTCAGGCAGGTGCTACGAAAGCACGGGTACAGCTTCCCCGTTTCCAGTTTTGGTGCAACCGGAATCGACCCTCGGTACCTGTGCGTTTGCATCAACGTAGATCTAGATGCCGAGCGTGACCGACTCTTAGCGGATCACGACCTACTGAATCAATTCCGGGACGCTCTACGACGATCCGGCTATCCCGTAGAGAGCGTCCCGCTAGTGGGTTTCAGCATCGAGTCACAGGAGACGGTAAACAGAGATTTTGGTGGAAACTGGTTCTACGCAAGAAAGTGAGACGAAGGCCAGGCTGTCCCGATCTGTTCCAAGTGTCAGAACGATTCTAATGAAGACCTAACGGTCTCACGGACATCGTTGGTAACGACAAGTCGCATTGTCGGAAGTCATGCCGGCTAGAAGCTAATCGTCTCGCCCAGACCCGCGTATTTGTCGCGCTCTGCCCATCGTTGCCGCACCCTCAAAAACGCGAGTTCTCCTGAGCAGTGACCGATCGCCATGGTGCGTACCCCATAGGTGTTTGCCAGCACGTCCAGCGTTCTCTCGACCTGATCCGGCGAATCCTGTAAGAGGTGAAGACCGCCGGCCAGCATCGCTACATGCTTTTGGCTTGCATTCGCCGTCGCTGCCGCGAGAATCTGCTCAACGCCCGGATGAGAGCAGCCGACGAAGACAACGGGGCCGCCTGGCGTGTCCAGCACAAGAGAGATCTCCCGCAGACCCTTGAACGCTGGTTTCTCAGAGACCAGAGACACGAGCCGGATGCCGGGCGCGATCGTCATGGCTTGGGTCACCGGTGTCATGTTGGTGTCGGTCCACGCCACCCAGCCTCGCGGCTCCGGCCTGTCGCCTCCTCGGAAGTAGCGCATCTTTGCCGGTAGCTCCGGACGGGCATCTGTGCTGAGGAACGCAGGCGGCAGGACCGTGCCGGTGAAGGAAGGATCGTCGGGCACAAAGATAGGGACGTGCGGATTCTTGGAGAGAACATACCGAAGACCGGATGTGTGGTCGCCATGAGCGTGTGTGATCACGACCAGGTCCAGGTGGGTGAGATCGATATGCAGCGCCTCCACGTTCTTGCGGAAGACGGCGATGTTGTCTCCCGTGTCGAACAGAATCCGTTTGCCTTCAAACTCGATCAGGGCAGAATAGCCCCAGTCCTGCTCGAGCCCGGGACGGTCGCCAAAGGCGTCATTCAGGATGGTGAAGCGATTCTGGGCTGCGCCCTGTGGAGCCGCAACGAGCGCGGACAGCAAACACAAGAACCACACCGTGCGAAGGCCTGACAGCTTCATGGATGTCCATCCTGAGGGGGAAGCGAGTGCCAACAGCTTCGCACAGCGGTTCCGTCCTGCCTAGTCGCACCCTGTTGTTGCATCCCCAACCCGCACCGCATCCACCCGTAACTTCCTCACACCCCGCTCAGCTACCATACGGACGTGCTCTCCTCAGCTCCCGCACTCCCCGTCGACCTTCGCAACAAGCGCGTCCTCGTCGTCGGCATCGGCAAAAGCGGCATCGCCGCCGCCCACTTCTTGAAGGACCGCGGCGCCCGCGTCACCGTCTCCGACAGCCGCCCCGCCACCACCATCACCGAGCTCAACCCGCTGCTCGACGCCGGCATCATGGTCGAAACCGGCTCCCACGGCCTGCTCACCTTCCGCCGCCAGGACCTCATCGTCATCTCCCCCGGCGTCCCCCAGTCCGTCCCCGAGCTCAAGCAGGTGCGCGCCCTTGGCATGCGCATCCTCGGCGAACTCGAACTCGGCACGCAGTTTCTGCAGGGCGAGATCCTCGCCATCACGGGCTCCAACGGCAAGACCACGACGACCGCGCTCCTCGGCGAAATCCTGAAGGCCTCCGGCCGCCCCACTCTCGTCGGCGGCAACATCGGCCTGCCCGTCGTCGACATGGTCCCCGCCAGCACCCCGGAAACCGCCAACGTCCTCGAGGTCTCCAGCTTTCAGCTCGAAACCATTGAGACCTTCCACCCGCACATCGCGATGGTCCTCAACATCACCCCGGACCACCTCGATCGCCACGGCGACTTCGCTACGTACGCTGCCGCCAAGGCCCGCATCACGGAAAACCAGACCTCCGCCGATTTCCTCATCCTGAACGCCGAAGACAAGCCCACCCAGATG
This sequence comes from Verrucomicrobia bacterium Tous-C9LFEB, assembly GCA_964658105.1. Lineage (GTDB taxonomy): Bacteria > Acidobacteriota > Terriglobia > Terriglobales > Acidobacteriaceae > Granulicella. Next base: position 712 of record CAZZXY010000124.1, on the reverse strand, counting down.
GTCGCCGCGAATACCCGTGCCCAGATCTTCTGGTTCAGCCCCTCACGCCAGGTCAAGCAGGGCGCCTTCGTCCACGGCGACGGCCTCTACTTCCGCGCGTCCGAAGGCGGGCAGCCCGAACCCATTCTGCCGATCTCCGAAATCCCGCTCGCCGGCGCCCACAACGTGGAAAACGTCCTTGCCGCCGTCTGCGCCGCGCGTCTCGCCGGCGTCCCCGCCGCGACCATCCGCCGCGCCGTCGCCGCCTTCCACGCCGTCGAGCACCGCCTCGAGTTCGTCCGCGAGGTCGCCGGCGTCCGCTACTTCAACGACTCCAAGGCCACCAACGTCGACGCCGCGGCCAAGGCCATCGCCGCCTTCCCCGGCGGCGTCCACCTCATCCTCGGCGGCAAAGACAAGGACTCCGACTATACCGTCCTCGCCCCCCTCATCCGCGAGCGAACCAGGACGGTACTCACCATTGGTTCCGCTGCCGACAAAATCCGCTCGCAACTGACCGGGGCCGCCCCGATACTATCCGCAGGCACCCTCGAACAGGCCGTCACCCTCGCCCACGCGGAGGCCCAACCCGGAGACACCGTCCTCCTCGCCCCCGCCTGCGCCAGCTTCGACCAGTTCGAAAATTACGAACACCGCGGCCGCACCTTTAAGCAGCTGGTAGCCAAGCTGGAGACTCCCGCGGCGAGCGAACAGGTTGTAGGTTCTAAGTTGT
>CAZZXY010000123.1:0-11178 GCA_964658105.1 Verrucomicrobia bacterium Tous-C9LFEB | reverse complement strand
GTAGTAGGCGCGGAACTGGGTCTCGAGCGTGAAGTAGATGCGCTTGGCCTTCTGCTTCTCACGGAGCTGCAGACCGTAGCCGACCACCTTCTTCTGCTTCTTGGACTGGCCATGCTGGCCCGGGGGGAAATTTCGCTTCTCGACGGGGCATTTGTCGGTGAAGCACTTGGGTCCCTTGAGGAAGAGCTTGACGCCGTCGCGGCGGCACATGCGGCAGACGGGTCCTGTATAACGTGCCATTTCTTTTCTCCAAAACTTCAGGTGTCGATCGCTTTACACGCCAGAGGCGCTTCGTCGCGATCCTGTCTTTAGGTCGTGCTGTTTCCGCCCTGTGCTTCCGGGGAAGGGACACTGAGAGGAATGCAGGTTGCGAAGCCGATTACGAACGCGCCAATCATGGCAGCGTCGAAGATCTTCTTCTTCTTCGATCCGCATGCAAGCGCGAAGGTGGCGATTCCCGCAGCACTCGCCCACACAGCTCGGCGGGCGGATGCAGGGAGGCCGAGCTGCGTGGACAGTGACATGGATCAGACCCTTCTGCGCTTCGGCGGACGGCAGCCGTTATGCGGCATCGGCGTAACGTCACGAATCGAGCGAACCTCGATACCGGCGGCAGCAAGGGCGCGGATGGCGCTCTCACGACCGGAACCGGGACCGGCCACGCGCACGTCGACCGAACGCAGACCGTGGTCGCGCGCTGCGTTCGCGGCATTCACGGCAGCCTGCTGTGCCGCAAAGGGGGTGCCCTTACGCGAACCGCGGAAACCGAGCGAACCGGAACTCTTCCAGCTAAGCGTGTTGCCCTGCTGGTCGGTGATGGTGACGATGGTGTTGTTGAAGGTCGCCTGGATGAACACCAGACCAAATGGAACGTTTTTCCGTTCCCGCTTCTTGAACTTCTTGCCCTTACCGGCCTTGGAGCCAGCGGTCTTCTGTGCAGTCTTCGCCATGGCTACTTGGTCACTTTCTTCTTGCCGGCAACGGTGCCCTTACGGGGGCCCTTGCGGGTACGGGCGTTGGTGTGGGTGCGCTGGCCACGAACCGGGAGGTTGCGGCGATGACGCAGGCCACGGAACGAACCGATTTCGATCAGGCGCTTGATGTTGAGCGAGATCTCCTTGCGGAGGTCACCCTCAATGCCACCTTCCTGCTCGATGACGCCACGGATCTTGTTCAGCTGATCCTCGTCCAGGGTCGCAAGCTTGACGTAGGGGTCAATGCCGGCCTTGGTGAGGATCGACAGCGCGCGGGGGTTTCCGATGCCGTAGATGTAGGTAAGGGCGATGCGAGTCTGCTTGTTTCCAGGCAGATCGACGCCGGCGATACGGGCCATAAAGGCTACCTTTCGTTGGGGCTCACGAGCGTATGTCGTGGAGCGGAGGTTCGGGGTGAGGCGGCTGACCTGAGCCACAGCCGTTGCTGGTCGCTCTTGTCTCCTCCGGGTTCAACGCACGCCTTGACTTCGGCGAACTCGCCCGGTGGGGCCGCAGGGGTACAGCCAGTGGTTTAACCCTGGCGCTGCTTGTGCTTGGCGCTCGCCGAGCAGATGACGCGAACGACACCTTTGCGGTGAATGACCTTGCACTTGTCGCAGATCGGCTTAACTGATGCACGAACCTTCATGGAAAACTCCAGTTGCTGGTTATTGGTTCCTAGCTGTTAGTTGAGCTCCACCAGGAACGAACAACTAAACACTAGCAACGCCTGACTACTTGTAGCGGTACACGATGCGGCCGCGGTTGAGATCGTAGGGGCTGAGTTCAATGGCGACGCGATCACCGGGGAGAATGCGGATGAAGTTCTTGCGCATACGGCCCGAAACGTGCGCGAGAACCTGGTGTTTGTTCTCGAGTTCGACCTTAAACAGCGCATTCGGCAGGGTCTCCACAACCGTTGCCATTACCTCAATTGCATCTTCCTTCGACAAACGCTCTCCTTAAGAGCTCCGGCCCTTGGGCCAAAACTCGTCTTGCACAGCCATACCACCTGATCGCGGGCTTCTGATGTCTCCGCTCCGGCAATGCTTCAACCGGACGCACGGAGGCTGCGGAAGGGACACGCACCATCTGCAAGTCTACCCCAGAGTGATGGGTTTGAGAAGCCTTGTGACACTTCGTCGCTGCCGGGCAACAGGCGTCGCTACGCTTCCTCTTGCCGCGCGTAGTGCCACGCCCAGGCAATCAAGGCAAACTGCAGCGGAATTCTCGCCCAGAGCAGCGTCAACGGCACCTCGGGAAAGCGTTCGGGGTGCCGCAGCATAGAGACGTGGACGTCGAAGAAGACCACCAGCATGAACGCGATACCGCCTGCGGCGACCCGCCGCGTCCCGGGTACAAGCAGGCCCAGGCCGCCAGCACATTCGGCAACGCCTGTCAGGCGAACCCACAGCTCGGGGTCGCGGTAATGGTCCGGCATGATGTGCAGGTAGAACGGCGTGTGAACAAAGTGATTGATGCCGCTCGCCACATAGACCAGCGACTGTAGAAGCAGCCCTGCACGCCACTTACCCATAAGGCTTTGATGCTTCTCCCGGCTCGGGCCGTTCCGTGCAGCGAGAGACGGCGGAGGTCTAGGCTGCCAGTCGGTTTCGACCGTTCCGCAACCAGCACAGTCCAAAGAGACTGAAGAGACCCGTCGCGAAGAGGGGAAGAGTCGACGGTTCCGGCGTGGTCCCCACAGGCGCAAGGGAGGGATTGAAGGCGACGTTGTCGATACTTGCCGCGGAATCCGGGGTATACCCCGGATCGTAGATGTAGAGCGTGTTGATTCCCGCCGGGTCAACCAGATCGATGAACGTGTGGCCAGGAAGCGCCTGGGTGTACACAGGAGCGCCAGGCCCTTCCGCATCGACGTTCAGATAAGCGCTGGAGACAGAGCCAGAGTAGTAATCCACATCGAAGCTGATCTCGTGGACGGGAAAGGTCGGCGCGATGTAGATCGTGAAGCCTATCTCCGACTGGCCTGCACTGGTAGCTCCAAAGGAATACCCGAACTGGGGAGATCCTGAGACCGTGCCCCCGTAAAAGTTCGCGTACGAGGTCGCATACAGGGAAGGACTTGTGCTGGGTTCATCAAAGGTGACCAGAGCGTAGGAATCGGCAAAGGCCGGAACGCACCCCAGTACGGCGAAGACGAACAAGCAAGCTGCGCGACAGATCATGGCTCTCCCCTGGTTGCGGCCTGCAGGCCAGAGTACGCGTCGCCGGAGGCTCTGGCGCAATAAAGCAATAAAGATATGCTGAGACCACCACCACCATCCAGCCAAGGACCTCCATGAGCCCCAAGCGCGCCGCCCTCGCCGTGTCCCTCGCCCTGAGCCTCCTCCCATGCGCCCGGCTTTGGGCGCAGCAGCCCGCCTCGCTGGCCGACCAGTACAAGCCTGTGGCTGACAGACTGATCGCCGCGGCACTTGCCGATACGGACGGGTATGGCCGCCTGGCCTATCTGACCGACCACATCGGCAAGCGGCTGTCCGGCTCCGAACCGCTTACGCGCGCGACTACCTGGGCCGCCCAGGCCATGCGCGATGCCGGCTTACAGAACGTCACCCTGCAGCCGGTGATGGTCCCGCACTGGGTGCGCGGGGCCGAGTCTGCTTCGCTGACTGCACCGGTCACCAAGCCTCTCCACATGCTGGGCCTGGGGATGAGTGTCGGGACGCCTTCGGGCGGGCTGACTGCCGAGATCGTCGTCGTGCCCGACTTTGAGACGCTGGACAAGCTGGGCCGCGCCGCCGTGCAGGGCAAAATCGTCGTTTTCAACGCGCCGTACAAGAGCTACGGCCAGACGGTGATGTACCGCACGGCCGGTCCCACGCGCGCCGCGGCGCTGGGCGCGGTGGCGATGTTGGTCCGCTCGATCACCCCCCTGGCCATGCAGACCCCGCACACGGGCACCACGGTGTACGACCCCAAGCAGCCGAACGTGCCGAAGATCCCGGCGGCGGCGATCTCGATTGAGGACGCCCTGCTGCTCGACCGCCTGGCCGGGCAGGGAGCGACGCGCGTGCACCTGGAGATGGCCGCCCAGCAGCTGCCGGACGCGCCCAGCTTCAACATCTACGGCGATCTTCCCGGCTCCGAGCACCCGGAGCAAATCGTCGACGTCGGTGGTCATATCGACAGCTGGGACGTCGGGCAGGGCGCGCAGGACGACGGCTCCGGCATCACGGCCTCGCTGGCCGCCGTGGCCCTGATGAAGAAGCTCGACCTGCACCCGAAACGGACGATCCGTGTCGTCTTCTGGGTCAATGAGGAAAACGGCGGGGCGGGCGGCAAGGCCTATCTTGCGGGGCTCGGAGACAAGGTGAAGGATCACGTAGCCGCGATTGAGATGGACGGCGGCGCCGAGCAGCCGGTCGGCTACGGCTATGGATCCGGGGGTCTGCACCGCCGCGCGACGCCGGGCGGCCCCGCTCCTCAACCCGACCTGAACGCGGCCGAGGAGCACTCGCTTGCACAGTTGCAGGGAATTGCTTCCCTGCTCAGCGCCGTCGGCGCAAACACGGTGAAGGCAGGCGGTGGCGGCTCCGACATCTCGCCGCTCATGGGTGCGGGTGTGCCCGGCCTGGGCGAGATGACCACGGTCGCCCATTACTTCGACTGGCACCACACGGAAGCCGACACGCTCGACAAGGTCGATCCCCAGGACTTCCGCAAAAACGTCGCCTCGCTTGCCGTGATGACCTATGTGCTTGCGGACATGCCGGACCGGCTTGCGGGCCATCCAGGGGCGGGCGAAGAGTAGGCCAGGGGTAACGGCACCAAAGCGGTACAGCCATGCCCCTCACGCGCTGATAGCCTCGCTCGCATGCAGGTTTCTCGCTCGGCTGCTGTGCCACTGCTATGTCTTGCCCCCATGCTCTTCCCGACCGCGGTCCGCGCGGCCAGGATCCACACCGTGGTTCTTGGCGCGGTGCGCAAGGTGCCGTATACGCCGCCGGAGGCTACGCTCGACAACAAGAGCGAAGAAGCCACTACCCTTCGCGTGCGGCCTCTACTTGTGGACGACAAACCTCGCGAATGGACGGTGGGCGATCTGCACGAGGTCACCGATCGCACGTTTGTTATCCGCCGCGCCTTTCGCATCAACGATGCTCTGCCCGGTGAACCCTCGCACTGGACCTGGCAGCCCGGGCCGTGGCTGCAGGTAGACCGCACGACCGGGCATATCACGCCCCTACACCTGCCGAATTTCGACGCCCAAATCTCCGAAGTTACGTGGTTTCGCGACTATGCAGCCTATTGTGGCCTGATCCCGAGCCTGAAAGGCGGTGTCGTGGCGGTTGTTGCCGAGCTTGGCAGTCACAAGGCCGTCGCGCAACACGTCATCGCCAACTGGCCGCTCGACAAGCCCCTCTTTCCTGTCTGCACGGCCGCCCAGTGGCAGCGCACCCCCATGCGCGCCACCGTCTCCTTGACGGGCGGCCAACCTGTCACGTTCGACGTGGCAGGCACAAGTTCTCTGATTGAGGAGGGCGAGACGGAGGTCGAATAGAAAATGCGAGGAAATGCACAGGCTCCCACCACGGCATCGTGTCTCGGCAGGCTCCCCGCGTCCCCAAGCCGGGACCCAATGGAGTATCGTGAACAGAGCACGGACAGTCGCGCTGTGATCACGCCTAAGCGTGGCGGCCGGGGTTCGGCGGAAGATCCTCCGACGAGGAAGGGAGCAAACGGAACATGTGGAAACCGAATCAGGCTGGCAATCAGACGCCCTCAACTCCAGCAGAACCAGCACGCCCAGGCGCAGCCGGCACCCCCAGCACCCCCAACTTTGAAGCTCCACGGCCCACAGCGGCCGGCGCACCGGGTGCCACCGCAACCGGCGAGCAGGCCACGATTGGCAAGAGCCTGGTCATCAAGGGCGAACTTACGGGCTCCGAGTCGCTGTACATCGACGGCAAGGTCGAAGGCGCTATCACGCTGCCCGGCAACCGCGTAACGGTCGGCCGCAACGGCCAGGTCGCCGCGAACATCTCCGCCCGTGAGATCGTCGTGCTCGGCAAGGTCCGCGGCAACTGCCAGGCCTCCGATCGCGTCGACATTCGCTCCGAAGGCTCGCTGACCGGCGACGTCATCGCAGCGCGCATCTCGATCGAGGACGGCGCCTTCTTCAAGGGCGGCATCGACATCCGCAAGCCCGGCAGCGGCGATACCCCCAAGGTCCCCGGAGCCGCGACAACGGAAACGGCGAAGCCGGAGCCTGTCGGCACCCCTAGCTAAACAACTTCGCAGACGGGAAGAGGCCCTGGCTAATGCCGGGGCCTCTTCTTTGCCCGCAGATTCCACGCTCAACGCAGTGGCAGGCTGGTGTGGGCACCCAGTGGGGAACCTGCCGGAGATGATCTACGAGCTGGCAAACAAGGGCCTTGCCCAGCCCTGCCCTTGATGCTCAGGGTCCACCGCGCTATCCACAAGCTGGAGGTCAGGCCGCCGTTCCCCGAAGATCCGTCTCTAGACCGCCGGCACACTGGTGTTCGTCGCGCGTTTCACCTGATTGATCTTGTTGAAGTGGTACTGGAAGTACAGCCCACCAAACATCAGCGTCAGGAAGCCGCTCAGCTGCAGTCCGACGCGCTCGCGGTTGTTGAAGTGATCCAGCAGTTCGCGCCGGAAAACAAAGCGCGCCACAATCGCCAGGATGAAGCCGATCGTGCCGAGGCTGCCGCCGTGCCCATGGATATAGGGGCCGCCGAACATGTTGAAGTTCACGGTCGACCACATGCTTGGAAGCTTGAAGAGGTACAGGATCGCCACGCCGATGTAGAAGAGCAAGGCCGTGGAGTTTTTTTCGATGCGCTTCAGCCAGCTGGCTTCCACGATGTCCCACACCACAAAAAACAGGCCGCCCGTCACCATCCCCAGCAGCAGGGCTCCCCACCAGGGAAAATCCGGCGGATCCGGGTACAGTGTCCTGGGACCCGCGACGGGTTGGGGCACAGGCGTGTGCCGCACGGTGGCAAGCGGAAACATCTGCAGGATCGGCACCCATTCGCCGGAGGTCTCGCTCTGCACCAGGTCCATCAGGCCGATGTTGCCGGACGCGATGTACTGGCGAATCTCCACCTCGGTATACGGCCCGAACGTTTGTCCACTACGCGCAATACGGTAGGTCATAGATAGCCGCCCAGGCTGAAGCCGCACCTTTCTCGCTGCGTCCTTGCCTAGGCATCACGCGCGCTATGCTCCTGTTGTACGAAGATAGCAAAGTACCAGTTCCATGGAGCGTGATGTATCCCCCTCCCAGCCTTCAATCCCGCGCTCTGGCCTGGCTGCTCTGGCGTCTTCCCTTCAAGTCGCAGTGGGCAAACACCCGCGATCTGCGGAAACGCGTATTGAAGTCACGGGGATCGGCTCCCCGCCCGCCGCGCTCCCTGCTTCGCCGTACGGTGTGCCAGGAAAGTACGCACAAGGGCCACCCGGTCTTCGCGCTTCGGCCGCGAACCGGCACCCCCGCCTGGCATGTGATCTATCTCCACGGTGGAGCGTATGTGTATGACATGGCTCCCGTTCAGTGGTCGATGCTGGGCAAGCTGATGCGGTTGGCGGAGATCGAGGTAACGGTACCTCTCTATCCGCTCGCCCCGGAGGCGACCTGCACGGAAGCGCTCCGGTGGACGCAGGACGTCTACCGGGAGGCGCTGGGGCGCAGCAATGGCAAACCCGTCGTGCTCCTGGGGGATAGTGCCGGCGGCGGGCTCGTTCTCGCGCTGTGTCAGGCTCTGCGCGATACCGGAGAGCCCCTGCCTGCCGCGCAGATCCTGATCTCTCCCTGGCTGGACGTGACCTGCTCCGATCCTTCGCAGGAAGGGCTCGAAGCCGTCGATCCGCTGCTGGCACGGCCTGGGCTACGTGAAGCCGGGAGCTGGTACGCCGGCTCACTTCCGCCCCAGGATCCCCGCGTCAGCCCAATCTATGGAGATTGCGATGGCCTGCCACCGACCCTGGCACTCACAGGTACGCACGACCTGCTCTACCCGGACGTCCTGAGACTTCGGGCGCGCGTGGAGACCTCGGACTCGGAGCTGACCGTGATTGAGGCCCCGCACATGCTGCACGTCTGGCCGGCCATGCCCATCCCGGAGGCCAGGCTGGCGCTCGGACAAATCGCCAGCTTTCTGCAAACGCTCGGCGCTTGACGGGCGTTACGCCATGGCGATCAGCAGTCCCTCACCGCTCTCGATGGTGATATCGCCGCTCACTTCGGCCCCGTCGCCATCCAGCAGCGTCGTCAGGACGACCTTGCCCCGGGGTGTCTTCACCGTGGCCGGTTCCGAGCCCAGGTTCAGCAGCACCTGGTAGCCCGTGCCGGCGTCCATGCGGCAGAACCGCAACACATCGCGCTCCGCACGCACGTCGGTGATGCTGCCGGAGTGCAGTGCCGGTTCCGATTGCCGCAGGGCCAGCAGCCGTCTGTACAGATTCAACATCGAGCGGTCTTCCGCACTTTGGGTCTTCGCGTTGACCGTTGCCCAGTTTGCCTGCAGCGGCAACCACGGCTTCGTTTCGGGTGTGGTGAACCCTGCGTTTGGGGCGTCGAGCCAGAGCATGGGGGCCCGCTCGGGATCACGGCCCCTTCCCTTGCCGGGCTCGCGTTTCTCCGCTGGATCCTGTACCTGCTCGGGCGCGATCGGCACATCTTCCATGCCCAGTTCATCGCCGTAGTACAGCGTCGGGGTTCCGCGCAGGGTGAGCAGCAGCATGGCCGCCGCCCGCGCCTGTTGCTTTCCAATCCGCGACACAAGTCTTGGCTGGTCATGGTTGCCCAGCACATAATTCGGCCAGGCGCCATCCGGCAGCAGCAGTTCGTAGGACTGGATGATCTCGGCGATGCGCGTGGCGTTCCAGGCGGTCTGGATCAGGTGGAAGTTGAATGGCAGGTTGGCTCCGCGCAGCTCCGGGATCTCCGGCGAGGTGCCCTCCGTTCCGCCCGTCTGCGCCTCGCGCCCGAAGTAGTAGCGCACCAGCTCCGGCAGAGGCAGGTAGATCTCGCCAATCAGGACGCGATTGGACCCCATCACCGGCACCATGGTGAACGGATCCAGAATGCCGTCCCCCGCATCGGTTCCCGGCAGCGTGGGTCCGTAGCTGTCCATCAGGGCCCGCATGGCTGCCACGATCCGGTGTGTCCCAGGCTGATCCGCGTTGTACAACGGCAGGGTACGGGCGTGGTCGTGCATGCCGGGGCTGTACTCGAGATTCTCGGGATTGTCGCGGAAGTACTCGTCCTTGATAAGCAGCCAGAGCACGTCCATCCGGAAGCCGTCGACGCCCTTATCCAGCCAGAACCGCATGGCCTCGTACATGGCCGCGCGCACGTCGGGGTTGCGCCAGTTCAGGTCCGGCTGCTCCTTCAGAAAGGAGTGCAGGTAGAACTGGCCGGTAGCTTCGTCCCAGCTCCAGCTCGGTCCGGCAAAGTGTGAGGTCCAGTTGTTCGGGTACCGCTGACTGGCTGGCCTTTCGTCATCCGGTCCGCTTGGATCGGCGGGGTCTCGCCACAGATACCAGTCGCGCTTGCTGTCGCTTCTGGACGACCGCGAGGCCAGAAACCAGGGATGCTGGTCGGATGTGTGGTTCGGCACAAAGTCCAGGATGACCCGCAGGCCTCTCGCATGGGCCGCAGCCAGCAGGGCGTCAAAGTCCTCCATCGTGCCAAACAACGGGTCGATGCCGGTATAGCTCGCGACGTCATACCCGAAATCCGCCATAGGGGACGGATAGATGGGAGAGATCCAGATCGCATCCACGCCCAGCGTCTGGAGGTAGTCCAGGCGCGCGGCAATACCGGCCAGGTCACCGACCCCATCGCCGTCCGAGTCCTGAAAGGACCGCGGGTAGATCTGATAGATGACGCCGGTCTGCCACCACTGTGACCCGGCGAACTCGCTGTCGGCCATGCGCGATTGTGCTCCAGCGTACCATCATGGCATGGCCGCTGCCGTAGATGTCACCCCATCGAGAAAAGTCATGTATCCGGAGCTGGAAGAGCTCCTGAACGAGGCAGAACGCGCCCATGGTCACCTCTGCGCCGGTCAAATTCTTGGCGTACGCATGGCCATGCTGGCGCTGAACCGTCTCGGCATCCACGAACCCCGCAAGCGGCTGCTTGCCAATGGGGAGCCCAACCCCGACCGCAAACGGCCGGTCGTCTTCGTCGAGATCGATCGCTGCGCTACGGACGCGATCGGCGTGGTCACCGGCGCGCGTGTCGGCAAGCGTGCCCTGAAACTCCGCGACTGGGGCAAGATGGCCGCCACCTTCATCGATCTGGATCAGAAGCTCGGGGAAGATCTGTATAAGGGCATCCGCGTCGTGGCCCTCGAGTCGTCCAAGGACAGCGCCCGCGAACTCTACGCCGATCTGCCCAAGAACGAACAGCAGATGCTCGCGTACCGGGAACTTCCCGACGACCTGCTCTTTTCGGAACAGTGGGTCGCCGTTCCCCTGCCCCCCAGTGAGTTTCCCGGCTTTAAAGGCACCCGCGCCCTGTGCGACCGCTGCGGCGAAGGCATCAACTTCGATCGCTTCATCGAGCGCGACGACAAACGCCTTTGCCTCGCCTGTGCCAACCCTGACCAGATCTACTTTCGGCCGCTTTAAAGCTTATTTTCCTGGGGGAGAAACCGAACGCAAGCAGAAACCCACCCCCGCCTGCAGCGAAGGGTGGGTTCGTCTGAACGTCGATGTTTAGCGCCAGTCGTGGTCTTCGTGCCGGGCCCTGCGGTCGAAGTCACGGTCGCGACCACCCTCGAACCTCTCGTGCTCGCGCCACTGCTGCGCGCGCCATTCCTCGGCCCGACGACGCTCCCCGTACTCCCGCCCGTAGCCAGGGTTGTACCCGCCACCGTAGCCATAGCCGTATCCAGGAGCAACGTAGGTCGGCCGCGGTGCTGGCGCATAGTACCGGGGCCCACCCACCTGCACCCCAAAAGCCACCTGGGCCCCCGCCACCGGAGCCGCCGCCGTCAGCGCCAGACCCGCCACCGCAAGCCCGCCCAGAACCTTCGCCTTACTACTCGTAAGCTTCGCAACTACATGGGATAGCTTCATGGTGTTGCCTCCTGCCGGCTGATGGGAACTTGCCGCGCATAAAGGGAAACGCCGCCACGCCGATCGTGTTGCCCACAACCTTTCAAGACGAGCGGTGTTAGGGGCTGGCTGATGGCTGATGGTTCTA
>CAZZXY010000122.1:0-11187 GCA_964658105.1 Verrucomicrobia bacterium Tous-C9LFEB | reverse complement strand
CTGCTGGCTGCTGGTCAGGCTCTGATGGCCCAGGGGCTGGCGGCTTCTGTGGGGGAGCGGGCGGTTTGGGGGTGGCCGCCGTGTTGCTTGATGAGGTGGATGAGGTAGAGGACGTTGTCGACCGGGGTGTTGGGAACGATGCCGTGGCCGAGATTGAAGATGTGGCCGGGGCGGTGGTTGGCGAGGGCGAGGATTTCGCGGGTGCGGGCCTCGATCACATGTTGCGGGGCGAAGAGGGTGATGGGGTCGAGGTTGCCCTGGACGGCGGTGCCGGAGCCTACGGCGCGCCAGCCCTGATCGACGGGGATGCGCCAGTCGAGGCCAATGACGTCGGCGCCGGTATCGCGCATGGCCGGGAGCAGCGTGGCGGTGTCGACGCCGAAGTAGATGACGGGTACGCCCATCGCCTGGACGCGGCGGATGAGCTCCGTGGTGGGGCCGAGGACGTACTGGCGGAAGTCGGTGGGGGAGAGCGCGCCGACCCAGGAATCGAAGATCTGGATGACGTCGGCGCCGGCGTCGACCTGCTGCTGCGCATAGGCGGTGAGAACGGTCAGGAGCTTTTCGACCAGGAGCGGCCAGGCGGTGGAGTCGTTCGTCACGGGGACGAGACGGCTGAGCTCTTCGGGGCGCCAGGCGTGCTCGGGTTGGGCGTTCTGCGCGGCGTTGGCCTCGGCTTGTTCCGGGGTGGAGGCCGTGGAGGACGGGAGTTCCTCGTTGGCCGGCGCGGGGAGGCCGGAGGCGTACATCATGCGCTTGGTTTCGATGTAGTTGCGGCTGGAGCCGCCTTCGATCATGTAGCTGGCGAGGGTGAAGGGGGCGCCGATGAAGCCGATGATGCCGAGCTGGTCGGGCTCGCCGTCCGGGGTTTCGGGCGGGCGGGGGGCGGCGAAGTGTTTGGCGACGCGGCTGATGGCTTCGGCGACGTAGCCGAGCTCGTCGGCACGGTCGGTGCGGAGGGCCTGCACGTGCTCGAGGGTGCGGACCGGCGTGCGAACGACGGGGCCTTCCCCGTTGACGAAGTCGAAGTCGAGGCCCATGGGAGTGAAGGGGAGCAGGAGGTCGGCGAAGATGATGGCGGCGTCGACGCCGAGGCGCTCGGCCGCGGTGATGGTCACTTCCGCGGCGATGGCGGGGGTGCGGCAGATGTCGAGAAGGGTGTGGTGCTTGCGAACCGCCATGTATTCGGGCATGTAGCGACCGGCCTGGCGGAGGAGCCAGATAGGGGTACGGTCGACTGGCTGGCGCAGGCAGGCCCGGACGAAACGGCTGGAAGCTTGAGAAGCGGTCACGGAGATAAGGCTATCAGTGGTCGGCGGTGGGGCGTCGGCGCTTCGCGATGCGGTGAAGCGGTGGCGGTAAGGCGGGTGTGGGTGGCTAGTGGGTTCTTGGGCGGAAGGGGATGGTGTAGGCGACGCCTACCGTGGCGATGGTGGGGGTGTAGGTGAAGTCGCCGGTGTTCCAGTGCTGTGCCTGGAAGTCGACCTTCGCGGCGAAGTTTCCGATGACGTGGACGTCAACGCCACCGCCGTAGCTGAGCACAATCGAGTTATCCCCGGTGTAGCCGATGTTGTACGGGAAGTGGATGGTGCCGGGGCCGATGAGAAAGGTGCCGTAGGGCTTCAGGATGTGAAAGGGTACGGCTCCGCGGAGGCCGACGAGGTAGGAGTGCTCGTTGACCGCGATGTTGGAGTGGAAGTTGGCGCGGAACTCGAGGGAGGGCTCGACCGGGAAGTGGATGTAGCGTGTGAAGTCGACGCCGAACATGCCACCGTAGCTGTTGTAGGGGCCGTAGTCCGGATGGGCTGCCTCAAAGCCGCCGAAGACGGAGATGTCGGCGGATTTGCTGGCGGTGCGAGTGGCCTGCGCCGCCGAAGACGGGGGGCCGAGCAGCGCCGGAGCGGCGCAGAGTGCAGCACAGAACAGGAGGTGCGGGCGTGACATTTGGCGGTTCACCATCATGGAGCGGTCAGAGTTGCAGGTTTTCCCGTGTGGATGTGATGCGAGAAGTCTGCCTGATTACTGGCCCCAGGGATAGAGGGCTTCGGTTTGCCAAGGGGTTACGCCTGGCGATTACCCCTGACCGACGGCTGCGACTACACTGGTTGGGCGTCTCCGCGTGACTTGTGGCTGGCTGAACGGCTTCCCTGCCCGAGCATGCGTGCGCGAAGACTATACGAGAGTCGATCGACGACAAGACATGCCGAACTACCTGGAACTTCCTGTGGGGCCTCGCGCCCCGGATATGGTGAACGCGGTGATCGAAATCCCGCTGGATTGCAAGACGAAGTTTGAGTACGACAAAGAATTGCATGTGTTTCGGCTGGATCGGAACCTGTACTCGCCGGTGCATTACCCGGGAGATTACGGCTTCATCCCGAGCACACTGGGCGATGACGGCGATCCGCTGGATGTGCTGGTTCTGGTCGATAACCCGAGCTTTACCGGCTGTCTGATGGAGGTCCGGCCGATCGGAGCGCTGGAGATGACCGACCAGGGCGAGGGTGACGAGAAGATCCTGTGCGTGGGTGCGGGCAATCCCCGTTTCAACGATGTCACTGAGTACTCGCAGATCTACCCGCACATTCTGCAAGAGATTTCGCATTTCTTCTCCATTTACAAGAACCTGGAGAAGAAGCGGGTTGAGGTTCATGGATGGCGGGACGCGGCCTTTGCGCGCGAGCTCGTGATCAAGTCGCAGAAGGCCTACCAGGACGCCAAGGCCGCCGCTAAATAGCGGCAGCCGGCTCGGGCTCCGTCGCTTCTGTGTCGCCTCCGCGGGAGGTTCGCGTTCTCTCCGTGAGGGCGTAGACCAGAACTCCGGCGAGGCTGACCAGAGCCGCGAAGACCAGTGCGGGAAACGGACCCACGCGCTCATTGCGGGCTGCCCAGAGGGCAAAGGTGATGAGCGTGGCCGGGCAGACCCCGACGAGGATCGCGCCCAGATCTCCCCCCGGAATGCGAAAAGGACGTGGCAGGTCGGGTTCGCGGCGGCGCAGCACGACCAGGGCGATGAATTCGAGCAGAAGTGCGGCGCCGTAGAGCACCAGATCGATGGAGATGAGTCGCTCGAAGCTGAACCTGAGCGCAAGTGCCCAGGTTGCCGCACAGGCGACCAGGGCGACGTAGGGCACGCCGTACCGATTGGTGCGGGCGAAGATGCGGGGCAGGAGGCGGGCTTCTCCACCGAGTGGGTGGGCCATAGCCGAGGGCACGCGGGCATAGCTCATCATCAGCGGATTGAACATGCCGGCCCCATTGATCATGCCGCCCGCGACGACGGCCAGCGCCAGGGTGGGACCGGCGATCAGGCGCGCAGCGTCGGTCCAGGCACCGGTCGAAAACTGGGTGGGATCGAGGCCAGCGAGGCCGACAGCGACCAGCGGCACGAAATAGGTGACAGCGACGAGGCAGACGGCGCCGAGGATGGCACGCGGGTAGTTCCGCTGCGGATTTTCGACCTCGCCGGCCACGGTGGAGGCGTTGTCCCAGCCCATGTAGTTCCACATGGCGACGGCGATGGCTCCGGGAAGGTCGCGGGAGGTGGTGACGGGGGTGAGCAGGGCGCCGGTGCCGTGAGCGCGCCAGTGCCAGAGAGCTACCCCGGTGAGGATGACGAAGGGGGCCAGCAGAACGCAAAACAGCAACGCCGAGCCCTCGCCGACGGAGGTGGCGCCCCGGAGATTCCAGAGGGTGCAGGCGACGATCACGGCCAGGGCCCAGAGCGTGCCGCGGTACCCGACGGTCCAGTCAGGGGCGATACGGCCGAGGTAGATGACAAAGGTGACCGGGTAGATGGCCATGTCAAAAACGCTGGCCGCGAGCGAGAGCCAGGCCTCCTGAAAGCCCCAGAAGCGGCCGAGCGCGCGATAGACCCAGATGAAGTAACCGCCTTCCGCGGGGATGGCACTGGTGAGTTCGCCGATCATCAGGCCGGTAGGGAGACTCCACAGGAACGGCACGACCAGGAGAATGAGGAGCGCGCGCATGTACCCGGCTTTGCCGATCACGTCCTCGAGCCCATAGGGGCCGCCGGAGACCATGAAGTAGGTGGCGGCGATCAGCGGGATGAGGCGCAGCTTGCGCTTTGGCCGGGTGATGGGTGTCTCCTCCAGATGGGATCTGCGAGATACAGCGTAGCTGAGTTTCCGGGAGCGGGTTGCTGGCCCCCTTGGAGCGGCGCTGCATGATGGGCTCCCTGCCCTTCGCTGGTTTGGAGGATTCGACAGAAAAGGGGGCGAGTATACGAGTTTTGCGTATTCAAACTGCATGTCTTTGCTTATGCTTTTCCTGTTGCGAAACGTTTCCATTCAAGGAAGTAGAGCCATGGACAAGGATCAGATGGAGAAGATGCAGGTGCCGGGCAGCCACCGGGCCAAGCATCCCGGGCTCAAGGAAATCGCGGCGTACCTGAGTCTTTCGCCGGCTACGGTGTCGATGGTGGTCAACGATGTTCCGCTGGCGAAGTCTCTTTCCGGGGAGACCCGGGCGAGGGTGCTGGCGGCGGCAAAGCACTTCAACTACCGTCCGAACCTGATTGCGCGGTCTCTGAGCAAACGCGAGAGCCGCACCATTGGGGTGATCGCTCCGGAGTCCAGTGACGGGTACTTTACGCGCGTGATGCGCGGCATTGAAACGGCGATGCTGGAAGCAGGCTACCTTTACTTCGCGACGAGTCACCTTGGGCGGCCGGAGTTGATGCACGAGTATCCAATTGCGCTGGTGCAACGCGGCGTGGATGGCCTGATTTTCCTGAATACGCGGATGTTTGAGGATCCGGGCGTGCCGGCCGTTTCGATCTCGGACAAGTGCGAGATTGATGGGGTGATCAGCATCCTGGCGGATCAACGCGAGGGGATGTTTCGGGCGATGGAACACCTGGTGCACCTGGGGCATAAGCGCATTGTGACGATGCGTGGATCGGAGTGGTCGCTGGATGCGAACGACCGCTACACGGCAACGGTTCACGCGGCCGAACGTCTGGGCGTGCCCTTGCTGCCCGAACTGACCATTGAGCTGGAGACGAACCAGTTGAGCCCGGAGGTCGCTTACCAGGCGATGCTGCAAAAGATAGGGGAAACCAGGGATTTTACGGCCGTGTTTGCCTTCAACGATGTGGCGGCGCTGGGGGCGATGCGGGCGCTGGGGGACTGCGGTCTGCGTTGCCCGGAGGACGTTTCGGTGCTGGGCATCGATGACACCAGCACGGCGGCGTACGGGATTCCGCGGCTTTCGACGCTGGCGCAGCCGCTGGAGACGATGGGTGTCGCCGCGGGGCAGCGGCTGATTGCGAAGATCCAGCAGTCGAACGAACAACAGCCGGAGCGGGTTGTGTTCCCGATGACGTTGCAGATCCGAGAATCTACGGGATCGTCTTCGCGAGTGTCCCCGGAGCTGCTGTCGCGTTCTGCGACGCACCGCCAAGCCCAGGTGACGCTGAGCCACTGACCCAGCCCGCGAGTTGGGATGTGGTTGCCACCCGGCCAGCAATCAGCTCATCCAGAAGCGCCCGGGTACGGACGGCGTCGAAGCGCGCATCGACTGTCGCCGGAGCTCGCTCTCCGCTGAGCTTGAGGATGACGGCAGGACGGTCGTCCCAGGCCCCGCCGTGGCTGGCGGCTTGTTCTTCGGCCGACCAGTGGGCGGAGTTTGCCCAGACGCTGGCGGTGCGCCAGGAGTGATCGCCGGTGACGAGAAGATTTGTGCTGTCCCACACGCCGGCGCGCTCAAGTTGCGACCGTACCCTGCCGATATAGGCATCAGCGAGCGCGAGGTTATCGAGGTAGGAGGTGCGGTGATTGGGAAAGGTCCCCGTGCGACGGTCGTAGAAGCCCCAGGGATGCGGGATGGGCATGTGAATCAGGACGAGACCGGGCTGGCCCGCGACGAGGAGGCTGTCGCTGGCGGTGAGGAGTGACCCGTAATCGGAGCGGTGGCGATGCACATCGAGCGCGCCAAAGGTGGGCATGACGGGACCGATGCCGGCAGGACGGAAGGTGAGCCGGAGGAAGTGAACGAAGGGCTCCACGGTGTGCTGCAGAAGGGTGCCGCTAGTGGTGAGACCTCCCGGCAGCTCGTCGGAGTAGATCCAGTAGCAGCGATTGAGCACCCCGGGCAGCAGACGGCAATAGGGCTCATACCAGCCGGCGACGGCGGTCTGGAGACCTCCCCTTTGCGCGTCCCCGAAGACGGTGTCCGTGGGGTTGAACAAGAGCTTCTGGTGGGTGCCGCGGACGGAGAGGGTGACCGTCTGCCCGTCCGCGCCCGGCTGCGTACCGCTGAGCGGAAGGCCCGTGAGCATGGAAGGGATAGCCTGGCGGGTGTACTCGGCGGCCGATGCGGCGTGGGTGAAGAGGACGGACTGAGCGGCAAGCGCGTCGAAGTTGGGCAGTTGCAGGCCGGGGTACCGATGGCCGTAGAGCTGATCGAAGGAGAGCTCGTCGAGGATGATCCAGACGATGCGTGGCCCGGGAGCCGTGCGGGCGGTTGCCGCGCGCGAGGGGGCAGGGACAAAGGGCGGGTTGAGATGGCGGGCCTGCCAGCCGTAGACGAACAGCTGAAGGAACAGCAGCAGCCCCGGAAGCGCAAGAAAGCCAAGCAGGAGGGAGATGCGGTGCCGTACGCGATGGAAAAGCCGGAGGCTTCGCTGCGGTCGAAGGTTGCTGTACAGGAACAGCGACGCCGCGAGGGAGGCTACGGGCCAGCCAAACCCGAGCGGGACTTTTCGGCTTTGGAAGCCATAGATGGTGGTCAGCAGGCCCGAGGGCAGAGCCAGCAGCAGAGCCGACCAAAGGATGAGTTCCGCGCGCGGATGAGGGCGGACCAGCCATAAGGCCACGGTCAGCACAGCCGAGATCAGGAGGATGTCAAAGATCGCAGGGAGGAAAAGAAGAGCCGCCGAACCGGGCAGATGGAAGACGAGCTCATGCTGCGGGGACACGAGTGGACCTGTGATGGAGAGGAGGTACAGATTCGACAGGGCGAACGCAACGACAACTGCGGGGACACCTGCCTTCACCGAGCGGATCTGCTTTCGAGATGAAGCAGGATGCGGCCGTTCTCGAGGGTGTGCTCGGCGACGGTCGTGAAGAGCGCGCCGAAGTGCCCGCGGAAGGAAGCCTCGGTGATCGAAGCGAAGATGTCCTCGCGACCGCGGACGAGTTCCCGGAACATGACGTCGGTTGGCGGCACCCACTCGAGGATGAGGGTGCGTGTGGTGAGGCTGGCGGCGAGTTGCGCCACGGCGGCCATGGGGATGTGGTCGTGCAGCAGGAGGTGATGGATGACGGCGAGCATGATCAAGCCGTCGAAGTGCCCCGACGCCCGCTTGAGGAAGGAGGCCGACTCGCTGTTCTGCCAGCCGACGCCGGGGGTCGGGTTGGCGAGGTCAATGACGAGCGGAAGGATGTCTTTGCCGGTGCCGGCGAGGCGGCTGTAGAGACGATCAAGGGTCTGGAGGTCGGTGTCGACGGCGACGACGCGAGCGCCGGCCTCGGAGGCGAACTCGGAGTAGACCCCGGCGTTGGCGCCGATGTCGAGCACGTCCGTGGGGCGGGCAGATTGCAGAACGCCGGCGACAAAGGCGCGCTTCGCGGCATGATCGGCCTCGCTGTAATGGAAGGCCGTCCCGCTGTAGGAGGTCCACGTGGAGGCGCGCGGCGGGGGCATGGCGCGCCGCATCTGCTTCAGAAGCTTCGCGGTGGTTCCCTGGAGGATGTGCCCGACGAGTTCGGGGTCTTCGGTTGCAGGGGTGTTCTGCGCGGCAGCGGCTGCGGCCCCCTTTGGCCGTGCCTTGCCGAGCATGGACGGCAGGGTGACGGACGAGAAAGCAGGTTGCTTCAGACGCTGCGCGAGGGGAAGATGCGCGTAGAGATCTTCGGGCTCAAGGCCATCACGACGCAGCAGCGCCGCGCGCAGGGGCCAGCCCAGGGTGGTATGCGCGAGCATGGGCAGAAGGAACGTACGGACGAACTGGCTGTAGGCATACCAGATGGGCCGGGTGGGATCAACGCGGGCCACGGAGGCCACGTCCACGAGGACGGGGCGGGCACCTTGAAAGAGGATGTTGAGCGGGGTGGCGTCCTTGAGGATCCAGCCGTGGGCGAGGAGCTCGCGATTGAGCGTGAGGGTGAGCTCCGCCGCGGCAAGCCACTGGGCAGGACACCACTCCCACGGGTAGGACACGAAAGGGACGAGCGGATGACGCAGGACGAGCAGATCACCAGGATCGTCACCGAGAGCCTGCGCCGCGCGCTCCGCGGAGAGGATTTCGGTCGCGATCAGACGGCCTCCCTCCACGAGGGTGGAGGCGAGCGGTGATGCGAGGAACTCGAGAAGATCGGTTTGAAAGGCAGGCTGGATGAAGCGGTAGGCGGCGTCAGCGTGCAATTCAACCCAGCCAGCGGGGTCGCGAAACGTGCGACTCCGATCACTGGTGGAGGCAGGGGCAGAATTCATCGTACGGGGGCGCTCTTAGGAATCGGCTCGCGAGACAACGACAGGCGTGTCTGCCTGCTTGGCTTCGGAACGGGTGAAGACGCGCTTGATCTGCCGGCGGAAGTAGAAGATTGCGCCGGAGGCAACGGCACCGATGCTCTGGAACAGCAGCAGAGCCGAGCCGGGATCGGTGTAGGCGTGCGCGGGCTGCTCAAAGGTGACACCAAGCGCGAGAAATAAAAGCAGGGTAAGCGACCAATACATCAGCCTTGGAGACATGAAGGGACCTTTTCCTTTGTCATGTGCTGTTCATTTCTGGAGACGTGCCGGTGTGGCGTCTAGTTGCAGCCGGGCGCGAGATAGATGATTTCTCTGTGAATGTATAGCCAGTTTCATTCTTATCTGGGCGGGGCGGTGGCCAAGACTATGGAAAAGAAGACGATGTCGCCCGCTGTCGACACATGCGCCCCGATATTCCTTCACAATGAAGCCACTTTCAGAGTGGGCCCAGGGTGCGTGTGCGGGTCGCGCGCGGAGCAGTTCAAGTCACGATCTGAACAAAGGAGCAGCCTCCGTTATGCAGAAAGTGGTGTATCGATTCGGGCGCTTTGTGCTGGACACCGGCGCGCATGCCCTGGTGAAAGATGGCTCACGGCTTGCGATTCAGGAGCAGCCTTTTCAAGTGTTGCAGGCGTTGCTGGAATGCCCCGGCCAGGTAGTGACGCGCGATACGCTGCGCATGAGGCTCTGGGGAACCGACACGTATGTTGACTTCGATCAGAGCCTGAACAGCGCTGTGCGGCGGTTACGAATTGCGTTGGCGGATAACTCGCGTGAACCTCTGTATGTCGAGACGATCCCGCGTGTGGGATTTCGCTTGCTGGTGCAGGTACTGCGCGAGGGCGTGATGCCTTCCGGGTTCGAATCCTCCGCGGAAGGGCCTCGGACGGTTGCCCCTGCCGAGCCCAGGGTGCCGGAAAGACTGTCCCGAACCGGGGAGCGACGCCTGCATGTGCGCAGCTTTAACCTGGGGCATCCTGCTCGCGGGGTTTAGCGAACACAAACGGCAAAGCGCCACGGATGCATAGGCTTCCGTGGCACTCTGTGCTCCGACCCGTAGTGGCTTAGAGGAGCTTGTAGGCGGCGTCGCTCCAGAGCAGCTCGCGGCGGAACTGGGGAATGCGAGTATCGGCGTCGATGGTGACGAACTCGATGCCGGCGATCTCCGCGAAGTCGCGCAGGTGTTCGGTGGTGAGGGCCTGCGAGAAGCCGGTGTGATGCGCGCCCCCCGCGTAGATCCAGGCCGAGGCCGCGACCTTGAGGTTCGGCTTCGGCAGCCAGACCGTGCGAGCTACGGGGAGTTTCGGGAAGTCCTGCTCGGGCGTGATGACATCGATCTCGTTGACGATCATGCGGAAGCGATTGCCCATATCCACGATGGAAGCGACGACGGCGGGGCCGCTGGGCGAGGTGAAGACGAGGCGGACGGGATCAGCCTTGCCGCCTATGCCGAGCGGGTGGACTTCGAGGCTGGGCTTGACGTCGAGATTGGCGATGGTGGGGCAGATCTCGAGCATGTGGGAGCCGAGGATCTTGGAGTCGTTCAGGCCGGCGAGGTCGTAGGTGTAGTCCTCCATGAAGGACGTGCCCTGCGGCAGACCCTGGGCCATGACCTTCATGATGCGAACGAGGGCAGCGGTCTTCCAGTCGCCTTCCCCGCCGAAGCCGAAGCCGGAGGCCATGAGCCGCTGCGTGGCGATGCCGGGAAGCTGGCCCATGCCGTGGAGGTCTTCAAAGGTGTCGGTGAAGGCGCCGAAGCCACCCTCCGTAAGGAAGGCGCGGAGGCCCAGCTCGATGCGGGCGGCGACTTTGAGGGAGTCGATGCGGTCGTGAGCTGCGGCGATGGTGTACTGCTCGCGGTACTCGGCGATGAGCTTGTCGACCTCGGCGTCGCTGAACTGGGCCATGCGATCGGTGAGGTCGCCGACGCCGTAGCCATTGACCTGGTAGCCGAAGACACGCTGGGCTTCAACCTTGTCCCCTTCCGTGACGGCGACGTTGCGCATGTTATCGCCAAAGCGGGCGACCTTGAGGTTCTGGGACTCGTGCCAGCCAAGCGCAGCACGGGTCCAGGCGCTGATCTCGGCAACGGTGGCAGGGTCTTTCCAGTAGCCGACAACGACCTTGCGGGCGAGACGAAGGCGCGCGGTGATGAAGCCGAACTCGCGGTCGCCGTGAGCGGCCTGGTTCAGGTTCATGAAGTCCATGTCGATGGTGGCGTAGGGGAGCTTGTCGTTGGCCTGGGTGTGGAAGTGAAGGAAGGGCTTGCGCAGAGCGGTGAGGCCGGGGATCCACATCTTGGCCGGCGAAAAGGTGTGCATCCAGAGCACGAGACCGATGCAGGACTCGGTGTTGTTGGCTTCGCGGCAGGTGGCGAGAATCTCGTCGGCGGTTTTGACGACGGGCTTCCAGACGATGCGGACGGGAATGCTCGCGTCGGCGTCGAGGGACCCGGCGATGTTGCGGGAGTTGGTGGCTACCTGCTCCAGCGTTTCGGGACCGTAAAGGTGTTGGCTGCCGGTGACAAACCAGATCTCCTGCGTCGCGGTCGTGCTCATCTGCCCTGTGCTCCTTGAGGAAATGTGTTGATCCTGTGATGGTTGCGAGATGATCCTACAGGAGTAATCGCTTACACGACTAGGTGGTTGGTTTAGCGCTTTGCGATGGCTGGGTTAGCGCTTTGCGATGGCT
>CAZZXY010000121.1:2344-11382 GCA_964658105.1 Verrucomicrobia bacterium Tous-C9LFEB | reverse complement strand
CTGTCAAACGTCTCCTGCCCACGCTCGCCCAGATCAACGGGCACGAAGAGGCGCTCAAATCTCTCACTGATGCGCAGCTTCAGGCAAAAACAACCGAGTTTAAAGCCCGCATCGCGCAGGCCCTGAACGGTCTCAGCGACGCCGAACAGATCGCCGCCACGGAGAAGGCAGCCCTCGACGATCTACTGCCGGAAGCCTTCGCCGTGGTCCGCGAGGCTGGCTGGCGCGTCGTCGGCATGCGCCATTTCGATGTCCAGATGATCGGCGGCATCACTCTCCATCAGGGCAAAATCGGTGAGATGAAGACCGGCGAAGGCAAGACCCTCGTCGCTACCCTCCCCTGCTACCTGAATGCTCTCGCCGGCCGGGGCGTTCACGTCGTCACCGTGAACGACTATCTCGCCAAGCGTGATGCCGAGTGGATGGGCAAGATCTACGGCTTCCTCGGCCTTTCCGTCGGTGTCATCGTGCACGATCTATCCGACGATCAGCGCCGCGCCGCCTACCACGCCGACATCACCTACGGCACAAACAACGAATTCGGCTTCGACTACCTTCGCGACAACATGAAGTTCGAGATGAACGAGACCGTGCAGCGCGGCCATTTCTACTGCATCGTGGACGAGGTCGACTCCATCCTCATCGACGAGGCCCGCACGCCGCTCATCATCTCCGGCCCGACCGACAAGACCACGGACAAGTACGCCATTGCCAACAAGATCATCCCTCAGCTCGAATTGGGAGAACTCGTTGAGACACTGGAGACCAAGACCTGGTCCGGCGACTACGTTGTCGACGAAAAGGCCCGTGCCATTACCGTCACCGACGAGGGCTTCGAAAAGGTAGAAAAGCTCCTGGGCATCGGCAACATCGCCGACCCTGAGAACTGGGACATGAAGCACCACATTGAAGTCGCCATCAAGGCACACTCGCTCTACAAGCGCGACGTCGAATACGTGGTCAAGGATGGCGAGATTGTCATCGTCGACGAGTTCACCGGCCGCCTCATGCCCGGCCGCCGCTGGTCCGATGGGCTCCACCAGGCAATCGAGGCCAAAGAAGGCGTCGCCATCCGCAAGGAAGATCAGACCCTCGCCACCATCACCTTCCAGAACTACTTCCGCCTCTACAAGAAGCTCTCCGGTATGACCGGCACGGCTGAAACCGAGGCTGCCGAATTCGACAAGATCTACAAGCTCGAGATCGTCGTCGTCCCCACCAACCGGCAGATGCTGCGCATCGAAAACCAGGACGTCGTCTTCCGCACCGCCAAGGAGAAGTACTTCGCGGTCGCCGAAGAGATCGAGCGCCTCCACGCTGCGCGACAGCCCGTGCTCGTCGGCACCACCTCCATCGAGAAATCCGAGCTCCTGTCCGACATTCTCAAGCGCAAGGGCGTCCGTCACGTCGTCCTGAACGCCAAGTTCCACGAGAAAGAGGCCGAGATCGTCGCGCAGGCAGGCCGTCTCGGCATGGTCACCATCGCCACCAACATGGCCGGCCGCGGTACCGACATCCTGCTCGGCGGCAATGCCGAGTTCATGGCCCGGCAGGACCTGGTGAAGCGCGGCATCGCGCGCGCAATCTCCCCGGCTGAAGGCGAGATCCACCCCGTCGCCGCTCCCGGGATGGCCCGCTTTTACTACCAGAGCCAGGAGTTCGAGACGACCCAGGCCCAGTGGGACACGGTCACCGCTCAACACGCCACTGCCACAAAGGCTGAACACGAAGCCGTCGTCGCCGCGGGTGGCCTCCACATCCTGGGTACCGAGCGCCACGAGTCTCGCCGCGTCGATAACCAGTTGCGTGGCCGTGCCGGGCGTCAGGGCGACCCAGGTGCCTCGCGCTTCTATCTCTCGCTCGAAGACGACCTCATGCGCATCTTTGCCCGCGAGTGGGTTTCCACCCTGCTGCAGTCGCTTGGCATGGAAGAGGGCGTGCCCATCGAGAGCCGCATGATTACCAAGCGGATCGAAGCCGCTCAGAAGGCTGTCGAGTCGCAGAACTTCGAGTCCCGCAAGCACGTTCTCGAGTACGACGACGTGATGAACAAGCAGCGTGAGGCCGTTTACGGTCTGCGTCGCGGCTTGATTGAAGGTGTCGACCAGAAGGAGATGATCACCGAGGACTATGTCGCCAACATCCTCGGCAACCTCCTCGCCGAACACGCGCCCGAAAAGGTCCACCCGGACCAGTGGGCCAGTGAGGCCCTGTTCAACGGCATCTTCGACATCTTTGGTGCCCGCATGGAGAACGACATCAACACCGGGGATCTCAACCGCACCCAGCTCGGTGACGCGATTTTCGAGCGGCTCCGTGATCGCTATGAGGTAAAGGAGCAGATCCTCGGCGCGCCCAACATGCGCTATCACGAGCGCATCGTGATGCTCTCTGTTCTTGATGGTCTCTGGAAAGAGCACCTGCTCTCCATGGATCACCTGAAGGAAGGCATCGGTCTGCGCGGCTACGGCCAGCAGGATCCGCTCGTCGCCTACAAGAAGGAATCCTTCGACATGTTCGAGGCGATGATGACCCGTTTCCAGGAGGACACGGTGCGCAATCTCTTCCGCATGCAGATCCTCGGTCCCGATGGCACCCCCATCGAAACACGCGAACAACTCGCCACGCTGCAGGCAGCAGCGCAGCAGCAAACTGCCGGCCGGGGAGCCCTCCCCGCCGGCGCGGGCGCGCAACAACTGGCCGCGCACGAATCCTACCCCGGCAACCCTCCCGATGCCGAGCTCATCGAAGAGCCCACCCACGTCCCATCGGTGCCCATCGCTTCCGCGACAACAACCATTGACCGCCTGGAGCGCGAGTTCGAAAAGCGCAAGGAGCTGGAACTGGCCTCCGCGCGCAGCAACGGCTCCTCCGCCACAGCAGACCAGTCGCCCCGCACCACCGGCCCCAAGCTAGGGCGCAACGACGACTGCTTCTGCGGCTCCGGCAAGAAGTACAAGAAGTGCCACGGCGTCAACGCGTAGAGATCCTGCGTTCCGATGAGAGCCAAGTGTTGTTCAGTGGCTCTCTTGCAGTTTGTCGATGAACCTCAATAGCCGGGGTTCGATCCGAATCGTAATGAACGCAGCGGCCCCCAGCATGGCTGTGATGACCAGGGTTATCGAAGCACCATAACCAATCCGGCGATAAAGGCCACGAACCAGCCACTGTCCGATATTGCCGTGAAGCAAATAAAGCGGATAGGTAAGCAGGCCAGCCAATCGCGCCCTTGCGCGCCATCGATCGCTCAAGAGTCCTTGTATTTGGGTGTTGTATAAAACGGAGATCACCAGAAGCACTACGGCAAGACTCCACACCGTGGCCGGAAGTAGCCAGTTCATCTGCCTTTGGCCCGCGGAGGCCGAACCACGCTCATGCCAGCCAATCTCGGCGAGGCAGCCCAGGATGCAAATGAGAGCGATCCACCCACGCCGCCACGAGAAGCCTTGCACGAGAATGGGGAATAGATAGACGCCCAGGGCAAAAAAGGTTCCGTAGACGAACAGGGTGCAGGCCATGGGCGGAAACCAGCAGGCAGCCAGGAAGCGCAGAACAGGCAATGGCATCCAGGTCGGGCCTTCGAGCAGCACCAGGCAGGAAAGTGCGCTGACCGTGCCGACCGCGGCCATTAAAGACGCTAAGTAGCGGCCTCTTGTACCGACTAAGGTGAACAGCACAAGAAGGTAGAAAGCTATCTCCACAGACAAAGTCCAGTAGGACCCATCTACCCAGGGTCCGACGGGAAAGAAGGTGACACTCCTTAACCACTCCCGGCTTGTTTGCTGCCAAGGGTAGGCAACCGCCGTCCGAAAAAGGCAGGTGGTACTCGCACAGATCAAGGCTGCAGGGAAAAGCCGCCGAAATCGGTGACGAACGAAGCGACGTGGAGTCGCGCCCTCCGTCGAATACGCAATCACGAACCCCGAGAGAACGAAGAAGATCTCCACCCCGACCCAGCCAGTCGAGAAGGAAGCGGTCGTGGGCATTGCTGACAGATCTGGCGGATGCGGCAGTCCGGGCAGCTTCCACGCCCAGAAGCCAAGATGAAAGAGAACAACGAGCAATGCGGCGCAGAATCGGATCAGGTCAAGGCCAACAATCTGTCGAGGACGGTTCGGGGCAGATTGGACTCCGTGTCGGCGCTTGATCCCGGTCAGCAAAGGTCAGTTTGTCCCAGGACTGGTGACCCACTTGAGCCAGGCATCGGCTGCATCCGCGTTCGGCAACCAACCGGCCTCGGGCCCACCCACTGTCGACGGCAGAATGCTCGCGGTCGGTATCCAGCAGTTCGACTCACCATACGAATCGTAGTAGCCGTCTGTGTAACAGAGAAAGCGCACGGTAGGCACGACGCCCCCGCTCTGGGTCTCGGTCCGAGCCTGTACCTCGACACGGGCAGGCGCTGCTACGGGGACCGTTGCGCCCTTCTCCAGCGGCTCCACCAAGGCCGTAACC
The DNA here is from genome assembly GCA_964658105.1 of Verrucomicrobia bacterium Tous-C9LFEB. Lineage (GTDB taxonomy): Bacteria > Acidobacteriota > Terriglobia > Terriglobales > Acidobacteriaceae > Granulicella. The sequence continues at coordinate 6,927 of CAZZXY010000121.1, read as the reverse complement.
CAGGGGATCATGACACCGCGCGTCGACAGCGTACAGCAGTGCCCAGTGTGGTTTTGCACGCCGAACCCCCAGGGTGCTCCCTGTTGCCAGCCCCGTTGAAAGTACCGCATGCTCCGCTTTACCCCGGAATCGGGGTCATAGGCGTTTGCCAGGATCAACGCCGGAATCTTCGCGGCCGCTTCACTGACCGGAACGGTGTCGAGGTCCAGGTGAGACGACCCGGACGCATACGGGATGAAGCCCAGAATGCGATCCGGAAAGGCATTCGCCATCGTCGTGGACAAGACACCGGCCGCGGAAAACCCGCTCAGCACCACCTTCAGATCGGCGACCTCCGGATGGTGGCTGTCCACCGCATACTGGCTCAGCGCCGCGAACAGCGTTCGGCCCGGACCCTTGGTCGCGTCGGACTGGATGTCTTCCGTCACCTTGGAATTGCACTGGTGAGCAAACACCGTCGCCACGTGCATCGTCGACGCCATCGTCTGCACCTGGGAGTCATGAAACAGGTCAGCGCTGTCCCCGCGCTCATACACCACCAGGGCCGCGACCTGCGCCGGCTGCGGCGTCGTAAGGCTTGGCGGCTCCCCCAGCGTTGTCAGAGCCTGATCGGGCATGTTGATCTCGAACGTGCAAGGACCATCCAGATCCTCAGTCGCGAGCGTTGGCACCGAGACCGTCTCTCCCGGTCCGGCAAGCTTGAAGCCGCAACCGGTCAGCAGCGCGAGCGCACCAGCCAGGGCGCACACACGCCCGGCTATGCCAATCATCTGCAAAGGGTTGCCTGTCATGGTGGAAGCTTTTCCAACTAGCAATATAGCGTAACTTCCCTTACCTTGTTGCTGGATCGCCCATAGCACGCCTGTATCCTTCTCCTATGCTCGCCCCCGAAATTACCCCCGAGGAGTACACCCGGCTGCGTCAGCAGCCAGACGCGCCCGTACTGCTGGATGTCCGCGAGAAGTGGGAATACGACACGGCCCATCTCCCCGATACGCTCCTCATGCCGATGGGCGAGGTGCCCAGCCGCGCCTTCACCGAACTCGACCCTGACCAACCCGTCATCGTTATGTGCCACCACGGTGCTCGTTCGCTCAACGTCACGATGTGGCTCCGGCAACAGGGCTACGAGCACGCGCAGTCACTCGCCGGCGGCATTGACGCCTGGTCGCGGGGCATCGACCCGACCATCCCGCGGTACTGAACTGGACAAGACGGCAGACCTCACCAGCGTCCGTTACATCTCACCCTCAGCAGCCTGCATACAGTCTGGAGACCTCTGTTGTCGACCCTCCGCAACGCTCTTCTCCCAAGGCTCCGCCGTGCCCGCAGGCGATTCGCACCCGTTCTTCACCCCGTGCTGCTGGGCGCGCTCCTGATGGCGCTCTCCCTCGCCGCACGTGCTCAGGGCACCCCCGCCCAAGAAATCATCGCGTATGTCTTTCCCAACCTGCCCGATGACCGCCCGCTCACCGCCGGGGACGTGAACACCACCCAACTCACCCGAATCAATTACGCGTTTGCCCTCATCAAGGACGGTCGTGTGGTCGAAGGCGCGCCCAACGATGCAGCCAATCTGGCGCTGCTACGCTCCCTGCGCACCGCCCAACCTGGTCTGAAGCTGGTGATCTCCGTGGGCGGTTGGCTCGGGTCCGGTGCCTTTTCAGACGCTGCCCTGACAGCGGCATCGCGACAGAGGTTCATCGACAGCGCTCTCACCTTCCTCACGAAGTACGACCTGGACGGCCTCGACATAGATTGGGAGTACCCCGGTCTGGCCGGTGCAGGCAACAAGTTCCGCCCGGAAGACGGTGCCAACTTCAACCTGCTCCTCAAAGAGCTGCGCGCCCGCTTCGACGACCGCACCCGCCACACGAAGAGGCCCTTGGTGCTCAGCATCGCCGCGGGCGCCTCTACGCAATTTCTGCAACATACGGCCATGGCCGAGGCGCAGCGGTATCTCGACCAGGTCAACCTCATGACCTACGACTTCTACGAAGCCGGCTCCGGCGGCCCCAGTCTCACCGGCAACCACGCCCCGCTCTCGGCAGACCCGGCCGATCCACAAAAGGCCTCAGCCACCGCCATGGTGGAAGCGTTCGAGCAGGCCGGCGTTCCGCCCGCAAAACTTGTCCTGGGCGTTCCCTTCTACGGCCATGCCTGGGCGAATGTGCCTCCCGCAAACCACGGCCTCTTCCAGACCGGAACCGCCGCAGCCGGCCTGCACACCGGCTACACCGATATGCAGACCCTGCTGGCGAACGGCTTCACCCGGTACTGGGACGACGACGCCCAGGTGCCGTATGCCTACAACAGCGCAACCCGGCAGTTCATTACCTACGAAGACCCGGAATCGCTGGGGAGAAAGTGCAACTTCGTCCTGCAACGGCAACTGGGCGGCGTCATGTTCTGGCAATATCTCAGTGACCCTTCCGGGACGTTGCTGAACACCATCTATACCGCCCTGCACACTCCGGCTCCGGCGGCCGAGGCACACCCATGAGCATGGCGCTCGTCTCTAAAACCTCCGTAGCACCTTCGGAAGACATCGTCGGCCAGCCGGTCAGCACGCGCGTCGTCTCCATCGACATCTTCCGCGGCTTTGCGATGGCCGTCATGATCTTTGTCAACGACCTCAGCGACATCTACGGCCTTTCTCGATGGAACTACCACATCCCGCGCGACGTGGATGCCATGTCGTACGTCGACATGGTCTATCCCTTCTTCCTCTTCGCCGTCGGCCTCTCGCTGCCCCTTGCGATCCGCCAGCGACTGCGCCGCGATCCCTCCATCCCCCGGCTCTGGGTCCACATTCTGCTGCGGTGTGTCTCCCTGATCACTCTGGGCCTGATCATCGCTAACGCCGAAAAGACCAGCCGCAGTCTGACCCACATGCGCGGCAGCCTCTGGGCGTTTTGTGCCCTGCTGGGTGCCATCCTGTTTTGGGCTGTCTACCCACTCAGCCTCTCTCACCGCGTCGCTTCTGCCTTGCGCGCCTTCGGCGCCGTCCTGCTGGTCGTGATGTTCGCGATCTTCCGGCGAGCCCTTTCCGACGGCCACGCCGCCTGGCTCGACTTCCGCTATCCCGAGATCCTCGGACTCATCGGCCTCACCTACGTCGCCGTCTGCCTGCTGTACATCCCTACCCGCCGCATTCTCTGGGCGCCCCTCGGCTGGCTGGCTCTGCTGCTGCTTTTCAACATCGCGTGCCTCGCCGGCTGGGTCCCCGTCCCGCGGCCCATGTATCTCTTTCCCTTCGATAATGGAGCCATGCCGGCCATCACCATGGCAGGCGTAGTCGTCTCCACCATCTTCCTCAACGAGAAGCTCCGTAAAACGCCGAGTCGCCAGCTGATGCTGGGCCTTGGCTTTGCAGCGGTCACCCTGGTTCTCGGCCTGCTCCTCAGGCCCCTGGGCATCTCGAAGATCCGCGCCACTCCCACCTGGGCCCTTTGGAGCGTCGCCGCCGCAACCGCGATCTTCGCCCTCTTCTACTACGTCGCAGACCTTCGCGGTCGCACAGGGTGGGCCTTTCTTCTGCGCGCGCCCGGCGCCAATACGCTGCTGACCTACCTGCTTCCTGACCTCACCTACTATCTCCTTGCCTTCCTCCACCTGAGCATCTACTTCAGTCACTGGAACGCCGGCTTTCCCGGGGTGCTTCGCACGCTCTGCTTTACGCTCATCATGCTTCTGCTCTCGCTCAGCCTCACGCGCGCGAAGCTCCGTTTGCAGCTCTAGCCCGAACCTGCAGCCCCGACGCTCATGGCACCCAGAGCAACGTCACATCCGCGAACCGCCGCCGCCTCGCACGGCTTCGACGCTGATCTCGCGGCCGTCAACGCCACTGCCGATCTCACGGCCGAGACAGCCGCGCCGCTCCTTCGTCGCTTCCTCACGCACCGCAGTAACCTCATCGTCGCCAGAGCCGCCAAAGCGGCCCATCGCCACCACCTGGCTCACTTAGCCGACGACCTCGCCACAGCTTTCGACCGTTTCCTGCCCGCGGCCGGCGACCCCGTCAAAACCGATCCCCAGTGCTGGGCGAAACAGGAACTCGCGCGCACCCTCGCCGCCTTCGAGTATCAAACCCCTGCTCCCTTTCTCGCGGGGCTGCGACACATTCAGCTGGAACCCGTCTGGGGAGGCACCTCCGACACCGCCGGCCCGCTCCGCGGGACCTGCGCCCTTGCGCTCGTGCAATGCCGTAATCTCCCGTCCTCCGATGTACTCCGCCACCTGTCCCCTCTGTTTTGCGACAAGGAGGTGCCCGTACGTGTAAACGCCGCCCGCGCAGTCGAACAGGTCGGCACAGAGAGCGCGGCCCTTCTGCTGCGCCTCCGCGCCGAGTTGGCCTCCGATGAACCCGAAATACTTGGCGCCTGCGTCGGCGGTGTTCTGCGCCTCGAAGGTCCGGACGCTCTGCCCTGGGTCGCCGCCTTCCTCTGCAGGGAAGACGACCTCGCCGCCGAGGCCGCCTATCTCCTCGCCGAACATCGCTCTGCCAGGGCCGTCGCCTGTCTGATCCACGCATTCCAGACGGCATGCAATCGAGACTTCCGCGAGACATTGCTCACAGCCCT
>CAZZXY010000121.1:0-2244 GCA_964658105.1 Verrucomicrobia bacterium Tous-C9LFEB | reverse complement strand
CCATTCGGCCTGCACAGCGCCGTCGTTCTAGCGAACGATCGGGTAAGCCGGCAAACGCTGAGCGACCTCGTCCGACGACGGTATCCGAACACCATACTTCGTAAAGATCGCCATCGTCTCCGTCAGATCAGCGGTTGCGTAGGTCTCCATCTCGGACGGGATCTCCATCGTGCAAGCCGGGGCGTTCTTCTTATTGCTCGCGTTCGGGAAGCCTCCGGGCGTCACCAAGGCAGGCACGTGGCATTTGTCAGACTCGATCAAAACGCGTGAGAGACCCTCTGGGATAGGAAGATGTTCTCGCCGGCTGACACCGTGAAAACCTGCCCTTCGGCAAACACTCTGAGCTCCCCGGCAAGAATGTGAGGCAGCTCATCTTCCCGATCGCGAATGTGCGGAGGCGGTTCAGTTCCCTTCTTCATTTTCGAGTCCACGGAGGTCGAAAGCCTCATCGGTCTCGGAGCCGCTGGCCAGCTGACTGATCAGGACACCCTTGTACCACGTGGAGTTTCGCGCGCAGGTGCCCGTTTGTAGGGGTGGGTCGCAACCACACGTCCTCTTCCTTTGCGGTACGCTGCCGCGACCCCGCGCCTCAGGCAGCTTGCCTGCGTTCTTTCCTGTAGGAGATCCATTCGTCCTCTTGCCAGGCAAAGCCGGCGCGCGGGGGCCCATGGCGGCGAGAGTTGTTCCCGTTACGGGGGAGTTATGGAGCCACGCGGCTCAGATCGCACCCTTCACCCTGGCAGCTTGGCGGCCCTTTGGCCCTTCCTCCACTTCAAACTCAACCGCTTCGCCCTCGCGCAGCGTCTTGAACCCGTCAGTCTGAATCGCACTGTAGTGACAGAAAATATCCGGCTGCCCCTCTTCTTTCAGGAACCCGAACCCTTTCGCGTTGTTGAACCATGCGACGGTTCCGATATGTTGCGCCATAATCTACTCTCCGTTCTGGCGACAACAGCACGGTACACCTTGGCGTTGACTGCCCAACATAAAACGCAGGAAGTACGCTTTCCTGAATACATGTATGTCGCTGCCTTAGGTCACACGCTCGATGGGCCGTGCGGAGGAATCCGCCCTGTCCCAACGGCGCCCAGCCTGGCGGAAGCACCTTCGGCAACCCGTATCGATTCTCCAGCTGCGAGGTGAGCGCTTACCTTGCCCGTGGATGCGTCTCGTCGTACACACGCTGCACCTGCCCGGCGGTCAACTGCGTGTACCGCTGCGTCGTAGAAAGCCGCTCGTGGCCCAGCATTTCCTGAATGGCCCGCAGGTCCGCACCTTCCTCCAGCATGTGCGTGCCAAACGCATGTCGCAGGGTATGTGGGTGCACATCCGCCGCCAAACCACGCTCCTGCGCCACGGCCTTCACGATCCGTCCCACACTCCGCGTGGTCAGTCGGCACGTCCCCCGCATCACCGCGTTGCAGAGCAGAGGCCCGTCCTCCACCAGCCTCCCTTTCCCGGCAATGCGCAGCTTGTCCGCGCGCAGTGGCAGGTACATCCGGATTGCCTCCGCCGCGGGATCGCCCAGAGGCACTATGCGTTCCTTCTTCCCCTTGCCCAGCACACGAATGGCATCATCGCCCCACAACACACTTCCGACATCCAGCCCCACCAGCTCCCCGTTGCGAATGCCGCACCCATACAACAGCTCAAAGATGACCCGGTCCCGTTCCGGCCACACCGCGGGTCGGGCATCCTGGTCTTCGCTCACCGCCGACGCGGGGCCCAGCCCATCCAGCACCCGGTTCATCTCCTCCACAGTCGGCACCCGCGGCAGATGCTTCGGCAGCTTCGGCGTCGAAACCAGCTTCGCCGGATTCGCCTTCACCACACCTTCCTTCGCCAGCCATTTAAACCAGCTCCGCACCGCCGCCAGGGCCCGCGCCACCGACGTCTTCCCCAATCCCCTCTCATACAGCACACCCAGGTAAGCCCGGATCTGCAGGTGCCCCACACTCGCTATATCGGCACCTTCGCCCAACTCTTTAGCCAGAAACGCAACAAAATCCGTCAGCTCCCGCCGATACGCCCGCAACGTATGCTCACTCGCCCCGCGCTCATCCCTCAGAGCCGCCAGGAAGCGCATGGCCAGGAGACGCAGGTCGCCGGGGACCCCGGATGACACACGGGGATCGCTGTCTCCTGGACCGGAGCGCAGCGTCGTCGAGAAGTCTGCAGTCTGACCTGCGTGTCCAACACCGCTCCCCGTCACGCCGCCACACCCTTCCCCTTACCTCGCGGATG
>CAZZXY010000120.1:0-11389 GCA_964658105.1 Verrucomicrobia bacterium Tous-C9LFEB | reverse complement strand
ACATCTGTTCGACGACCACCGCACCCACCCCCACAACCCGTCATCCTGAGCGAAGCGCAGCGCAGTCGAAGGACCCCTGTATTTACAACGCGAGGGCCGAAGGCACAAGCCAGTCCCCCACAAACGCGAGGGCCGAAGGCACAAGCCAGTCCACCACCGCACCCACCTCCCCAACCCTCCTCCTCATCACCGGCCCCAACATGGGCGGCAAAAGCACTTTCCTTCGCCAGGCCGCGCTCCTCGCCATCATGGCCCAGTGCGGCAGCTTCGTCCCCGCCGAGCGCCTCCACCTCGGCCTCATCGACCGCATCTACACCCGCATCGGTGCCGCCGACAACGTCGCCCGCGGCCGCTCCACCTTCATGGTCGAAATGACCGAAACCGCCGCCATCCTCAACACCGCCACCGACCGCTCGCTCGTCCTCCTCGACGAAATGGGCCGCGGCACCGCCACCTACGACGGCCTCTCCCTCGCCTGGGCCACCGTCGAGCATCTCCACGACCGCATTGGCGCCCGCACCCTCTTCGCCACGCACTACCACGAGCTCACCCTGCTCGCCGACCGTCTCGCCCGCCTCAAAAACGCCCGCGTCACCGTCCGCGAGCGCGACGGCGGCATCGTCTTCCTGCACACCGTAGAAGCCGGTCCGGCAAGCAAAAGCTACGGCATCGAAGTCGCGCGGCTGGCAGGTTTGCCCGCCGCTGTCATCGAGCGTGCACGAGAGGTGTTGCGCGTGCATGAACGCGCCGAAGCCCAGGGCATTCGCGAAGCCACACCCACCCCGGCCGAGCGCTCCCCCGCCCTCCAGATGACCATGTTCACCCCCCTCTCCCAGCGCATCGTCGACCGCCTCGAACAGCTCGACCTCGACGGCCTCACCCCCCGCGAAGCCCTCACCCTCCTCGCCGATCTACAGCGCGAACTCAGGGGCGAAGCCTAGAGGCAGCGCAGGGACCCTCGCGTCGCGCACCACTCTCAAACTTGTCATTCCGTAGCGAAGCGGAGGAATCTGCTGTTTTGCCAATGAGACCGACACGGTCAAGGGATCGCCGCCTCAACAGCTCGCCCTACCCACCGCCAAACTGCGCATTCCTCCGCTCGAGCGCCTCTTCCGTCCTCGGCACAAACATCTCCAACCCAAACTCCACCGCATGCGCCTGCACCTCCTCCACAAACGGACGCAGGCTGTCGTTGTACTCCCGGAACGCCGCCTCGAAATCCCCGGGGTACTTCGCGAACGCATCCGCCAGCGCGGTCGCCCCGGCAATCGCCAACGACCCGCCCATCCCCGCGGCAGGCGAGGCACAATACCCCGCATCGCCCACCAGGGCCACGCGCCCCTTGGTCCAGGACGGCATCCGGACCTGGCACATCTTGTCAAAGTAGAAATCCCGGCTGCGGCTCAACTTCTCCAACAACTCGCGCGACCTCCAGCCCTCGCCGCAGAACTGCTCCGAAATCATGCGCCGCTGTTGCCCCTGATCGCGATAGTCATAGGAAATCTCTTTCTCCGCATGGAAGCAGAAAATGATGTCCGTCTTGCCGTTGTAGGCGTTCAGCATCACCGCCTTGCCCGGGACGTTATACATCTGCGCCGTGTCTTCTTCGATCAGCAGCTTGTCCACGATCGTGATCGAAAAGTAGTTCTCGAGCGAGTGGGAGTACGCAGACTCCTCGCCAAAGCACATCCGGCGCACGCTCGAGTGGTTCCCATCGCACCCAAACAGCAGCGAAACGGTCTGCTGTCTCCCGCTCCCGAACGTCACGCGGACCTCGTCCGCACTCTCATCCACGCGCGCGATCCTGTCGTCGAAGACGAACTCGACGTCCCCCTTCACTTCGTCAAACAGCATGTCGAGCAGCGTGTCGCGTTCGACTTCATACTCCCGGTCCGCATCCCCAGCGTCCCCGGCCTGCGCCGGCATATGCGCAACACCCACCCCCTCGGCATCCAGAAACGTCACGGCCTTCGGCTTCAGGCTGCTCGCCTGAATCCGCTCCAGCAGCCCCATGCGCCGCATGATCTCCACCGTGCCTTCCTTGATATCCACGGGCGACCCACCCCGCTTCAAGCCCTTCCCCACCTCAACCACCGTCACCCTGTACCCCAGCCGGTTCATCCAGAACGCCGTAGCCAGCCCCGCAAAACTCGCCCCTGAAACAAGCACGTCCCCACGCTGAACTTGCGCCTTCGCACCCACGCCAGCCTCACCCGTCATTTCACCAACAGTCATCCCTTGCCTCCAAATGTATACTGAGTACATTTATATACCCTGTACACTCACAGCAGCACATTCATGTCCACAGCGCCCTCAGATCGCCGCACCCGCAAGCGTCTCGCCACACGGCAGCGGATTTCCGACATCGCCTCGCGCCTGTTCATCGAACGCGGCTTCGACCAGGTCACGGTAGATCAGATCGCCGAGGCCGCCGACGTCGCGCGCATGACCGTCTTCAACCACTTCTCCCGCAAGGAAGACATGTTCTTCGACCTCGACGAAGAAGCCCGCGAAGACCTGCTCACCGCCCTGCAGAAACGCCCCCCGGAAACCTCTCCGGTCGAAGCCCTCCGTCTCTTCGCCCACCAGGCCATCGCCGAAGGGCGCCCCTACATCCGTTTCTTCGAAGCAGGAAGCGACCAGTTCCTGCAGACCATCCGCGCCAGCGAAGCCCTCAAAGCCAGGGCCCGGGCCATCCGCGACGAGCTCGCAGACATGCTCGCCGTCGCCCTGGCGCAAACAGCAGCGCAGCCCCCAACGCACCCCGGGCCCGATCCCCTCGCCAGCCTCGCCGCCTCCCTGCTCGTCGCCACCTGGGAAGTCGCCTTCCTCCAAGCGCATCGCCTCTTCAGCACCACCCGCGACATCGCCAAAGCCAACGCAGCCTTCCTCGCCATCGTGGACAACGGCAGCCGCGGCCTCAAAGCCGCGATCGAAGGCTCACCCTACGTCTAAGCCACGGAACGCGCCTGCAGCTACCTGGCGCCGCTTCAAGCTGGCAACGCTAGGCAGTCGCAAACTCTCGCAGTTCGGCTCACGAGGGATAGGCGGATTGGGAACGAAACGTCGCGTTCTGGGACCTTATCCGTCCCGAAGGCACGTTCCGGACCGGGCCGCCAACTTCCGCCATCGGCATTTGTCGTTACTCATTCGCGGCCGATGGCTGCCAAGTGTCCGAAATGCCGACTTCGCGGCCACCGACGAAAACGGCGCTTCTGGTTAGCAATCCGGCAGAACGTGGCGCTGGTTGGCGAATCCTGGAGCGAGTACTGCGGACGGCGTCATTACCAAAGATCCTGCCGGGTAATGACGCGAACGCTGTAGGCTGTAAACGACACCACTTTTGACGAGTTCTGTGCGTTTAGCTTTCTTTGCTGCGACCGCCCTGCTTGCGTCCTGTTTTACCGCTCACGCGACTGTAATCGACTTCAACGGGGTGCCAGATTACAAGCCGCTCACAACCTACACTCAGAATGGGTTCAGCGTGACTGCCGATGAGGGGCCTTGGATGTACGGCGGTTACTTTGGAGGAGGGAGCATCTACGCATTCGCGTCAGGTGCGAACGCCTATCTTGAGTCGTCGGTGATTGTTAGCGACGGTGGCAGCCCCTTCACTTTGTCGAGCATGGATCTTGCGAACGATGTAGGTATTGCGAACTATGAAATCGAAGGCTTCGACGGGTTAAACCTGGCATACGACATTTCGGGCACGCTGCCAACAGATCCGATCGGCTACGCGGTTCTCAGGAACTACGGTTCTGGCTACAGCAATACACCGATCACCTCACTACTGATCCGTGAGAACCTTGTGGGTGGCGCTCCATGGTGGGGAACCTACGACGACGTCATCATAGACAACATTGCCGTGAATGCGCCGTTAACGGCACCCGTCGCAGCGACTCCGGAGCCCTCCAGCTTCGCCCTGCTAGGCACAGGCCTGCTGGGTGTAGCAGGTATGGTGAAGCGGCGCTTCGCGTAGAAGACGGAACTCTCCTCATTTGAACAAGCCCCAGCTCAGATCGGGGCTTTGCTTTTCGAGCCGGGCGCCCGGCCCCCGATTGATGCGCGGCTTCACCGCGGATGCGTGGGCTATGTGTCCGCTTCAACTGAAGCTCCTTGAAAGCCAGAACTGGTTCACGGGCAAGTGTCCGATAAGCCGAATTAGCGTCCACTGAGGCGCGTACGTTCCAACATACCGTCTTCAGTGGACAAATCTACTCAGCTACAGTGGACTAATGGACGGTGGATCCGTCAACAGGCGAGTTGATTTTCATGAGGTCCTCCAACAAATTGAGACCCTCAATGGACAGCCCTGTACGCGAAGCGAGGTCGGGTCTATGAAAAGCCTCAGCCTAGGTTTCGGGGATGAGCAAGATCTGACGGGCAACGCCCCGAACCGTCCTTATCGCACATGGGAGCTTGGTTCTTGGTGGAGAACCTGGCGAATCATCAAAGGTGATTCGATCCTGCTCGGTAGTGGGGACGTGGAAGAGATAGGTGAACTCGACGCTAAGCTAAGCCAGTTGGAGCTTGGAAGCTTCTCCGCTTTGCGTCAGGTTTCGCCGACCGACCTGTGTGTCGATCTGGACAACGGGATTTCCATCGATTTCTGGACGACATTCAGTGATGACGATGAAGTTTTTCACATAGCCTGCCCCCGACAGTCGTGAATCGCCTTTTCTACGAAGGCTGGTTGGCAAGCAGGACCGTCAAATCAGTCTTGGGCGTAACCGTCACGCCCCGCTTGTCTCCTTCAAGACTTCGAGTGTCCGACAAACGGGCTTCTCGTACACTGGCCGCCGCACGGCCGGAACTGGTAACGGCAAGTCGCCTTGTCGGAACTGATCCAGCCTGAGATCCCCGTCCGGGACCCAGGCCGCCCACTTCCGTGTGAAACGCATTGATAAGGACCAGGAATGATCGCTTAGTAGCTTCAGCCTCTTTACCGATCCGTTGAGCCAAGCCCCAAAAGGCTGCGTCGCTTCTCAGCTTTCGGAGTGAGTCGTCGGCTGTCGGATCGGGAAACGACTCCCCCGAAAGGAGGTGTGTTCGAAGGTCGTAAGCCCGTCCCGACAATCCTCTGCAACAGCAAAGGAAGCAAGCGGCGGACCATCTCATTAGTCGCATCGTGAGACTTGATTCGGCCCGAAGGTCGGGGCCTCCGGGTGCTCCACAGCCACTCAGACTTCCTCAATGTCCCAGAACATGTCCCACATCGTCCTTCGGCCCCTTGAGGGTCGGCTCTTGCCGCCCAGAAGAACCCTCTCTAACTCTTGAAGAACGCGAGGAGGTCCGCGTTGATCGTCTCCGCCTGTGTCGTCGGCATGCCATGCGGAAAGTCCTTATACGTGATCAGCGTCCCATGCTTCAGCAGCGCTGCCGACTTCGGCCCCGCCGCGACGTACGGAACAATCTGATCGTCTTCGCTGTGGATCACCAGCACGGGGATGGTGATCTTCTTCAAATCCTCGGTGAAGTCCGTCTGCGAGAAGGCCACGATACCGTCGTAGTGCGCCTTTGCACCACCAATCATCCCCTGCCGCCACCAGTTTCCGATGACCCCCTCGGAGGACTTGGCGCCCGGTCGGTTGAATCCGTAGAAGGGCCCCTCCGGCAGGTCGCGATAAAACTTCGCCCGGCTTGCCGCAAGCTGCGCCTGCAGGTCGTCAAATACCTCTTTCGGCAGACCTTCTGGATTCGCCTCTGTCTTGACCATCAGCGGCGGGACAGCGCTGATGATGGCGGCCTTGACCACGTCCTGCTGTCCGCGTCGGGCAAGGTATCGAACCACCTCACCACCCCCGGTGGAGTGCCCTACATGAATCGCGTCCTTCAAATCGAGATGGGCGGTAAGCGCTGCAAGGTCATCCGCGTAGTGGTCCATGTCATGTCCATCGCCAACCTGCGTGGAACGTCCATGTCCGCGCCGATCATGCGCAATCACGCGATAACCCTGACCAAGAAAGAACAGCATCTGGTTGTCCCAGTCATCGGACGAAAGCGGCCACCCATGGCTAAACACAATGGGCTGACCGGAACCCCAGTCCTTGTAGAAAATGTCGACGCCGTCTTTGGTCTTAATGGTGGGCATACAGACTCCTTACGCAACCGGGATAGGGTGCCCGCGAATTACAACACAGTCCTGCCGTTCCCACCTGTGAAATCTTTCCCGCAGAATAGGTCGTCACAAGGTTTGGTGCGATCCTGCTCGCGCTGCTGCTTGCTCTTGACGCTCCGCGAGGGAGAACACTTGGTCAACTTCCCACAACGGCGTTTATCAGGACTTGGGTTGAGGCAGGCTGGCCCGTGTTGAAGAATCAGGATGAGTATTCGATCGCTCCGACTTATACTGCGCTGAATGACGAGTCTGTTGGTAGTCTGGCCGTCGCTCGCGTTCTGTTCGCTAACGCTCGTCGGCATAGGGTTCAGTTGGAACCTTCAAGACCAATCAAGAAGTCCGCTGCCCAACTTCCGCCTAGGCCTCTTCCGTTTCGGTGCTCTTGTTGGAGGTATCGGATTGGTAGTCACCGCAATCTCCTTTTTGGACCCGTTCGCGCTCGTTCAGCACCCCGATGGCTCGATGTCAGTCTCTCCCTGGTTGGGACGTACTTGGACGACCGGGTTCCTCGCGGCCCTAGTGACTACACTCTTAGCCCTGTTTGGGCGAGGGAGAGCGCGAGTTTTGCTCTGTGCCAGCGGGATGATATCCGGGCTGCTGACCTTTGCCGCTGTCTTACAGAATGGGGTTTGATGATCCCGGGGGGGGGGGCACACCGTCAAGCACCGCGCTATCGTGCGATGAAGCAATCCACACCAGATCCTCGGATGCCCCATGTGCCAAGGCCCTCGGCGCTTCGCCACGCCAAGTGGTACTCCTCACATATCGGGTCAAAGACGAGGACGTAGTTTTCTTCTTCGGCCATGGTGACGCACATGCGCTTCACCCCTGTGCCAGTTAGCGCTCCTTGAGGTGTACAGATGTTTGCTTCTTCCCAACGAGGTTCGACAAGGCAGTGACGCATCGAATCTAGATAGTCCGAAATGGTCTCGGCAGGAAGGGGACTCCCTACCGCGCCCTCAGGACGCTCGTACACGTATGCTGCGATCTGGTGATCTAGATCACAGCGAAGCCGCTGCAAAAGCTCCCTGTCAGCTGCATCTGTTTCAACGCTCGAGGAGCTCTCCTGCATGGCCACATTCTAAGGGTGAGCCAGACGGCCTGAGGGACGGTGTCTCGTACCAGCACAGCATGGGTACCGGGAAGTCGCATTCTCGTCAGCAATCCGGCCCCAGGAGCTTCCAAAGAGACCCGGGGAAACAGTCAATGGCCGACAAGGGCGTTCCGCAGGATCTATATCGCGACGGGTGGCGGCTTAAACCATGTTCGATGAGTGCATCGACCTGCTATCACGCTTCGAGAATGCTTGAGAGGCTCGCTTTCGATAAGCCGACTCAGCAGGAACCCAGCCTCTACAAATCTACGCCGCACGAGCGCGGTGATGCGTCAAACAGCCGCCAACAGCCTTCTGAGATGACTTCGACTTTACCGTCGACCACCTTGAGCGCGCTCTGGTCGTCGAGGGCGTAGGACGGCACAGAAAGGGTTGCTGCCAGCTTCTCCAGGTTGGCGGAGGAGTTGTCCGGAAACCATTCGTGATCGAGATGCGGGTGCAACGCGATGTCGACCAGACCCAGTGACTTGTCAGTATCGGCCGGCAACGTATGTCCGCCGTAGGTCGTTCCATAGCGGGTCATAATCATGCTGCCAGCGCTTACGCCGGCGTAGACCATTCTGTCCAACAGCGATGGCAGCAGGTCCGCCAGCCCAGACCGCTGCATCCAGTAGGTCAGATATTGGCAATCGCCACCGCCGACCAGCAGGACGTCCGTCTGCTGCAGGAGCGGAACCCAGCGCTCTCTCCTAACGCTCGGCAGAGCCGTCAGTTCCAGCACGCCGAATGACTTCCAGCCCAGGTCACAGAACGGATCCCCGATGGTTCCTCGAATCATCCTGGCTGCGATCTCACTTCCCTGAGGAAAGGGATCTTCACCAGGGAACGCATAGATCGCGGTTGGGATAAAGAGCGCACGCGCCTCCACGAAGGGCTTGCCGAGCAAGTCGACGAGTGCATGGTGAATGCTTGCGTTGCTGATGCCAGCAGAAGTCAAAAGGAGCTTCATCATTCCCTCGGCCATAGAATAACGAGCCGCAGTGTGATCGATCCTGAAAAGCGCCCGTCCCGGCAGGAAATGCTGCTGGACGAGTGCGAAATCGCCAACGCACTCACCGAGACGGACTGGGAATGCCAAGTCGCATCAGCGCACGTAGCGCGCTATCGTCTGGCGGCGGTGAACTCGCCCCGGCATTCACGCAAGGCACCTCCACATCCACCTCGCCCGCAGGCATTGCAGAAGACCCCTGGCGAACTCCCCCGCCATCTGCCATCCACGCAACTCGGTACGCTACAGTCTCTGAAGGAGCACGGCTCTGCCGCTGAGGAAAGGCCCATAGGTAACAGGGCTATAGCGGTGTGACACGCGGAGCCTCTACAGGTTTAGCGCACAACGTGTGTCGTTCGACTCCAGCGAGTGCCAGTCAGAAAATGCGTGAACTCATGGAGGAAAAAGCTCACCCGCTCACCCGCACCTTTCTTCTCTTCCTGGTCCGCAGGTGTGTCAAAGGACCAGTAAACGAACGAGGGACGACCTTCGATGTTCTCTACGGGCACAAATCCCCAGTAGCGGCTGTCGGCACTTTCCGTCCTGTTATCTCCCATCGCGAACACTTTTCCAGGAGGCACTACGAGTTCACCATGCTCGACATGAGTGGCGAGGTCCAACTTCCACGTCTCTCTCAGCTGGCCGTCAACAGGAGGCGGCACTCGGGGAAAGTCATCCCGGTAGGGATCGTAAGCGTGTAGCGGATTGCCGTCATCCCTTGGCTGAAGGGCGTAGGGCTCTTTTTGTGGAACTCCGTTTACGTACACCACACCATGCTCTAAGTGGACTTTGTCTCCTGCAACAGCGATGGCCCTCTTCACCAGGGTGATCTCCGGCGGATCCGGGGGTACTGGATCTGGCTTATGGAACACGATGATGTCTCCCCGTTGCACCGGACGATAGTGCACGAAAGGTGCCCAGCGGGTGGGGGGAGAGAGGCTGATGCGATCTGCCACCACATGGTCCCCGATCAGCAGTGTGTTCTTCATCGAGCCTGATGGAATGTCAAAATTCTGGAAAACGAAACCGAAGATAAAGAGCCCGATCACCAGCACAACGCACATCGAAGCAGCCGCCTCAAGCGGTGTTTCCCGTGCTGTCTTGAAAGCTTCGGTCTCGCGGGTGCCAAACGTCGCTTCGGGGGGGCTTGCAGGGGGAGCAGCGTTCTCCAGCATCGCAGGTTCTCGTTCCATTTGGCTCGGACCAGTCTACGCGAGCTCGCAATCCAAATCTCGCTGTCGTTTGTTCTGAAGTCACATCCTCGGAAGTAATCCCGCTAGCCCCGGGCTTCAGCACACACGACCGCTTTGGGTAGCGTGGAGTGTCCTCAACTTCCCACAGCGGCGTTTGTCGGTAGTAACTCGTACCTCAGCGCAGATCTTCCTGACTGACGAGATCCACAACTCCTTGCTTCACCTCATCGCGAATCTTCCGTACCTCTTCGATTGGCAGGCTTTTCGGATCAGGCAGAGGCCAGTCATCGCGGCGAAGACCGCGAACATAGGGGCATCTCTCTCCACACCCCATCGTCACAAGGGGAGTCCCGTCCCGCGCCAACTCTTCGGTCAGAAGCTGCGGTTGGGCGTGGGATAGATCGAGGCCCAACCTCCTGCATGACTCCCAGAACTACCGGGTGAACTCGTCGGCCTGGTTCTGTTCCGGCCGAAACAGCCCGAGCCTTTTGAGGATCTCCAAGCTGGTTGATGCAGGCCGCCGCCATCTGCGAACGGCCTGCATTGTGAACGCAAGCAAAGATGTAGGTAAGCCTGGACTCCTAAGAGCAGCAGGTTGGGCCGCAGCAGGATTTCGCAGCGGGTTTGATGGCGTAGACCTTTACGCTTGCAGCAGCCTGGTTCACGTCGTAGGTGTCGAGCAAGGAGGATAGGTCTTCATGCAGGGAGGATGGGGCGGGTGTGCAGCAAGCCTCCTGAACGACCGCAAACGGGCCGGCTTCGGCCATGGCCGGAGAGCAGCAACCCGCTTGGTTCTCGACCTTCTTGTAGGCGTTCAGGTCGGCTCCGCTGTCGACGATCTCGACGTACTCGAAGCCTGCTTTCAACAGCTCCTCACGGTACGTCTCAATCCGCACGGCCCCGGCGATGCAGCCCACGTACGCGGCAAGGCTCGATGCGATTGCTTCCGGCAACTCGGCCTTAAGCGCGATGTCGCTAACGGCGAGCCGTCCACCGGGCTTCAGGACGCGCGCAATCTCCCGAAAGACGGCGGGCTTATCAGGGGCTAGGTTGATAACGCAGTTGGAGATGACGCAATCGACGGACGCATCTGGAAGTGGAAGGCTGTCGATCTCGGCAAGGTGGAACGCA
The DNA here is from genome assembly GCA_964658105.1 of Verrucomicrobia bacterium Tous-C9LFEB. Taxonomy (GTDB): domain Bacteria; phylum Acidobacteriota; class Terriglobia; order Terriglobales; family Acidobacteriaceae; genus Granulicella. Next base: position 845 of record CAZZXY010000120.1, on the reverse strand, counting down.
ACATTGCTGTAGCCGCCCTTCTCGGCATTGGCTTTGGCCCGTTCGATCATGGATGGCGTCATGTCGATGCCGATGGCCTTACCCATTGGCCCAACCTGCTTGGAAGACAGGAACACGTCCAGACCGCCGCCGGACCCGAGATCGACCACGATCTCGCCAGGGCGAAGGTTGGCCGTAGCCGTGGGATTGCCGCAGGACAGTCCCATGTTGGCCTCGGCAGGGATGGAAGTCAGTTCTTCAGGGCTGTAACCGAACGCTTCAGCTACGGCCTTCACGCCCGCATTGTCGCTTGAAAGGGTGCTCTCTGCGACGGCACCATATTTGGACTTCACAGAATCAAGTAGCAGCTCCGACATAAAGCCTCCCTATATACGCTGAAGCGACTATATGGTTTGCGCTCGCATACGTCAACGCGTATACATGGATCATGGCAGGAAAACAGACGTACAACCTGGAGCGGTTCTTTCAGGCGTTGGGAGACAACACTCGACTTCGGCTGCTGAACCTCATGCGTGACCAGGAGGTCTGTGTCTGCTACTTCGTGGAGATCCTGGGTGGACCCCAGCCGAAGATCTCCAGGCATCTGGCCTACCTCCGCAGCGCTGGAATGGTGGAGGCGCGGCGGGAAGGCAAGTGGATGCACTATCGAGTTGTGATGCCACCACATATCGGGGCAACCCAGGTGCTGCACCAGACGCTTGACTGGCTGAAAGACGAGAAACAGATGCAGGCAGATCGTGCGCGGCTGACCAAAGCATGCTGTGCCCCCTCGAAGTACCCGCTGCTGGATGGTGCTCCGCTGCCTACGCCGGTCGCCGTCTCCTGCGAGGTTTGCTAATGTCTAG
>CAZZXY010000119.1:0-11590 GCA_964658105.1 Verrucomicrobia bacterium Tous-C9LFEB | reverse complement strand
ATCCAGCCAGCCCCCCTCTTGTCATTCCGCAGCAAAGCGGAGGAATCCGCTGTACAGCCACCGCAGCCGGATCAACTCATCCACGACCTACCCCGGTCGCCCGAACGCCAGCAACCCTCAACCCCGACAGCCAGCCGCCCTCAGCCCCCTTCTTGTCATTCCGCAGCGAAGCGGAGGAATCCGCTGTTCAGCCTCCGCAGCCAGACCTACCCCGGTGGCCTCGAAAGCCAGCCACCCCCCTCTTGTCATTCCGCAGCAAAGCGGAGGAATCCGCTGTTCAGCCACTGCAGCCAGACCTACCCCGGTGCCCCCGAAAGCCCCCCTTGTCATTCCGCAGCGAAGCGGAGGATTCCGCTATTCAGCCACCGCAGCCGGACCTCACATCTCCCGCACAACCAAAAACCCCGCCTGCGCACACAAGGTGCAGGCGGGGCGGGGCTCGTCGCGAGCGGGCTTACTTCTTGGGTGGCGCGATCGTGTCCTTCGCAGCCTTCGCGATGCGGAACTTGACGACCGTCTTGGCCTTGATCTTGATGGCTTCCCCGGTCTGCGGATTGCGACCGATGCGAGCCTTGCGTTCCGCCTTCACCAGCTTGCCAATGCCCGGAAGGGCGAACTCGCCATTCTTCTTCGTTTCCTTCACCGCGGTCTCAGCCAGGGTGGTAAAGAAAGCGGCGCTCTGCTTGTTGTTGATCTCCATCTTTTCCGCCATAAAGCGGATCAGCTGCGTCTTGGTCATGCCTTTTGCCATAGTGTTGTGCTCCTTTGCACAGAGTGGGGTATGAACTTGTCGTCCGTCTGCGGCGCTCCCGCAGGCGAACCCCAATCGGTTCGCCATGCGAAATGTCCAGTGTTTATGCGGGTGCGGAGCACCGCGCCGAGTTTCACCTTCCACCTTTGCCGCCCGCCTTGTCAACAACGAATCTACGGTTTCTGCCCTGTTTTGCAGGGTTTTCCTGTTTCCGAGTACATTTTCTGGTGCGTTCTGCCACTTTCGGGGCATAGGGCACCCAATCTGCCGCCAAAACGACGCCTCGGCAGAGATGGCCAGCCCCGGGTCTTGTCCCTGCTTCACAACCGAAAAGCCGAAGAGGCTGCCTTCCTCGCCTGCAGAAACGGCTCGTTCATCACCGCCACCAGGGGTGCGGCACGCCGAAACTGCGCGACGATCTCTCGGGCGAAGCCGGGCTGCAGTGCGGCCTCGGTCGGCATCGGCATCGTGACCCCCCAGTTGCGCGCCCGCAAGAGGTCGCTGGCCGGGTGGTCTGGCGCAAAGCCCTTCGGGTTGCGCGTCAGGGCATGGGGCTCAATCGGCTGCATGGCCGCCTGCTTCTTCGTCGCGCGCAGCAGCGGTCTCATCTGCTCGCGGTAGCGCTCGTGATGCTCCTCCAGCCAGCGCCGTACCAACAGAAGTTCCTCCCGTTCCGGCGCATAGATTCCCGCGGCAACGAAGCTGCCCCCCGGCCCGATCTGCGCAAAAAAGCCGGCCGCTGAGGTTTTCTGAAGTCCCTCCCGCGCCCACCACGCCGCCAGGTGGCTCTTGTAGGGCCGCTTGTCCGGGCTGAACCGCGTATCCCGAAAGATCCGCATCGCGATCTTGTGCGGCGCGCGGATGTGCTCCGGGGCAAACGCCGCCAGCTCCTCGTTGATCTCTTCGATCAGCCCATGCAGGGGCACCTTCACGGCCCGCTCATACACCGGGCGGCGCTCTTCAAACCACGTCCGATCGTTGTTCTTGCTCAGGCCGCGCAGGAAGCGGAAGGTCTCTGCCGTAAAGTGTGCTGGCATACCGTCCAGCTTATCGGCCAGGCGGACATCAGGAAAACCGGCGGGCCGTCTCGCCCTTGATCAACGTCGGCTAGGATGGAAGACACCAAAGATCAGGATCCGCTTCACACGCTGTACTTGCTACGTCGGAAAGAGGGTTTTCTACCCTCCGGGAGATATCGCCCTTCGTTATGGTCGAAGCCGGATTCATGCCGTTACGGATCGAAGAGGTGGCCGCGGAGGATGTCCTTACCGACGCCCTCAGGTTCCGGCGCTCCGTGGAAATTGACACCGTAGGCATCATCCTCTTCGCGCCTTCAGGGGAGATCCTGCGCGCCAACAATGCCTTTCTCCGCATGGCCGGCTACACCCAGGAAGACATGCGCTCCGGGGAGCTGCGCTGGACCGAGATGACCCCGCCGGAGTGGAAAGCGGCCTCCGACAAAGCCCTCGAACAATACGACACTGCGGGCAGTGTGCCTCCCTTCGAGAAGCAGTATTTCCGCAAGGACGGCTCCCGTTTCTGGGTCGTCATCGCCAGCAAAAGGCTGAGCGAGCGGGAGGGCATCGCCTTTGTTCTCGACGTGACGGAGCGCAAGGAGGCGGAAGCCCGGCTCCACGAGGCACAACTGCAACTGGAGCGCAGCGACTCCCAACTGCAGACCATCACGGACGCGGTACCGGCCCTGATCGCGTACGTCGACCCCAAATTCAACTACATCCGTGTGAATCGCGCCTATGCGGAGTTTTTTGGCAAGGATCCAAATGGTCTGATCGGCAAACCCCTGAAGGACGTGCTCGGTTCGGCCTACCCGGAGGTCCACGCCCACCTGGAACGCGCCCTGGCTGGGGAGCGGCAACAGTTCGAAATCACAATCGCCCCAAGAGGTACCGAGGCACGCCATCTGCTCGCCCAGCACATCCCGGATATCACCCCGGAGGGCCACGTGCTCGGGGTTGTCATCATGTCCTCTGACATGACGGAACGGCGCCAGACCGAGCACATGCTCCGCACAGCGGAAAAACTGGCCGCCGTGGGGCGGCTTGCGGCATCCATGGCCCACGAGATCAACAACCCGCTCGAGGCCGTCACCAACCTGCTCTTCCTCGCACGTCACAGCAAGGACCGCGAGACAACACAAAGCTACCTGGAGCAGGCGGAAGGCGAACTGCGTCGCGTCGCCGCCATCACCAACCAGACCCTGCGTTTCCACAAGCAATCCACGCGGCCCCTTGCCCTGCGGGCCGAAGAGCTGATCCTCAGCGTACTGGCTGTCTACGCGACACGGCTCGGCAACGGAAATGTACAGCTGCAACAGAGATTTCGTTCCGGGGAGCCCGTTCTGTGCCTGGACGGTGAGATCCGGCAGGTCCTGAGCAATCTGGTCAGCAATGCGCTGGACGCCATGGCCGGCCGCAACGCCGTACTCGCCGTACGCGCCTGCGCCTCCACCGACTGGCGCACGGGCCGTCGTGGCATCAGAATCACCGTCGCGGACTCCGGCACCGGCATGAGCCCCACTGTGCTCGCTCACCTCTGGGAGGCCTTCTTCACCACCAAAGAGGTCGGCGGCACAGGGCTGGGACTATGGATCAGCTACGACATCGTGGAACGCCACGCAGGCAGACTTCGCGTACGAAGCCGCGAAGGCCAGGGCACCCTCTTTACCCTGTGGCTACCGCTGGACGCCGTCGTCCGCTAATCCCGCAACTCATTTTGGTCAGCCTAAACCTCGTGATCTCGACCGCAGCGGAGGGGATTTCGTCGCCCAAACCTCGTGATCTCGACCGGAGCGGAGGGGATTTTCGTCGCCCAAACCCCGTCATCTCGACCGGAGCGGACGGCTTTTCGTCCGCGCAGTGGAGAGACCCCTGTATTTTGCCCGCTGCGGCACAAGCCCTTGCCCCAGCCCCACTCGCGGCAGGGCGCAGAGTCGAAGGGCAGCAGACGAAATCCAACAACAGCAAAGGAAAAGGGCAGCCCCGAAGGGCTGCCCTTTCCTGAAGTTTCCTGACGCTTACAGAACCTGTACGCGCTCGGCCTGCAGACCCTTGGGTCCACGAACTACGTTGAACGAAACCTGCTGGCCTTCCTGAAGCGAACGGAAGCCGTTGCTCTGGATAGCGGAGTGATGAACAAATACGTCCTCACCGCCCTGACGGCTGATGAATCCAAAACCCTTGGTGTCGTTGAACCACTTAACAATGCCCTGTTCCATAACTGATTTCCTTGAAGAGTTGCTGATGTACCGCTGAACGCAATTTGGTGTTGTTTGTAAAAGGGTGCGTACAGCCAACTCTTTGTCCAAAAAACCAGATCGGATACCAACGATCGAGTTAATTGTAGCAAGCTTTTGCACAAGAGTTCTACTGCAAACGTTGTAGATCTGCGTCTGCACCAGATCTGTTGCACTCCCGAGCGAAACCCGCTCGCTCCGGCCTGACGGCCTGTCCGTCGCAGCATCGCGAACCTGCAACTAGGCTCCCTGTTCCTGTGTGTTAGAAAGCACGTTCTTCCGTGCAGGAATGCACTTGGTGCATCATTCCCGACGCGCATCCTACGGTGCATGACAAGCACGGTCACCATCACCCACCACCAGACAAAACCCGAGTATCAGTGGGAAATCGTCGTTCCGGAAGGCCCCACAGTCATGCTGATCGAGGATCGCCTCTCCTCCGCCATGGACGTCCTCGGCCTCGTCTCGGACACCGATCTGCGGAACGAGATTGAAGCCCTACCCAACGGCGAATCGCGTTCCGTGAACGCCGATCTCCAGAAGCCGGAGATGGAGAAACTGACCGCCCTTGGCGTGAAAACGATCTAAACCGTTGAAAAAAGAGGGCCCTGCGCAACTGTGCGCAGGGCTTCCATGGTCTGGTAGCTCCGGCTAGTGCGTCTGCGTGCCCGGCGTCGTGTCCGGTTTGCCCGCATCCGGTGCGGGCACCCGCGCGTTCGGATAGATGTTCGGCAGAGGTTCCGCTCCCTGACGATCCAACTCCGGATGCGGGAACGGCTTGCGCGGCATCATTGCCTCACGCTGCGCTGTGTTGTACAGAAAGATCGCCTCCAGCACCGCACCCTGCTCCAGATCAAACGCATGCAGCCGGTCCACCGTATCCATGTCCGAGTGGTGCGTGCGTGTCTCGTAGTCCATCGGATCCTGGATGAACTGGAAGCCCGGCAGACCTACCGCGTCGAAGCTCAGGTGGTCTGTACCGCCCGTGTTGCGGTAGCTGACCGTGCTCACGCCCAGATCAGCCAGCGGCGCGATCCACTGCTTGAAGATTGGCCCCACCGCGAAGTTTCCCTGGGTATACACGCCACGCACCTTGCCGGTGCCGTTATCCAGGTTGTAGTACGCGTCCAGCTTCTCCCACTCTTTCGTGGTCGTCAGCAGGCCGTGGTGGCCCAGGAAGCCGGGTGTACCGGCAGGATCCGGCGGGTTCGGCGCAGCAAACGTGCCGAAATGCTGCTGCACGTACCCCACGGAGCCGAACAGGCCCTGCTCCTCACCGCTCCAGAGCGCGACGCGAATCGTGCGCCGTGGCTGCACGTTCAGCGCCTTCAGGATGCGCATGGCTTCCATCGCCATCACGGAGCCCGCGCCGTTGTCGGTTGCGCCAGTGCCGGAGATCCAGCTGTCCAGATGGCCGCCGACCATGACGACCTCGTCCTTCAGCTTCGGGTCGGTGCCGGGGATCTCGGCCACCGTGTCAAAGCCGTGCTCATGGTCGCCCGTGAACTTGGTCTCGATATTCACTTCCACCGTGACCGGCACGTGCGCCGTGGCCATGCGCGCCAGGCGGTTGTAGTGCTCGATCATCATGACGGCATTGGGGATCTTGACCGCGTTCTTGGGTTTCTGTGCAGCCTGCGCGAGATTGGCGCCGTTGTCGTCAAAGATGACCCCGGTACCGCCGCCGTCCTCGCTTTCACGGCTGGGTGTGATGATGGCGAGCACACCCTCCTGCGCGGCCAGTTTCAGGAAGTCCTGCCGCAGTTGCGTCAAGCGCCGGCGTGCTGCCAGCAGCTGCTCGCGGGTCTGCGCCGGAGCCGCCCCACGGACCGGCGTCGTCAGCTGTTCGGAGCCCTCCATCTCCTTCAGTTCGGCTTCGGTGTAGCGGTGAAACAGGGGCTCGGTGACGTCTGGTGTGGGCCGCATGGCGCCCAGCAGAACGATCTTGCCCTTCAGATTGCCCTTGGCTTTGTCCAGATCGCCCTGTTCGCGCAGGGGCAGGTACAGAATTTCGCCAGTGACCGCGCCGCTCGTCGCGGGCGACCAGGGAGCGGCCTGCAGCCACAGCGGCTCGGGGTCGGGCCCCACCATGCGCGCCCAGGTGTTGATCTGCTGCCAGCCCATGCCGAAGTCGCCCCAGTCCTCCAGGTGCGCATTGCTCAGGCCAATCGCGGTCATGGTGTCGCGCGTCCACGCATTCGCCTTGGCCATGTTGGGTGAGCCGGTCAGGCGCGGGCCGATGCCGTCCATCAGCGATTCGCTGAACTGCATCGCCTTGCCATGCTGAAAGGCCTCCGTGCGGATTCGCGCGTACATGGTGAGGTCGATGGTTTCAACCGCGGGCTGCGCGCCGTAGTAGCTCGGCACGTTCTTTGGATTCTCGCCCTCGGCTGCTGCCACGGACTTCTTCTTCTGGGCGGATCCACCGGCCGTGAGCAGCGCAGCGGTGATGGCAAGGGCGCTCCAGCGCGCCAGGCGGATAGGGCCGGACGCGGAGGATGCACGAGGGGCAAGCGGCATCGAGAACTCCTGGGAACTAGTGTGAAAATAGTATGACAGTGAGACGTAGACGCGGGGGCGAGCACGGAAGACGCCGGGCAGCGCAACGCCGGGTCAGGACAGGAAGTCGTGCAGCGCCTCGTTGCAGATCGCGGTGGCATCCTGCTGCACCCAGTGCGAGACACCCGGCAGATAGCGGGTGGTCAGCTGCGGTGCAAAGGCCTCGGTGCCGTAGGTCGTGTACTTGGCCAGAGCAAGGTCCTTCTCCCCCCAGAGCAGAAGCGTTGGGATCTCGATGGGCGGAAAACCCAGCCGCAGTTGCCGGCGAAGCCCGCCACCCCGGAGGAAGGCTCGGTACCAGTTCAGCATCGCGGTCAGCGCACCCGGCTGCGCCGCGTTTGCGCGTGTGGCTTCCAGCAGATCGCGTGGAAACGTCGAAGGGGAGGTGCTGCTGCGCAACAGCAGTTCGACGATGGGCTGGGCATTGCGACGGCTCAACAGCCACTCCGGCAGGCGCGGAATCTGAAAAAACCCGGCGTACCAGGAGCGCAGCATCTGCCCCGGCCGCCGTCGCAAGGCCCGGGCAAACAAGGCTGGATGCGGCACGTTGATGATCACCAGCCTTTGCAGCGGCCGCAGCCGCCGCGCCGCAAAGGTCCAAGCCACAATCGCGCCCCAGTCATGGGCCAGCAGCACGACCTCCCGTGCACCCGAGGCGTCGATCAGTCCGGCAACATCGTCCATCAGGCGTTCGATGGCATAGTCCTGCATGCGCGTGGGCCTTGAGCTTTGCCCGTATCCTCGCTGATTGGGCGCCCATACGCGATAGCCGAGCGCCGCGAGCACCGGCATCTGCTCACGCCAGCTCCCGTTCACCTCGGGAAAGCCATGCAGACACAGCGCGAGACGATCGCTTCGGGGATCGCCGCAGGTCAGGGTTTCAAAGCGAAGACCATTCGCCTCGATCCATTCGGTCTGCAACGCGAAGCCCATGTCCTGTGAGAGGCGCAGATGGTCGGCGGGGATGGATCGTGCGAAGGAGAGGCTCTCCCTCCTCCCGGTTTCGCCTACTCCCTACTCCCTCCTCCGTACTCCCTGCTCGGCCATCAAGGCCAGGCCGTACGCAACTGACGTAAAGGCCTCGCCGCTCCGCACGCGATCCTCGCCGAAACGGCCCGTGAAGACGCGCCGGACGGCGGGCACGAGCGATGTGCCGCCGGTCAGAAACACGCGGTCGACCGCCTCCGGCTGCGTGCCGGTGCGTTGCAGCAGCTCGTCGAGGCTCGCCTTCATGCGCGTCAGCTCCGGATCGATCCAGCCTTCGAAATCAGCGCGCGTGACCGGGGTGCGCAGGTGCAGCGCCTCCGTGTCGAGGACAAACTCCGCCTCGGCCTGGTGCGAAAGCTCCACCTTCACGCGCTGCACCGCCTGGTGGAGCCGGTAGCCAAGGTCATGCTCCACCACTGCGCGCAGCGCCTCGATTTTGCCCGGTTCCAGCGCGTTCTTCTCGGCGGTGCGCAGCATGGCATGCACCTCCCGCGTGCGCAGAAAGCTCAGTGTGTGCCATCGCTCCAGGTTGGCGTAAACCCAGGCCGGCAGGGCTGGCAACAGCTTGCCCAGGGAGCGCGCCTGTGACTCTGACCCGAGTGCGGGTGAGATCAGCCGCCGCACAATGCGCGCGTCAAAGGCGTCCCCGGCGATGCCGACGCCGGTGGTTCCGAGGACCTTGGGTCCCGCCCCCGCGCGCGCCGCGGGCCCAACCCGCAGCAGGGAGAAATCCGTGGTGCCGCCGCCGAAGTCGCCGATCAGCAGCAGCTCGTCACGGTCCACTGTGGATTGGTAGGCGTACGCTGCCGCCACGGGCTCCATGGCGAAGTCCACATGGGTGAAGCCTGCCTGCAGGTACGCCGCACGCAGACGGCTCACGGCGAAGTCGTTTTCCTCATCGGTCTCTGCGCCGACAAACACCACAGGCCGCCCGAAGAGGGCCCGCGTCACCTCAAAGCCGAGATGCTCGCTTGCGCGCAGGCGCAGATCGCGCAGCATGCGAGCAACGAGCTCCTCGAACCCGTACTGCCGGCCGAAGATCTCCGTGCCAGTGAGATGGCGGGAAGACAGGTAGCTTTTCAGCGATTGAATCAGGCGCCCCTGCACCGCATCGTCAAACGGATCTGTCTCAAGGTAGTGCTCGATCCCAGCTGCGCCCGTCCACGCAGAGACCGGTTTGCCCGGCCTGCCCATCCCCCGTTGCAGATACAGCAGAGAACGCGACGATGCGCTGCTGCCGGCAAGGGAAGGGAACTGCACCATGCGCACCTCGCCGTTCACCAGGAGGCCCAGAGAGCTGTTGGTCGTGCCGAAGTCTATGCCAAGGGTCGCATCGGGGCCGGGGGTCACCTGCCTATTGTTGCAAACAGGCGCTGTTTCATGACTTCGTAGAGCCTTCAGGCCAGGTAGAGCCGATGATCCCGGATGTACTCCCAAATGGCTTTTGGCAGGAGATCTTCGGGAGACTGCTGCGCTCGCAGATGCGCACGCAGCGCCGTCGCGCTCGCGGTATCGGCGAGACCGTCCAGCAGATGCACACGGGCACGCTGCGCCGGGGTCAGGGCCAGCGCCCCGAGCTGCGCAAGCGGAAAGCCCGGGCGGCTGACCACGATCCACTCCGCCAGCTGAAACAGCTGTGGCACATCGCGCCAGTGGGGTAGGCCCAGAAAGGCATCTGCCCCGGCGATCGCGAACAGGGTGGCCCCTCCGGGCAGATCTTCACGCAGGCGGCTCAGGGTGTCAGCGGTGTAGTTTGGACGGCCATCCGGTTGCGGCGCATCGATCGCGGATGCCTCGAGACCGTGCTCCCCCGCACACAGCAACTCGGTCATTGCCAGGCGATCGCCGAAGGGTGCGGAAGGGCCTTCGGGTTTCAGCGGTTGGCGTCCCGTGGGCGCCAGCAGCACGATGTCGAGCGCGAACCGCCCACGTGCCGCGCGGGCCACGGCGAGATGCCCGCGATGCGGAGGATCGAAGCTGCCGCCGAAGTAGCCGATGCGCATGCAGTCTGCAGTGTATGGGGACTAGGCGGCCCGTGCCCGCAGCGGCGCGCGGTCGTCCGCCCACGGCAAGGGAAACGTTACAGACACTACGATCAGCGCCAGCAGCGCGATGCCCTTGGTCAGGCCGTTCACCGAGGTGCCATTCCAATGAGCAAACGTCATGGGCGCGAGTTCGACGGCAAACAATGCCATCAGCACGTAGTGCCATGGACGCTCAGCAGGCTGTTGCCTGATCATGAGGAGGCAAAGCCAGGCCCATGGGATGTACAAGCTCTGCAGGGCATAGTCGAACGAGGCGGGCGGAAGGAACACGGAGGCTGCAATCAGAAAAAGCACCTGGTTCAGCACAGGCAGATTTCTGACGCGCAGGAAAAACAACAGCAGCATCACTGCGCCTGCCACCAGCAGGTACACGTGCAGCCATCGCTGGACGGAGGTCCCTCCTATCCGCGTGGTCACTTTCAGCAATTCAAACGCGGAGTGGTCAAAGATTGCCTGTCCGCTACCCACGCCGCCGGCATAGAGCTTTGTGAACAGAGCTACGCTGGCCGAGACGTTCCGAAAGGCGAAGCCGATGTCTGGATTGATGAACCAGAGCGAGGCCACGGTGACGATCCCCGCCACGCCAATGCCCAGGCCGATCTCCTTCCAGCGCCTGTCGCGGAGAAACAGCGCAAGACACAGCAGGGGATAGATTTTGAACGCGCCGGCAAGCCCGATCAGCGCCGCTGCAAGCCGCCATCGGCCCTGGGCAAAGGCCCAGAGGCCGCAGGCGAGGATCAACCAGAGCCACGACTCAATATTGCCGCGTTGCAACGATATGTAGACGGGCCACGCCGTCAGCAGCGCCAGCGAGAAGAAGAGGCCCGCACCCCTGGTGTTTGCGGCGCGGCTCAGCCGGACGACACCGATCAGGCAGCCGGCCAGGGTGATCAGAAACAGAACGGACCATCCCCAGAGCAACTGTCCGTTCCGGCAAAACGTGTAGAGCAAAGCGTAGAGCGGAGCCGCAGGTGCCGGATAGGTCCAGGGATAGCCCGGACGCGTAAAGAAAGCCGCGTGATGGACAAAGGGCATCCGGTCCATGAAAACGAAAAAGTCTGCGCCGGGCAGCGGTGGCGCAAGGGCTTCAAACTGGCGGAACTTGCCGTCGCGGAGCCGCTCGCCGAAGGCTCTTGCCAGTGAGAGGACGGTGAAGAGGAGGGAAAGGGCAGAAAACCCCACGAGCGCCCGTGGGAGCGTTCGTGGCGCGGTCGGCTGGTTCGAAGGCATGAGGAAAATTCTAGCGGAGCGCGTCTCCGTGCACGCTGCAGCTCGTCGCTTAGGCGGCTTCGGCCTGCGCCTTGAGGCGTTCCGCCGTGTCATGGGCGATCAGCGCGTCAACCGTCGGCTGCAGCAGGCCTTCCATCACCATGGCGAGCTGGTGATTGGTGAGTCCGATGCGGTGATCGGTCAGACGGTTCTGCGGAAAGTTATAGGTGCGGATCTTCTCCGAACGGTCGCCGGAGCCCACCTGCGACTTGCGCGCGGCGGCCTGCAGCTGGTGCAGGCGCTCCTGCTCAACCTCGTAAAGCCGGGCGCGGAGGACGCGCATGGCCTTCTCACGGTTCTTGATCTGTGACTTCTCGTCCTGGCAGCTGACCACGGTGTTGGTGGGCAGATGCGTGATGCGGATGGCGGAGTAGGTGGTGTTCACCGACTGGCCACCGGGACCCGAAGAGCAGAACGTGTCGACGCGCAGGTCCTTGTTTTCAATCTTGATGTCGACCTCTTCGGCCTCGGGCAGCACGGCTACCGTGATGGCGGAGGTGTGGACGCGGCCCTGGGTCTCCGTGGCGGGGACGCGCTGCACGCGGTGCACGCCGGATTCGTACTTCATCTGCGAGTAGACCCGGTCGCCTTCAAAGATCGCCGTGACGTCTTTCAGACCGCCCACATCGCTCGGCGATTCAGAGAGGATCTCGACCTTCCAGCGATGCTGCTCGGCGAAGCGCAGGTACATGCGGAAGACCTCGGCGGCAAACAGCGAGGCTTCAT
>CAZZXY010000118.1:0-11879 GCA_964658105.1 Verrucomicrobia bacterium Tous-C9LFEB | reverse complement strand
GCTTTTACTTTGTCATTCCGCAGCGCAGCGGAGGAATCTGCTTTCCCGCAGTTGGCGCAAGCCGCCAGAACGGAGCGGACGCACATATCCTCACCAGCTTGCGTGTAATTGACAGGTGATCCGCTAGACTGACCTCACCCTCTCACGTCCAGCAACAGATCGGCGCGCGAACCCACGGGGACAAAGACACCTTTGATCCCCACCTAAGTTCCCTGTTTCCAAGATCTTGAATGAAATAGGGGGGAGGGGGGGACCCCCCTACAGCTTGAACACAATCTTCATCGAGTCGGGCTGCGGGTGCGAAGCCAGATGCACCGCCTCCGCCGCATCCTCGACGCTGAACCGGTGCGAGATCAGCCTGGTCAGATCGAGCCTGCCCGAGCGATACCCCTCAAACACCAGGTCGATCCCTTCCTGCTGGATTGCCACCGAGGCCGAGTAGGACCCCATCAAGGTCTTCTCGTCCATGCACACAGCCGCGGGATCAAACGGCGCCGTTCCATGCTGTGTCGACGCAAACAGCATCACGCGGCCTCCTGGCCGTATCGCCTCCATTGCCTGCCCGATCAGCGCGTCCGCGCCCACGGCCACCAACGCCACATCGGCGCCGCGTCCCTCGGTAGCCGCCTTGCACGCCGCCACCACGTCGCCCCGCGCATCCAGCGGATGCTCCAGCCCAAACCCTGCCGCCACCCGGTGGCGCTCCAGATACATATCCGAGGTCAACACCGTGGCCCCGGTCTGCCGCGCCAGCGCCGCCAGCAGGATGCCAATGCTTCCCTGCCCGATCACCAGCGCCGTCTCATCCGGCTGGAGATCCAGCAACCGGATCGCCTTGTAGCACGTGTTCACGGGCTCGATCCACGCCGCCTGCTCGAACGGAATGTCGTCCGGAATAGGGATCAGGCCCGCTGGCGTGACGCCATCGCCCACGATCCAGTCCATCACGCGGATGTACTGCGCGAACCCGCCGCCGGCGGCCGCACCCACACCCGCAGTGGTACCGACCTTCTTGTACTGCTCGCACTGCGCAAATGTCTGTTTGCGGCAGTAGAAACACTTCCCACACGGGATGTGATGGAACGCCATCACCCGGTCGCCTACGGCGAACCCACGCACGCCCTCGCCAACCCGGGCGATGGTACCGGCCATCTCGTGGCCAAACACCCGCGGCGCGGCGTGCGATCCCGTATGGATCTTCTTCAAATCCGTTCCGCAGATCCCGCAGGTGTCGATGCGAACCAGCACCTCACCGGGACCGATCTCCGGAACCTGGACCGTCTGGGGAACAACCTCATCGGGCGCGCGGTACACCGCGGCACGCATCATGCTCGGAACATCCTGAACCATAACCACTATCCAGTGTAGGCGATCACGATCGCCCCACGAGCCACACACCCACGACCAGCAGCCCGCACCCGACCATTCGCCCCACGCTCACCGGATGCTGCTTCAGGCCCAGCAGGCCAAAGTGGTCCAGCAGCACCGATACCACCAGCGACGCTGTCAGGCTCAGGCTGGTAAAGATCCCCGACCCCAGCTTCTGCACCAGCGTCAGCCCGGCCATGGTCGACAGGATGCTGATGCCGCCGCCCAGCCAGGCCCACCAGCTCACGCCGGAAGCCTGCCCCAGGGGCACCGGTTGACGCACAAACAGCTGAATAAGCAACATGCCGGCCAGACCGGTGGCATAGGTCACAATGCCTGCCCACACAGGCTGATGCAGCTGTTTGTTCAACTGGCCGTTGGTAGCCGATTGGAAGGGGTTTGCCGCCCCGGCAAGTAGAGACACGACGAACGCGAACCAGGCCAAACCCTCACCCCTGACGGCCGCCACTTTCTGCCGCATCTGGTTGGACGCAGACCGGGGTGGAGAAGCCGCGAGCCTAGGCCTCGGTCATCCGCTTCTTGAACTGGCCGGTACGGTTGGTGTACGCCCAATCCTTGTGCTGCAGGAACTCCCGAAGGTCCCCTGCGAGCGCCTCGGAAGCGACCTTGCTCCCTCTGGCCAGAGCAGCAACCGCGGGCCAGGACCCTGGGCGGGCCAGCAGATGCAGTACAAACCGCGGCAGCTGCAGCTGCCCTTCCCTATCCACAAAGCGATCAATGTCGGGCAGTGCTGCGTCGGCCGTGTCGGAAACTGCTTTGAAACAGCACATGGGCAGCCCGCGCATGGCTGCCAGACGCGCCACTGTGGCTGCCTCCATGTCGACCAGCACGGCACCGTAGCTGGCCGCTAGACGGGCCTTCTCCGCCGCGTCTGCTGTACGCACCACAGATGCGATCCTCAACTTCCTTCTCGAATCGGTCAGCGGAAAACGTTCCCCCGTTTGTACGTCGACGACCTCGGTCAAACTACTGACGTCACCCAGCCTGGCACCGGCTGCCGTAGCGCCGGCCAGACCGACGCTGATCACCAAGTCGAGGGCTCCCGTCGTTTCCGCCGCCGCGAAGGCACGCCTCGCCGCCTGTGCACCCATGCCCGCGCACACAGCCACGAGCTCATCCCCCACAGCATCGGTCTGGCTCCACATGGAGACGTACCGTGGCGCCGGCTCGCGCTTCCAGCTCCGGACCAGCGGCTTCAACTCAGCTGGTAAAGCGGCCAGGATGGCGATGCGCTGGCTCACGGCTGCACCGGAGGCGCAGGTGCATAGCCGTGGGCCACAAACCAGCGGCACGCCTCCCGCAGCGCCTCGTCCACCGGCAGGACCTGAAACCCAAGCTCCCGTTGGGCTTTGGCCGAGTTCGCAAACATCATCTTGCGGCCCATCCGCACAGCCTCCATCGTGGCACGAGGCTCCTTGCCACGGAGTTTGCCCGTGATCGTCTCGTCGAAGAACGCAAAGGCCATCGCCACGGCATGGGGCACCTTCGTTCTCGGCGAGGGCAGGCCTGTCATCCCGCCGAGCCTGTCCAGAATCTGCTTCAGGGTGAGGTTCTCGCCGCCGAGGATGTATCGCTCACCGGGACGCCCCACCTCCAGCGCCTGGAGGTGCATCCGTGCGATTTCGCGCACGTCGACCAGGTTCAAACCCGTTTCGACATAGGCGGGAAAGTTACGGTTCAGGAAGTCCACCACGATCCGGCCGGTCGGCGTCGGCTTGGCGTCCATGGCGCCGATCGGTGTGGTCGGGTTCAAGAGGATCACGTGCTGGCCCGAGCCTGCAGCCTCGATCGCTACCTGCTCGGCCATCCACTTCGATCGCTTGTAGTGGCCGATCATGTCGGCTTCGCTTACAGGCGTGTCCTCGTCGACGACGGTGCCGTCTTTGCGGAAGCCCATCGTCGCCACGCTGGAGGTGTAGACGACGCGTGGCACCCCTGCCTCGCGCGCCAGCCGCAACAGCTCTCGCGTGCCCTCGACATTGGCCTGGTACATGTCCGCCGGGTCGGGCACCCACAACCGATAGTCCGCCGCCACATGGATCAGCGCGTCGCAGCCCCCGAATGCACTGCCAAAACTCCTCGGCGTGCGAAGGTCACCGATGACGACCTCAGCAGACTTCGGCAGACCGTCGATCTTTGAGGTTGGGCGGGCCAGGAGCCGAAGCGTCGCGCCCTGAGATGCGGCGAGGTTGGCGACGTGCGCCCCGACGAAACCTGTCGCCCCTGTAACAAACAGGCGCAAAACTAATCCAACTTTTCAGGCACGATCTGGATGTCCTTTTCGCCGGCAGCCTTCTTTTCCCAGTACTTCTTCACCCAGGCGTCGAAGGTCTTTCCTGCCGCGGTATCTCGCCCTGAGAACTTCAGGGCGGCCACGTCGCCATACGCGATATTCACGCGCTGCACGGCCGTACCCGCCGGTGTGCCCTTCGGGGGCGTCGGGATCAGGCGAACGACGGACTCCATCAGCGACGGTCCGGTGCGACGGTCATAGAGGTAGCCCTCTACAACCGAGCCGTCCTTGCGGGTGATCGTCACGTCACCGCGATAGTCGAAAGCCTTCTCCAGGGCGTCGCGCACCTCAACGTCGGACGCGAGCTCCGGGATCCAGCCTTCGAGATTTTCGCGCTCCCGCCCGGCGATGTGCTCGAGTTCGTCGGCCGAGGCGTGTTTCAACTGCTCTACTTTTCCGTGCTCCTGCTCGAGGGTTGCCATCGACTAGTCTCCCGCCACTTCGCTGAAGCTGTGCTCGACCGAGGTGGTCACCACGACAGGCGTCGGTTGGCCCACGCCGGTAGCAATTTGCACCAGGGGCACGTGACCTTCCGGCTTCCACTCGTTCAAAAGTGTCTGGGCGCCGGCATCCTCGTACTTACCGTTCAGAAAGGCCTTTGCGGTCTGCACGAAGCCCTTGAAGGAGCTGAAGCTGTAGTTCACCGCCGAAGCCTCGTGACCGGAGTGCACCATGCAGTTGGCGCAACGCGGATTACCGCTCTTGGCGCCATAGTTCTCCCATTCCGTGGCATCCAGTAGCTCCTGGAAAGTGTCGGCGTAGCCGTCCTGGAGGAGGTAGCAGGGCTTCTGCCAACCGAAGATCGAGTAGGTCGGCATGCCCCAGGGAGTGCACTCAAAGTCCTGCTTGCCCATCAGGAACTCGGCAAAAAGTGGGTGGGTATTGAACTGCCACTCCTTCTTGCGGTTCGACAGGATGGCGCGGAACATGCGGCGGGACTTCGCTTTACCCAGAAAGTGGTTCTGGTCCGGGGCCTTGTCGTAGGTGTAGCCCGGCGAGACCATCATGGACTCTACCCCGACCTCCATGAGCTGGTCGAAGTGCCGGCGCACGGAGTTCGGATCTGCGCCGTCGAAGAGGGTGGTGTTGGTGGTGACACGGAATCCCGCCTCTACCGCAGCTTTTACGCCCTCCATCGCGATGTCGTATCCACCCTCGCGGCAGACGCTGAAATCGTGGTGTTCCTTTTCGCCGTCGACGTGGACGGAGAAGCTGAGGTACTTGCTCGGCTTGAACAGGTGGAGCTTTTCCTTCAAGAGAAGTGCGTTTGTGCACATGTAAACGTACTTCCTGCGCGCCACCAGGCCGGCGACAATCTCCGGCATCTGGGGATGCAGCAGCGGCTCGCCGCCGGGGATGGACACCATCGGCGTGCCACACTCATCGACTGCCTTGAAGCACTGCTCGGGCGTCAGTTCGGCCTTGAGAATGTGGGCCGGGTACTGGATCTTGCCGCAGCCGGCGCAGGCCAGGTTGCAGCGGAAGAGCGGCTCCAGCATGAGCACGAGCGGGTAGCGTTTGCGACCCTTGAGCTTCTGCTTCAGAACATAGCTGGCGACGGTCAACGCCTGCGATACGGGAACTGCCATCCGGGAAAACTCCTCTGGCTGCCATGCAGCCCGTGTACGTCAGATTCTTCGATGAGCGGAACCGGGACTACGCTTCAACAGCCTCCCGCTCCAGAGCCTTCCTGTAGGTGGTTAAGGCAAGTAGCGGAAAGTATTGCTTATAAAGATGATAGCCAAGATAGAACACCCGCGGGAAGCCCGTTCCGGTGTAGTAACTCTCGCCATTTCGCCCGGGCACGAGCTCATCCCAGGACCCGTCCTCGTGCTGGCGCTCAGTCAACCAGCGGATGCCTTTCGCCACGGAGTCCGATCGCGTGTCGTTGGCCGCGAGTAGTCCCAGCAGGGCCCAGGCCGTTTGCGAAGGCGTGGACGGGCCGATTCCCCGTTGGGTGGGATCGTCGTAGGTGCCGCAGGTCTCTCCCCAGCCACCATCCGCATTCTGCACCATGCGGATCCATTCGGCTGCCTGCTGAACAGGCGTCTCCAGGTAGGAGTACTCCATTGCCTGCAGACCGCGGAGAACAAGGAAGGTGCCGTACAGGTAGTTCACACCCCAGCGACCAAACCAGGAACCATCCGACTCCTGGCTCTTCAGGATGAACTGGATGGCGCGTTGAACCGGCTTGTCGCGATTGCTGTAGCCGTAGGCTGCCAGCATCTCCAGGATGCGACCGGTGATGTCGACCGTCGGCGGATCCAGCATCGCGTTGTGGTCGGCAAAGGGGATGTACTGGAAGATGCTCTTGGTATTGTCCTTATCGAAGGCCGCCCAGCCGCCTTCCTTGCACTGCATGGCAAGAACCCATCGAATGGCTCGCTGCTCCACCTCGTGCTGATACCGCTCCCGAGGGTTCTGAACGGCCTTCAATGCCAGCAGAACCTCGCCAGTATCATCAACATCCGGGTAGAACTCATTGTTGTACTCGAAGTACCAGCCGCCCGGTTCGACGTTTTTGACCTTCTCCGCCCAGTCGCCTTTGTGGCGCACTTCCTTGGAGAGCAGCCAGTCGGCGGCTTTCAGCAAACGAGGGTCAGTAGGCGAGACACCGGCATCCCCCAACGTCGAGAGGACCTGCGCCGTATCCCATATGGGCGAGAAGCAGGGCTGCATTCTGAAGGTGGGCGTGGGGTAGCCTGGCTCACCGTCGGGCCGATCGATGCCGAGTTTTTCAAACTCGTCCATCGCGCGAATGACCTGGGGGTCATCCTGCGAGTAGCCCAGGTAGCGGAGGGCCACGATGGAGTTGAGCATGGCCGGATAGATCGCGCCCAGACCATCAGAACGCTCGAAGCGCTCCAGCATCCACTGCTCGGCGCGCTTCAGGGCAACTTTGCGCAGGGGACGAATGTGAATCCGCTCGGCCCAGTGGGCCACCCTGTCCCAAAACAGGAAGAAGTTTCGCCAGGAGATGGGATGCTTGCCATCCCAGCGGAGGTGAAGATTGGCGTTCTCGCGTCCGCCCACGAACAACTCGTCGATGCCCTGGTCCGGCGCAAGCTTTTTGAAGGGCTTTTTCGCGTAGATGATCGAGAGCGGCACCAGAATGCCACGCGACCACGAGCTGATCTCGTAGAGATTGAAGTAGAACCAGTTCGGAAACAGGACGATCTCGGGCGGGACGGCCGGGACGGCGTCGTAGTCGTACTGGCCCATAGCGCACAGATAGATCTTGGTGAAGGTGTTGCACTGGACCACGCCACCCAACGAAAGAACGTTTTCGCGGGCCTTTGCCAGAACGGGGTGATCGGCCTTCCAGCCCATAAGCTTCAGGGCGAGGTAGCACTTGACCCCGTAACTGACGTTGGAGGGTCCGCCCGGGTAGAGACTCCAGCCGCCGTCCTCATTCTGATGGCGCAGGATCTCGTTTACGCAGCGCGCCATACGGCCCGGATCGCCGGTGCCGAGCAGTGTGTGCATAAAGATGTAGTCGGCTTCGAGCATGGAGTCAGCTTCCAACTCGCCGCACCAGTAGCCCTGTTCGTGCTGCTGACTGAACATCCAGTCAATGGACTTGCTGATGGCCTGCTTTACCTGATCCATCCCGAGATCGAGGCGGCCAAATCGTGGCTGCTTCGTCGCTGGCGGATTCAGACTGGATGCGCTCATGTACTCTCGTTCGTTTCGGATTTTGCGGACAGGTGATAGATTCCGCGACTACGGTGCTGGATGCACCGGGGGCGCGGACGCGATCGCCTGGACGATCTCAGGAGGAAGGCCAAAGCGGACGTTCTCCGGCATGACTTCGACCTCTTCAACCGACGAAAAACCTTTGCCCTGCAGGAAGGACACAACCTGCTGCACGAGGATCTCCGGCGCGGAGGCACCGGCCGTGATGGCGACCGTGGACACTGTTTCAAGCCACTCCGGACGGATGTCTTCGGCTTTGTCGATCAGGTAGGATCCGGTCCCGAGATTCTGGGAGACCTCCACCAGGCGATTGGAGTTGGAGCTGTTCCGCGAACCCACCACCAGCACCAGATCGGCACCATGGGCCACGTTCTTGACGGCGGTCTGGCGGTTCTCGGTCGCGTAGCAGATGTCCTGCGCGTGCGGACCGGCAATGTTGGGGAACTTCTTTTTCAGGGCAGCGATCATGGTGCCCGCCTCGTCCAGCGAGAGGGTGGTCTGGGTCAGGTACGCCACTTTGTCGGGATCGGGAACGACCAGGGCGTCCACCTCTTCCGGGGTGGAGACGACCTGTGTCACAGAAGGGGCTTCGCCCTGCGTACCCTCGACCTCCTCGTGATCGCGATGACCGACGAGAACGAGGGAGTAGCCCTGCTTAGCAAACTTGATCGCTTCGACGTGGACCTTGGTGACCAGGGGACAGGTCGCGTCCACGACTTTGAGCCCGCGCTCCTTGGCCCGGGCGCGGACCGCAGGGGAGACACCGTGCGCCGAGTAGATGACGCGCGCGCCTTCCGGCACCTCGTCCAGCTCGTTGACGAAGATCGCGCCCTTTTGGGCAAGATCGTTCACCACGTAGCTGTTATGGACGATTTCCTTGCGGACATAGATCGGCGCACCAAAGGCGTCGAGCGCAATGCGCACGATGTCGATCGCGCGTACGACTCCGGCGCAAAACCCACGGGGCTTAAGGAGAAGAACTCGCTTCGTCGCTGCAGCTTTGCCGTTTTGCTGCACTTCCACGGGGTCGAGGAGAGGGCTGATCACAAGGTCCAGTATATCGCGCTTTGACGCGAAAACGCGGCACCACCGGGGCTCACCGGAGATGCCTGCCAGCCATGGAATCGCTAGATCTTGTGGCCCGTGCAGCCTGGATGGGGGCAATCGCAGCCCAGTGCGGTAACGGAAGCTGAATCCTCACAGATCGAGGAACAGTACTTGCCTTCGGTAATGGTGCAGCTACAAGGGGCATGCGCACACTTCTTTGCTTCTGCCATATCGTTTTCTCCTGACTTCACGCTTTGAGAGCGCAGGAACGTGGATCCTGTTGCCTCTCCCTAACGACTTGCTTCAATCATCTGGCGCGCGTGGGTGCGTGAGGCTTCGGTCAGGCTGGCTCCGGAGAGCATGCGGGCCACCTCTTCAACCCGTTCAGTCTCGCCCATGCTGCGTACGCCGGTACGGGTCCTTCCGGACTTTTCGCTCTTTTCGATGAGCAGGTGCTGGTCGGCAAAGGCCGCGATTTGTGGCAGATGGGTGATACAAATCACCTGCTGCGTGCGGGAGAGTTCTTTCAGCTTATTGCCCACTGCTTCGGCCGCGCGGCCGCCAATCCCGATGTCGATCTCGTCGAAGACCAGGGTTCGCGGGAGCGCGGCACCGCGTTTTTTGGCCTGGGCCGCCGCCTGGTCTTCCACAGCCGCCTTGAGCGCCAGCATGACGCGTGACATCTCGCCGCCGGAGGCAATCTCCGTGAGCGGCTTCATCGGCTCTCCGGCGTTGGTGGCGATGAGGCATTCGACGACGTCCCAGCCGGCAGCGGACCAATGCTCTTCGCTTTCGGCGGGCGTGACCTGGATCGTGAACCGGGACCGCATGGCGAGTTCGTTGATCTGCCGCTCGGCGCCTTTGGCCAGCTTCCCTGCCGCGGCGCGGCGTTCCTCGGTCAGCTTGCCAGCCGCAACACGATAGGCCTGTGCGGCCTGGAGGAGTTCCTTTTCCAGCTGCTGCAGGCGCGCGTCCCGATTTTCCAGGTCCGCCAGCTTCCCGGTCGCGGACTCGCCGAAGGCGATCACGGTCTCCAGCCCCGGCCCGTACTTCCGCTTGAGCCGGTCCAGCAGGGCGAGTCGATCCTCGACATCGGCGAGGCGTTCCGGGGAGGCGGTGGCCTCGTCGGCGAAGTCCCGAAGGGTCGATGCGACGTCTTCAACGGCAGCCTGGGCAGTTTTTAGCTGTTGCGCAGCGTCTTTGAGGCTCTCCTGAAAGCGCGCGAGGTCCTCGATGTGGCGGATCGCGCCGCCCAGGAGGCTTTCGGCCGAGACCTCGGCCTCGTAGAGGAGATCCAGCGCGGCGTTGGCGCCCGTGTAGATCTTTTCCGCATTGGCGAGCAGCCGCTTTTCTGCCTCGAGCCGGACGTCCTCCTCGGCGTCGGCGATCCCGGCGGCCTCGATCTCGCGCGCCTGGAAGCTCCAGAGATCGATCTGCCGCAGGCGGTCGCCTTCGGCCCCGCGGAGGACCTCGATCTGCTGCCTTACGGCGCGCCAGGACGCGTAGGCTCCGGCGATGGGCTCGGTGCCGATCTGTGCGGAGCGATCCAAGAGGAGCCGTTGCTGGGTGGCGTCGAAGGCGACCAGTGTCTCCGATTGTGCGTGGACCAGAGCGAGCTCCGGCGCGAGTTGCCGCAGGACGCCGACCGTGGCCGGCTGGTTGTTCACGAAGACGCGACCCTTGCCGCTCGAGCCGATGTCGCGCCGCAGCAGGATTTCGTCGCCGGCGACGTCAATCCCGTTGTCCTCGAGGATCTTTTCCGCACCAGGCGTGGTCTCGAAGACACAGCCGACCACGGCCCGTTCCGCGCCGAAACGCACCATGTCGCTGGACGCCTTGCCCCCGAGCAGAAGCACGAGGGCATCGATCAGGATGGACTTGCCGGCCCCGGTTTCTCCCGTGAGGAGGTTCAGCCCCGACCCGAACTCCGCTACGGTGTGATCGATGACGGCGTAATTTTCAACTCGCAACTCCAACAACATCGTTCCGGCCCTTCGCCACGGCTTCGCCTCGCCAGCGTAGCACGTCCTCGCCTGCAGGCCCGTGCACCAAACGAGGTTCGAGTTGCGCGCTATCGGGCCGCTGCCTCGATCTGGGTCACCTTCCGGGCGACGCTCCGCTTTACACTGAAGCGGTAAACATGACCGTTCTCGCAGTGCTCCTCCAGGATGCTCCTCTCGCGGCGAGCTCCGCCGCAACCCAAGGCCCTCTCTCCTCCGGAGCGCACACCAGCGCTCTGGCGGACATGCTGCACAACAGCGGCCCCATGGCGCTGACGGTGCTTGTGCTGCTGCTGGCGGCGAGCATTTTCTCGTGGGCGGTGATGTTTTCCAAATGGCGCTCGTTTCGCGAGGCGGATGCGCAGAACCGTCGTTTTGTGAGGGCATTCCGCAAGTCGGGACGCCTGAGCGAGGTGTCCGCGGTGGCCGAGCAGTTCCGGCCGAGCCCGCTGGTGGCGGTGTTCAACGAGATCTACGACGAGTACCAGCGCCAGGCCGGAGGTCGCGGTACGCCGCCCAATCCGCAGGCGCTGGAACGCGCCGCGCAGACAGCCGCGAGCGAGAGCCTGACCCTGATGGAAAGCCGCATGACGTGGCTGGCGACCATTGCGCAGGTCGCGCCGTTTATCGGCCTGTTTGGCACGGTGATGGGCATTATTGATGCGTTTCATGGCCTCGGTTCGGCGGGCGCTGCGACGCTGCGCGCCGTGGCACCGGGTATCAGCGAGGCGTTGATCACGACGGCGGCCGGCCTGGTGGTAGCCGTGCCGGCGGTGGTGGGCTACAACCAGCTGACGGCGCGGTTGCGCGAGTTTGCGGCCCGTATGGATGATTTTGGCCGGGAACTGCTGAACGCGATTGAAAACGCGGCCCTAGTGGCTCCGTCGCAACAGCCGGTGCAGACCCAGACCGCGGCGTACACCGGAGAAGAGCGGCGGAGGAGCTTCTAGGTCATGGCATTTACGTCCAAGGGCCGAACGCAGACTGCGCTGGCCGACATCAACATCACGCCGCTGGTGGATGTGGTGCTTGTGCTGCTGCTGATCTTTATGGTCACCGCCCCTGTGCTGCAGAGCGGGATCGAGGTGGCTGTGCCGCAGACGCGCACGGTCAACCAGGCCGTGGAGCAACGTCGGGTGCTGACGGTGGACCGGAATCAGAATGTGTTTCTGGATGACAAGCCGGTGAATGTGCACGACCTGAGCGGCATTCTGAGCCGGGGAGCGAATGCGAAAGAGACCGTATATGTGCGGGCTGATCAGCGGGTACCGTTTGGTGCGTTCGCGTCGGTGATGGACGCGGTGAAACAGGCCGGGATCAGCAATATCAGTATTGTTACGCAGCCTTTTGATCGGTAGTGGTTGACGACAGAAAAGCAGATCCCTGCGGGATGACAAAGGAGGAGGCAGCAGATCCCTACGGGATGACAAAGGGAAAGAGGAAAGCAGATCCCT
>CAZZXY010000117.1:0-12060 GCA_964658105.1 Verrucomicrobia bacterium Tous-C9LFEB | reverse complement strand
CGAGCGCAGCCAGACGGTTGCGTGCCTCCGTGAGTGCCTCCCGCACACGCGCCCGAGCCGTGCCACCAGGGACGTCATGGCAATCAAGCGTGCTGGCGAGGGAGACCGCTTCGTAGAAGTCTTCGCTGAAGAGCGGCGAGAGCTGCTGCAGCTCGTTGAGCGAAAGCGCGTTCAGCTCAGCGCCTTTATCCAAACCGAGACGGACAGCGTTGCCAACGATCTCGTGGGCTTTGCGGAAGGGAACGCCCTTGTGTGTGAGGTAGGTGGCCGCAGCCATTGCGTTGAGGTAGCCGTGCCCGGCGGCCGCCTGCATGGGCGCGGTGCGGAAGCGAAGAGCACGCGTGAAGTTGGGCAGCACGCTGAAGAGGCCGCGAAGCGTGTCAGCGATGTCGAAGATCTGTTCCTGGCCATCCTGCAGGTCCTTGTTATAAGCCAGCGGAAGGCCTTTCATCAGTGTGCTCAGCGCCGTGCTCGCACCGAGCAGGCGGGCTGCCTTGCCACGGGCCAATTCGGTGAGGTCGGGGTTCTTCTTCTGTGGCATCGCCGAGCTGCCGGTGGAGAAGGCTTCGGGTAGGTCAACAAAATTGAACTCGGCGGTGGCGTAGAGCGTAAGCTCTTCCGCGAAACGCGAGATGTGGATGCCAAGCGTGCTGGCGGCCTGCGCGAAGTCGAGCATGAAATCACGGTCGCTGGTAGCGTCCATGCTGTTCGTGGTCGGTGCGGTGAAGTGGAGTGCGTGCGCGGCGATGGTGCGGTCGAGCGCAAGCGTGGCGCCGGCGATAGCGCCGCTGCCGAGCGGGCAGAAGTTCAAGCGGGTGCGGGCGTCAGCGAAGCGGCTGAGGTCGCGCTCGAGCATGGCGGCGTAGGCAAGTAGCCAGTGAGCCAGCAGCACGGGCTCGGCGCGCTGGAGGTGGGTGTAGCCCGGCATGATGGTTGCTTCTGGATTCGTATGCTGCTCGGCAAGGTCGAAGAGAGCGGCGAGCCATGAGCGAAGGCCGAGCCGTGAATGATCGATGGCCTCGCGCACAAAGAGGCGCATGTCGGTGGCGATCTGCTCGTTGCGGCTGCGCCCGGTGTGGAGCTTGAGCGCGAGCGTGCCGATCTCTTTGGTGAGTTCGAGCTCGACGAAGTGGTGGATGTCTTCGGCTTGCGGAGCCGATGCCACGATCGCCGCACCGACCTGCTCGTTGGAGGTCTCGTAGTCAATCTGGCCGCTGGTGGCGCTGATGCGGTGGGCCCAGTTGAGGGCTCTATCGGCTACTCGGGTGAGGCCTTCGAGGGTTTGGTCGAGTTCTTCGGGCGTGAGGATGCCTGCGGCGGCGATCGTGCGGGCGTGGGCCTTGCTGGCGGCGACCTCGTGGGGGAGGAGGCGCCAGTCGAAGGGGAAGCTACGCTGCCATTGCTCGAAGGTGCGGTTGAGGGGCTCGCGAAAGCGGCCTGACCACATTTTTGTCTGTGAGATGTTAGACATTGTCCGCTGTTGTTCTCGAAAGAAATGGGCTTGGCGCGGTTCTGATCCATGGTCCGCGCAAAAGAAGTATGCCGATGGGCGTGAAAACCATGCTGAGGATGCCAAAGGCGATCGGTAGAGTCCATAGCTGCACTCTAGTGTCGATCCTCGCATCCTGCGGGTAGTTCGGATCAAACAAAACGGGCACCTGTTGGCCGGTGGTGAATGTCGGTGGCTTACTCCCTGTACCGGATCGCTTCGTTATCGTTTCCCCGGCTGGTGTTTTGAAGGTGAACGTTGGTGCATAAGTGAGATTGTTGTATTGATCAGTTTGGGCCGTCAGCGCGGTTACGCTGCCCTTCGTGTGTGTCGCGCGATGAATGAAATGTGAAGTGTGCAGAGCGAACGCGATGGCAAGAACGCCCAAGATTGGGCCTGCAACGGCGGCGGCCGTTGCAAAGCAACGTAGCCACATACGGACAAGGTTTGTCATGCGTCACCCCGTGGGTACCTCGGTGTTGCGCTGCCACTGCTCGAAGGCGCGGTTGAGGGGCTCGCGGAAGCGGCCGGACAACATTTTCTTGGGTTGATCGTTGGGCATGGTTTCTATCGTTTCTGTGGGTGTTCTTCTGTCGCGGCGGCGATGCTTGTCACGTCCATGTAGATCGGCGTCATCTCTCCTGCGGTGTCTGCTCGATGCAGAATTCCGGTGACAATGACCTTGTGCCCGTTCCACCTTGCGGCGGGAAGTTCGTTGAGCTTCTTGGGTTCTAGGCCGGGGAAGTAAAGGTTGATTCTCTTTGCTGGTGCGCAGTCCGTCTCTGCGGACTTCTGCTTTTCCGGAGTGCAGACGAAATTCACAGGAGCAGGAGGCACGATGGCCCAGTAACTTACATGCGCATCGTGCTTCGGATCTTCTCCGTAGCCTGGTGGACCGTAATCGTGAACGAGTTTGATTATCCCAGTGAGCCTGGTCTGCTGATCTTCAGGCCGGATGAGCTGTTGGGAGGGCGCGTGTGCCGCGTACAAAACTGGAATCACTACTGAGAATAGGAGCCACCCTGACATTGGCCTACTCCTTGTTGCCGCTTTTGAGCTGGGGCATCTCTGTGCCATGGCTTAGCGTGAGCAAGCCGGTTTTGGCGTAGGTTTGAAGTTTGGCGCGGGTGTCGGAGATGTCGAGGTTGCGCATGGTGAGTTGGCCTATGCGGTCGCGGGGGCTGAAGGTGGACTCGGTCTTTTCCATCGACAGGCGTTCAGGGGCGAAGGTCAGGTTGGGCGAGTCGGTGTTGAGGATCGTGTAGTCGTTGCCGCGGCGGAGCTCCACCGTGACCTCGCCGGTGACAGGCTTGGCGACCCAGCGTTGCGCGGCTTCGCGGAGCATGATGGCCTGGGGATCGAACCAGCGGCCCTGGTAGAGCAGGCGGCCGAGTTTGCGGCCGTTGTCGCGGTACTGCTCGAGCGTGTCCTCGTTGTGAATGCCGGTGAGCAGGCGCTCGTAGGCGATAAAGAGCAGGGCGAGGCCAGGGGCCTCATAGATGCCGCGGCTCTTGGCTTCGATGATGCGGTTTTCGATCTGGTCGCTCATGCCGAGGCCGTGGCGGCCGCCGATCGCGTTGGCTTCGAGCATGAGAGCCACGAGGTCGTCGAAGTGCTGCCCGTTGAGGGCCACGGGAACGCCTTCTTCGAAGCGAACAGTGATTTCTTCGGGCTTGATGACTACGTCGTCCCGCCAGAAGGTAACGCCCATGATGGGCTGCACGATCTTCATCGAGGTCGAGAGATGTTCGAGGTCTTTGGCCTCGTGCGTCGCGCCGAGCAGATTGCTGTCCGTCGAGTAGGCTTTCTCGCCCGACATTTTGTACTCAAAGCCGGAGGCCCGTAGGAAGGCGGACATCTCGGCGCGGCCGCCCAGCTCGTTAATGAAGTCCTGGTCGAGCCACGGTTTGTACACCTTCAGGTCCGGGTTGACGAGCAGGCCGTAGCGATAGAAGCGCTCGATGTCGTTGCCCTTAAAGGTCGAGCCGTCGCCCCAGATGTCCACGCCGTCTTCCTTCATCGCCGTGACGAGCATGGTTCCGGTGACAGCGCGTCCGAGGGGCGTGGTGTTGAAGTACGTAACGCCGGCAGTGCTGATATGAAAGGCGCCTGCCTGCAACGCGGCTATGCCTTCGCGCACCAGCGGGAGGCGGGCGTCGATGAGGCGGGCTTCTTCAGCGCCATACTCGAGCGCCTTACGCGGAATGGCGTCGTAGTCGGTCTCGTCGGGCTGGCCTAGATTGGCGGTGTACGCGTAGGGAATCGCACCCTTTTGCTTCATCCAGTGCAGGGCAGCGGAGGTGTCGAGGCCACCGGAGAAGGCGATACCGACGCGTTGCCCAAGTGGAAGGGACTCGAGAATGACAGACATGTGGACCTCAGAAACTCCCGTAAGAGCACGACTCACTTTCGTGCCCTTACGGACGACCGCGTCGCCTGCTTAGCGGCGAGAGCGGCTGTTGATCTTGTTGCGGCTGTTGGGAATGCGTTTAGCACCGCCGAGCAGCATCAGCGTGATGGCCTTCTGCGCATGCATGCGGTTCTCCGCCTGGTCGAAAACGATGGACTGTGGGCCATCGAGCACGGCGTCGGTGACTTCCGCACCGCGGTGTGCGGGCAGGCAATGCATGAAGACGGCGCTGGGTTGGGCCTTGCTCATAAGCTCTTCGTTGACCTGGAAGGGCTTAAAGATGGGCGCGCGACGGGCGGCTTCGTGCTCCTGGCCCATGCTGGTGCAAACGTCCGTGTAGATTGCGTCGACATCTTCGGCGGCTTTCGTCGCGTCGTGTGTGAGCGTGAGGGAACCGCCTGTAGACTCGGCGATCTCGATGGCCTTGTGGATGATGTCGAGCTTGGGTTCAAAGCCCTTGGGTGTCGCAACCGTCATGTGCACGCCGAGTAGCGCGCCTGTCAGCAGCAGCGAGTGGCAGACGTTATTGCCATCGCCCACATAGGCAAATCGCAGCCCTTCGAGCGAGCCAAAGCGCTCTTCCAGCGTCATGAAATCCGCGATCGCCTGGCAGGGGTGCTCCAGGTCGGAGAGGGCATTGATGACGGGGACCTGCGCGTGCGTAGCCATTTCGGTGATGGTCTCGTGCGCGTAGGTGCGCAGCACGATGACCTGCATCCAGCGCTCAATGTTGCGTGCCACATCGGGGATGGACTCGCGTTCGCCAAGAGGCTCCTTGGTCTGATCGACGAAGACGGCATTGCCACCGAGGGTATTGATGCCGGCCTCAAAGGTGAGGCGGGTGCGCAGCGAGGCCTTCTCGAAGATCAGCACCATCTGCTTGGCATCGAGCGCGTGACGGAAGTCTTCGGGGTTCGACTTCACCGCGTGCGCAAGCTCGAGGATCGCGGCCAGTTCACTGGCGGAGAGGTCAGCAATCGAGACGAGATCGCGGCCGGCCAGACCTTTGGCTACCTCGGTAAAAGCGGTGTCCGACTGGATACCGAGCGAAGCGGCCTTGGGGCCGGTGTGGCCGTTGGGACGCGGGTTCATGACAAGAGTCTTGTTGTTATCCATGGACAGTCTCTTCGGGCGCGGGCGCGCCGGTGGCTTGGGGTTGTGGCAGATGGTGCTTTGCGGCCTCTTTGAACAGCTCGTCCAGAGCTTGCATGGTCTGGTCGACGTGCGCGGTCGTGATGAGGAACGGAGGCAGGAAGCGGAGCACGGTTTCGTGGGTGCGGTTGATCAGAATGTGACGCTTCAGCATACCGGAGAGAACGCCCTTCGCGAGGTCCGACGAGGAAAGCTCCACGCCGATCATCAGCCCGAGACCACGAACGTCCTGAATAAAGTGGGGATACCTGGCCTGAAGCGCCTTTGCTTCTTTCTGGAAGTAGCTGCCAACTTCAGCGTTGTGCGCGAGGAAGCCGTCATTCCTGAGCGTGTCCACGACAGCGATCGCGACTGCGCAGGCAAGCGGATTGCCGCCAAAGGTCGTGCCGTGCATGCCGGGTCGAATGGCCCGGGCAGCTGCTTCTGTGCAGAGCATCGCGCCAATCGGCACGCCGTTCGCCAGCGGCTTGGCGAGCGTGGTGACATCCGGCTGGATGCCGAAGTGTTCGTACGCAGTCCATTTGCCGGTACGGCCCATGCCAGATTGAATCTCGTCAAGAATCAGCAGCGCCCCCGTTGAGTCACACAGCTCGCGCGCTGTGCGCAGGAACTCCTCGGACACGAGATTGATGCCGCCCTCCCCTTGAAGCACCTCGAACGCGATCGCGCAGACATCCTCGCTGAAGGCGTTCCGCAGCGCGTCCACATCGTTGAAGGGCAGGAACTCCACGTCTGGGATGAGTGGGCTGAAGGGCTCGCGATACGCAGCTTTATGCGTGGTCGACACCGAGCCCATCGTGCGACCGTGGAAGCTGTGTTCAAGGCACAGGATCCTCGTGCCCATGGGCCTGCCCTCCGAGCGCATCAGCGTGGCGTAGGCGCGTGCCAGCTTCAGCGCAGCCTCCCAGGCCTCCGTGCCGGAGTTGCAGAAAAAGGCGCGGTCCAGGCCGGTGATCTCGGTGAGGCGCAGCGCCAACTCAGCCGTGTGCTGATGAAAGAACAGGTTCGAGGTGTGCAGCAGTGTGTGGGCCTGCTGTGTGATGGCCCCGGTCACGGCAGGGTGGTTGTAACCCAAGGCGCAAACACCGATCCCCGAAAGCAGGTCCAAATACTGAGTACCGGCTTCATCGAAAAGGTAAACGCCTTCGCCACGCGTGAACAGGATGGGATTGCGCTCGTACGTAGGCAGCAGGAGCTTGGCTTCAGCGGCCTGGAGCTGTGCGAGATGGATGGCTTCACTGGGCATATTCGGTACTCCGGGCAAACAGCAAATCCTCTACGGGAATGACGAAACGAGAAGCGGAGGAGAGTGCACCGAGCACGCTCATGCGACCATCACCTCGGTACCCTCATCGATGCGGCTGTTGCATAAGTCGGGCAGAAGATTCGCCGCTGTCGCAGGCAGGATCCTCACGCGCTTCACACCATGTTGCAGGGCTTCCTTGCAGGCGTTGAGCTTGGGAAGCATGCCGCCGGTGATGACGGAATCGCGTACCAGCTGTGTGACGGTCGGCAGGTTGAGCCAGCGCATTACATCACCGTTCGCTCCCTTGACCCCGGGAACATCGGTCAGAAAGACAAGCGCGTCGGCGTTGGTTGCGACCGCCGCCGCAGCAGCCATTTCGTCGGCGTTGATGTTGTAGTACTCACCATCAAAGCCAAGCGCGATCGAGCTGATCACCGGCACCGCGCCCATGGTCCAGATCGCGTCCAGCCACCTGGGATCCGTTGCGGCAATCTCTCCGACAAAGCCAAGATCAGGATCGGTGCGCTTCTTGCGGGCCTTGAAGACGTGGCCGTCGCCACCGGTGAGTCCGACTGCGGATTGGTGCAGGTGCTGCAGCGCGGCGACAAGACTTTTGTTCACGCGGCCGCCGAGCACCATCAAGGCCGTGTCACGAGTCTCCGCATCGGTAACGCGAAGGCCAGAGATGAACTCGCTCTGCTTACCCATCTGGGCAAGAACGCGCGTGAGCTGGACTCCGCCGCCGTGAACCACGGCAACCTTGTTGCCGTTCTGACACAGGTCGACGATAGCGCGAGCGCATTGCCCGAGCAGCTTTGGATCTTCCAGGGCAGCTCCGCCCAGTTTCACGACAAACTTCATAATGGTCGTCTCCGGGACGCGTCATCCCAAGTCATGGCAAGCAGATCCGTTCGCGGGGCTACGGGAGAACAAATGGAAACAGGGAAGGGCGTCACAACAACCCTTCTGTTTGCGGCCAGCCAGCCATCAGATTCATGTTTTCGACCGCCTGTGACGCAGCGCCCTTGAGGAGGTTGTCAAGGCACGCGATCACAACCAGTCGCCGGCCGTCTGGAGCAAGCTGAAAACCGAGATCACAGAAAGGCGTGCGCACCACGTGTCCGATCTGCGGCAGGGTGGGTGTGTGGCGGACGCGCACGGTGGGGCAATGGGCATAGAAATCGTCAAACACTGTTTGGATGCGGTCCGGTGTGCTGCGCTCGTTGAGGCG
The DNA here is from genome assembly GCA_964658105.1 of Verrucomicrobia bacterium Tous-C9LFEB. Classification (GTDB taxonomy): domain Bacteria; phylum Acidobacteriota; class Terriglobia; order Terriglobales; family Acidobacteriaceae; genus Granulicella. The sequence goes on along the minus strand of CAZZXY010000117.1, from coordinate 4,532 downwards.
CACATAGACCGTGGAAAGAATGCCGCGTGGGATCGGCAGAAGATGCGGTGTGAACTGGATCTGCTCGGCCGTCAGATGGAGCTGTTCCAGCAGCTCCCCGGTATGGCGGTGACCGAAAACGGCGTACGCAGACAGGTTGTCGGCCGCGTGCATAAAATGTGTCGTTGCCGTGGGCGTCTTGCCTGCGCCGGAGACACCGGACTTCGCATCCGCAATGATGCCGCGATCGAGATCCGCAATCCCGGCGCGCAGTATCGGCGCAAGCGCCAGGATCACCGAGGTCGCGTAACAGCCCGGGTTCGCGACGAGCCGGGCGTGGGCAATCGCCGGGCCGTTAAGTTCGGGCGAGCCATACACAGCCTCGGCCTGCGTCTGCATGGCGAGCGCAGCATCGCGGTCATCGAAGCGATACACCGCCCTGTTCGCCTCGTCTTGCAGACGCCACGCACCCGAAAGGTCAACGACGCGGATGCCGCGCGCGAGTGCCTCCGGTACCCAGCTGCGGGATTGCTCATGAGGCGTCGCCAGGAAGAGCAGGTCGATGCCGCCACGCTCGAGCATCTGCCATGACCAGGGCTCAATGCGAGCGTCGTCCGCGTGCGATAAGCCCGAAAGCTGCGGGTGCAGATCGGTGAGGCGGGTGGCCTCGCCCCCGTCACCCATACGGCCGAGGAACACAGGCGCCGTGTCCGCCAAGCGAGGGTGCCGGAGCAGGATGCGGGCGAGCTCCGCACCGGAGTAGCCCGTGACCCCGGCCACAGCTGTTCGCAGCGTCGCCCGGGGTTCCTTTGTCGGGTAGACGTGCTCGAGCACGGACGCACCTGCGGTGAGGTCAGCCAATGAGCGCCTCCAGGCGGTGCCGCAGGGTGTTGGCTCCGGCGAGGTCAGCACAGATGATCAGTACCGTGTTATCGCCGGCAATGGTGCCGAGGCACTCGGTCCACTCCTCATCATCAATGCCCGCAGCGACCGGCTGCGCCGCGCCTTTGGCGGTCAAAAGGATCAGCAAATTCTGCGTCTGGCGGACCTCCACACCGAACGTGGAGAGCAACTCCGCAACGGCCGGCAGGGCATTGTCGAAGGCGTCGTCCGGGCCTCCGTTCCCATCCGGCAGCGCGTATCCTGCGGGACCTTTGGACAACTTCAATTCGCGCATGTCACGCGACAGTGTGGCCTGCGTCACCCGGAAGCCGCGGCTGACGAGCTTGCGGCGCAGTTCGTCCTGGCTGGTTATCGCCGTGCTTACCAGGAGGTCGCGGATCGCGGACTGTCGTAGCGTCTTCACGTGCGCCCTGGCATATGCATAAACATGCAGATTAGATGTATAAATATACAAAAGGGTTCTGTCAAGGCATTCAGGCCTTGCCGCGGAGTAACACTCGCCCTAGTCAAACGAACGTCGTATAGTGAACTATGGACCAGTGTTTTTCCACAACGCTGGAGGCTACTGCCTCCCTGCCTGAGGTGTCTTCGTCGTCGTCACCCAGCCCTGCCCAGAGAGACATTTCGCTGCTTGACCCCCGCTTTGAGTTTGATTCCTGCGGTGTGGGTTTTGTAGCCTCGACGAGTCCTTCGCCCAACCATCCCATACTTCAATACGCACTCACGGCCCTGGCGCGTCTGGCCCATCGTGGCGCCGTGGCGGCTGATGGTGCGTCAAGTGACGGCGTGGGCGTTCTTACTGGCGTGCCGCGGGAGCTCTTGCTGGAAGCGACCGGGTTCTCGCTGCCTGAAAATGAGGATCTCGGGGTCGGAATGCTGTTTGTTCCGGCGGGCGAGACGCGTGCGGCTGCGGTGTTGGAGGACGCCCTGCGGGCACAAGGTTGCCCCGTGCTCGGCTGGCGCGATGTGCCGGTGAACGTCTCCGTGCTGGGAGAGATTGCAAGATCCACGATGCCGGAGATCCGGCAGGTGCTGGTTAGCTCCGGCTCGCAGAAAGAGGACTTCGACAAGCGCCTCTACCTGGCGCGCAAGGCCTTTGAGCGGGCAGTGCTTGCGGGCGGAGCGGCGGGCTATGTCTGCTCGTTGTCTTCGCGAACCCTGGTGTACAAGGCCATGTGCCTGGGCCGGTTGCTGCCGGAGTTCTATCCGGATCTGCAACGCCCGGATTATGTGACACAGTTCGCGCTCTTCCATCAGCGCTATGCGACCAACACACTGCCTGCCTGGCATCGCGCACAGCCTGGACGTCACCTGGCGCACAACGGCGAAATCAACACAGTGTGGGGCAATCGGGCGCGCATGGACGCAGCCGATGCGTCCCTGCCCGATGAAGCAAAGCCGATCATCACCAAGGACGGCACCGACTCGACCAGCCTGGATGAGACGGTGGAGTTGCTGTCGAATTACGGGCGCACGCTGGCCGAAAGTGTGCGCATGCTGGTGCCTCCGGCATTTGTGAACCGCACCTCGCCTTTCCTCCGCTACCACGCTGATGTCGCTCAGCCCTGGGATGGTCCGGCGGCGCTGGCGTTCTCTGACGGCCGCCTCGTCGGTGCGGCGCTGGACCGCAACGGTCTGCGCCCCTCGCGCTACGCGGTAACGGATGATGGCCTGGTCATTGCCGGTTCTGAGGCTGGTCTGGTCGATCTTGATCCGGAGCGCGTTGTAGAGAGCGGGCGGCTCGGACCGGGGCAGATGCTCGTGGTCGATCTTGAAAAGGGCAAGCTGCTGCATAACGAGCAGCTGCTGGATCTCTTCGACGCGGGAGCCACCTACGCGACGTTGCTGGAAGACGAGCCGCTGGTGCCGATCGAGGCGGGGATGCCCCCGGCAAAGGAGATGATCGCGGAGCTCCAGCGCGGGTACGGCTATACAAAAGAAGACCTCAACATGATCCTGAAGCCCATGGCGGCCAGCGGTAAAGACGCCGTCTGGTCCATGGGCGATGACACACCCCTCGCAATGCTGGCCAGGTCGCCGCGGCCGCTCTACCATTACTTCCGGCAGCGTTTTGCGCAGGTCACAAACCCAGCCATCGATCCCTTGCGCGAGGCGGTTGTGTTCTCACTGCACACGAGGCTTGGTCCGTGGCCTCACCTGCTGGACACGCACGCGCCGCTGCCCGGCATTTCGCTCTCGTCGGTCTTTCTCTCGCTCGGGCAGGTCGCGGCTTTGCGGGCGGGGCAGTACCCTCATGCGGAGTCACTGGCGATCGTGGAGCTACCGTGTTTGTTTGACTCCGAGAGCACCTTGGAAGCCGGCGTCGACGCTCTGTGTGCCGAAGCGGTGGAGCATGTCCGCGGTGGCACGCGGATGCTCCTGATGACGGATCGTGGCGCCTCGGCTGAGCGGCTGCCCATCCCGATGGCAATGGCGGTCGGTGCGGTGAACAACGCGCTCACGAGGGCCGGGCTGCGCATTGGCTGCGGGCTGATGGTAGAGGCTGGCGACTGCCGTGATCTGCACCATGCGGCGGTGCTGATCGGCTATGGCGCGGGTGCCGTATGCCCCTGGCTGGCCCTGGAGACGGCGCGAAGTCTGCAGCCAGAGGGTGTGGACGGCGAGCGCATGATGCTCAAGGCGCTGGAGGCGGGCGTGGCCAAGGTGATGTCCAAGATGGGCATCTCGGTCGTCGACAGCTACCGGTCGGCTCACCTGTTCGACATCCTCGGCCTGCATGAGTCCGTGGTCGATAAGTGCTTCTTTGGCACACCTGCGCCCTTGTCCGGCATCGGCTTTGCCGAGATCGATCGACGCTTGCGGGAGAGCTGGCGTGCGCCGGCCGCACCGGTGGCATTGGATCTGCCAGACTTTGGTTGGGTGCGTTTCCGTAAGGCCGATGGCGCAGAGCCGCACCTATGGCAACCGCCTACCGTGAAGGCTCTGCAGACAACCGTGGGCAGCGCGCGCAACGTCGCTCCGACGGAAAATGCCACCGCACAGTTCGCTATCTACTCGCAGGGTGTGGACATACACGAGGCCGTGCGTGTGCGCGATCTGCTGGAGATCCGGCCCGCTGGCCCGGAGTTGACCCTTGCCGAAATCGAGACGACGGAGGGCCTTTGTAAAGGGTTTTGCGCAAGCGCCATGAGTCTTGGTTCGCTAAGTCCGGAGGCTCACCAGACCGTGACCGCTGCGATGAACATGCTGGGCGCCCGGTCCAATACAGGTGAGGGTGGCGAGGATCCGGCGGTGTATCGCACCCAGGGCACAGGGCTGAGGGCGCAGCAGGCAGGGGATGGTGGCGTGGCCGTATCAGCCGCCGGAATGACTGCCGGCGGTGTGGCTGTAGCCGAGCTCGTCGCGGCGCCGGCTGTACACGTGAGTCTCAACAACAAGATCAAGCAGGTGGCCTCGGGACGCTTTGGCGTCACGGCGGAGTACCTGGCGCATGCCGAAGAGATCGAGATCAAGGTGGCACAAGGGGCCAAGCCCGGCGAGGGTGGCCAGCTGCCGGGGCACAAGGTCTCGGGCCTGATTGCTCGTCTGCGTCATGCGCAGCCAGGGGTGAGCCTGATCTCGCCGCCACCGCATCATGACATCTACTCGATCGAGGACCTGGCGCAGCTGATCTATGACCTGAAGCGGGT
>CAZZXY010000116.1:0-12730 GCA_964658105.1 Verrucomicrobia bacterium Tous-C9LFEB | reverse complement strand
CCCAGGAAAGCTGGAAGAACGACAAAGGCGATTACGAAACCCGCACCGAATGGCACCGCGTCTATGCCTGGAGCAATCTCTCAAAGTTTTCCAAGACTCTCCAGAAGGGACAGCTCATCACTCTGGAAGGAGTTCTCAGGTATCGCGAGGTAGTGGAAGATGTCGAAGGGGAGAAGTTCAAGCACCGGATCGCTGAGGTCCATGCCATCAGCATGAAGCGGCTCTCGAAAGTTGAGGCCGCTGATGATCCTTTGGATGGGGCCGACGACGAATAGTCGTCAGCCGGGGTGGATGAACCCCAGGATTCATCCACCTCTCCGTGGGTATTTCAGCCCGATGCCGCTTTCCGTTTCTACTTTCTGGATGAGGTCGCGGTAGGGACGATCATTACTGATCGCCCCCCGCACAGATCCGCACGAGCGCTCATTAGCGCATGCGGCTCCTATCTCGGATGAGTGGCGGCGAAGCGGTCAAGGGGCCAGGGATGGAGCACGCGAGGTGTAGGAAGCCATTGTGCAGCCAGCTTGAGGCGACGGACCCAGGAGTACCGGTGTCTCTGACTACGGCGCTTCAGCGCTTGTCCCCAGTAGCGAAGCACGCGTTCCCGGAACAGCCCAAGACTATCGAGATTTCCGGGCACAGCGTAGTAGTTAAAGTACCCCTGTACAACTGACCTGAGCCACGCGCCGGTCTGGGGCACGGGATCATGCATGCGCATCCTGAGTTGCTGCTTGATCTCCTGCAGCTTCTTTCGCATGCGCTTGCGGATCGTCATGCGCCGCACAGCATAAGACCCGTTCCCGTTCTTCCCGCTGATGTGCGTGAAGCCAAGGAAGTCGAAGGTCTCAGGCTTACCTTCCCCTCTTCGTTTCCGGTTCTGTTCGGCATACCGCCCGAACTCGATCCGGCGCGTCTTTTCCGGGTGCAGTTCCAGTCCGAACTTTTCAGCCGTTCTTCTAAGCTCTTGCGAAAACGGTCTGCGTCCGTATCCCACTGGAAGCCAAGGACGATGTCATCCGCATAGCGGAGGACGATCACCTCGCCTCCCGCACACTGCTTACGCCAGTCGTCCACCCAGAGATCGAACACATAGTGGAGATAGATATTGGCAAGGAGCGGTGAGATCACCGACCCCTGCGGAGTACCCGTCTCCGTGTCCGACCATTTCCCTTCCTCCATCACCCCGGCCTTGAGCCATTTCTGGATCAGACGCAGGATGCGGCGGTCGGCGACGCGATGCTCGACGAACCTGATCATCCATGCTTTGTCGAGGTTATCGAAGAAGCCCTGGATGTCGGCATCAAGTACGTAGTTCACCTTCCTTTTCACGAGCGCGTAAGACAACGCATCCAGCGCCTTATGCTGGCTGCGCCCAGGACGAAATCCATACGAGAAGCCGAGGAAGTCCTCCTCATAAATCTGGTTGAGGATGGAGACCACTGCGTGCTGGACGATCTTGTCCTCCACTGCGGCGATCCCGAGCGGACGTTTCCGTCCGTCGCCTTTCTCGATGTACACCCTTCTCGATGGAAGCGCCCGATACGCACCGCGATGCACCCGGCTGTGCAGATCGGCAAGCCGACCTTCCAGTCCGGCTTCGTACTCCTGCCACGTCATCCCGTCTACACCGGGTGCAGCCTTGCGTTTCAAAGAACTGAAGCTGCTCCTTAGCAGATCGATTGTGACATGGTGGAGCAGAGCGGTGAACCTCATCTCCTTGTGTTCCCTTGCTGCTTTCCGCACACCCGCCAGCCCCTGTGACACGCATGCCCCGCCCTGTGTCGGGCGCGTGCTGGACTGATGGATGTTCTCCTTGATCAGCGGCCTTCCCTCCTCACTCTCCGCCATCGACTGCTCGATTTTGTTCGAATGATTCATAGGTACTATGCCGCTGTCCGACTCCTCGGCGACGTGCATGCGGATATTGCGGCCTGAGCCTTCGCCCGCCGTCCTGCTGTGGTTACCAGCAGGAGCCTCCGAGGTCTCCCGGTTCTCGTGCATGAAGCTTCCAGGCGTGTCTGGGGTCTACGACTACGCAGGACCGAGCAGGAACTCGCGATATCGCTCCCGCCCGTGTTGCCTTCCGCCAATGCAAAAGCGTCAGCGTCCTGATTGCATCTTTTCGGAGCTCAATACCCAGCCCACCTGTACCCCTGTTTACGCTTCGTCACACACCTCGCGGTGCGCAACGCAAAACTGGGGGCCGAGCGGTTCGCTACTCCTTTCTCGTAGGACTCTTGCATTCCCTGCTTCATGCCGGTTTATCCCGGCGCACCGCATTGGCGATTATGCGCCAACTAGCAGATCGCAACTTCCGTCGTCGCCGGAATCGCCGCATTGGGTATCTCGCAGTAAAGCGGTAATCCTAAGGATGAACCGGGTTCGCCTACCTGACTATCTTGGCCGAGCCCTCACAAACCGTGAGAGCGGCACACGAAGCCACTGCGTAAGCAACATCACACGCGGGAAGCCGATGAGCGGGCCCGTTGCGAGATTGGTAAGCATCGCGGGCTGAAAGCCGGGAAGTTCTGCTGCCACCTCAGTCCAATTCATTCCGCGTCGCTCGCGTTCGGCTTCAAGAGCCGTGTGGAGCGCATGAGTATCGAGCCGTAAAACGTGATTCATTGCGGCTGCCGGTAGAGCCGCCTCTTTCTCAGAGCCTTCGTCCGGTGGGACGAGAAAGGCCTCTGGAGATCTTCCAAGCCATCGAAGCACCTGCAGTATGACCGCGCTCGTGACAGATCGCTTTTTCGGCATGTCACGGAGGGTAGCGGGGTGGATCGGAATGGAAGGGGTATTAGTAAAAGGTCGATTCACCTCTTCGGCCAACTGCGCCCAGCTGAGCTTCCGTTTTTGCCGCTCTCCGTCGAGATAGCGATGAAACCCAATCAAGTCAAATCGCCGCATTCTGGCTCCTGGAATGGTCAGATGCTTGCCTCACCCGCAAGGTCGTTTTCAGGAAAACTCATTGTCAGTTGTTGAGAACAGGCCGATGCGCTCATCGAGGGCGATCGCCAAAGTCGACGGACTCAAACTTCTCAGCCGGCTGGGTAATGCTCAACAGCTCCCCAGTTCGGATGATGTTTAGTTCTTCGCCAACTTCATAGCGGCAATCGGAAGTGAAATCTCTGGCATAGACAAATGGCTCGTCCCCTGTAACGAACATGTAAAGGTCAGCTGTCGAATGCTGCACATCTCGATCTGACAACAGGATCAACGGTCTGTTGGAGCGCGAGTTCGAGACAGTGCGCGTCTGCGAAACCTCATCGGAGCGTTCCGAACATCTTGCGGCGATAGCCTTGTAAGTGGTCCCGGCACGGGTTTCGGCGGGAATTATCCGTGAAGCTGTGCAGATCTCTGGAAGTCGGGTTCACCATCGGCTTACTCGAACCGCGTTACATTATCCGCCGGAAGAATGAAAATGGGAGTTCATCCAGCAGCGTGGCCTGACGCATCCAAGGCGAGGATTCCGCCGAGTGACGCCACGCGTCTCGAAACACCTCGACGCGAGTCTGACCTCGATTGGCGGAAGGCGTCTATCGTTCTTGGGAAATGCTTTTGTCACGCTTTATCGATGCGCTCAGCTTAGGCCAAGCTGCATGTTTCTTCTCTGAATTGCCTCTTCCGATCTTGGCATAAACATCTCCAGCCCAATCTCAACGGCCTGTGACTGAATAGCTTCAACGATTGGGCGCAGACCTTCGTCGTACTCCTGAAACGCTTTCCTCAAACTGTCCGGGTATTTCTGAAGTGCGTCGGCCAGAGCTGCTGCTCCGAGGATCGCGACGGAACCTCCCATGCCTGCTGCCGGCGACGGGCAATACGCGGCATCCCCTACCAGAGCCACTCGACCCTTGCTCCAGGAGCCCATACGGATCTGGCAGAGCTGATCGAAGTAGAAATCGTCGCAGCGGTTCATCTCATCAAGCAGTTCGCGTGTTCTCCAGCCTTGGCCTGCAAACTGCTCTGCAATCATGCGCTTTTGCTCGTCCCGCTTTCGAAGACGGTCGAAAGCTATTTGCTTTTCTGAGGGGAAGCAGAACGCGATATCCGTCTTCCCGTTATAGGCGTTCAGCATTACGGTTCTGCCAGGCACGCTGAACATCTGGGAGGTGTCTTCTTCAATCAACAGCTTGTCGACGATGGTGAGCGAGAAATAATTCTGGAGGAATACCAAAAAGGAAGACTCTTCGCCAAAGCACATCCTCCGCACCGCTGAGTGGGTGCCATCGCACCCGAGCACCAGAGAGAACGAGCGCTTTCTTCCACTTGTGAAGGTGACCGCGACTTCGTCTTCGGATTCTTCCAGCCCCGCGATGCTTTCTGCGAAGAGGAATTCGACATCGTCATTAACGTCGTTGAAGAGCATGTCAAGAAGATTATCCCTCTCAATTTCATACTCCTCCTCCCGCTCCTCTCCTGCCTGCACCAGTGCTGGCGACAAAGGCGCTCCATGAGCATCGAGGAAGGACACAGGCCTCGGTGGCAAGCTTGCGGACATGATGCGTTCCAGCAGGTTCATCCGCTGGACCACGTCGATGACGCCATCTTTGATATTGATCGGGGTTCCACCCTTCCTTAGACCCTTCGCGATCTCGACGACTGTAACCGCGTAGCCCAGCTTGTTCATCCACCAAGCCGCAGCAAGCCCGGCAAAACTCGCTCCTGAGACAAGAACAGTCGTGATCCGCCCACCCGCTGCCGTGCCGTTTCCGATCTGGCGTGTCGATGTCTCCACGTGTCACCTCCAAAATTATACTAAGTATAATAATAGATGCTGTAAAATAAGGAAGGATGCAGTAATGGACCGAAGTGTGAATCGACAGACACGGAAACGCCTCGCCACGCGGCAGAAGATCTCCGACGTCGCCACCCGCCTCTTCTTCGAGCGCGGCTTCAATGAAGTGACAATGGACGAGATCGCGGAGGCCGCCGATGTCTCCCGAATGACGGTCTTCAATCACTTTCCCCGCAAGGAGGATCTGTTCTTCGACCTCGATGAGGAAGCGCGCGAAGACCTGCTGGATGCGCTGCGGAAGAAAGAACCGGGTAAGCCCCCCGTCGAGGCTTTGCAGTTGTTCGTCCATTGGGCCGTCAAGAATCGGCGTCCCTACGTTCGCTTTTTTGAAGCAGGCAGCGACAGGTTCATGGCGACGATTCGGGAGAGCGAATCCCTCAAAGCCCGAGCGCGAGCCATTCGGGACGAATTGACGGACACATTGACGATGGCCCTGGCCGAATCTGTAGCTCGCCCGCTGCCCGATCCACTCGCCCGGCTTGCAGCGTCCCTGCTAGTCGCAACCTGGACCGTAGCCTATCTCGAAGCGCATCGAGTATTTCATCAGCATCGGAACCTTGCCAAGGCGAATAAGGCTTTTCTTGCGCTCATCGACCGGGGAACAAAAGGCGTCCAGTCTGCTTTGGAAGGAACACCTTACCTGTAATACATCGCAGGCCGCAGAACAGCCGCTTGGCGCTGCGACAAGGCAATTGCTTCCGCGCACTACGTTGCGCTCTCACGACGAGGGTCCAATGGACTACGGTCGAAGCGTTTCGACAATGACCTTGGTTGAACCTTTGGGCAAATCGAGAAGTGTCCCGTCTTGTCCGCTGATCCAGGCGCCTTTACGCTTACCGTTGACTCCGAGATAAAACACCCGGAACAGCAGCGGATTCGAAGGGGGCGGGTCGAGGTGCGTAAAAACCAGCAGTTTCACCCCGGCTTCGTTGGCGATACGTGAAGCCTCTAACGGGTCAGTGTGGTAATGCTGAATATCGTTCATCGTCTGCGCGATACTGCCCTCGCCCACATTGGCCGCGGCCTTCTGGACGAGCTGCACGAGATGTTGAGACTGCGCTTCATGCACCAGCACATCCGCCCCTTGGGCAGCCGCGGCGAGTGGCGGATGAAAGTCTGTGTCGCCGCTGATCACGACGGACCTACGATGATAGTCGAAGCGATAGCCATAGGCCGGTTCCGCGGGGTCGTGGTTCACCTCGATCGCCGTCACGGTGAGATCGCCAAAGTGCATGGGCAGACTTTTACGATCCTTCGCAGGCGTAGGAGCACCTTGCATCTCGATCACATGGGCCTGCATCTGGCCAGAGGACGGGGGCAGTTGCGCTACTCCGGAGTTTGCGGTGCGATAAACCTCGTCCAGGGCGTAAGCTTCGTTGAAGCCGTCGACGACGCGTTCCACACCAGGCCCCCCGAATACCTGCAAGCTTCTGGGGTGGCCGGCCAGCCAGGCGTTCGTATTAACCTCACCAAGGTCGCCGATGTGGTCCGAGTGGAAGTGGGTCAGGAACACCGCCGACAACTCGCGCCCTCGAAGCTGCCAAAGCTCCAGATTGCGTCCGCTTCCGGGCCCAGTGTCGACGAGATAGTAGTGGCCACCCGCGATTATGGCTGTGCAGCTCTGGGCGCGATGCGCATCAGCAAACGGTGCCGATGTTCCACAGAGCAGCACGCGCAAGTCGTCTCCCCTGAGCAGTGCGTCGTTTCCCATACGGAGTCGCTGCGTAACAAAGTGTGTGAAGATCGCATCATCCACGGACGGTATGGCGAGGATGCCAACCCCGGCCAAAAGAACTCCAGATGCAATCAAGGCACCCCTCACAAGCCAACGTTTCACTTTTCTCATCATTTCCTCCCGCTGCCGACGATGGGAGCCCGGGTTGCCATTAAGAGGTAGGCCGGATGCTCTGTTCCGGTTTGGAAGGTGCACAGAGCCTTGCCACTCTTCTCATACGAAGCAGGAAACTGACCGCCGAACTTGCTCTTCGGATAGAACCACCGGCCCTGAATGTCCAGCCGCAGATCGTCGCCTTTCCGGAGCCGCGTTGCGTGTGGACGCATTGCGATGGCAATCGACACGATCTTTCCGTGCGGCAACCGCTCGACCGTGCGGTGGAGGTAAACGGGCTGCTCCGGCGTGGAGAGTTCATCATCCAACTCACGATGAGCTGCACGCTGCCAACCTTTCGATACCATGTCTCCGGAGAAGCCGTAGGATCCCTCGAAGGTGACCTCAGCACCATCGCTAAACTTGCGTAAACCCGCGAACAACAGCGCGTCGGTCGCGCCGTGTATCTCCATGTGAAGGTACAGGGCCATGTGACCGATCATGTCCATATCTTCCGGCACGGTCCAGAGGAAAGAAAGACCACCTTCAGGCAGGCTGACTCTTGTAACTCCGGCGGTAACCGTTTGTTCGAGCTGCATCGTCTTTGTGGTCGCATCGAGCCACAACTTCCGCCATTCAATATCCTGCGGAGGCCAGGCGTCTTCGTGGACAACGCTCGCAGGATCGGGCCCTGTCTCGGTAATAGCCAACCGCACGGCTGGCTGCTCATTCCACCCGTTTTGCAGGCCCTTGAGGAAATGGTCGAAGAAACGGATACGCGTCTGTGTTGCGTCGTCACTGTAATACGCGCACCATTTGCCATCCCGGTGGGTGTACAGCCACTTCTGCCGGGACCCTGCGCGGCGGAAGGCCTCAAACGAACCGCGAGTGTGCAGCAGATGGTCGGAGAAGCTGCCGCATACGAGCATCGGCACCTGGATGTCTTCAAGCTTGGGCGTCCTTGCCTTGTACCAGTCGTCACGCTCCGGATGTTGAAGGATGGCTTCGTACAGCGATGTTTGGATGCGAGCTTCCTTGCCCGTCAGCCAGCTCCATAACTTACTGAAGCCATTTTCAAGAACGCCGCCGGGCCTCGCGAAGTCTCTATACACATCGCTCAAGCCTTCCCAGGGGCAGATCGCGGCGAGATGCGGGGGCTGCAGCGCTGCTACTTTGTATTGACTGATTGCCAGATAGGACACGCCATCCAGGCCGACTCGTCCGGTGGACCAAGCCTGCGTTCCAGCCCACTCAATCAGGTCGTAGTAATCCTGCGCTTCCTCATCTGAGAACAGGTCGCCGACTCCCTCTGAGGTTCCGCCGCCGCGTAGATCGGCGTTGACGACGGCATATCCCTCGCCAACCCACACATTGGGGTCGGGCGCCTCCCAGCTGGTATACGCAGAGATGCGCACCGGATGCGGCTGCGGCAGAAGCCGCGACTGCAACGGAACGCCGCACCCGCTGCGGGTCTTAGCAGGGATATTGTCCTTCCCATAGGGGTGCGCCGACATGACTACGGGAAACGGGCCTCCCCCTTTAGGCCGAAACACGTTCACGCGCAGCACTGTACCGTCGCGGACCATCACCGGCACGTTCCAGTCGACGTGAATCTCCAGCGAAGCGGCTGTAACATGCACGTTCGGCCAGATCGCATGGCGCACAAAGCGAATACCGCGAAGCATGGTGCGGACCATCGAACAGCTAGGGAACATCAGAGTTCATCCTTTTGTGCGTCGGCCTCTCGTTCCAGCCGCGCAAGTACCGTTTGGAGCAGCGTGGCTGCTTCTTCGATCTGCCGCAGTTCAAGGCCGTCACCAAGTCCAGTAGCCCAAGGGACCTGCCGAAGTCTCGCGGCATGTTCCACCTCTCTCCCCTTATCGGTCAGCACCACCAGCTGCGCCCGCCGATGGTGCGGATTCGGCTTGAACTCAACAAGTCCCGACGCCACCAGTTCGGCTGTCACCCCGCGCACGCCTTGCCGGGTAAGGCCGATCGTGCGAGCGATCGAGGCGACCGAAAGCGGCGTGGGAACATTGGCCACAACGCCTAGCACCTGCCACCGTGCGCTCGTAAGGCCGAGGTCCGCCACCATGCGATCCCCTGCAGCGATCAAGGCGCCGTTCAGGCGAAAAACGCTGATGAAGAGTGGTGTAAGCGGAGCAGCAACAAGTTTCTTCTTCGGCATGGCTTCTTTCCCTTGCTTGTAATTATCTTCACAGTATGACAACATCTTGTCAATAGGACAGGCGGGATCTCAGTGAGAGACACCATCGCTTCGCACGTGGCCCCGCTAGAAAGGCCTACCATGCCGATTTTTCAAACAACTTCCAGGTATTTCGAAACAGCACGCAAACTTGTTGCACCGGGCTTGCTGCTGGCAGCTAGTTTGCTGGGTCCAATCCCCCTGCACGCTCAAAGCATAAGTCTGCAGCCAAATCCGGTTTCCTTTACAAGCACGTCCGCTGATCAGGGAAGTTCTACCTCACTCCCTGACTCTCCGGATGCTGTCATGGAACGTGGGAAGACGAACAACGGCGTGCAGAGCGCGTCAGTCAGTTACAGCACCCAAACAATCGGCGCTGCTTATTCGTTTCCCAGCGCCCGGCAAAGGGAGCGGCACTTTCTGCTTGATCTCGTAGGTCCCACCGCATTCATTGCACCTGCCTTTGAGTCCGGCATCGATACGGTGCGGCCCTTGAAAGTCGGCTTCCCCTCAGACGGTGCAGCTGGACCTGGAATTCATCCCGCACGTGGCGATGTGCCAGAGTGGGGTGAGGGGGCGCAGGGCTACGCGAAGCGCTACGCCGACCGTTTTGGGCAGGGGTTGGTCGGAACGACAAGCCGGTATGCCTTGGGCGAAATCCTCAGGGAAGATGTCACCTATCATCGCTGCCAATGTACGGGAATACTGCCCCGCACCGCACATGCCTTCCTTGGGGCATACACGGCGCATACTCACACTGGTCGCGCCGTTCCTTCGCTACCTGCGATCGCTTCGCCGTTCATCGCATCTGAAGTCGCCGTAGCGGCGTGGTATCCCAGCCGTTACAACACAAGCGACGCCATCCGCATGAGCGTACTGAACTATGTCGCAGCACCATTCAAGAATCTCTTTTCAGAGTTCATCGCAAAATAGTGGAATCAGTAACGGCAAGTCGACTTGTGTCTAAGCAGCACAGCGCTTCTGAAAGCTCAACTAGCGCTATCAGGCCAAAGCACTCATCGAGTAAGGATTTGAGCCACCGCCCGGGACATCGGCCCTGTGAGATGCTTTTCGCGTCAACAATGATTGCTGACGACATGCCGACTTATCAGGCCGCACGTACGGCGCGGCCCACCCTACGTTTCTGAGCCTAGGGCTCCCCTCAGGCCTGCGTAGCGGGCGAGACCGCCTCAGCCCCACCGAAGCTCCGAAACAGGGCGACCACACGTTCGGCGGCATCCGGCGCGTAGAACATCTCCGTGTTTGACATGGTGTCGGCAGTCATATCCCGCATCCGGGCAAACATCTCCGCCTCATAGGTCGCGATCGCGGCAGAAAGCGTCTCTTTGCTGAGCAGAAGTTTCGACAGCACCAAAGCATCCAGCATCGCCATATTCACACCTTCACCTGCATACGGCGGCATCACGTGCGCTGCATCACCAATCAGCGTAACGTTTGGCTTCGACTTCCAGTGCTGATCTATGGGGCAAACGAGGAGCGGACGCCAAACCAGTGACACCGCTTCCCTGAAGAGCGGGTCCCAGAGCTGGCTCCATCCTTTGAAGTTGGCGTGAAACCATGCCACTCGCTGCTCCGGGCCACTGGCCGCTTCCAGGCTCTGCCGCGCGTCGTCGCCGTCAGTCTTCAATCCCGCATAGAGCAGCACACTGCCATCCGGCTTGGTTCCTATACCGATCGTCCTTTCGCCTCCCAAGGCGATCAAGGCGGACCCGCCGACCAACTCCCACAACTCCGGGACGGCCCGCTGTGCAGCGGGAACCAGGCCTTCTACAAGCGACACACCGACATACTCCGACCGGAGGGGAGTGACCATCTCCCGCAATCGCGAGTTCGCACCGTCGCTACCAATCGCGATGTCAGCCACGGCCGTTCTGCCGCCCGCGAAGTGCAACAAGACCTGCTTACCCTGCGCCTCCGCAGCTTCCAGCTTGCAATCCCATTGCACAGTGCCCGGCTCAAGCGAGTCCAGCAAAATATCCCGTAGCGGTCCGCGCTCTATCTCAGGACGTTGTCCCGCGCCGGACATCCGGCGGGAATGTTCATAGAGAATGGTTCCCCTGGCATCAGTAAGCCGGAGACGATTCAGGTCCGGCCGGTGGTTGGCCCAGAATGCATCCATCAGCCCGGCCGCTTCAAGCGCAGCCAGCCCGGAGTCTTCGTGAAGATCCAACGCGCTGCCCTGGATCCGCGCACTGCGGCTTCGGTCCCGCTCGTGCACCGTGACCTTCGCACCGCCCTGCTGTAACAGTCGCGCCAACGTGAGCCCGCCGGGCCCGCCACCGACGATGGCAACTGTCTTCTCGTCTAGCCCACTCATGCTCACCTCCGCGCGAAACATCCCTTATGGAATGGCGTTCCAACTACTTTGGAACACCATTCCATTTGTGTCAACATAGAGTATGGCGAGACAGCGGCGGAGCATCCAACGGCGGGAAGAAGGCCTTTCACGCGACAGCATTATCGAGACTGCCATCGCGCTGCTCGATCGTGCCGGCGAAGACGGTCTCACGTTCCGCGCTCTCTCGGAGCAGCTTGCCACCGGGCCGGGTGCTATCTACTGGCATATTGCCAACAAGAGCGATCTGCTGACGGCAGCCTGCGAGGCGCTGGTTGTACGAACGATGAACCACATCGCCACCACAACACCGGAGAAAACAATTCGAGCGGTAGCGCTTGGCTTATTCGACGTGAACGAGGCGCATCCGTGGATTGGATCGGCACTCACCAGCGCTCCAGGCGCGTCACCTGTCGTGCACGTCCTCGAACGCATCGGCCAGCAGGTCCGCGCGCTCAAGGTGCCAGCGGGGCAGCAATGGGCCGCTGTGGGCACTCTCATGGCCTTCATCCTTGGAATCTGCAGGCAGAACGCCGCAAACCGTCATCTCGCCAGAGCGCAAAACCTTGATCGAGCCCATTTTCTCAAAGCGGTTTCGACAGCGTGGTCCCAGCTCGATGAGATGGAGTACCCGTTTGCCAAAAGCGTAGCCGGACGCATGCGAAGTCATGATGACCGTGCCGACTTTCTTGCCGGGATCGATCTGATCCTCGCCGGCATCACCTCGCTAAGGCCACGCCCGCGCCCCAAGCATTCGACTCCATCGGTCAGATAAACCTCCCGAAAAACCCGCTCTGCGTCGGCCAAGATTCCTCTCCTTCGAATCAAATAACTTAAGATATTTCACTCACCGGGCCTGGTTGAGAATTTCGCTCTCGGCATCGAGCCAATGCCTTTCATCAAATCCATGACTGCGGCCATGTTCTTCCCATTTCGCGTATGCGCGTAGTGCAATTTCGTCGTGCGTAGGCGCCGACACATTTGTTTTCGCGGTCGGTTTCTCTTTTACACTCTTCTTCTTCGCAACAGCCTTGGTGGCTGCCTTCTTCTCTGGCACGATTCCTCCGTTTATCTGTTCGTTTGCCGCTCCATAGCGTTTGACACGGGAAGCTGAAGGCAGTCATCCTGCGGCCGTCAAGCCCCTCCCACAACAACAGTATGGCGAAAAGAACACCTTCTGTTAAGTCCAACGTGCGTGCGGCGATCCCGAGTCGAAACGCCAAACCAGGATAGTAACGACAGGACATTCGGCCATAAAAGCTGCGCTCCAGTTCTTTAAGTGCAAAAACAATCAGGTCATAACGTGCGCTTCGAACTAAGCAAGGAAGACGAGCTCCCTGATGGACTCCGTCCCTGGCGCGTGCAAGAGGCACCCCAATCTTCCGCGCTTCACCACCCCACCGGGCAACAGCACCCGCTGAGGACCCCGGTTCGCTTGTGCAGACCTCCGCTGCGCTCCGCCCTTTCCGTTCCAGCTGACGCTTCCTCTTCAAGGATGGGGAACCCCTCCTCTTGCACTTGCCGCCCCTGCTGGCGTGGGCC
>CAZZXY010000115.1:0-13146 GCA_964658105.1 Verrucomicrobia bacterium Tous-C9LFEB | reverse complement strand
AAGTCCGAACCGGAAATCGAGAAGAACGGAACATTCGCCTCGCCGGCCACTGCACGGGCAAGCAGGGTCTTACCGGTGCCCGGAGGTCCGACCATCAGCACGCCCTTGGGAATGCGCCCGCCCAGGCGCTGGAACTTCTGAGCCTCGCGGAGGAACTCAATGATTTCCTTGAGCTCTTCCTTGGCTTCGTTGACGCCAGCTACGTCCTTGAAGGTGACCTTCTTCTGCTGCATGCTCAGCAGGCGTGCGCGGTTCTTGCCAAAGCTCAGCGCCTTGTTTCCGCCCGACTGCATCTGCCGCATCATGAACAGGAACAGTGCCAGGATGACCAGGATGGGCGCTACCTGCAGCAACAGTCCGAACCACACATTGCCCTGTGGGTCCTTCATGGTCAGCTGTACGCCGTGTTCCTTCAGGTCCTTGTAGAGGTCGGGATAGTTCTGCGGGATCGTCGTCGTGAAGCTCGACTTCTCGTCCTTATAGACACCGGTAGCTTCCGTGCCGTTGATCGTGACGCTTTTGATCTTGCCGGCCTCGGCATCATTCTGCAGGTCCGTGAGGCTGATCGTTCGGTTGTGCCCCGCGTTCATGTTCTTGAGCACGAAGTTCCAGCCGATGAGCAAGCAGGCTACCGCCACTACCCAGATCAGCAATTGTTTGACTGTTGAGTTCAATCCGCTTCCTCGATTCCTAGAGCCCCAAAGCTGCTGCAGCCCGCCTGCCGCAGAAAGGCCCGTGGAGCCATTCCTTTGTTAGACGACGAACGCGGGGAGAAGGTGCGCGACCCCAGCGACGGTGTCCACCCAGCAAGCGGGTATTGGTTTCGATTCTATACTTGACAGCCGGTGGGACGCTTGCGCTATTTCCATGCCGTCCACTACATCTTTTTCGGGATGTCGCCCGATGGGACGCGGCTCAGTCGAAGCTCTCGCAGGGACCGCTCCGCGCGCAATCCCCCGGAAAGCTCCAGGCGCGCACCATTGCGGGCCGACAGGCCGGGGATAGCGAGCAACCCCGCCAAGGCCAGCAATTTCGTCGTTTCCTCCGCGGAGGGCCGGCAACCCAGACCCACGGCCGCCGCCCGGACGAGCCGACGGCGCAGGGCGGCCGGTTGTGCCTTCAGCCGCTCCAGCTCCAGCGCAACCGATCGCTCGCCCACGCCGGTACTCACAGCACGGCCTCCTCCGCGGACGGGTTTGCCCGGCAGAAGCATTCCCGGCAGCAGGCGGCCTACCTCGGCCTGCCAGTACGTACTCTCGTCCCGCGCGACTTCGGCAGTGCGGGACAACGTCACCTCGATCCCCGGGTTGAAGCTGCGCAACATCGGCATAAGCTCGTGGCGAATCCGGTTGCGCGTCAGGCGCGTGTCCGCGTTCGAGCTGTCCTCACGCCAGGCCTGTTTCCGTTCGCGCAGATAGCGCTCCACCTCGGCGCGTCGCACCTGCAGCATGGGGCGCAGAACAGGCACCCGCGCCGGGGAAGCGCCACGTGCGGGCAGCTCCATGGCACTCTCGCCCCAGAAAAGGACCGGTGAAATGCCCCCGAGGCCATCCGTCCAGGCTCCGCGAAGCAGCTTCATCATGACCGTTTCGGCCTGGTCGTCCAGGGTGTGCGCCGTGGCAACCGCATCGGCGCGGCCGCTTGCGATCGTGTCCCGGAAAGCGGCGTACCGAAGCTCGCGCGCGGCTTCCTCCAGCCCCTCACCTTGCTCCTCTTGCCGAGCGCTCGTGTCCACATGAACGACGGCGAGAGGAATCGCATGCGCCTCGCAAAGACCACGCACAAACGCCTCGTCCGCATCCGCCTCGGCCCCACGGAGACCATGGTGAACATGCACCGCGCTGAGAACGACACCAAGGCTCTCTTTCTCGCGGTTGGCCTCGAGAAAGGCAAGCAGCATGGCCGTCGAGTCCGCCCCGCCGGAGACGGCGCAGCAGACCCTTTGGCCGGGTTGGAACAGGGTACGGTTGAAGTCTTCCAGTCGCATGCAGTCACCTAGCATTGTCTCGCGTCGCAGCCGGTGTGGAAGCCAGTTGAGCTCTGCTCAAGCCTCGGCGAAACAGGTATACTCGCCTCCTCATGGCTGTTTTTGTGATTTTGCCGGCAGCGGGGATCGGCACCCGGATGGCGGCAGCCGCGGGTGGCGCTCCAAAGCAGTTCCTTTCGCTGGGTGGCCTCCCAATCCTCGTACATTCTTTGCGAGCGTTCCTGGCGGTGCCACGGGTGACAGGCGTGTACGTCGCGGTCCGCGAGCCGGAGCAGGCACGCTTACGCGAACTCCTGACCGAATACGGCCTGGCTGACCGCGTGCAGGTGGTCACAGGAGGCGACTCGCGCCAGGATTCGGTCGCGAACGCGCTGGCCGCGTTGCCTTCGGACTCCGACCGGGATGTCGTGCTGGTGCACGACGCCGTGCGTCCCTTGATCGATGCCGCCACCATCGGGCGGACCATCGATGCCATTGAGCGGCATGGCGCGGCCATCGTTGGCATGCCTGCCGTAGACACCATCAAGCAGGTGGAGCGCACCGCCGACGGCGCCCTGATCATCGCCACCATTCCGCGCGAGCTCATCGTGCACGCCCAGACACCGCAGGGAGCCACCGTTCCGCTCATGCGCAAGGCCTTTGCCGAAGCGGCCCAGGATGAATTCGTGGGCACCGACGAGTCCAGTCTCCTGGAGCGCGCCGGGGTCAGCGTGCACGTGGTGCCCGGTACCGGGCGCAACCTGAAGGTGACCCAGCCCGGCGACCTGGAAATCGCGGAGTTCTACCTCGCCGGCTAACCTCTAGCCGCCAGGGCTCGCCGAAGCATCGCAGACGACGCGCAGGACCGGCGAACTAGGCCGATTCATCTGCCGCACGGTGGCCGGACGGTGCTTTAGGATGTTCTTCATGTCCATGCGCATCGGCCTCGGTTTTGACTCGCACGCCTTTCACCCCGGCGTCCCCCTTGTCATCGGCGGTCTGAAAATCGACCACCCCGAGGGCCTCGCGGGTCACTCTGACGGCGATCTGCTGCTGCATGCCGTCACCGACGCCCTGCTCGGCGCCGTGTGCGCGGGCGACATCGGCACGTTCTTTCCCCCCACCGACGAGCGGTGGAAAGGTGCCGAATCCACCGTCTTTCTCAAGACCGCGCTCGAAGAGGTCGCCCTCGCCGGCTACAAGATCGTCAACATCGACTGCGTGCTGATCATGCACCGTCCCAAAATCGTGCCCATCGCCGCCGAGATGCGCGAGCGCATCGCCGATCTCCTCACCCTCGACATGAACTGCGTCTCCATCAAGGGCAAAACCCCCGAGGGCCTCGCCCAGGACGGCACCGCCGTCGCGCACGTCGTCGCCCTGCTCGAAACCATCCATCTGCCCAAGGAACACGTCAAGCTCGCCCTCGAAGAAGAAGCGCCCGCCGAGGACGAGATCGACGGCGTCGTCAGCACCCTCGTCGCCGAGGTCCACGACACCCGCCGCCTCGGCCGCAAGCTGCCCACCTTCGACTCCGGCGACCTCACCTAAGCGCAGCCGCACCGACGACCGCAGAAAAGGGAACGCTCACCCTGTGGTCTCTACCTTTGTCATTCCGTAGCAAAGCGAAGGAATCTGCTGTCCGCCACCGATCCACTGCGCGCCAGGCGTCAAAAGGCAACGGAGTCAAGGCAGCCTCTAGCGGCTTGCCACAACCGCCCCAAACGGGTTCTCCAGGCTCGTGCTCTGTGGCGTAAGCAGTTCCGCCCCGCCGTCTGTGATCAGCATGCAGTCCTCCACGCGAATCCCGAACTTCCCATGCAGGTAAATGCCCGGCTCGTCGGAGAACACCATACCCGGCTTCAGCTCGGCATGGTTACCGCCCACCAGGTACGGCGCCTCGTGCATGTCGAGCCCGATCCCATGCCCCAGGCGATGCAGAAACGTGTCGTAGTTCGGCCCATAGCCCGCCTCGTTGATGACCCTGCGCGCAGCAGCGTCCACGGACTGCATCTCGACTCCAGGCTTTGCCGCCGCCAACGCCGCGGACTGGGCAGCCCGTACTACGTCAAAGATCTTGCGCTGCTGATCCGTCGGTGTCCCATACACCCACGACCGCGTGATGTCCGACGTATACCCATCGACAGAACAGCCATCGTCCACCGCCACAATCTCGTGCTCATGGATGGTCTGCGGCAAGGCAGAGCCATGGGGGCTGGCCGTCGCTAAACCGACATTGCAGCTGCCCTCGCCGCGCACACCGCAGCGTCCATAGCCAGCCGTGATCAACTCTTCCACCCGGTGGCTGGTGTCCCCGGGATGGCAGGACTGGTAGACCGCCCGGTACACATCCAGCGTGATCGCGTTGGCAAGACGAAGCAGCTGGATCTCCGCCGCTGACTTGATGGACCGGCACCCCGCAACCACAGGCCGCGCCGAAACCAGCTTCAGTGCGGGCGACGCCTTCGCAATGGCATTCGCGAACGCGAACGAGGTCTGCTCATCCACGCCGATCGTGCCAGCACTGATATTCACCTCCTGGAAGGCGCGGCGCAAGATCGTGTAGGGATCTTCGTTTTCCTGCCACTGGTACGTCAGGGTCGTGGCAGCTTCCGGGATGGAGGGCAGGATCTCGGCCAGGTGATCGCGCTCAAAGGCAGGGCACATGACGAACGGCGCGGCGGCCTGCGGAATCACATAGGCAAAAAGGCGCTCCGACTGCCCCCAGTGCACACCGGTGAAGTAATACAGGGACGCGCCCGTGGTGAGCAGGATGGCGTCAATGCCAAACTCATGCATCAGCTCCCGCGCCCGATCATGCCGCGCCGCCCGTTCCTCCGCCGTGATGGGATGGATGTCCGGGCGACGATCCCGCAACGCCAGCAGGGGGGCGGGTAGACCGGCGTCTGGCGGGGTCGCCGCAGGTGGCATGGGGCGTTGCGCGTGCAGCGCAGCGGCCGGCCCGGCGGCTGCGGCGGTCAGAACAAAGCGTCGGCGCGAGAGCATGGGGCGATTGTACGGGGGACTTACAGCGGCCAGGTGCATCCAAGAGCATCGAGCGTTTGGGCAGGACAGAGACCGGGTGCTATGGTCGGCGAGGGATAGCTGATCAGCCCGTGGAGGCATAGGTGGCAGAGCGTGTTTTTCTCAAGGATTGGGCCGCAAACGGACAATACCCCGAGCTGGGTGAGGTCTTTGCGGCCATCGGCGACGCCGCCGCGCGGATCGCGGCCAAAATCCGGCTGGGCGGCCTGGACGACACCTACGGCGCTGCCGGGGCGACCAATGTTCAAGGGGAGCAGCAACAGAAGCTGGACGTCTTCGCCAACGACGTCATGACAGCCGCACTCGGTGCCTGCGCAAGCGTCGCGGGGCTGGTAAGCGAAGAGGACGATGAGCCGGTGGTCTTCCCTGAAAGATCCCAGGCCGCAGGCACCCAGTTCATCGTCAGCTTCGATCCGCTGGATGGTTCGTCGAACATCGACGTCAACGTGAACGTCGGCACCATCTTTGGCATTCGGGTGAAGCGGGGCAACGCCGATGTGAAGGCGACGGTGATGCGGCCCGGTTCGGAGCAGGTAGCCGCCGGGTATGTGGTCTACGGACCGTCCGTCGTCTTTGTCGCGACAGTCGGAGGTTCAGTCAGCGCCTTCACGCTGGATAACGCCGGCGATTTGGTCCAGAGTGCAAGGGACATGAAGATGCCGGAGCAGGGCCCGTACTACTCTGCCAATGAAGCCAACGCGGGGAGCTGGCCCGCCGCCTACCGCGACTACCTGGCGGCGCTGCTGCGCGGGGAGGTCGGGGGAAAGGCCTACGGCGCGCGTTATGTCGGCAGCCTGGTCGCCGACTTCCATCGCACGCTGCTGAAAGGTGGCGTCTTCCTGTACCCGCCCACCGACCAGGCGCCCGGGGGCAAGCTCCGTCTGCAATACGAGGCCAATCCGCTGGGCATGATCGCGGAGGCCGCTGGCGGCGCTGCCGTAAATGGCCCGCAGCGCATCCTGGATCTCACCGCGACCGGGGTACACGACAGGACGCCGTTGGTTGTGGGCAGCCGGCGCGAGGTGGGTCTGCTGGGGGACTTCATTCGCAAGGCGGGAGCTTGAGCGGCATGACTCTGGCATCAGGTGGTGCGGAACGGCTGTACTACGACTCCGCTGAGCTCTCCTTCCACGCGACGGTCACCGACATACAGTTAGTCGCCCAGGAGCGGAACGCAGACGGCGACAAGGTACAGCTTTGGCGTGTCGCCCTGGACCGCACCGCCTTCTACCCGGAGAGCGGCGGCCAGCCCTGGGATACAGGCGTTCTCACCGCCACAGCCCGCAGCGGTGCCGTGCTCGAAGTCGCGGTCGAGCGCGTCGAAGAGGATGAGACGGGCGAGGTCTGGCACTTCGTCCGCAAGCCGCTCATCCAGGGCACGGAGCTGGATGGGCGCGTCGATGCCGATCGGCGCATGGACCACATGCAGCAGCACACGGGACAGCACCTGCTGTCCGCTGTATTTCTGGCGCGCCTGCATGCGCGCACAGTCTCCTTCCATCTGGGAGCGGAGAGCTCGACCATTGACCTTGCCTTGCCGGAGAACCTGCCTGCCGTGCACAAGGCTCATCTAATCGAAGTCGAGGATGCGGCGAACCGGCTGGTCTTCGAGGACCGGCCGCTGAGAGCTCGCTGGCACACCCAGGAAGAGGCCGCCGCCATGTTGGCCCGCGGCGATCTCCGCAAGCTGCCGGAGCGCACCGGACGCATGCGTGTGGTGGAAATGGCAGGCGTCGAGTTCAATGCCTGTGGTGGCACCCACGTGGCCTCAACAGGAGCCATCGGCAGTCTGCAGTTGCGCCGTCTTGAGAAGGTGAAAGCTGGTTGGCGTGTGGAGTTTCTGTGCGGCCGCCGCGCTGTACGCGCTGCGCGTCGAGACTTCGAAACTCTTAGCGATGTCGCCAGAACCCTTAGCGTCGGGAACGCCGATGTGCCGCAGCGTGTAGCGGCTCTGGGGGAAGAAACCAAGGCCGGAAGCAAGGCACGCCGCTCCCTGCTGGAAGAACTGGCCGAAGCAAAGGCCGCGGAACTGACACGGCAGAACTTTCCCACAGGGGTGGTGCAGGCCATGTTCGCGAACAAGCCCGTGGACTTCGCGAAGTCCGTCGCCTCATCCGTCTCCGCTGCCGGGCGATCTGTTGTGATCGGCGTCAGCCAGGAAGGGAATGGGGCGGTCTCGGTTGCCTTGCCGGGAGGCGACGCGCGCCATGCAGGCAATCTGCTGCGCGAGGTGAGCGCATCCTTCGACGCTCGCGGCGGGGGTGGCCCGCAGCTTGCCCAAGGTGTATGTGACTCCGGGAGGCTGAACGACCTCGTCCATGCGATCGCGCTGCGTCTTCAAGGGGAAGCCGCGAAGTAGAGAGAAAGCAAACAGGAAAGCAGCCTGGATCCGAAGACCCAGGCTGCTTTCTGCTTTTTAGTGCCAGGAATCGGCGACCGTTCCGTTGCTGCCCCAGATGACGGTGCTGCCCCAGATCACAGTGTTTCCTTGCACTGTGACACTTGGACTCGGGAACCCGATGCTGGGCAGGATGTTCGCGACCTGCTGTGGATTGATACCCCACACGATCGGCAGACCACTCGCGTCTTTGCCCGACAGCACTGTGCTGCCGTACACCGACGGGTTGCCGTTCACCATGACAACGTAGCCACTGTTATCCACACCAACGTTCGGTGAGGCAGCGCTGCCGACGGTTGCCGGTGCCATCACCGTGCTGTTCAGCGCGGCGTTGACGTCCAGGTAGCCCGCACCCACGGTGAAGAGATCCGATTGTGCGTAGAACACCTGACCGGTCGTTGCGTCAGTGCTGGAGGTGTACCTCGTAAGCTGCTTGTTGGCACTGCTCATTAACCGCAACTTCACTTGGTCAGGGGTGAGGTTCGGGTTCTGCTGCAGCATCAGCGCAACCGTGCCCGTGACCATCGGTGCCGCGGCGCTCGTGCCGCTCAGCGCGATGTAGTTGGGTGAGGCGGTTGTGCTGCCGTTCACCTGGTACGCCGACGTCGGGACGATGTTCTCCGCTTCGTTCTGCGCAAGCGTCTGCCCAGGCGCATACAGCGACACAATCATGTTGCCGGGGGCCACCAGATCAGGCTTCGCAACCCAGTCTCCAATGCTCGGACCCTTGGAGGAGTACGACGCCGGAATGACAGAACCCGCGGCCGTGTTGCCCTGGGTATTCATGGCACCCACCGTGATGACATACGGATCGTTCCCGGGAGCCGTCGTGGTCAGGTAGCCGTAGGTTCCCAGGGCGTTGTCGCGTCCGTAGTTTCCGGCCGCGGCCACCACCACAATGCCGGCTTTCCATGCCTGCTCCACAGCCTGGCACAGCGGATCCAGCTGGTAGCTCTCGTAGGCGCCACGGCCCAGCGACAGGTTGATGACGCGGATGTTGTACTTGCTCTTGAGGGCGATTGCCTGGTCGATCGCGGCGATCACTTCGGCATCGGTGCCCGCGCCGGTCTGATCCAGAACGCGCAGGTTAATCAGGTTCACGTTGCTGGCCAGGCCTTTGAACGTATACGAGTACTGCGAGCCTGTGGAGGATGCGCCGTTGCCGGCGATGATGCCCGCCACGTGCGTGCCATGGCCGTAGGTGTCCACCGTCGAGCCCGAACCGGTAAAGTCCTGGCTGTACACGACCCGGTTGCTGCTCAGGTCAGCGACCGGGGCAAGACCGCTGTCGATAATGGCAACGCCGATGCCCGTGCCATTCGCGGCTGCGGTTGCCGCTGCGGGAGTGGTTGTCGTGGTCGGCGTGCCGGTCGTTGTTGCCGTTCCGCCTCCCAGCAGCGCCAAAAGCCCCGGCAGGTCCAGGCTCTCAAGATGATGGTCCAGACCGATCGCCTTCCCCGCATTCGGTGCCGAGCTGGTGAACAGGGGACGGTTGGGTGACACATACGCTACATCGGGATCGTTGGCGAGCTCTGCCAACACCGAGGCGGGCACATGGTACGAGCCGCCATGCAGTGCCTTGAGCTCGCGCCGCATCTGGCCCCCGTGATGCAACACGCGGCGGTGCAACTCGGCTGTTGGGTTGTCTTTAAACTGGACGATGATGTCGACCGGCTCGTTGCTCTGCTTCGCTTCGAGATCCTTCGAGAGCTTGTGCTGGCCAACGGCTGTTGTAGCCGACAGGAGAAGCGCACACGAGGTGATCACTGCCTTACCCCACGTTGCGCTGGACCGTAAATCTTTAAACTTCATGACATACCTTTCTCTGGTTCTCCGGAAAAAGAGTGCGGAGCCTTGCACCGGAGGAATCTGCTGACAGAACAACAAAAACCTCAAATGGCCCCAAGCAACGCGGAGATGAATCCGTAAGATCAGTAACTCAAAATGCTCGACGAAGCTACTGTCCCAAGCGCTATGGAGCCCTCGATGAACCTCAGCCTATCCGGTCTCAAGCGGAGCGATATGACACGAAAGCGTAACGTAATCTTCCTGGTCGTGGCAGTCACATGACCAGGGTGCAAAACGGAGATTACCTGGGTTTTTCGGTGATTACTGCTGCGCTGGGCACCGGTAACAAGAAGCCGGTTACGAGCAGATCCGGAACAGAAAAGGACGCCTTCTCACCCGAAGGTGTCGGCCCCGTAGCTCCTGTCAGGACATGCCTGCCACCTTCGGAAACTTACGCGTTCAGGTCGAAACAGAAAGTCGGGACCTGTGTGGAGGGAAAGTGTCGCGAAAGCCCGTTAAGAGCGCCAAATTCGTCTCAAAGTGCGAAATTGTGTGCAGGAGTCACGTTCTACGCGAAAAAGGCCGTTAAGGAAGCGCTTTTTACACCGCGGGTAGAGCAGAAGGGTGCACCGGCGGCGCACAACGGGGATCACTGGAAGGATTCACTGAGGCTGGAACTCGGGTGTGCCAGCCTGCGACCGATCCCGGGCACCATGGTGAACGGTCTTCATCGAATACATCCGTTTGTCGGCCTCTGAGAGCAGTTTTTCGGCGTCCAAGCCGTCGACAGGATAGAAGGCCGCACCCAGGCTGAGGGCCAGCGTGCTCATCCCGCAGATCTCCGCGCCTGCCTGCTGCGCCATCAGGCTCAAAGCCTGAGCGCGAGCATGCACCGCCTCCGACGCCAGGTCCGGCGCAACGATGACGAACTCGTCGCCCCCCATGCGCGCGATGTAGTCATCGTCGCCACAGATGTCTTTTGCCAGCTGCGAGAAGCGCTTCAGGACCTTGTCACCGGCGAGGTGACCATGGCGATCGTTGACCTCTTTGAAGCCATCCAGATCGCACACCATGACCGTCAAACCGGAAAGCTCCCGTTCACAGCGAGCGATCTCCTGGTCAAGGTGCACGGAGAGCGCACGTGCATTGGCCATCTCGGTCAGGTAATCGACGGTGGCGGAGTTCTCGGCTTCGCGGAACTTCAGCGCATTTTCGATGAAGTGAGCGACACGCGCAGTTACGACCTGCAGAATCCGCAGGTGCTCGCCGGAAAAGGTGTCCGCCTCCTGCCGATACAGCGCCATGACACCAACCGCGCCCGTAACCCCTTCCAGTGGCACGGCCAGCGCAGAACGAAGTTCTCCGGGCCCGGAGGCTCCCTGATCGAAGCCGGTTTCCACGGCCGGATTGCCGTTCACGATCGGCAGGACATTCTGCGCGACCCAGCCGCAGAGGCCGGTCCCGACTGGAATCTGCAGGGCAGAGAACAGCCCCGCCTGATCGCCTGTCGCGAACTCAGGGCGAAGCACGTTGCCGGCCTGGACAAAAACGACGAGTGAGTCGTAGGGAATCAGCTTGCGGAGTCTGAGGGCCACCAGGGACAGGGTTTCGTCGAGGCTGAGGGAGTTGCCAAGGTCCTGGCTGAGCTCGAAAAGGGTGTGTGCCTCCTGGCGCGCACTCGCGATGGAGGCCAGGAAGTCGGTCTGTGGCCCCGGCTGACCTGAGACGCCGGACGTGCGGTCGGCCGCAGGCACTTCGCCCTCCCCTGCGCCGTGGACGATGCGAAGGGCGTCCTTGCTGACCTCTTCCAGCTTGCGCTCGGCCAGTCCCTCCAGTTCAGCCCATCGACGGCGAAGCACATCCACCACGGCCGGATCGTAGGCCTTGCCTGTGTCATCGAGAATGGTCTGCATGGCTTTCTCGAGCGTCAGCGCTTTGCGGTACTGGCGATCCGAGGTGAGGGCATCCAGCGAATCGACGACTGAGAGGATCCTGGCGCCGATGGGGATCTGCTCGGCTTTCAGTCCGTCGGGGTACCCGGCACCATCCCAGCGCTCGTGGTGTGAGCGCACGATGGGCGCCACAGGGTAGGGGAAGGAGACCTTCTCCAGGATCTCCGCACCTACCACCGAGTGGATTTTCATCTTCTCGAACTCTTCGGGAGTCAACCGGCCGGGCTTGTTGATGATGTGGTCGGGGACGGCGAGCTTGCCGATGTCGTGCATCAGGGCGGCGGCGCGCAGGGCGTCCAGTTCGTCCTTGTCCAAGCCAAGTTCCTTGCCGATTTCCACCGCGTAGGTGCGCACGCGATGCAGGTGAGAATGCGTGTTGTGGTCTTTGGCTTCGATCGCAAGAGCAAGACCTTCGATGGTGCGCAGATGCAGAGCGCAAAGCTCTTCCACATGCCGCTTTTCTGCTTCCACCTGGTTGGCTTTGATCTCGACCTGCCGTTTTTCATCCTCCAGGCGCGAGAGATACAGGTGATAGGAGCGGTAGACCCAATACATGAGCGGCATGGCAAGCAGCGCGCTCTGCCAGCCGATGTAGTGGTCCACCCAGCTGATGACGCCAACCACGGCGGCGCCGACCAGGTTGTAGGGCAGCGACCAGAAGAAGGTCTCCGACCAGATCTTGCGGAAACTCGTGTGCGTGCTCAGCGCGATGACGATGCTGACCGGCAAGGTGTTTGCAACGAAATAGGTGCAGGCCGTGATCAGCAGGAAAACGGGAATCTCGCGGGCCGAATGTACTCCCCAAGAGTTGTAGGCCTTGTAGGTGAGAAAGATCGCCGGCGCGGCCATACCGAGCACGTTGAAGGCGACTTTGATCGCCTCCGGCCGGTGTTTGGTCTTCCACAGACTCTGAATGAGGGTGGCAGCGCAGCCGATGATGAGCGTCTCGCCGAGGGATAACTCCAGCACACCCAGCAGCACAAAAAGGAAATGCACCGACATGGTGCTTTCCATGCCGGGCAGCCGGACCTTCAGGGTGGAGGCGAGAAGGGCGATTGCGAGGTAACAGAGGAATTTAAGAGGGTCGTCCGAATGGAAATGGAGCAGAGCCGTCGCCAGCACTGCGGCGCCAACGGTCGCGGACACGGAAACGAATGCCGCGACGGAGGGACTCATGGACGACTTCAAGGAGCTTCCTCCTCCGTGCAGTGAACTCGGCTCGACCTGTATCGAGAGAAAAGGGCCCGGTGAATGCGCGGCTTGGCTGGTGGTAGGGCGAGATGCGGCGCAGTGGGTTCACTTGTTGCTCGGCTGGGTAGTCCGCTGCGGACGTGGCGCTCTAACACCTGGATTATCCGTTGGGGGTGGAGAGGGGGGTATATACCACTTCAGTCGAACCCTCCCCGCCTTTGAACAAAACCGGTGCCGCTTTGGGGCCTCTCCGGGATTACTTACGGGAGTTACGTGCGTGCGCAATCGATCCCGCAAAGCTAGGCTAGAGGAGTGAGTTCGTTCTGCGATGTTGCTCTGCCCGTTCCACTCGACCGTAGCTTTACCTATGGATTGAGGGGCCTCGGAGCGGAGATCGGGGCCCGTGTACTGGTCCCCTTCGCTGGTCGGCGGCTGGTTGGGTTCGTCACGAGGTTGCACGATGAGCCGCCACCGGCCGGGGTAGAGGTGAAACCTGTCGACCGCGTCCTGGACGATGTAGCCCTCCTTGGCACCGATCTGCTGGATCTTGGTCGCTGGATTGCGGAGTACTACTGTGCGCCCCTGGGCGAGGTGCTGCGTGGCATGGTGCCGCTGGGGGCGGAGGTGCGACAGCAATTCGTGTACCGCATCGCCGAGGGGGGCCGGCGGGTGCTGTACGAGGGAGCCGCCAAGGGATCGTCCCGCCGGTCCCGGCTACCTGCCGAGGATCAAAACCGGGAGTATGCGGTGCTGAACTACCTGGAATCCGGGGAGGCGTCCAAGATCTCCGCCTTGCGGAGCGCGAC
>CAZZXY010000114.1:0-13212 GCA_964658105.1 Verrucomicrobia bacterium Tous-C9LFEB | reverse complement strand
TGACCCCAAAGCCACAAACTGCCCAGGCTCCAACGGCAGCGTGGACCCAATGTCCAGGGGCAGGGAAAGCATGTCCAGCCCAAAGGCCGTCACCCCGCCCAACATCATGCCCAATGCGGCCACACGCCCCGCCTGCAGCTTCTTCTCCAAAGCAATCCAAAGCACGGCCAACAGCACCAGCGACAGCGCAACGCCGTACATCGAAACCGGCAGCAGCCTGATCCTCGGGCCAGTGCCGGCCTGGGACAGAGGCATGCCCGGCTCCGATCCATCCATCCAATGGCCAAGCTCCAGAAACGCCGCCAGCACCGCACCGCAGGGCGCGAAGAGATCCAGCACACGCAGGATGGGCAGTCGCTTTCGTCCCAGATAAACCCAGGTCAGCACCGCCGCCAGCGCGATGCCCGCAATCGTCAGTGACGGCAGGCTGAGCACCAGCAGGGGATACCGCACAAACGCCCGAGGATCGCTCAAAATCAGCAGCAGCCGGGAGGCAACAAAGCAGCACGCCATCGCAAAAAGCCCCGCGTCCCAGGCCACCTCAGGGGACAGCCGAACCCGCCGCGCCGCCCGGCCGCTCAGCCCCATTGCCAGCAACACACCCACCGCCGCGGACGCGCCATAGGCCGTCAAGCGCATCGGCCCCAGCCGGACACCACGCAGGGGAATCATCGCCGTAAAAGCAGCCATCGATGTCATGAAATGGAACAAAGTCTCCGGACCGCCCCACCGCGGCACCGTCGAATCCCCCATCGCGAAGTGCCGACCGCTTCACCACCAAGGCGAAGCGCCGACCGCCTCACCGCCGGCAACCGAATAGAAAAGACCGACCCACGGGGCCGTGGATTGAGCGCTGGTGAACCTGTCGTTAGACAGCGGGGCTTAGCCGTGGCTCTTTAGGCATTCCGGACTGGCGGACACTGCACACCGAGCCATGTATACGAGCCAAACCCCTGGTTCAAAGAATATTGGTTCTACCAGCGTTATCGCACCACCTGCTTTGCAGGCCGGTCTCTCTGCATCGGATGCTACCCGGCATCTCCCAGATTCGCAAGCGACGGGGCTGCGTCCTCTGGGGCATTGCTTTCGCGAACAAAGGAGGTGGCCTTTCCTTCAACGCATCACAACTTCGCTCCCTGAAGACCGAGTCATGCTGACCTGCAAGCCAACTTGGGAAGCGGGGCCGGGCTTCGCTGTCCAGTGTCCCTTCTGACGCGAGCGCGCCGACAGGCGTACCCTTAGGGCGACGTCGCCGGTCGGGCGGACGCGTTGTGGAGATCGTTCTGGGTGCAGGCCCTCCGCGTTTTGTCCTCCGCCTAGGCCGCCTTTCCGAGCTTCCGGCGTCTAAAGCGGAAGCTTCTGTCACGCGCACACATCGAGCTTCGTGGCGGAACGGGCCGGGGTCGCAATCCAACAACATCTGTGGACCGCTGGTCGGTCAGTTACATAAAAGGGAGTGCTTGATGAACGTTCAACGTCGATTGAAATCCACCGGAGGCCTGGTTCTTGCTCTAGCCATGGTCACGGCCTGTGCAGGTGCTCAGGAAGCAACCATTGAGGGCCTGGTCATTGGAAGAAGCGGCCCGACGATGTCGGTGAAGACCTCCGACACCCCCCGTCTCACCGTCATCCTGTCAGACAGCACAAAGGCCACACAAAAAGGTGGTGGTTTCCTGGGCATGGGCCGCAAGGACCTCGGCATCACCGAACTGGTACCCGGTCTGGCTGTCAAAGTCGAGGGATCGTATGACCCGGACCACAAACTGCTCGCCAAGAAGGTCACGTACTCGCGTAGCTCCCTCAGAACGGCAAAGCAGATCGATGCCGGCCTGAATCCGGTGGCTGAACAGGTCGTTGCCGCTCAGGATCAACTGCGCAGCGATCGCCGCGACATTGACGCCAACGGGCAAAGCATCGCCAAGAACTCGCAGGACATCGACGCAACCAAGCAGGGTCTTGCCGCCACCACCGAAGCCACGGCAGCGAACAAGAGCGCCATTGGCGAAACCAACGGGCGCTTCACCAAGCTCGATGAGTACGAGACCAAGGGGAGCCTCACGGTCACCTTCGCCAACGGAAAGGCCGTCGTCACCAAGAAGTACAAGGATGACCTCGCTGAATTCGTAAAGACCGCGGCCGAAACCCCGGGCTACATGATTCAGGTCCAGGGTTACGCGTCGTCCACCGGCTCCGCCACACTGAATCAGAAGCTCAGCAGTGAACGAGCAAACGCCGTGCTCTCCACGATTCAGCAAACGGGCGCCGTTCCCCTCACAAGGATTCTCGCGCCTGCTGCCATGGGAACCACCAACCAGGTAGCGAGTAATCACACACGCAAGGGCCAAGCCGAAAACCGCCGAGTCATCGTCACCATTCTCGTAAACAAGGGCATCACTGGCTAGAGCGGTTTGCGTCAGGATCCTTCAGCCAGTCGTGCGATGCGCCGAAAGCCATCGCACGATCGGCTGAAGCAGCAAACGCTCGTGTCGACCCGAATGACTCATGAGGCTGGCGACCAGCCGCCTCTCATCGATCCAGCCGAAGAGTGTCGATGAGCGCCGCCAAAGCTGCAGGCTGGTGCCGACGACTGGGATAGTAGAGGAAATATCCAGGGAACGACGGGCACCAATCTTTCAGGACTTGTAGCAGGCGACCTTCTGCAATCAGGCCCTTGAGACTTGATTCCATTGCCGTTCCAATGCCCACGCCGTCGAGTACCGCCTGAATCACAAGATCTGGGTCATCGAACGACGCAGGCCCTTGAGGGCTTACCGTCAAGGCCTTGCGGCCCTTCTCAAACTCCCACCGGTACAGGCCCTTGCTGAAGCGGAATCCTATGCAGGCGTGTTGTTTCAGATCCTGCGGATGTCTCGGCATCTCGTTCATCTTGAAGTACGCCGGAGACCCTACTACGGCGAGACGCAACTCCTCTGTCACCCGGACTGCAATCATGTCCCGCTGAATGAACTCCCCAAGCTGCACACCTGCGTCGTACTCACCCGCTACAAGGTCGACGGGGTCGTTGGACGATGTGATCTCCAGGATGATCTCGGGATACGTACGTGCAAATTTGGCCAGCTTTGGCAAAATGACGGCCTTGGTTGCCGTCCGCGGGATGATGAGCCGTATGCGACCGGATGGAATCTCCCTCTGCTTCCGCGCTTCCGCGACCGCTCGCTCAATCCGCTCCAAAGCAGGTGCCAGTTCTTGGAGGAGCGTTGCTCCCGCAGCTGTCGGAGCAACACTGCGAGTGGTCCGCGCAAGTAACTGAACTCCCAACCTTTTCTCGAGTCCGCGAATGGAGTGGCTGAGTGCAGGTTGCGAGATGCCCAGGTGCGTGGCAGCCCGCGTAAAGCTACGCTGTTCCGCCACGGTCGCAAAGGCCGAAAGCTCCCCCAGATCATTCTTCATGATTCATGCATTCTACTTATAACTTTTGAAACCACACGCCCTCTACCCTGATAGAAGACGTTTCCCTAAACTTGTACTTGCACGATCGACAAGGAGACATCATGGAAACGCGTACGCTGGGAAAAGATGGCCTTCAAGTTTCAGCACTCGGGCTTGGTTGCATGGGCCTGAGCTTCGGCCTGGGCCCCGCAACAGAAAGATCAGAAGCGATCAGGCTCATTCGAGCCGCCGTCGAACGCGGCGTCACCTTCTTCGACACTGCTGAAGTCTATGGTCCGTACGTGAACGAAGAGGTCGTCGGCGAAGCCCTCGCCCCCTTCCGTAAGGATGTTGTCATCGCCACCAAGTTCGGCTTTGAAGCCGACGCAGCCAATGACGGCAAATGGACCGCAACCAACAGTCGCCCCGACCACATCAAGCAGGTCGTCGAAGGTTCGCTCAAGCGCCTGCAGACCGATACGATCGATCTTCTGTATCAACATCGCGTGGACAAGAACACTCCTATCGAAGACACTGCCGGCGCCGTCAGGGACCTGATCCAGGCTGGCAAGGTCAGGCACTTCGGTCTTTCCGAAGCCGGTGCGACTACGATACGCCGCGCTCACGCCGTGCAACCTGTAACGGCACTGCAGAGCGAATACTCCCTTTTCTGGCGCGAGCCCGAACAGTCCGTGATGCCCACCCTCGAAGAACTCGGCATTGGCTTTGTCCCCTTCAGCCCTCTCGGAAAAGGCTTCCTCACCGGCAAAATCGACGCATCTACCAAGTTCGACAGCACCGATTTCCGGGCGATTGTGCCGCGTTTCAGTGAAGAGAACCGTAAAGCCAACCAAGCGCTCGTCGCAGTCATCACGGACTTCGCGGAGCAGAAGAAGGTAACCCCTGCGCAGATCGCTCTGGCGTGGCTGCTCGCCAAAAAGCCATGGATCGCTCCCATTCCAGGGACAACCAAGCTCTCCCGCCTCGAAGAGAATCTCGGGGGTGCGGCAGTCAACCTCACCGCGGAGGATGTGCGCGCGCTTGAGCAAGCCTCATCGGCAATTCATGTCGAAGGTGAGCGTTACCCCGCAACCCACGCGAAGTTGATCGACCGCTAACGTCCAGCGCTGATGCCTTCGACACCCCCGATGGCTTCTCAGGGCGTCTGCGTAACCGCTGCGCCATCTCCCGCGGTGTGCGTCAGCAACCTGCCCGGTACCAGGGCTCTCGAAGGTCCTGGTACCGGATCCTCAGGCAGCAACAAGCCTACCGCCGCGTCTCTCCGCCCTGGGTACCCGCCTTCACGTCCTCCGGCACCGCGACCCGCTCAAAATCATTCGCCAGCTTGTACAGCGCTTCAGGCACCTCCGCCCCGGCCAACGGTTTGCCGTGCCCAGGGGCGACAGTCTTCGGACCCAGCCCTGCCAGCTTGCGCACGCTCACCTGCGCGGCACTCCAGTCTGACGTGAAATAGCTTGGCGGCCCGTGCAGTTCGGCTGGCTGTGTGATGTTGGCAGCGAAGAAGCTCTCCGGCTTCGTCGTGCAGAACGCATCGCCCACCAGCAGCGTGCGGTCGCTCTCCCGAAAGAAGCTCACATGCCCTGGCGTGTGCCCCGGCGTGTGGATCAGCGTCCACCCCGGCATCTCCGCCAGGCTCAGCTCGCTGCCCTCGCCCGGCAGGGCCCGCAAGCGCGCACCGAGGTCGATCGGCCCCCGCGGCAGTGTCGGCGACATCAGCGGCATCACGCCCCCGCCCGCCTTCCAGTCCGGCGCCGGGTACTCCTTCTCGCCCGTGAGGTAAGGGAACTCCAGCGGGTGCGCATACACCGGCACATTCCACTCCTCGGCAAGCTCCTTCGCCGCGCTCACATGATCGAAATGACCATGCGTCAGCACAATGGCATTCGGCGCCCGCCCGAACGTTTTCTCCGCCCAGCTCTTGATGCGTCCCGCGGAGAGCGGCAGGGCCGCATCGATCAGTGTCCAGCTGCCATCCTCATGCGCAAGTCCAAACACGTTCACAAACGTGATCTTCAATCCGTTGAGCCCCGGCGCAATCGCGTCCATCGGGACGATTTGGTCTTCATTGATCTCGATCTTGTCCATTGGGTGATGTTGCCTCCACTCACCCTTGGACGCCGCGATCGTCCTCCGCGCAGTCCCGAGTTCCAGCTCTTCGATTAACTGGCACTTTTGGCTAGCAAACCGGCCTATTCCTTCACATTTGGCTTGAACTCCGCCGCACTCGCGACAGTCTCCTTCTGCGCTTCCCGCGCCTTTGCAATCAGCTTCTTCAGCTTGCCTTCCACATCCGCGCCTTCACCCAGCATCTCCGCAGTCAGAACGCCGTCGGAGTCGATGGTGAAGTAATGCGGAATGGAGTTGATGGCGAACTCCTCGGCCAGCTTGTGGTCGGCATCACGATACTGCACCCAGGTCATCTCGTTCTTGGCAACGAAGTCCTTCCACTTCGCTTCATCGGAGTCCCAGCTCACGCTGATGATCACCAGTGGCTGGCCGGCAAACTCCTTCGCAATCTGCCTCATGTGCGGCAGCTCCCGGTTGCAGGGTCCGCACCACGTCGCCCAGAAGTCGATCAGCACCACCCGGCCGCCCATCGCGTCCAGGTTGAACTTCGAACCGTCCAGGGCGGTCACCTCAAAAGCCGGTGCCATCTTGTGCAGCGCCAGCTCGGGATTCTCAGCAAAGTGCTCCGCACGGAGCCTTGAAGGGTCCTTGGGGTTCACGCACGTGACACACTGCGCGAAGTCGGCCTTGGCCTCTTCCAGCTTGCCCATCTCGGCAAGCACCCTGCCATCCAGAAACAGCGCCGAAGGGTTCTTCGGGTTGTCCCTGAGCGACTCCGTCAGGATTGCATGCACCTCGTCCAGCTTCTCCGGCTTGGGCTTATCCCCGGCAGCTTGCAGCAGCGCGTGTGCCCGGTAGAACTCGGCGGCGGACTTGGCTGCGGGCGTCGTGACCAGGTTGCCCAAGGATGCCGCTGTTTCCGCCGCGTCCTTGAAGTGACTATCGCGCAGCTGTGCGCCGTAGAGCGCTTTCAGGCAATCCAGGCACCCGCCGCCCGCAATCTTATTGGCTTTTCGGAAGCTGTCTGCGGCGAAGCCGAACTGCTTACGTTGCAGCAGCTGTGCGCCCTCCACCATCTTCGCCTGAAACTTTGGATCAGAAACATAGGCCGGGGCAGCCGAACTCGCGGTCCCTTGCCCAGCAGCTGCACAGGAGGGGAGACACAGAGCAGCTAAAGCGCCGCAGAGAGCAAGTGCAGAAAGACGGAGACGCATGGAGAATCGCCTTTATGGAAGTTGCGATACATCATGCTTGGGCACGGCCTTGTTGGCAAGAGTCCTTCGGTAACCTAGCCGACCTTGCGTTCTTCCAATACCTCGTCCAACATGCCGGCGAGCGAACCCGTACGGCTGCGGACGTTGCTCTGCGCCTGGTTGAGACTGCCGGTCAGCGTGTCGTACCGTGCTCGCAGCGTCAGCAATTCATCGGCGATATTCAGCGCAGCCAGCACGGCCACACGAAGCGAGTCCACCGTCGCGCCATGCGCCGAAACCGCGCGCATCTTGCCATCCACAATCGAGGCAAGCCGTTCAATGTGCTGCGGGTCGGTGCCGCGCAGTTGGTACATCTGGTCGTAGATATCCACGACGACCGCGCCCGCCTCGCGCGCTGCCATCTCCGCCCTGGATAACTCCGCTGCCGTTCTTGCTGCCTGGTCCGCCAATCCCACTCCTCTAGCTCTGTGCCACTTGCTTACAGCAATTCATCAATCTGGGCGAGCAGCCGTTCCACCCGGCCATGCATGCTTTCGCGCTCGCGATGGTAGTTCTCTAACTCGGTCTGCGCCGTGCTGTTCGCCTCTTCCAGGGAACGAAGTCGCTCCTGCAGAGCAGAAACCTCCCCCTGCGCGGCGTTGCGCTCGGCTTCCACGCCAGCGCGGGCATCCCGTTCCCGCCGGATCATTTCGACGGCCTGCAGGACCTTGGCCTCCAGTGCCTGAAACTCATCAACGCTGATTGTGCCGTTTGGGCTCTCGCCCCCCGCCGCGCCGTCCATCGTACCTTTCGCCCAATCCCGAATCGCGTTTCGCACAACCGATTCCGGTTGCAGTATAGCGACTGCTGCAGTGGATTCCCGCTACCGAATCACCCAAGGTATCTCTTTGCATTCACTTCCCGCTGCGGATGCCCTCGTCGGGTGCCCGTTGCGTACCGCCCAGCTCCGTCAACGCCCCTGTAATCGCTTCACCCCAGCCATTCAGTTCCTCCTCCGTGAGGGTGCGGTCAGGCGACTGGAAGACGTGGTGGATCAGCAGGGAATAACTGCCATGGGCCACGGCCTTTCCCTTCGGGTCGCGGAAGATCTCGATCGGTTGCACCAGCTGCAGTTCGGGCGGGGCCACCGTCCGTACGCGGGTTTCGATGGCACCCCACCCAATGCTGTCCGGGAAGATGAACGAGAAGTCGCGATCCACCGCCTGGAACCGTGAGAGCTCCCGCAAGGCAGGCTGCCGCAGGGGAAGTTGCAGCAGGGAAGCGGCATCCAGCTCCGCGAAGACGCAAGGCTGCCGGAGCTTCCGTGCGGCAGCCTCACTGGCCGCGAGCTCGCCGAAGACACCGACAGGCCGCCCTTCCAGCAGCACAAGCGCACCACGGCCGGGCTCGATCCATGCCGGCAAAGGCGCTGCGTCCGAGCCCGCCTCGAAGCGAACGTCTCTGCTGAACTTTGCGAGCAATGCCTCGATGGAACCCTTCACCTCGAAGAGCAATGCATCCTCGGCCTTATGCAACGCCCTGCGTTCCGCGCCGCCGGTAGCGCCCAGGGCAAGGCCGGGCTGCTCGTGCACCGCAGCGGTCGATCCGGTGAAGACCGTGCCCAGCTCAAAGAGGCGCACGGCACCGGCGTCCCTGGCGAGATTCCTCCCCAGCATGCCCGCCATACCCGCCACCAGCGAAGGCCGCAGCATGCCCGCCTCTGCGTTGAGCGGATTGCCGATGGCAACCGCGCCTCTGCCTGGGTCACCGAAGCTGGAGGCCTCTTCCGCTGAGGTGAAAGTCGAGGAGATGGCCTCCGTGTAACCCAGCGCGCGCAGCGTGGAGCGAACGGTTGCTTCCTGTTCCTTGTGCGGCTGATCATGCACCTCGCCTGACCAGCCCGGCAGCGTGTTCGCAAAGCGGTTGTAGCCATACACGCGAGCGACCTCCTCGATCAGGTCGATCTCACGCTCAAGATCCAGCCGCCAGCTGGGCAGCTTCACGCCGTACTCGCCCGGATCCCCGCCAGTGGCCTCCAGCTCGCAACCCAGTGCGCTCAGGTACTGCGAGACGATCTCTTCATTGAGCCCTGAGGTGCGCCCGCCGGTCGTGATCACGGCATCTTCCAGCGTGGTGCCGAGCAGCCGCTGCACCTCGTTCACCCGCAGCACGATGCGCGGGCGGTCGGCTGTCTTCGCTGCGATCTCCGGGATCACAACGTCTGTCATCGGGCCGACGACCTCGCCGCCCGCCTGTTCCATCACGAGCCGCGTCACAAGATTGTTGGCCAGCGGTGCGGCGTTGAAATCCGCACCGCGCTCAAAGCGGTGGCTGGCATCCGTGTGCAGGCCATGCCGCCGCGAGCTGGCGCGGATCGCCGCGGGATCGAACCACGCTGCCTCCACGAGAATGTTGCGCGTCTCCTCGGTCACACGCGAGTCCCATCCGCCCATCACGCCAGCCAGGCCGAGTGCTCTCTGCTCATCCGCGACCACAAGATCGTCCGCAACCAGTGTCCGCTCCGTGCCGTCGAGCAGCCGCAGCGTCTCGCCCGCATGAGCGCGCCGCACGACGATGCCGCCCTCGATCTTGTCGAGGTCGAACACATGCGTCGGTTGCCCCATGGCGAGCCAGCCGAAGTTGGTCACGTCCACCGGACCGGAGATCGGCTTCTGCCCGAGCGCGGCAAAGTATTCCGCGATCTGGCCCGTAGCGGGCTTTACCTTCACATTGCGGATCACACGCGCTGTGAAGCGTCCGCAAAGGTCCGCCGCTTCGATTCGAACGGGGAACGTCCCTCCGCTCTGGGCTTCGTGTATCGGAGCCGCCAGACCTTCTTCGAGCCCCGTCAGGGGCAGGTCATAGATGGTCGCGGCCTCGCGCGCCACGCCGTAGTGGTTCATGGCGTCGACGCGGTTGGTGGTGATGTCCATCTCGAAGCGCGAGCCGCCGCAGTCGGCGGGAAAGATGCCTTCCACGGCAATGCCGCGTAGGGTCAGGTCTTCGGCAAGCTGCGCATCGTCAACGGGCAGCGCGGGCAGGTAGCCCCGCAGCCATTGGGTCAAAATATCCAAAGCTCAAACTCCCTCGGACCCCGCAAACAGGGTGGCGAGCCACGCGCCGACGGCGGCGTGCTCACTCTTGCGAAACGGCCGATGGGCAGGCGCCACAAACTCCTGCCCGATGGGCGCGGAGCTGAGGTGCAGGCGCCCACGTGCGGCCGGGCATGCGGGTCCGTCCACCTGATTGTATGTAAGTCCGGTGCGCCGAAAAAAGCCCGGCAGGCACCATTCGCGGCGCGTGGCCGGTTTGTCTGCATCGCCGCAGCGTTGCGTCAGGGTCAGGCCCGGGTGCCAGCGGAACACGCCGGCGCCGGGTAGATCGGGCGCAAAGCTGAGTCGTTTTTGTGCGCGGTAAACACGGTTTAACGCGTCGAAGCGCTCCCGAAACGCGATATGTGGATGATGTCGCCCCCAAGTGAGTTTCTGCACGCTTTTTGGCGTTCCTGCAGGGTGCGATTCGGCGACCTGAAGCCAGCCCCAAAGACAGTGCTCGTCCGGCCCGATGCGCTTCCACTGGCCCTTGACCTGAACGGCCTCGCGGAACCAGCCGAAGAACAGGAAGAGGTCGCCGGGGCCGACCTCCTGGTTGCGCAGATGCCGCTCGGCCGCGCCCACCTGGCCGAAGAGGCCAGTCTCTGCCCGGCTGCGCCCTGGACGGAGCTCGGGCCGCAGGTCCGGGTCAAGGTGTACATAGTCGTCCGCGGAGATGTCTCGCAGGTGCTCGTGCAGCGGGCCGAGGTGTTTGTGCCGGGGAAGGTCGCCGTAACGGGTGCCGGTGCCGGCTTGCTTGGCTGCGGCGGCTCGTGAGGCGCTTTCGGGGATCGGGAGGCTGATCAGCTCTGTGCCGAGGCGCAGGCTGGAGCGGCCACCCCAGGCCGCATCAGAGCCCTTGCGGCTGAGGACGATGCGGCTTGGCAGGGCGGTGAGGTCGATCTTCATCTGGCTTCGCTCACGGGCTTGCGTGTAGATCGCCCAAAGGTACCCCGGTGGCTAAAGCCGCGTTGCTCTCGCCTGTTGGCGGCCCGGCTAAAGCCGTGCCCTTCCCGTTCTAGGCTCAGGGAGACGAGTACCATCCCTGTTCCTCGGCTCGGGAGGTGGGTCTCTTCCTGTTCAGGTGCCTCGTCGTGAGGCTGGGTTCTTCTTGTAGCACGCATGGAAGCGGGAGCTACCAGCCGTACTGCTCGACCTCGCCCAGGTGTTTGAGCTTCTTCTCCGGGCTGAGAAAGCTGGCCTCGAAGGAGTTAGCGGCGAGTTCGCGCATCTGGTCGAGGGTGAGTTCGAAGTCGCGGTGGACCAGTTCGTATTCGTCGAGCAGCGTGGCTCCGAAGAAGGGCGGATCGTCGGAGTTCAGCGTGATCATCAGGCCTTCTTCGAAGTAGCGGCGGACCGGGTGCTCGGGCAGGGCGGGGCAGCAGCCGGTGCGGAGGTTGCTGGTGACGTTGAGCTCGAGGGGGATCTGGCGTTGGGAGAGGATCTCGATCAGTTCGGGGTCCTCGGCTGCGGTGAGGGCGTGGCCGATGCGTTCGGCGCCGATGTTGATGGCTCCCCAGATGCTTTGCGGGCCGGTGGTCTCGCCGGCGTGGCAGGTGAGGTGAAGGCCCGCCTCTTTCGCTGCGGCGTAGACCTCGCGGAAGCCGTTGGCGGGGCCACGTGCCTCATCGCCGCCGATGCCTATGCCGACCACGGACGAGTATTGCCCGCGCAAGCTGGCGGCTTTTTCGAAGACGCGCTGCGCTTCCTCTACGCCGAAGTGTCGGACCGCGTCGATGATCCAGAGGACAGTCGTGCCGAAGTCCCGCTCGGCGCGCTCGCGGCCACGCTCGGCGGCTTCCATGACGGCGTCTGGGTCGAGCCGGCCGAAGCGATAGAGGATGCCGATGGACAGATAGACCTCAGCGTGGCGTATGCCCTGGGCGGCGAGGTCGCGAACCATGTTGTAGGTGATCGTCTCGTAGTCGGCGGGGGTGTGCAGGCGCTCGGTGACGGCCTTGAAGCTCATCAGGAAGCTGGGGAAGTCGTGGTAGAGATAGACCTTCTGGGCCTGCTCGAGGGTGAGCGGGACGGCGTCGTGGAGCTTCGAGAGCCCGAGAAGCGTGTCGGGGGTGATGGAGCCTTCGAGGTGGAGATGGAGCTCGGCTTTGGGGAGCTTGCGCAACCAGTCGCGGGTCTCGGTGGGGTCGGTGCGCGCTTCACGAGGCATCGGTTCAGTGTAGCGTTTGCGGGGAAAAGAAAAGGCCCGCCGTGGCGGACCTTCGAGGTCGGTGATTTGCGGGCTGCGTCGGGCTTACCTCAGCGGCCGAAGCCGCTTCTTCAGCCGGCGCATTCGGCGTGGCTGAAGCCACGCCCTTCCCGTCTTGTGGCTGCCGTTGGGACTCGGTTGCCAAGGACAACGCAGGTTCCCTTCGGGGATGACAACAAAAGGGGTGTCGACGGGCTGTCGACACCACGCTCTTACCGTTCTGTGGCTGCCGTTGGGACTCGGTTGCCGGGGACAACGCAGATTCCCTTCGGGTATGACAACAAATCAGGACCAACGACTGTTGCGGCGACCGTTGCCGTTGCCGAAGATCTGCACGAGGGCGATGAAGATGTTCAGGGCGTCCATGTAGATGCTTAGCGCGAGCTGTACTGGCGCCAGGCCCCGGCCGCCGTCGCGGAGCCGCATGAAGTCCACCAGCAGCAGCACGGAGAAGATGGCCAGCGTGGCCCAGGCGTACAGGCTCGGCGAGACGAAGTGCACGAACGAGCCGATCAGGCCAACAACGATCAGCACGAGCAGCGCGGCAAAGGCGTAGTTGGCGACCCGTTGGTAGTCGAACCGGGCAATCTGCGCGACGATGCCCATCGCGGCCATGCCGACCGCGGTGGTAATGGCCGCCTGAAAGACGACGCTTTGGCCGCCGGCCATGTGCATGTAGGCCTGCAGCATCGGGCCGATCTCCACGCCCATGAGGGTCGTGAAGACATAGAAGAGCACGAGCGCCAAACCGGGCGAACGCTTGGTGGCCGCGTTGATGGCGAAGATCAGCCCCAGGTTCAGGATGAAAATGAAGAAGATGCCGCCGCCGATGTAAGGCGGGGCAATGTATGCGCCGAAGGCCGTGAACAGGAAGCCGACCGTGGTAATCCACAACACCTTGCTGAGAAGGCCCGCGGTGGAGCGGCTGTCGAGAACGCGGACCCCGCCCTGTGTTACGTCGATGGTTCTCATGGCTACGATCCTACCTCTGGTGGCCGCTCCGCCGTTGCCTCTCGCG
This sequence comes from Verrucomicrobia bacterium Tous-C9LFEB, assembly GCA_964658105.1. Lineage (GTDB taxonomy): Bacteria > Acidobacteriota > Terriglobia > Terriglobales > Acidobacteriaceae > Granulicella. Next base: position 222 of record CAZZXY010000114.1, on the reverse strand, counting down.
CTGTCGAGCGACTGCACCTGAGTGTTAGACGCTCAAATTTGGTTGCGGTCGCGGGGAAGATGAGGGTTTGAGGGTGGGCTCGGCTGTGTGAACGGCCTTGGGCGGGGGTGATGTCCCGGGCAGAATACGGAGGTCCTTCACTGCGTTCAGGATGACGGCTGTTTGAGGTTCTTCCACTTTCTGTCCCCACTACCCTACTCCCTAGCCCCTGCTCCCTAATCC
>CAZZXY010000113.1:0-13340 GCA_964658105.1 Verrucomicrobia bacterium Tous-C9LFEB | reverse complement strand
GCGCTGCAGCCGGAGTTCACCCTGGCTGCGGCACTGCCCAAGGCGCAGCGTTTCGCGCGCGAGGGGATGACCCCGGAGCGGAGCACGGCGACCCAACTCGCGGCCAAGCAGCTGGATATCTCCGTACGCGAGCTGTGTCGGACGATTGCCGAACGAGTGCTCCACATTGATGGCGGCACGGACAAAGAGGACGTTTTCCGGCTCTTTCTGGAACGAGAAGAGTAGGCGCTGCATTCCCTACAAGGGACCGTTTAGGATGGTTCACGCGTCGCGCACCCGGAGATGGCATGAACTTACGGCACCCTGGCCCCCTTGCAGTACTCGCTCTCACTCTGTCCTTTACGGCTCATGCTCAGGATCCACTCAAGATCAAGACGGACAAGGGCGAGATCGCGGGCAAGCTTTCTGATGACGGCAGCGTGCGCGCGTTTCTGGGTGTGCCGTTTGCGGCGCCCCCTGTAGGCCCTTTGCGCTGGAAGCCGCCACAACCTGCGGACAAGTGGAAAGACGTGCGCAACGCCCATAGCTATGGGTCGCACTGCATGCAGGTGAACCAGTTTGCAGACATGACCTTCCATGATCCCGGCGCGAGTGAAGACTGCCTGACGCTGAATGTGTGGTCTCCAAAGGATGTGGCGGAAGGCGCTAAGCTGCCGGTGATGGTGTGGGTGTATGGTGGCGGGTTTTATGCGGGCAGCACCTCAGAGCGCCGCCAGGATGGCGAAGTCTTCGCGCATAAGGGCGTAATCCTTGTCAGCATGAATTACCGGATGAATATCTTCGGCTTCTTTGCGCACCCGGCGCTGGCCGCGGAATCACCGCAGCATGCTGCCGGCAACTATGGCCTGATGGACCAGGCGGCAGCGTTGCAGTGGGTCAAGCGCAACATCGCCGCATTTGGTGGTGACCCGGGCAACGTCACGCTCTTTGGTGAGTCAGCAGGGTCGTTCTCGGTGAGCGCGCAGATGGCGTCGCCCATGGCGAAGGACACACTGGCGCATGCCATCGGTGAGAGCGGTGGTGCGTTTTCTCGTGGCACGCTGCCGTTTCCCACACTGGCCGTTGCGGAGGCACGCGGCGAGGCCTTTGCCCGTGACGTGCTGCGCAAGCCTTCGCTCGCTGACCTTCGCGCGATGTCTGCTGCGGATATCCTGAAGGCCGTGGAAGGGCAAAAGGCGCCCGGTATTCACTTTGGCGCTGATGTGGACGGCATGTTTCTGCCGTACTCGGTCCCGGCTATTTATGCCGCGGGCAAGCAGGCGCATATTCCGCTGCTCGCCGGCTGGAACCGCGATGAGGGCGGCTTTCCAAAGGAGCCAGTCACGATGGAGAGCTACCGTGAAGCCGCCCAGACAACCTGGGGTCCGCACGCGGATGAGTTCCTGAAGGTCTACGGTGCGACGACACCCGAAGAGGCGAGGCGCAGCCTGGCTGACGCTGCCGCAGACCGCTTTATCGCCGCGTCCACATGGGAGTGGATTGAGGCGCAGGTGAAGACCGGCGAAGCCCCGGTGTATCGTTACCACTTTGAGCATGCCTCACCCGGCGATACGTTTCATCCGGTCACCTCCGGCGCATTCCACTCCAGCGAGATTGAGTATGTCTTTGGCAATCTGCGCGTGCGGCCTGCCGCGCCGTGGAAAGAGGACGATTACAAGCTGTCAGAGCAGATGCAGAGCTACTGGATCAACTTTGCGAAGACCGGCAACCCGAATGGTGCGGGCCTGCCGGAGTGGCCGGCTTACAAGCAGCAGGATCAGTGGCAGGTGATGCACCTGAATGTTCCCTCGGAGGCGAAGCCCGATACGACGCGCGCTCGTTATGAGTTTCTGCGTACAGCGACACCCGTGCCGTCGGCTTCAGGTAGATAGGTCTGAGGTTTGCGTTCCGCTGTGATCGTGGGTGCGACGAGGGACCTCGGTACTTTGCGTGATCGGCATTGCTGCCCGAAGCAGAATACGGAGGTCCTTCGCTTTGCTCAGGATGACGGTTTCATGGAGTGCGTAGCCCAGGCTCGCCCTTAGGTTCGCCGTCTTGAGCAGCATCGCTCTCCAGTTGAAGGTGTCAGCCCAGCGCCGGGTAGTCGATATAGCCCTTGGCTCCCGGCGTGTAGAAGGTCTCTTTCTCCGCTTCGGCCAGTGCAGCCCCGCTGCCGAAACGTTCCACGAGATCCGGGTTGGAGATATACGGCGTGCCGAACGACACCAGGTCCGCGAGACCCTGTTCGATCTCCTGGTTCGCCGTGTCGACGGTGAAGCCCTTGTTGATCATCAGCGTCCCTTTGTAGAGCGGCCGGTAATGCTTCGCTACGTTGGCCACCGCGTAGGGGATCTTGTCGACTGGCTTCATCGGCTCGAGGAAGTGCAGGTAGGCCAGCTTATAGTCGTTCAGCCTGCGCACGATGTAGTCGAACTGCGGTGCGGTGCCGTCGTCGATGTTGATGCCCTGCATTTCACTCATGGAGGGCGAGAGGCGCAGGCCCACCTTTTCGGCGGGGATCACCTTCTGGATGGCCTCGATCACCTCGAACAGCACCCTTGCCCGGTTCTCGATCGTGCCGCCGTACTCATCGGTGCGCTGGTTTGCCTGCTCCGTGAAGAACTGCTGCAGGATGTAGCCGTTCGCTCCATGGATCTCTACGCCGTCGAAGCCGGCCTCGAGGGCGTTCTTTGCCGCCTGCGCGAACTCCGCGATCATGCCCTTGATGTCGTCCGCGGTCATTTCTTCCGGCACGGGCCCTGGCTTGTAGTCACCATCGATAAAGCCCGCTACTCCCTTGGCCGTCATGGCCGAAGGGGCCAGCGGCAACTTGCCCTCGGGTTGCAGCTCCGGCACCGACATCCGTCCCTGGTGCCAGAGCTGGCAAAAGATGCGGCCGCCGGCCTTGTGGACGGCATCGGTAACCATCCGCCAGCCTGCGATCTGCTCGGGCGTGTAGATCCCCGGAACGTTCTGCCAGCCATTGGCACGCGGGCTGATGTGCGTGCCTTCGGTGATGATCAGGCCCGCGCTGGCACGCTGCGCATAGTAGGTCGCCATCATCTCCGTGGGCACGTGCCCCGGATTGTCGGCGCGTCCACGTGTCATCGGGGCCATGCAGACGCGATTGGGAAGGCTGAGAGCCTCGCTGTGAAAGGGAGAGAGCAGAGGGGTGTTCTGATTCGTCTGAGTAGCCACAACCCCTTGGATGCATCGGCGCGCCCGTCGCCTTCGCCTACAGGAGCCCGCGCGCCTTGACCTCCAGGTACTCGCTCACCGCACGCATGCCGACCTCCTCGGCGGAGGCCTCCACGATCAGCACGCCCCGCCGTTCCAGCTGGGCGATCGTCTCGCGCCGCCGTTCTGCCATCTCCGTTGCCGCGGCTGCGTGAAACATCGCCGCACGGTCGGCGGGCAGGTCGTTGGCCAGTGCCTCGAGCTCCGGATGCTTCAACAGCACAAGCACGACGAGGTGTCCCCGGGCGAGTTCCGCTGCAGCGGTTACCAGTGCGGGCCGGCCGGCGGTGTCCGCAAGCTCCGTGATCCAAACAAACAACCCGCGGCGTCGCTGCAGCTGCTTCAGCCGAGCGACTGCAAGCAGGGCATCGCTCTCCGCGGGATCACTCTTTGTTGCGCTGAGCAGGTCGATCAGCAGCCGCAGATGGTTCGGTCCCGTCCCGGGGAGGAGCACCTGCTGGATCTCGGTGCCGTAGGCCATCATGCCGAACTTGTCGCCACTCCCGCCCACGACCTGCGCCAGCATCGTTGCCGCGGTGGTTGCCTGATCGAGTTGTGTCACGGTGAGCCGGTGCGCCTCGTCCCGTTCGGCCTCGGTCTCACCGACAAACGCCGGGCCAACGGCGCGCCGGAGCTCAAAGGCTGTCCGCGACAGGCGCCCTGCATCCAGCACGGCCCATACCTGCTGGCTGCGTTCCGCCATGAACTGCCGTGTGACCACCTTGCCGCGGCGTGCGGTGGCGGTCCAGCTCACAGCCCGCAGCTCATCGCCGGGCTGGTACTCGCGCAGGGATTCGAACTCACGACCGCCGCCGCGCAGGCGCAGTTGCCGCCGCTGCCGTTCCATCTGCCGTGCGCGCATGAGGAAGAAGTCGTTGACGCCGCGAGCCTGCTCATGGGCAGGGTATACACGCACACGCTGGCTCTCGGCTCTCTGGTTGTCCTTCCCCGGACCGGGTACCGGTTGCGGGTTCTCGCCAGCTTCCATGCGCAACGCCGCTGCACCCCAACGCTCGCCCAGACCCAGCGCTCCTCGCCAGCGCAGATAGACCCACCCCAACGCAAACTCACCACGCTCGCGGGGCCAAATGGTGAACTCGACCCTGGCCGGATCCCGCGGAAAAACTTCGACATGTCGCGTCTCCGGCACACCCACCAACGCCGGGTGCAGGTCGTCGGTGACGCTGACGTCCAGCACCTGCTCCGCGTCACTGGTGACGGCGAGCTCCACGCGTGTGGGCAGGCCTAGCTGCGGCGAATCGAGAAACGTCCGGCTGACCACCAGCTGACGAGGCCGGGGCAGACGCAGCGCATCCCACAGCGCCAGCAGCACCACCAGCGCGTCCCATCCCACCATGAACCAGACCGCATGCGGACGCCAGAAGGCCGGCAGCGCCAGCACGAAGCCCGCCACGATGAGCCACAGCGCGCGCGGTGTCAGACCGAAGCCGAGCCATCGCCCTGTTCGGCCCAGCGGCTGCGCGCGTCCACTTGCGGGCGGTGGAATCAGTGTCCGCAAGCCTGCCTCACAACCACTCCCGGTGCGCCTGCGTCCCAAGGGAAGACTGGCTGCAAGCGGATCGTCGCAGCCAAAAGGCTTTCGCTGATGAGATCATTGCGCCGCGCGATGTCTGGCTGCATCTCCCTGCAGGCGTGGGCTTCGGCCCATGCCTGTACCGTTTGCGACTCGCCCAATGGCCAGGCATTGCGGGCCGGTCTCTTCAATGGGCATTTCCTGCACACGCTGCTCCTGGTCATGGCTCCGGTGCCGATCCTCCTAGCGGCAGCCGTGGTGTCCTCGTTCTTCCTGCCGGACCTGCAACCAGCGGAACCGGTTTCCGATACTCTTGCGATGCATGCGTTCGAGGCTGCTGCATGACCCCTAAGCAAACCACGCGTCCGCTCGTGCTCGCCGGCACCGTTATCGGCATCGGGATGGGCGGCTTTGTCGACGGCATCCTGTTCCACCAGATTCTGCAGCTGCACAACATGCTTTCCAACCGGGTGCTGCGCACCTCGCTGCTGAATGAGCAGATCAACATGGTGTGGGATGGCTTCTTCCACGCGTTCACCTGGATCTGCGTCGCCCTGGGGATCTTTCTGCTCTGGCGCGCGATCAAGCGTCCGGATGTCGTGCTTTCTGATAAGGCGCTGCTGGGTGCGATCCTGTTCGGCTTCGGTCTTTTCAACCTTGTCGAGGGCACCATCGACCACGAGATCCTGCAGCTCCACCACGTCTACCAGAACGGCAATCATCTGCTGTGGGACATGGTCTTTCTGGCCTCCGGGGTGATCCTGATGATTGTGGGCAGGCTGACGCTGCAATCGGGCTTTCGCGAGGCGCTTCGGCAAACGCCTCCCTCGGCCCGCTGAGCGGGCACCCGCCCTCACTTCGGCACCGGCGTTGCCTGCAGCACCTCACGCACGACGCGGTCCGGGTCCAGCCCTTCCAGTTCCGCCTCCGGCCGTAGCACCAGCCTGTGTCGCAACACGGGGATCGCGGCTTCCTTCACATCGTCGGGCACCACGAAATCACGGCCTTCGCGAGCAGCCAGGGCCTTGGCCACCAGCAGCAGGGAAGTGCTTGCCCGGGGGCTGGCGCCCAAGGCGATCGACGGCCACTCACGCGTGCGGCGGACTGCACTCAGGATGTACTCAAAGATCGCCGGCTCGACACGCACACCGCGGATCTCCCGACGCGCCTGCGCCAGCATCGCGATCGGTACGGGCTCGAGCGGCAGCTCGGCCAGGCCTGTGGGCTCCACTGCAGTGTGGTGCCGCTCCAGGATGGTGCGCTCGTCCGCTGCGGTCGGGTAGCCGATGCTGATCTTCAAGAGGAAGCGATCCAGCTGCGCCTCCGGTAGCGGATAGGTGCCTTCGAACTCCACCGGATTCTGCGTAGCAAATACGGTGAAGAAGCCGTCCAGGACGTGCCGTTCGCCGTCGGCGCTCACCTGGCGCTCCTCCATGGACTCCAGCAGCGCCGCCTGCGTGCGTGGCGGCATGCGGTTCACCTCATCGGTCAGCAGAAACTGCGTGAAGACCGGGCCCGGATGAAAGCGGAATTCCGCCGGGCGGTCCCCAAAGCCTGGCGTAAACACCGTTGTTCCGAGGATGTCCGCGGGCATCATGTCGGGTGTGCCCTGTACGCGGCGGAAATCGAGGCCAAGAAAGCGCGCCAGCGTTTTGACCGTCAGCGTTTTGGCCACACCTGGAACGCCTTCGATGAGGGCGTGGCCACCGCACAGCACCGTCGCAAGCGCCTGCACCACGGCCGCGTCCTGGCCCGCAATGACCCGACCGATCTCTGCCCCTCCGCGGCGAAACAGCTCCTCGGCCGCGCTTACTCCCAAATCCGTTGCCAAACCGTCCGTCATGCTACCTCGCAAACCTCTGTGTGCCTTGCACTCAAAACAGCTCCCCTGACGCACTGAATCAGCCTCTCACGGCGCGGACGCTGGCGTGTTCACGGGTGTTGCCAGGGGTGTCTCCCCCGGTCGAGCTGCCCGGCGCACACGCTCGACATCCTCGCCCATCGCCCGAACCAGCTTCAGCGCGCTCCCCGGCCTGGTGTCTCCTTCTGCGGCCGTCGCGGCCTCGCCCAGGTGATCCGCCAGGCTGCGCCAGTTTCCACCGAAGCGTGCCTCCAGCGCTGCCGCAATCGCGTCCGGCCCGGCCCCCACGGTTCTTTGCGCCAGACCTGCTTCCCGCACCAGTGCGCGTTCCAGGCGACGCCTGGCAGCTTCAGTGGCGGCACCGGTAGCACCTGCTTTCTCATACAGATCACCCATGCTCACGGCGAACTCCACAGGCGACGAGCGCGGTACACCGACCGGCAAACGGACAGGACCACGGCGCCGGCTGAACGAGAACACAAGCAACAAAAAGATAGCGGCCGCCTGCCCCAGCATCCACCACAACGGCAGGCCCGTGGCGGCACTCCATTGCGAGCGAACAGTCTGTTGCAGAGACTCATCGAAGAGCACGTGCCGATCGTCGCCCAGGCTGGCCAGCAGGAGCTTCAGGTCCGCGTCGTTGCGCAGTTCGGCGTTGGTCAATGGACTCGCCGAACTCCACCAGATCGCCTCGCCCTGTCCCACCAGCATGCGGATGACCACGGCATCCGGACCGCAGCGCTGCTCGACATACACGCCCGGGCTTTCGTCGCCCCAGCGCACGACGTCTTCCATCTCCACCTTGCCTGCAGCCGCCAGACTCCCAGGGCCCTCCGGCTGCGTGTAGCAAAGATTGCCGAGTCGTTGACTGCCCTTCACCGACCCACCCGGAAGCAGCAACCCGCCGCGTGCGCCGGTAGCCACCACCCGCCCACCACGTTCCAGAAAGACCTTCAGCAGCGCAGCGAGGCGATCCTTTTCAAGCGCCGTATAGCCGGGTTCGGCCAGCACCAAGGTTGTGTGCGAGGCATCCGTGCCGGCCAAGTCGTCCAGCGGCTGGTCCCAGCGCGCGACCGGCCGTCCCATTGACTGCAACATCAGAAACGCCGCCTTGGCACCACCGGGCGCGGTGTTGTACGTCGATGGGCGCGAGTCATTGTTCGCTGCCGTCGGGGCGACCACGCTCACCAGCACGATGATCAACAGCACGGCACCGCCGAGCCAGAGCATCAGCCGGCGGTCGACGTTCGTTCCGCTTCCCAGGCCCAATGCCGCAGTCGCCATCAGCTTCCCCCTGCGGCAGCCAACGGAGGCGCTGTCCCGACGGCCTGGGGAGGCCCGGGAGCCCGCTCGGGCCGGGCTGCCTCCAACGCACGGAAGCTCTCCCGCGCCATGCGGTAGCCGTCTTCGGAGGCCTCCGTGTGCCCGTACCAGACATGCTCGAAGCTGCGGGTCAGCTCGCGAAGCGCCCTCTCAGCCCCTGAGCCCGGCTGCAGCAGGCGCAGATACTCGCGCGGCGTTCGGGTGGGATTGGCTCGCCATGCGCGTCGGCTTTCCAGAAGGTTGATGGCCGCCCAGTAAAGGCAATGCACCGCTTCACGCCACTTGCCAGCAGCGGCGTTTCTTTCGGCCTGTCCCGCCCAGTCCGCCCCATTCCGGTCTCCATGCCCAAGGGGAGGGGCGGCGTCGCTCAGCGATATGCGGAGGCTCTGCCGCCTCAGGCTCTGGCGCACAAACCAGAGCAGCCCCGCCGCCGCCAGGCCGAAGCAGCCCCATTCCACCAGGGGCGCCAGCCACGGTGCGCGCTGACCCAGGCGGCCCATGCCAGTGAACAGGCGCAGCATCGCGTCCTGCACTCTGGCCAGCTGGCGATCCAGCCAACCCGGACCCTCGGCGGCCCGGAACTCGTCCCGCGCGAGGGCGGTGTTGGCGGCTGCCCGTGCTCTCCCGACGCCGGCCACCGGCAAGGCTTGCCCCGCGCCGGCCTGCCTCGCGAGCTCCCCGAGGTGCGCCCGCACCTGCCCCATGGCTTTGGCACGGTCCCCGGCGGAAGACGTCTTCGCAGAGGAAAGCGCCTCCCCCAACCACGCCCAGGTTATGCCGAAGCTCCCGCCGGCTGCGACCATTTGCACCTGCTGCGGGGGAGGCATTTTCGACGGGTCACACGCAAGGGCGTTTCCCGCGCAGGCCGTTGCCAGCTGTTGCAGGGCGGCCAGCTCACTCGCGAACGCGCTCGCGGATAACGTCTTTGCCTCATCCGCCCGAAGGGGGGCGGCGAGCGTAAAGACTAATGCCAGCATCGCGACGGCCCTGGCATGGCTCCGCGAGCGGCTTTGTTCAGCCCAGAGGCTCATAGCCCTCCGGCTGCGGGGCGCTGGGGAGCCTCGTATCGGGCAGGCCCCCCGCACTCTCCCGGGAACCCTCCAGCAATAACTCGAGATCCAGCGCTTCCCTGCGAACACGCTGATCGAAGTACACCAGCGTCAGCCCAATCAGGGCGATGGGCGCGACGACGGTGTGGCCGGCAAAGGCGATCAGCAGCGTGATGCCTCGCGCCAGGTAGTGTTGCTTGTTCGGCGCCATCACCATCAGGATCGCCACGGGCGATTGCAGGATGCCGACAACCTCCAGCAGACAGAGTGCGATGAAAAGCACAACAAAAATGCGCCCCTTGGTGCCGGCGGCTAACACTTTGCTGCGGCGCATCGCGGGGCGGATCGTCAGGCCTTCGGTGACCGCTGCCGGCACCGCCAGCGCATTGCGCAGGTATAGGATCACGCCAGCAGGGAAGCCTCCGAGGAAGGCCAGGAAGAGGAGACCGCCGCCAATGACGGCCAGTCCCGTGCTGTTGCCCCGGGCTCCGAAGCCCAGCAGCAAAAGCGCCGGAACCGACGCTGCTACCGGGATCCAGGCCATACTGCACCCCTGCCAGATTGCAATGCCGATCCAACGGTACCAGCGGGGCAGCACCCTGCCCACGGCTCCCTTCGCGCTTACGGCTTTGCCCAGGTACACCTGGGTCATGGCAAGCGAGGTAGCCGCATGGGTGATCGCGGAGACCAGAACAAACAGCAGTGTCACGAGGTAGGCCGGCACGCTGGCGGCGCCCACGGCGCGGAAGCGCATCAGGGCGGCGGCCGGCGTGGTGGCGGGCGGTAATGCCATGTGACCGGCCATCTTCTGCGCCGCAGCCAGCGAGATGCCCTGGCCCACGACGTTGACCGCTGCCGCGATCATGGAGATGCCCGCAAACAACCAGAAGTGAGAGCGGTACAGCGCAAACGTGCGATCCAGAACCTCGCCCAGCGAGAGAGGCCGTAATTCAAACTGTCGGTGCTGTTCGCCGGTTCGCCCTGTGCCGGATGCCTCTGCGGGCACCTCCGACCGCAACCAATCCCCGCCTGCCATGGATCACTCCTCGAGCACTGTCTCGGGCCAGGAAGAGGTCGTTTCGTGTACGGAAACGCGGGGCGCCGAGGCTGTGGGGGCATAGTAGCATTCCGGCCGCGCCCCTCACCTGCGGTGCCCAATGGTTCCGTTAGCACGTTCCGGAAGTCCCGTGACGAAAGTAACGCTGTCGTTCTGGTCAACGTGCTGGAAGTTGTATCCCCTCCGGGCCGGGGACGCCGCATAGTTCATGAAGGCACGTTACCCCGCCGGGTATCCCCACGCTGAGCCGCACAAGATCCGTGCCACCAAAGCAGTGTTTTCGGCTTACCAGGGCAGACCTGCGCGCGGAGACCAAAGGAGAGCTATGAGATTGATGTGCGCTGAAGTCCGCCGCCCCCGGTTGTCGGCGACGCTTCGTCCGCTCACCTATCTGCTCACCGTTCTTGGCTTTCTGGCATGCCTGCTGGGACCTGCGGCGGCACCGGCCCAGGGACTGCTGCAGGGCGGCCCGGTCGACTTCGGCTCGTCCTTTGTGGGGACCACCTCCGGCAAGATCAGCCTGAACTTCAACGCCACGGTGCGAACGCAGATCTCCGCGGTCAACGTCGTCACGGAAGGTGCCAGCAATCTCGACTTCACCCTGGTGAACCAGGACTGCGTGGGCGTGCAGGCCCCGCCGGCCACCTGCCTGATCACGCTGCAGTTCACGCCCACGCAGGTAGGCCCGCGCGAGGGCTGGCTTTCGCTGGTCGATATCAGCGGCGCCATTGTGAACAATGTTCCGCTGCGTGGCATCGGCCAGGGTCCGCTGATGCTGCTGACGTCGCCACTCTCCGCCACCGCGACCACGAGCGTCGCGGGCATCTCGCCTTCGGTCTTTCTGCCGACCGCCTCCGTCCTGGATGGCAGCGGCAATCTGTACGTCAATGACATCCTGAACAGCCGTCTGCTTTCGATCGCACCGAACGGCGCCGCCACGGTGCTGGGCACCGTATCCGGAACGAACCAGTCTTCGCTGGCGGTCAACGGCCTGGGGACGGTCTTTGTTTCGTCACCCGGCGACCACAGTGTGTACTTCGTGCAGCCCGGCGGAACCGTGCAGACGGTCGCGACGCCCGGCGTAACTCTCGCCGTCCCGACCGGCCTTGCCGTGGACGGCACGGGGTACCTCTATATCGCGGATGCGGGCACCGGGACCATCGTGCGCGTTGCGCCGGACCAAACCTCCGCCACGACGCTGCCACTGGACGGCCTTGCAACCCCCTTACAGAACCCGGGGGGATTGGCGGTTGATCTCAATCACAATCTCTTCATCGCGGATGCGGGCAACAACCGGATCGTGCAGCTCTCGCTGATCAGCGGACAAGTCGCTCCGGTGGCGGTATCGGGTATTACGTTATCCAATCCGGTGGGGATCACGGTCAGTCCGTCCGGAACGTTGACCGTCGCCGATGCCGGCAACACACGCTTTGTGAGCATCTCGTCAGGTGGTGCGGGCACCGCCCTGAACCTCCGTGGCGTGACCGTGACGCAGCCGGTCGGTGTGACGATGACTGAAGCGGGCGACCTCCTGCTTACGGATCTGACGGCTGGTCTGATCACCGTACATCGCAATGCGGCGAGCTACACCTACCCCACGCCAACACCCATCGGCACGCCCGACGATACGGACGGCAATCTCGCCATCACCCTGATGGATGGCGGCAACGAGACCTTGCAGTTCGATATTCCGACTGCTGGCGCGAACCCCAGCCAGAGCGGTGTGGCCTATAACCTGGGCGCCCCCGGGTCCACGTGCCCCATCATCACGGCGGGCGGAACGCCCTCCGCCGCCAATCAGCTCGGCGTGGATGCCACCTGCACCTACCTGCTCTCCTTTACGCCGCTGAATACGGGCAGAAACCCTTCAACGGCCACCATCGCCGGGCAGGCTGTTGGCGGTGGTCTGTCCACCAGCCTGACGTTGAACCTGGACGGCACGGGCACGTCGCACATCGATCACTTCCTCGTGACCGCATCGCCCACGACCACAACCATCGGCACCGCCGTCAGCCTCACCGTCACGGCGATCGATACGACGAACGCGGTGTATACCGGCTACCTCGGCCACATCGTCTTCTCGGCGACTGATCCGCTGGCGTCGTTTCTCTTTGGCGGCTCGTATACCTTCACCGCGAGCGACGCCGGAAAGCACAGCTTCCCGGCACCGAACTCCGGTGTGTCCTTCGGTTCGCTCGGCACCTTCTATGTCATCGTTGCCGACGACACCTTCACGGGCACCAGCAATCCCGTGCAGGTCATTCAGCAGGCAGTGGCCTCGACCTTCACGGCGTCCCCCAACCCGGCGCTCGCGGGCGCCCCCGTCACCCTGTCCGTCAACTTCGCCTCGGGCAATACGACCCTTACCTCGGCGGCGCCCACCGGCACGGTCCAGTTTATGGACGGCACCACGACCCTGGGGCAGGCGACGCTGAACAACGGCGGCGCGACGTTTACCACGTCCTTCTCCCTGTCCGGCAAGCACCAGTTGTCGGCCATCTACAACGGCGATCCCCGCTTCCTTGGCTCCACGGCCAACACCTCGATCAACATCGTGGACTTCACCGTTGCCGTAGCCTCCGGTGCACCTTCGGCCGGCACCATTGCGAGCGGGGGCGGCTCGGCCAGCTACTTCCTGGTGCTGACGCCTGTGGGCGCGTCGGCTCTGCCGGCCTCGGTCAGCTTCGCTGTGGACGGGCTGCCGACTGCGGCCAACTATGTCCTCACACCTTCGCAACTCGCGGCGGCGGCCGGCGTGACCCCGTTGACGCTTACCGTTACCGAGGGTACGACGACCGCCCGGGTGAACCCAGGCCGCGAGGGTCTGATCCGGACACCGCTGGCCCTGGGATCCGCTGTCTCCCTGGCCATCCTGGGCCTCTTCGGTCCGCTGTGCCTGCGACGCCGCCGCGTAGGTGGACTGTTTAGCCTCATGCTGGCCGTCGGCGCCCTTGCCAGCCTGGTGACCCTGACCGGCTGCCTGGCAACAGCCTCGAGCGGTTACTACGATCCGTCCAGTGGCGCGACCGGCACCACGGGCACTACGGGTACGACCGGCACCACCGGGGCGACAGGAGACACCGGAACAACGGGGGCTACCGGCACCACCGGGACCACAGGCGCGACCGGAACTACAGGTACCACCGGCAGCACGGGAACCTCGGGGTCAACAGGCACCACCGGCACTTCAGGCACGACCGGCACCGGCGGAACCACCGGCAGCACAGGCACGACCGGTAGCACAGGTGCAACCGGCAGCACGGGCAGCACAGGAGGGACCGGTAGCACCGGCACCACGGG
>CAZZXY010000112.1:0-13346 GCA_964658105.1 Verrucomicrobia bacterium Tous-C9LFEB | reverse complement strand
CGCTCGCTCGGCAGAAGCGAACGTCACCGCAAGCTGATCCTCACCGTTTCCGTAGCCATGATCGTGGTCGCGATTGGGTCTCTGAAATTCATCGGTACGGAGTTCATGCCGACGCTTGATGAAGGCTCGATGGTGGTGACCTCGAAGCGACTGCCAGGCATTGCACTCACAGAGTCGGTTGCCATTGGCAATCAGATCGAGAAGACCATCAAGGCGAAGAGCGAGGTTGCGGGCGTCGTCACCAAGCTCGGGCGGCCCGATCTGGCTACCGAAGCCATGGGCGAGTATGAATCCGACTCGTACCTGAGCTTCACGCCCAGGCTGCAAAACGCCAGCGTGGAGGCCAAACAGCAGTTCACCAATGACCTGCAAAGGTCGCTCGATAGGATTCCCGGCGTCACCTACGAGATCACGCAACCGATGCAAATGCGCATGGACGAGACGATCACGGGCACACGGGGAGATGTCGCGCTGAAGATCTTCGGCGAAGACCTGGACACCCTTGAGCAGATGGCACACAACGCCCAAAAGATCATTTCCAACGTGAAGGGTGCATCCGAAACGCAGATGGAGATCATCTCCGGGGCGCAGGAGTTGCAGGTCCGTGTCAACCGGCGAGAGGCCGCGCGGTACGGCGTCAACGTCTCCGATGTACAAGAGCTGATTGAGACGCTATACGGCTCCAAGCAACTCTCCGAGATGCTCCTGGGTGAAGAGCGCTTTCCGATTGCGATCCGCCTCCCGGCAGACATTCGCAACAATCCCGAACGCCTGCGTTCTCTGCAACTCAAGACACCGCAAGGCGAGTTGGTCCGGCTGGACCAGGTAGCGGAGATCAAGACGGTTGGCGGCCCCATCCTCATCAATCGCGAGCAGGCACACCGTCGCGCGGTCGTCATGAGCAATGTGAGCGGGCGCGATCTTGGCAGCTTCGTCGAAGACTGCAAGACTGCCGTGGCCAGCAAGATGCCACTGCCGCCAGGATACCGGCTGGAGTGGGGCGGTCAATACGAGAACCAGCAGCGCGCTCAACAGAGATTGTTGATCGTCTTTCCGGTGTCGCTGCTCATCATCTCCGCTCTTCTGTATGCCACCTTTCAGAATGCGAAGCAGATGTTTCTTATTCTCTCGATCGTCCCGCTCGCACTTGTGGGTGGTGTCGCCGCTTTGTGGCTGCGCGGCATCAATCTCAATCTTTCTGCCTGCGTTGGATTCATCGCCCTCTTCGGTATCGCCGTTCTGAACGGCGTGGTGATGGTCAGCCACATCAACGGATTGCGTAAGGAAGGAAAGGAGGTCGAGGTGGCCGTGCACGAAGGGGCTGTAGACCGTCTGCGACCAGTGCTGATCACCGCTCTTGTTGCAAGCCTTGGCTTCATCCCCATGGCACTGTCCACATCACGAGGCGCAGAAGTCGAGCGACCTCTGGCAACCGTCATCATCGGGGGCCTGATCACCGCAACGATCCTCACCCTGTATGTCCTTCCGCTCATGTATCCCTGGTTCAGCAAGGGCCTTCAGTTCGGCCCGACGAAGGAGCAGGCCTGATTGCCGCGTAAACATTCATGACCGTCAGGAACACCCTGAACCTCGGCCCCCTGTTGCACGACTCCCGTCTGCATTCAACCAACGACACTCTTACACCGTTGACTCGGCAAAGGTCCATGATGTTGTTCCTTAATTCCAAGCTCATACACTTCGTGAAGGCGCCGGTTGCTGCTCTCTGCTTCGCAGCGTTGGCCTCTACGCCGTTGACGTCCAAGGCACAGTCCACTGAGGCACTTTCGCTGGCCAGCATGGCTCTGCCCGATGCACCCGTTCCCCAGCATGCCGCACAGGCATCCACACCCGGCGTTACATCCCAGCGAGAGGAGCCCCCCACGCTTCTCGGAATGCCAAAGCGCATCGTGGTGGACGAACTGCACATCGTTACGTCGCCGGCTCACCTCCGATCCCACGACCTCCTCTGGCTGCTGCCGGTAGCGGGAGCCACTGCGGCAAGTCTCGCCACAGACAGCATGACCATGCGTGACGTTGTCAGCCACAATGCAGCATTCAATGCATCCGCGAGTACGAGCTCGGACGTGCTGCGAGGACTGTTTATAGGAGGGCCAGTGGCTCTCTTCGGCACAGGTCAGTTCATCGGCAATGCGAAGGCACGAGAAGCCGGCCTGCTTGCCGGGGAAGCGATGGTGGATGGATACATCACAAGTGAGGGAATCAAATACATCACGTTACGGGAGCGACCTAACCTGCAGAATGCGCGGGGACACTTCTTTCAAGGCGACGCTGCGGCAGACCCGTCCTTCGTCTCTGGTCATGCCATTGTTGCCTGGTCTTCAGCAGCTGCGCTGGCGGGCGAGTATTCCAGACCATGGCAGCAGATAGGCCTGTACACCCTTGCAAGCGGGGTTAGCCTGACACGTGTTTTGAGCCAGGAGCACTTCCCGACAGATGCCCTGCTCGGGTCCGTGTCGGGATGGTTGATTGGTCGATACGTGTATCGCGCACACCACACTCACTCCACGCGCTAAGCTGATCCATTCATCGCAACAGCCGAATCCAGCAGACTGTGTGAGGAGCAGCGCTTCAGCAGCGCGCTACCATTCAGGTGGTGTGCGACAGCACGGAACACACGCATCGGGAAGTTGTCCAGCATCAGCAGACGACGACCTTGATGCCGAAGGTGTGATTGACGACGTAAGTACCGTAACGTTTGTCGAGTTGGTGCGGCTGGCTGTTGCCCTGTGTATCCGTTGCGCGTGACTTGAGAACGTAGGTTCCCTTCTCTTCGGGCACGTGCCAGTCGCATTCCCACCGTCCCTGATCTGCGCTTTGCCTGCATCGCTCAGTCTCCCTGACCTCAAGCCTGGGGGTGAGCAACGGAAGATTGCATTCGCAAATTGTGATCGGGTATAAGCCAGCCTCACGCATGGCGAACGAACAGCTACGGTGATTCGCATGAATTACTTCGGCGGTGGAGCACAACCCTCATGATTCTTGCCCTTCGCGCAGTCCGTTCCACCAGGACCCTGCGCAACACCCATCCCGTTCTTGGTCTTGGCCTGGCCGCCGGTACTCGTCTTCGTGGTGGTAACGCCGTTTGAGTTCTTCTGAGCAACGGCCGTCCTGCCCGTGTTTGGGTTCACTGCGGCTGCAGCGTTTGGGCCACCGCAAACCTTCTTCCCGCGCGCATTGGTCACGCAGTTTTGAGCCAGAACGGGAGTCGCAAGAAACACACAGGCTACGACTGATAGAACTCTCATGAGGATCTCCGATGTTTGCCGTTAACCTTCGCCTGGATCCCACCGCGATGTCCACCGTGGCCACCCCGTCTCTACTCAGTGCACGCTAACCCGTCGAACGAGTACACGTCTGTCTGGACAATAGGCCTTTTCACCAACTTCTGCTGCCGCGCTTTGAGTCGACGAGAACATTGGCCCGTAGCGGGGTCAACGTACGCCTCCAGCTTCACCGGAAGAGCTGTGCGAAGCTTACGGCTTCGCCACCGGCACCACGGGCAGGCTGATGTAACTTGCGTCACCACCCTCATGCCACACCCGCTGCGTCGCCTTTTGGTAGTCCTCAGGCCTGGCCTCGAAGATGTTCGGCACGAACCGCTGTGGATTGCGGTCATACAGCGGAAACAGCGTCGACTGGACCTGCACCATGATCCGGTGTCCGGGCTGGAAGGTGTGGTTCACCATCGGCATCCCAAACGTGTACAGCAGCGGCTCATTGGCCTTGATCGCCTGCGGATGCTCGAAGCTCGTGCGATAGCGTCCCCGGAAGATATCCGTTGCAATCGGCAACTCGTAGCCGCTCATGTCGGTCGGGGGCGCCACACGATCCGGCTGCACGTCAATGATCTTCACCACCCAGTCCGAGTCCGTCCCGCTCGTCGACGCCATGAGGTGCACCACCGGCTCACCGGACAGCTTCATCGGCTCTTTCAGGGGCTCGGTCTCGTACGTCAGCACGTCAGGCCGGCCGTCCACAAAGCGCTGATCCGTCACCAGCCACGTCCGCCATCCCACCGAATCCGCCGCGTCCACCGGCCGTGGACGGTACGGCACCGGCTTCATCGGGTCGGACACATACTCATCGAACCTCTCGCCCTTGCCCTCCGCTCCCGGCTTGTCGAACGACAGCTTGCCGCCCGCCGCCAGGTACAACGGCCGCGACGGCACCGGGCACCCCTGCTCACAGCTGGCCGGGAAGACCGCCGGCTTGTCCCAGTGGTCCGCCCCGGTGTCATAGATGAACGCCCCCGGCGTGTCGGCCTTCGGCGCACCGTCCTTCAGGTACTGGTTGAAGAATGGCAGCAGCACATCACGCCGCCATTGCAGCGTCGTATCGCTCGCCCACATTAGCGAGCCCAGCGCGCGCCCCTCGCGGTTTACCTGCGAGTGGAACCACGGTCCCATCACCAGGGTGTTCATCGAGTCCGGCGCACCCTTGGCCTTTAGCGCACGATAGCTGTGGATCGCGCCCCACATATCTTCCTGGTCCCACAGGCCCTGCTCCCACATCGTGGGCACGGTCAGCGGCCTGGCCGCCATCAGCTTGTCCAGCGCCTGGCTTTGCCAGTAGCCGTCATACGCCGGGTGCTCCACCATCACGCGCCAGAACGGCAGCTGGTCCATGCCCCGGGCCTTCGCGAAGTCCTCCGCCGACCCCGCCCTCAGGTAGTTGCTGTAGTCGTCCTTGCCTTCACGCGGAACCTGCGCGCCCTCACCGCGATTCGAAGTCTGCCCCAGCACGTAGTCGATGTTTGGCTGCCGAAACGCCCCGTAGTGGAACCAGTCATCGCCCATCCAGCCATCCACCATCGGGCTCTCGGGCGCAGCCACCTTCAGCGCGGGGTGCGGGTTCAGCTCCGCCATCACCACGGTGAAGCCCTCATAGCTTGACCCGATCATGCCGACGCGCCCGTTCGACTCCGGCACGTTCTTCACCAGCCAGTCGATCGTGTCGTAGGCGTCGGTCGTGTCATCCGCGCCGCTCGGGTTGTAGCCCGAGTTCACCGGCGGCGGCGTCATCAGGTACACACCCTCTGACCCATACTTGCCGCGCACATCCTGGTACACCCGGATGTAGCCCGCCTCCACAAACACCTCGTCGCTCAGCGGCAACGCCTGCAGCATCTGCCCGGACTTCGACCGCGCGGCCCGCGTCGCCGCATCATAGGGCGTGCGCGTCAGCAGAATCGGCGCACCCCTCGCCTTCTTCGGTACGCAGATCACGGTGTAGAGTTTGGTTCCGTCGCGCATGGGCACCATCACCACACGCTTGTCGTAGTCGCTGTCGATCGCGGGCGCCTTGAAGTTCGGCGTGAGGTCATCCGCCGGCAGCTTGCCCTTCTGCGCCAACCCGGAAACTGCCGAGACCGCCATCCAGCCCGCCAGGACCGCAGCACGATGCACCTTACGCATAAACACTCCAGCCCTGGGCTTGAAGCCGCCTCCGGCATTCCCTCAAAGGATGTCTTTGGCCCAGCCTATCACCGCCGCTTGGGATCTCACGGGCAGGTACAGCACCGATAAGGTCAACCGGAATTTTCGGCAGCTGAACAGCTGCCCTTGCTCCTGCCCGCTCGTGCGTTTATCGTTGTTACAGGGCGGCAATCGAACGGCTCGTGAACGACCTGGTTGCAGCTCGCATGGAGGTTCTCGTGTCGTCTGTCGCCACCCTGCCCGTCCCCACAGCGTCTAGTCCCCACACCCCTGCTCCAAAAGCTCCCAAACAGCTGCCCGGCGTCGCGCTGGATCAATACACTGGCGACCCCAACTTCATGGCCTCCCTGGCTCGTGGTCTCGTCGTGGTTCAGGCGTTCACGCCACAGATGCCGCAGATGACCATCTCGCAGCTCAGTCTGCGCACCGGTCTCTCCCGCGCTGCCGTCCGACGCTGCCTGTACACGCTCTGCAAACTCGGCTTTGCCGGTTCGGACGAAGCCCAGCGCTACTCCCTGCGTCCCAAGATGCTCACGCTGGCCAACACGTATACGGCTTCCAGCACCCTGGCCAACGCCGCCCAGCCCATTCTGGAGCGCATGTCCGTCGTTCACCATGAGAGCTTTTCCGTGGCCACGCTCGATGGCGACGATATCGTCTACATCGCCCGGTCTACGGTGAACCGGGTCATGTCCGTCGACTTGCATATTGGCTCGCGCCTGCCTGCCTTTTGCACCAGCATGGGCCGCGTCCTGCTCGCCTACCTGCCGCAGGACCAGCTCGAGGCCTATATGTCCCGCGTTGTCATGACGCCCTACACACCCCGCACCATCAACTCGGTTGAAAAACTCCGCCTCGCTCTCCGCAACGTCCGCCGCAACGGCTACGCCCTGTGCGACCAGGAGTTCGAGGTCGGCCTCCGCTCCTTGGCCGTTCCCGTGACCGCCCCCAACGGCCGCGTAGTGGCTACCGTCAACCTCTCCGGCCACGCCCCACGCATGCCCATGCTGGACATGCAGACCAAGTTCCTGCAGCCCCTCCGCGCCGCCGCCGCCGAGCTCAGCGTCTTTCTTCGCTGAGCTCCGGCGCGCCAGCGCTGCCTACACCCCACCCTCGCCCGCCTTTGCTTTGCCCTCCCCTTTGCGTTCCCCTTTCTCTGTCATCCCCGAAGGGGATCTGTGTTTTGCCTTTGCCTCTGCATGGCATTCCCCGAACGGGAAATCGCTACCCGCCCCCAAACCCCGGCGCACGCATTCCGCCCCCACGGCAAGCCATGCGACCATCATTGGGGAGACCACGAAGCTGCATCCGCTTTGGACCCAATTGCCGACACTGCACCACTACATGCTGCAGGACGTCTTCGGAAGCCTTCTCGCGGTCCTCGCCTTTGCCGCCGTGCTGTATGCACCGGGATACGTGGTCGCTTTCGCAACTGATCTCTTCGGCTTCAGGAAGATGTCCTTTCCTGACCGCTCCACGTGGGCGATCGCCGCTTCGTTTTGCATCATGCCCATCGCGGCTTACCTGGTAGGGCGATCGGCAGGGCTGCATGCCATCCCGTGGCTATGTGGCGGCTTCACCGTTGCCACCTCGCTGCTCCTGACGCGAAAGGGTTCGTTCAGCGGTTGGTCCACCCGCGATCGGTGGATCACGGCATGCATCCTGTGCGGCTGGGTCACCCTGGTCCTGCTTTTGCTGGTCGACCTGCAGGTCGGGAAGAAGCTCTATTTCAGCGTCGTCATGGCGGACGAGAGCTACCGCATCGCCTTTACCGACGCAGTCGTCAGGACCGGTGTCCCGCCCGCCAATCCGCTCTACTTCGCGGGTTCCCCGGCGCCCATGCGCTACTACTATTTCTGGTACGTCCTGTGCGCCGCCGTCGTCAAGATCGCACACGTATCGGCGCGCCAGGCCTTTATCGCGAGCAGCGTCTGGGCCGGCTTCGGCCTGCTCGCTACCGTGCATCTCTACACGCGTTACTTCTTCCACTGGGGGCGCAAACAGCGATGGATCGCGCTTGGCCTGCTGCTGGTCACCGGGGCCGATCTCCTGCCCGCTGTCGGTCAGGCCGTCCTTCAGCCTTCGCTGAACGGCGATACGGAATGGTGGTCGGTAGACCCGATCGATGCCTGGCCCGATTCCCTGCTCTGGGTGCCGCATCATGTAGCCAGCGTGCTGTGCTGCCTGCTTGCGTTTTTGCTTGTATGGCGCACGATGGAAGAGCTCACCCGCAACGCCAGACGCCCGGCAATCGTGCTCGCGGCAACCGCCTTCGCCAGCGCCCTCGGGCTCTCCGTCTATGTCGCCTTCGGCTTCGCCGTGCTGTTGGCTGCCTGGACCGTCCGGCTGGCGGTGGTACGGGACGTGCACCGTGCTGTATGGTGGCGCCGGGTCGCGACAGCCGGAGTTCTGAGCGCCCTTCTGCTGCTGCCTTTTCTGCACGAGTTGGCAGCCGGCTCGGCAGCTTCCGCCGGGCAATCCATGTCCCCTGCCCCGGCTCCCTTCACGTTGAGCGTGCGGAGGATGATCGACTCCGAACTCCTGACCGGCCTTCCCGCGCTGGCCCCCTGGCATGCAGCGCATCCGCAGCTTCTGGATCAGGCCGTTCGCCTCGCCCTTCTCCTGCCGGGACTGGCCATGGAACTGGGGCTGTACGGAGTCGTCCTCGTCATGCTGCTTGCCTCGCGGCGAAGGGGGCATGGTCCAGCCCCGGACGCTGCACGGGACACCTCACTTTTCTTTGCCGTCTGCGGCCTCGCCATGACGATGTTTCTTGGCTCGTCCGTCATTACCAACAACGACTTTGGCTATCGCGCCGTCATGCTGCCCCAGTTCTTTCTTCTTCTGCTGGCTGCAGACGTGCTCGGTTCCTGGTGGCTCCCCGGACACTCAGCCACCGTGCCCCTCACCCCGGGCAAGCGGCGCCTCGTCTACGCCATGCTCGTGGTGGGCGCCATCGGGTCGCTCTACTGGGCGTTTCTGCTTCGCGCATGGCTGCCCCTCGAGGCCGGGAAGCCCGGGAGCGGCTTCGGCCCGTCACCGGGGGACAACTACGAAATCCGCGAGGCTTTCGACACGCTCAACAAAACCGCCCCCACGAATGCCGTTATTAGCTTTCACCCGATTGATCCAGTGCCCAACCGGGAGGGCGCGGTCATGGTGCCAAATGAGTACTACCAGCGCATGCTGGTGATGGACGCCGGAAGGCAGCTCCTCAACGCGGAAGACAAGTGCGCGGTCCATTTCGGTGGAAACCCGGGGGCCTGCACGGCCATACACAACGCCACAAAGCAGCTCTATGCAACCCCCACCTCCCCTGATACCGCCTGGGCTCGGGAATACTGTCGCAGCTTTGGCGTGAGCTACCTGGTACTCAGCGCCTGGGACCCCGGCTGGCGTTCCACCGCGGGCTGGCCCGTGACGCTGCCCGTCGTCGCCGCAGAGCCGAGGTTCAGGATCATGGCCTGCCAGTAATGCCACGGCAAGCTCCGGACAACGCTTGGGGATCTCTGTAAACTTTCAGTGGTCAACCAACGACTCACTGACCGTGATCTCCCGAAGCGGTACCAGGGGGGGTGCGGGCAAAATCGAGCCTTCCCGTATCCTGACGTCAGACAATCCATGCACGCAGCTCTGCTCCCAGGGGCCTTCGGGAGCCACTTTTTCCGGCACCCAGGGTTTCAAAAACAGCAGTCAGCCGTCATACAAACAGAAACCGGTGTGGGCATGTTCGCATTCGGAGACACGCAAGCAGTTAGCTGCCGACAGCCGGTAAGGAATACGTTATTCAGATCCTAGCGACGAAACCCTTTGATCTCGGTGAGGTCCACCCGCTGCGGGCCCGCCTTGCGGGACTTCTCAAAGCCTTTCTTCCCATTCCCGCTTTTCTCAGCGGAATTGTGGTTTTTGCTTTCGTCATCCGCGTCGTCGTGGTCGCCTGCCTGCTTAGCCATGTGCCCTCTCACCTGATCGACTACAACGACTTCGGCTGGGAAAGCTGGGAGATGGGCTGGACGGCCCGCAGCCTCTTCCTCGGTCAGGGCTTCAGCTCCCCCTTTCTGCCTGTTACAGGCCCCACGGCGCTCGTCCCACCGCTATATCCCTACCTGCTCGCGGGCGGTTTTCATCTGTTCGGCCTCAACACCGTCAAGGTCGCCTTCGCCGTTCTCAGCCTGAACGGCCTCTTCAGCGCGCTCACCTGCATCCCGCTCTACTTCCTTGTACTGCACGCTCTTACGCGTCGCCTGGCCAGGATCACGGCCCTTGCCTGGGCTGTGTACCCCTTCGCGATCTACTTTTCGGCAGACCGCGTCTGGGACTACGCCCTGACCGCCCTGCTTTTCACCACCTGCCTGGTCGTAGCGCAGCGGCTTCACCTCCGGAGTCCGCTGGCGTGGCTGGGCTTCGGTGCCCTGTACGGCCTCACCGTCCTTTCCAACCCATCCGTCGTCTCGCTGCTGCCGTTTTTGCTGCTGATCGCCACGTATCGCACCGCGAAGGCGGGCCGATCGTGGTTTGTCCCGGCCCTGCTCGCCACACTCGCCTTCTTCGCCGTGTGTGCTCCCTGGAACATGCGCAATCACCGCGTCATGCACGCCGACTTCTTTATTCGCGACGGCTTCTGGCTTGAGTTCTACGCCGGCAACAACGGCGACAGTCACGAATCCAACTCCGCCGTAGCACACCCGGCCAGCAACCCCGCCGAAATGCGCCGGTACCAGGCCGAGGGCGAAATCCGCTACATGGCGGAAAAGCGCTCCCTCGCGCTCAATTTCGTGGAGCACCATCCTGGCTTCTTCGCCATCGCCACCGCGCGGCGCATTGTTCGCTTCTGGACCGGCTACTGGTCTTTCCGTCCGGCCTACCTCAAATACGAGCCCTTTGACCTTCCCAACGTCCCGTTCTGCCTCGTCCTCTCGTTCTTCACCTTCCGCGGTCTGCGGCGCTGGTGGTGTCAGGATCGTGGGGGGGCGCTGCCCTACGCGTTGGCCGTCCTGGTCTTCCCCCTTCCCTACTACCTCACGCACGCCTCAATGGACTACCGTCAGCCGCTCGAACCGATCGTGATTGTGCTGGTCGCGGTAGGCGTCTTCGGTACTGGTCTCCGCCGCAAACCACGCGCCGTCGGGCTCCAGCCCGAGACCGTCGTGGAGCGGGAATCCGTGCTCGCCTGAGCACCTGCCTACATCGTTCGGGGCAGCTTACAGAACTCTTACACACAAGACGCGCACTCCTCACTACGCTTGTTAGTGAGGAGATCCACCCCGAATGACTTCCAGCACCCTCCAAGATCCAACGCTGACCGCAGACGCGGACACCGCAGCTTCCATGACCGCCGCCCAGCTCGCCGCGTTGAAGATCAAGCAGGATCTCCGCATGGGCCGTGAGCACCAGGAAGGCCGCATCAACTGGATCACCAGCATCTTCATGGGCCTGTTCCACGTCGGTGCCATCGCTGCCCTGTTCTTCTTTTCGTGGAAGAACCTGGCCGCCGGGGTGATCATGTATTTCCTCGCGATCAACGTCGGCATCGGCATGTGCTATCACCGCCTGCTCACGCATCGCGGTTACCGTGTCCCCAAGTGGCTCGAGTACTTCCTCACCGCCTGCGGCACCATGGCGCTTGAGGGCGGACCGATCTTCTGGGTGGCCACCCATCGCGTCCATCACCAGAACTCCGACCAGGAAGGCGATCCGCACTCGCCCCACGACGGCACTTGGTGGGCACACGCCGGCTGGATCCTCTCCGGCCGCGCTCTCCACTCCGAGACCGCCCTCCTCGGCCGCTACGCCCCTGATCTCTCCCGCGACCGCGGTCAGGTCTGGCTCTCCCGCTTTCATTGGCTGCCCATGACCGTCTGCGGCATCCTGCAGGTCATCATCGGTGCCTCGCTGGCTCCCTCCGGCCACCGCGTCGTCGGCGCGCTCGGCATGGTGCTCTGGGGAACCTTCCTTCGCACCTCGCTCGGCCTGCACGCCACCTGGCTGGTCAACTCGGCGACCCACCTCTGGGGTGCACGCCGCTTCGAAACCAAGGATGACTCCCGCAACAGCTGGTGGGTCGCCCTGCTCACCGGCGGCGAAGGCTGGCACAACAACCACCACGCCCACCCCGTCAGCGCCCGTCACGGCTTTGTCTGGTACGAGTTCGACATCAACTACTACGGCATCTGGCTCATGGAAAAGCTCGGCCTCGCCAAGCGGGTCCAGGTCGCCAAGTGGGATCCTTCCAACCCCAAGCCCGCAGGCGTTCACTAGACTCCACGCTCCTCACTGGCAACAAAAGGCACGGCTTCGGCCGTGCCTTTCCTTTTGTCATCCCGAAAGGATCTGCTGTAAAGAAAGCCGCCCGCCCAGGCGGCCTTTCTGTTGCCACACCCAAAATCACGCCCCGCAGCCAGATCGAAATCCTTAGGTGTCAGCCCTGCTGATACCCACGCAATAGGCCAGCCCCTTGTTCGCACGACCACCTCACAATTGAAGGCAAAACCGAAAGTCCCAAGGCGTCAGCCCTGCCGGTGCCCACGCACCCAGCCAGCTTTTTGCTCGCACGACCACCTCACAACCGCAGGCAAGAACGGGAAGGGCACGGCTTCAGCCGTGCCAAAACATCCTCCCCAGCCCGCGGCTTCAGCCGCTGAGGTCAGCCTGGGCAATTCCCCCTGAAGCAAAGGCTGCAGTCCCCCACCCGCAGAAGCCAACACCATCCCGCAGAACCATCGCAAAGCGCCAACCCCCGCATATACTCCCATCTAAGCCATGAACCTCACCCGCCGCCGCGGCTCTAAAGCATTTTTCCTCACGCTCGGCATCTGCCTCACCGGCCTCACGATCGGCCTCAACATCACCTGGATTCGCACCAACGAGCAGCGCTTTGCGCTCCTGATCCTGGGCATTCTCCTCTTCGCCATCCTGATTGCCGGCCTTGTCCTCAACACCGTTTTCCTTCTCCGCGAGATCCGCCGCAACGAACGCCAGGACAGCTTCCTCAACGCCGTCACGCACGAGCTCAAAACGCCCATCGCCTCCCTGCGTCTGTACCTCGACACCCTTGAGCGCCGTGAACTCCCCCCCGAGCAGCGCCGTCAGTTCTACCGCATCATGCGTGCCGACACCGACCGCCTTCTCGGCACCGTGGAACAGGTCCTCAAGGCCGGCGAACTCGGCACCCGCAAGGCCGCCAACCGCACCCGCGTTGACCTCCACAGTCTCCTTCTCGAATGCACCGCCACTGTACGTGATCGCCACCACCTGCCGCCCGAAGCCATCCAGGTCATGGATGTCCCCGGCGGGGTCCGCCTGCAGGCCTGGGGCAACGCCGAGGACCTCCGCACCGCCGTGCTCAACCTGCTCGACAACGCCGTAAAGTACTCCCCGGATGGCGTGCGTATCACCTGCCGCCTCTCCATCGAGAAATACATCTACGCGCTCGTCGCCATCACGGATCGGGGGCTCGGCCTCCCGCCCACCGAGCTCAAGCGCATCTTCAAGCGTTTCTATCGCGCCGATACCAGCGACCACGTCAAGATCAAAGGCACAGGCCTCGGCCTCTTCCTCGTCCGCACCATCGTCCGCCAGCACGGCGGCAGCATCCGCGCCCAAAGCGAAGGCCTCGGCCACGGCACCACCATGCTCCTGAAGCTACCCCTCGCCCTAAGCTAACGACCTTTCCCCACCCCGCCCACCAAACTCGTCATCTCGACCGGAGCGAAGCGCAGGGAAGAGACCCCTGTATTTTGCCCGGCGCACCCACAACGCGTCATTTCTACCAAAGCAAAGCGCAACCACCACCAACGGCGTCATCTCGACTGAAGCGAACAGATCCCTGCTTTCCCAGCCACAAACCATCAGCCAGGTGCACAAGCGGTAGCATAGGTCCACCCCGCCCAC
>CAZZXY010000111.1:0-13749 GCA_964658105.1 Verrucomicrobia bacterium Tous-C9LFEB | reverse complement strand
TCGTCCAGCAATTCCGGTGCCTGCCCCTCGAGTCAGTCGTGTCGAGACTCAAGGCGCGATCACGTTTCGACGTGCGTGGCTTGCTTCGGGAGCTTTGGAGGCCGCATCAGCGATCCGGCTAGAAGCCCCAAAGCCGCCATCGCAAACGCGGTGAACCCGGCCACACTCTCGCTCGCCCGAAGAAAGAAGAACGGAACAACGGCGCCGCTGGCTCCAAAGATCATCGCGAGATACCCCCCCGTGATTGAGGCGCGCCGCCAATAGAGGCCTCCCACGACACAGACAAATGCGCCCGCAAGAAAGATAGTGCCCGTGACATTCAGGTAAAGGTAAACGGCTCCTGGCGGGTTGTAATAGAGACCCCAAAAGAGCAGGAACAAGCCGATGAGAAGGTTGCAGACGCGATTAGTTGTGACTTGGGCTGCGTTACTCAATCCCGGTCGCCCAGCGAATCGACGTGCAGGGATGATGATGTCTTGGGAGATGACACCGCTCCAGGCAAGCAGGTACGAGCTGTTTACCGACATCGTCGCAGCTAACATGCCAGCTACGACGATTCCCTTCATCCCCGGTCCGAGAATCTGACCGAGCATCGCTGGCATGGCGTCGATGGGAGCTAGAACATGACCGTGGACAACAGGCATCGGGATCCCGCCAGTCACTGCCGTTCCTAACACAGTGAGCGCGGCAATGCCCCAGAGCATAGGAAGCATGCCGCGACCGAGAAAGATAACGCCCGTCCATGTCATCACCCGCTTCGAGACCTCAGGTCCGCGTGTTGAAAACATGCGCATCGCGGTCGTCTGCCAGCAGGTGTGTAGCGCAAGCCAGAAGAGAAGTTGCACAGGAGAAAAGTTGGCCCAAACTTCGGAGCGGTCAGCGGGTTATATCCATGCGGACCCATCGTGACATTCACTTTGTGGACCATCGCCTGCCAGCCGGCGTGGTCAACCGCGTAGAGCGTGACAATGATCGTGGCGATCGAGAGCAGAACGTATTGAAGGTAATCCGTGATGACGACAGATACCATCCCTCCCAGATTCGTATAAAAGAGCTCGATGCAGAGAATAGCCGTCATCATGAAGATGAGGTATTTTGCATTCATCCCCGTGATGTCGATCAGGAATTGACCCTCGATCTTGAGAAACACTCCCATGTTCAAAATGCCACCGGTGGCGACGAGAACACCAGCAACGAAACGCAGGCCGGGGCTATATCTCACGCCGAAATATTCCGGCACTGTCATCAGCTTGAGTTCCCTCAACCGGGAGATCACGAAACCGGTGCGACCCACAAAGATCATCGCCAGCCCGGAGATCAAGGCAGTTGCAAATGCAGCAAAGCCATAGCGGTAGCCAAGCTCGCCGTTGTACATGAACGTGATCGTGCCGATTTCAGTTGCGGCCAAGGTTGCGATGCCAATGTACGTTCCCAGCTCCCTCCCGGCCACTAGGTAATGGGTCACATCGCCCACAAATCTCCGGCCGGCTAGGCCAAGTGCCATCGAGGCAGCCAAGTAGGCGAAGACGATAAGCCAATCGATCAGTGCGAAGGTCATTGCGGCTATCAGGTCTCACGAATCAGAGGTCGATGGTTGTGATTCTTTGAAGCAATCCTTGGTCAACAGCCAACCCGCGCTCTTCCGCGAAGCGGAGTACGTTAGCTAAGTGAGCGGCAGGGTGAATGCTGTCAGGGGAGGTAACAGAGTAGCTCGCAAGAAGAACGCCAAGGTCCAGCCCACAAGCAATTCGCTTTACATCTCGGTCGCCCATGGATCGAGTCAGAGGAATGCCGGCGACCAGTGCGGCAATGACGCCGCCAAGCAGAGCGTCTCCTGCTCCAGCGGTCGATCGCACGGCAACGATATGGGCTGCGCTGTGAGTCCAACGTCCATCCTCGAAAGCAAATGCGCCATCAGGACCTCCGCTCACGATGACCTTCAATGTCTTCTGCTGCGTGGAAACAAACTGCTCGATCCCGTCCTGAAGCGGCTTGGGATTGGAAGGATCGAGAGCACAACCTGTCAGCTCCGATGCTTCCGCACCGTTGAGAGAAACAAGATCGAGATGCGCGAGCATCCCCTTCGAGGACGCCTCCTTGATCTCACCTCTCGTGAAGGAACCAACCCGGAAGCACCCGCGAGCAGTAGCTTTCGAAAGGAAGATAGCACGCACATCGAGGGGCACCTCCGGAAGAGCCATCGCAATCGTTGACTTCTGGCAGCTGTCGCCGGCTTCATCGAGAAACTCGAAATCGCTCGGGCTCAAGGAAGCTGCAGCAGAGTTGCTGGCGGTGATGTTGCCACCCGATCCGTCCGGATACTGAAAGCAGACGCTTAACATCGTTGGCCGACCGTGGATCGTCCGGACATACCGCAGATCCATGCCGGCCTTCTTCATGTGCGCGCGCACAAACTCCCCCGGCCGATCATCGCCCAGCCTTCCGATCGGCAACACTTCGAAGCCGCGATTACCTCCGGCAGCGAGTAGGGTCGCAACGTAGTGCGCGACGATGTGCAACTTACAAAAGTCCTTTACGTCCAGGAGCTCGCCCTGTCGGCTTTCGTTACGGTTCAGGGTGTCGTTTCCTTCGAGCTTCCAAAACAGCCCTGTGCCTAGTCCCCCCACACCAATCAGGCGCCCTGTAGTTCCCGCTGGCTTCAGAACCACTTGCCTCATTCAGCGAAACCTTCAAGTAGCTCCCACTCCGGCGAATCGGCGATCGGGTGCGCAGCTGTCTCTTCCGTCGCGACTATCAGAGCATCAGGATGCCTTTGTAGCAACGTCATCGGGTATTCAGGAGTAGGCTTGGAGAAGAGTGCAACGCGAAGAGCAGTTTGCTTCCAGGCTCCTGTGTCGCTAAATACCCGGACGCGCGTGGCCGACAGACATTGCTTGATGCCGAGAGTGATCGACATGGGTGGAACAAACTGGTAGGCGCCTCCGAAAGTCCGCTGAGCCAAGGCGATGACGGTGTCGTAGTTATTTTCCTGGATGCGGATGCCAGAGTCGGCCAGGTCGTCAATGGAGATCGCGCTAAATGGATGACGGCGAGCCTGGTTATAAGCGAGATGGCCATCTTGTCCCCACCCACCCAAGGTAAGGTCGATCTGCTCGCGCGAGATCTCTGTTTCCACAGCGTCGAGCGTATTGGGCGTGAGCCAGAACCGTTGCTCTTGCGGAACTGCGAGCTCTTCTTCGATATCCCCGTAAAAGTGCTCTTCCATGAAGGTTCGAAAATTGTAGGGGTGATGCCTGGGGAGCAACCGGCCCTGCCAGGTGAGGCACTCATCCATATGAAAGACGAAAAGGTTGCGAAGGGAGATGCGACGCTGCACGACCTTGGCACGAAAGGGGCCGTACCAGGACTTAGGACCGCAGGGTACGATGGCTCTGGTCGGCAGCTTGTTCGCGTTATGATCTTCGATCAGCGTGGCAAGCTCTTCCGCCATCAACTCTCCCATCACCGTTGAATCGCGGACGATGCGAAGTGGGATCTTTTTCTCCGGATGTGTTTCGAGGTCTCTCGCCTGCACCCGGCACCATCGGTACAGGTCACTTCGCCGAACGTGATCCACATTTCCTCCAAATAGCATGGACGGATTAGTTCCCATTCTGAACACATACTGGGAAAAGGTCAATAAGCGAAAGCAAAGTGTGGTAATCGTAAACAATCTAGAAAGCGCGTCTTTTGAACGTGGAGGATCCCATGGCCGTGATGCTTCGGTTTGTGCAAGTGTTCGCGATCTCTGATCGCGAAGAGTTCCTGGAACTCGAACGGCAGTTTGCTTCTTTGGAAGGAACGGGTGCTCTTCCACAAGGAGAACGCTTACTTCCTCTCATGGGCACTCTCTCGACGAACACTTTGATTTGGCAAAGGCGCTTCGGCTCAATCGCCGAGGCCGAGAACGCCATGAAGGCCTTCAACGCAAACACCGAACACGCTTCTTTGTTTGCACGGCAAAGCAAGCTGTTGCGTGACACATGGACGGAGCTCTACCAAGTGTTGGATCTCTAAGATGGTGAAGAATACGATTCATCCATCGCCTGAGCCTCACATGCGCCGCCGTGCGCTCGCGGCAAAGCGACTTTTGCGTCCTTTTCAGAAAGAGTTGCTGGAGTTGGTGGCGGATCTCGTGCGTGTCAACACCGTTGCCACGCCTCCACACGGCGCTGAAACGCCCGGTCAGCTCGTTCTCGAGCGCTTCCTGGGCCGCTTCAAGGTCGATGCGGACTTATACGAAACGGCATTTGTTCTCGATTCGACTAGCGCATGGAAGCGACCTAAACGTCAGTATGACGGCCGCAAAAATCTCGTTGCGAAGATCAAAGGCCAAGGTGGTGGAAGAAGCCTCCTGCTCAGTGGTCACATGGATACCGTACCCACAAACCCCCAGGCGTGGATCGAATCTCCATGGAATCCAGTGGTGCGAAAAGGCAGGCTCTATGGCCTTGGCACCTTCGATATGAAGGCCGGTCTCGCTGCTCAGGCGGTCACCTTATGCGCCATATGCGCTGGTGATGTGCAGCTGTGCGGCGATCTCATCTTTGAATCCGTGGTCGATGAAGAGTGGGGTGGGGGTGGAGGAACGCTGGCCGCTCGGCTTCGCGGCGATACGGCAGACGCCTGCATCATCTCAGAGGGAACGCAGCTTGATGTCTTTCGTGCAACGCGGGGCGGCATCGTTGTTGACCTTGTCGTGACCGGAGGCGACCCCGCAGCATACTTTTCCCTCTCCCCCATCATTAGCCCAGCCATCCCACTCGGGAGGCTCTTGGGCTGGATCGACGGTTGGGTAAAGCGTCGCAGCCGAAGGGTAGGCCACGGCGCTTACCAGGCGGTCGATGACCCAACACCTGTTCAGGTGTTAGCGGTAGAGGCAAACCGACTCGATATGAACGTGCCGCTTTCTGTACCACTCGTCGCTACGGTTCGTGTGTACTTTCAGTTTCTACCTCATGAAAACGTAGATGCCGTGTTGGCACGTATTCGCAAATCCCTAACGACATTTCAGGAGTCGGACGCGTTTTTCCGTGATCACCCGATCGCGTGGCGCCCCCTCTTCGATCCACCCCTGCTTGGGCATGAGTTGCCGGTCGACCACGCTTGGACTATGTGCGTGAGCCGCAGTGCCTTGGCAACTCTCGGTCGGCCTGTTGGGATCACTGCAGCGCCGTATCCTTGCGATGCCTTTTTAATGCAGCGCCTGTATGGCATCCCCACACTGCTCTTTGGACCGTGTGGGAGCGGTGCGCATAATCCTGAAGAGAATGTCACAGTCAAGTCCGTGCTCAAGACGGCGGAAGTCCTTCTCACTGCGGCTCTCGAGTGGTGCGGAACACCGCCTTCGATGGCGATTCAGGAGACATCCGAAGCGCGCTAAACGGGATGCCAGCGGTAAACATCTCTGCCGAGGAAACCCGACGCCGCGACTGCCTAGAGTTCGTGCCGTTGTTTTTGTTGCTTCCGCAAATCGAAAAACATGGATTTCAGATCGCCGTAACCCTTCCAGGCCACGACCAGAGTGATACACAGAAACGAGACGCCCGCCACCACCAGGGCAATCCCCCAGAAGACGATCCAAGCAGTCATAAGTTTTATGATCTCCCGTGAGAGCCGCCCTAGGCGTCGCCTGAGTCTCCCGCTCAACCAGGCTTTCCGTCGTCTAAGTACGCTTCTTCACCATGCTAAGCGCCACAAGCAAGACAGCGTTGCTCGCGATTACCGGGCCCACGTCATTGTTGAAGTCATCGGAGCCGCCCTGAAAGTTCTTTGTGCTCTTCAGGTTGATCTCCCGAATCACCTTTCCGAGGCGAGGATTCTCCCACTCGTATATGAAGCAGGTCCCGGCAGCCGATCCTTCCGTCACGGTAAGAGGATCTGCACCGTAACAGTAATCATTGCCGGAGACCCTGTTCTCCCAACCCCATTCGAGCAGATTCACGCCATAACGAATCGGGATGTTAATGCTGTAGTTATCCTCGTAGATCACCTCGTACCATCCAAGAAGGTCAGCGGTGTCTTCCTGGTCCCACAGCATACGGAAGCTGCCGCGATTCAGCGCTGGCCTTGCACATGCGTGCAGGAAGATCAGGCTTGTAGGCGCCTCACCGACAGCTACCCCCGTCACGGCGAGGGGAAGGTCAATCTCTCCTTGTCCTCTCGTCCCGACAACGATGGCCCGCTTGCCGGCTGCGTCCTTCAACTCGAATGGGACACGGTTCTGCTGAAGGTTGCCGGATCTCATACTACTCAGCGTCAGGTTGAAGGGAGGTGAAAGCTCTAGAGCGTTGAAAGCTCGAGAAATGTCGACAGGAACGATCGACGTCTCCGTCTCACTTGGAGGCCGGGTCCCTCGAAGGCGAGTTCGGAGGGCCGGCAGCATAGCTTGCACCCTCCCAGAGAGTGCCTTTCCTTGAACCACACTCCCGGTCCAGAGTAAACCGCTGCAGCCAAGAAAAGTCGACATCATGTCCTTCCCGAAGGTTGCCTCATTGGTGGCGAACCACGCCGACGGAGCCCCCCCCAGGAGGGACTTGCGCTTCTTGCGCACATCATAGTGCTCGATCGTTGGCTCAAGGTTCCCAAACACCTGCTCGAAACCCATCTCATCCAAGATCTCCTCGTTTTGTTCCGCCGAGGTTTTCTTTCCTGGCTCATCACTCCAGAACCAGTTGTAGATCAGGCAATCCTTTGGAATCCATCGTTTTACTTGTTCCGGGGTGAGCCCTCCCGGCAGATCGAACTTCCAGCCATCCGGAGTTGAGCCCTTCTGCAGCCCCACACCGCGTACCGTCTGGAGCAGCATGTCACCCCAAAGCTGGGTTCTGATCTGTCTCGCGCCGAGGAAGTCATGGATCGTGCGGACGTCCTGACCGAACATGTCACCGATCGAAGCCTCCTGACACTGGGTCGACGCATTGAGCGGTAGAAAGAGTTCGTCGTGGCCTATATGTACGGCTTTGGGCTTCATTACATCGATGTACTCTTGGTACACATCGAAGAGCAGTGAATAGGACTTTGGATTGGCAGGACAATAGATGTCAGGCCACTTGTTTTGCGGAATGGCAGCCAGGTCTTTGTGCGCGGTCAGGAGATAGTAGCTGTGGGTAAACGAAGGTAGTTGAGGAATAAGTTCAATCTGGCATCGCTTTACCCAAGCGACCAATTCGGCAACTTCCTCCTTCTCAAGGATTCCGCCGTCGCCAGCATCCTGGTGCGATGAGTTCTGCTCAAAGTTATGGAACGGCATTAAGGGGTAATTGCGGTCGCTGTAATTGACGTCGCGAGCAAACTCTATCCAGCCGTGGTTCAGTTCAGGATGGCTGTCCAGCCGCATGCACGCATTCATTTCGAGGATAAGCGTGTTGTACTTATAGAAGCCCATGAAGTCTCGAACGAAGCGCTTGAAATATTCAACGTTGGCGCGTCCGGGACAGTACATGCAGAGCCCT
This sequence comes from Verrucomicrobia bacterium Tous-C9LFEB, assembly GCA_964658105.1. GTDB lineage: Bacteria > Acidobacteriota > Terriglobia > Terriglobales > Acidobacteriaceae > Granulicella. Next base: position 6,295 of record CAZZXY010000111.1, on the reverse strand, counting down.
CGAAACGGCTTATCCGGCCAGTCGCGAATGGAAACTCCGCGAATTCGAAGGTCCCCGCCTACCTGCTCCACAAGTTGCCGCAACGATTGCAGTCCATAGAACGTTCCACGATCACTGGCACCGGCGATCAGGACGACGTCTGCGTTCGCCCGCAAAACGTAGCCCTCCGGATTCAATCTGGGATAACCTGCCGTCGGCAAGCCCACACGTGCGCCATACTGCCGTACTAGCGGATTCGTGGCCGTTCCCATCACGATGACACGGCCCTTGCCGCCATCCGCTGTGCGCTGGATCCGGAGGAAGCAACCATAACGGTCTGCGACTTCGTCCCTGAGCCACACCGCGAGCTGCAAGTCCTGATCCGTCGCGGCACGAGGAAGGAGAATTTGCACCTTATCGTCCAGGATGAAGTGGCTCTCGCTGGGGGCAATCTTCTGAGGCCTCGGAAAGATCAGCGAGCCGACGGGTGTGGGAGCGCGCTGGGGTTCATCTCTCAACCCGGTAAGGGTGGCAAGTGTTCCAGACAGTGAGGATGCAAGGGCCATATTGCCGGGCAATGCTTTGCCTAGCGCGGCGCTCGTGCCTGTGTGCAGGAATTGTCGGCGCGTCAGATCCTTGATCAAGCAAGCTCCTTCAATAGGTTCCTCGTCTGCAATCGCCGGATCTCATGGCACACGATGATTGCTGCTCAGCTCAGGCGGAGCAGCAGTCACGAGGAAGACGCGGTTCAGAAGTACAACTTCCCACCGAGTTGCAGGTTTCTTGGGAGGTGTGTTCCGGTGACGGTCCCGTAGCCTGGGTCGTTAATACCCGTGTCCACTGTACTGAAGTTCGTATGATTGAACGCGTTGAAGAACTCTCCTCTTAGCTGGAATCGAAAGCGCTCATCAAGGCGTAGATTCTTAATCAGACCGAGGTCCCAGTTCTGCAGGCCTGGTCCAAGGAAAACTCCATTGCGGCTGGTTCCGAAGTGGCCCGTCGCCGGTGCAAACGATGACGTGCTGAACCACTGATCTTGTCTCTTGTTCAGACTCACCGGTGCGATCTGGTCGGGTCGCGGGCTGATGCTCCCGTTCGGTGTCGCAATCCCGAGCCCACCAGGATACGTTCCCGGTGCGCACCCATTCGCGGTCGTGGTCGATGCGACACATCCAAACGGATCCGCAGCTTGTGTCACCGTCAGCGACTGGCCTGAGAGCACCGTCGTTATGCCCGACACCTCCCATCCGCCTAAAGCCCGCCCTATGAGCCCGCTCTGCTCTTTGTAGAACGGCAGATCGTACACGTAGTTTGCAACGAAAGTCTGCGGCTGATTCAAAGAAGAGGGGCCATAATCCCGCTTCAGGTTATACGTATCATTCGTGGCCGTAGAACGATCGGTGGAGTTTGTCGTGAGGCTCTTTGACCACGTGTAAGCAATACCAACTGTGAGGCCGGACGACGAGTGATGGTTCAGAGAAACCTGTAGCGAGTTGTAGTTGCTTGTAAACGCCGGAATAATACTCTGGAAGTAGAGATACCCGAGGAACGGTCGAATGGCATTCACATTGACGTTCGGGTTTGCCTGCCTGGAACCAAGTGTCGGCTGATTCAGGTCGATCTGACCGAGAAGATTCCGTCCCTGAGCTCCGACATACGCAACCTCGAACAGGGTACCCTTCAAGACTTCATTTTGAACGGACAGGTTGTAATCGAAGTACGACGGAACTTTGAAGGTAGGGTTGCCCGTCGAATGAAGCGGGTTCGGACCTAAAGAGACGCCCGTAGAGCCTTTCAGTGGATTATCGAATTGCGTGTTCACCACGGTGGTCGTTTGGACAAGTGGTGGGTCGGTGAATGCGTTGTTCTCCCAGATCCCATTCAGGCTCCGGTCATAGAAGATGCCGAAACCCCCGCGGATGGCAATCTTGCTTCTCTGGTCGGGGCTAAATGCGAAGCCAACCCTCGGTCCGAAGTTGAGAGCTGAGTTTGGATTGACACGGCCACCGAATGCAGAGCACGAGACCCCAGGGGATATTAGCTTTGCTTGCGCGCAGGCGTTTCCGCTTGGAAAGATGATCCCATTGGTGTAGGTCGCCGGCACCTCACCTTGCCCGGCTGCGAAATCTCCAGTCGTTGGATCGATCGCAGGTGCCTTGGTTGGATCGAACATATGCGGATCGAAGTTGTTCATTGTTCCGCTCGAGTCAGTCGGTGTCGGGAAGTAGCTGTACCGTACGCCTAGATTGAATGTCAGGCGTTTCGTTATACGCCAGTCATCCTGCAGATATCCTTCGATGTTGAAGTAATGCAAGTTCGGAATGATGTCGCGGCTGGGCTGAGAATACGTCGTCGCATTCCCGAGCAGGAAGTCCTGCCAGCTATTGAAGTTGAAGCTAGCGTATCCATTCGCGGCGTTTTCTGTCTTCAGCATCTGCTGGACATTCACCCCGGCTCGGGCCGTGTGCTTCCCCGCGCTCAGGGAGAGGTTATCGAAGATCACCCGGTTTAGATTGCGTTCGCTGTATGGAGCTGCGCCTTGGCTGAGTCCTGTGATCGTTCCGCCGGTGAACGAGACAACCGGGATCCGACCGTACGGATCGGGGTAGGCCGTGTTATTTGTGAGGGCTCCCGACACCGAAGGTGAGTTCGCCACGCCCGAAAGGTTGGCCTTAAGCTCTCCCTGGGCGTAGACCAGTTCGGCCTCGTTTACAAGGGCAGGCGAGATCGTCCACGTGAGATTGCCGACCACGTTTTGTCCCGGGGCGTTCACTCCAGTGTTCACGATGCTCGGATAGTTGTTGGCAGCAAAAAGCCCTAAAGGAAAGTTCTGAGGTACGTCGTCCTGGATCGCTCGCCCAAACAAGTGGATCTTCGTGGTCAGGTCGTAGTCCACCCGCACGAGATCCTGACGAAAGTTGTTCAAAGCGGAGTACGTACCGACGAAGTTTCCGCTGCTGTTCGCAGGAAACAGAGCGAAAACATTCTTGACATAAACGGCCGCATTCTTGCTATAGCAGGCGGGATTGATTTGACTTTGATCGGTTGCAGTGGAGTATGTGACGCATCCTGCTGGTGCCATCGCAGTCGCATCTCCGGAAACAAGGCCATTCAGTTGATCTTGGCTTGGAGCCGGAACGCTAAACGTGGTCGGCGCACTCACCTTGCGCCATTCCTCCGACCAGAAGAAATATCCCTTGTTCTTGGCCGTGTTGTAGATCTTTGGGATGTACATTGGACCGCCAACAGTGAACCCGTAGTCGTTATAGTGTTCGATCCCTCGCGGAGTTCCCGTCTGATTCCCAAAGTAGGTATTTGCATTGAAGTCCGTATTGCGAGCGAACTCGTAGACATCGCCATGGAAGACGCTGTTGCCTGATTTCGTCGCTACCAGGACCTGCCCGCCCCCGCTATGCCCAAAGCTCGCATCGTAGGTGCTCCGTTCCAATGTGAATTCCTGGATCGCATCTACGCTCGGTACATTGACCAGCGTTGCATTCGCGCCAGCATCGCTGATGTCCGCTCCGTCTACCGTCCAATTATTTGCGGAACCGCGGGCACCGTTCACCGAAATGGTCGTGTTGTTGTTGAGACCGAAACCTACCTCGTCCGGCAGACCGCTCACCACCCCCGGCTGAAGCGTCACCAGTTGTTCGAAGTTTCGGTTGTTCAGCTCCAGCTCCCGCACCTGCGTTCCTGATACTGTACCGGCCTGAGCACTACTTTCCGTGTCGATTGTGACCGCACTCTGCTGAACTGTGACCGTCTCGTTGACGGATCCCGGTTCCAGCCTGGCGTCCACGGAGCGCGTCTGAGCGACGTTGAGCGTAACGATTTCTACCTCGGACTTCAGGGAGGTTGCGGTAAACGTGACGCTATAGTCTCCGGGGGTGAGGTTTGTCACAGTGAAGGCGCCTTCACTATTGGTGCGGACCGTTCGAGAGGATCCGTTTGTGCCGGCCCTCTGGATCGTGACGGTCGCGTTCGGGACGATAGCACCCGAGCTATCGGAGACGACACCGGTCAGGGTTGCCCCGAGTACCTGCCCGAAGGCGCGGGTCGGAATGCACAAGGAAAGAAACAAAAGGGCGAGAACGCAAAGCCGTTGTGGACTCATCTGAACCTCAGAACACGCAAAGCACCTACGTTGAAGAGAACAACGATGAGTAGTGGGGCACTCTTTCTCTGCCCCAGGAACGACGGATCAACCCTGAAATCTGAAACTTGCATGCTCCGGATGTGGACACTCGCGGCGACTGCAGAAACGGTCAGCATCGCTCGTGCGAGTGTCGGATCTTCGTATGTTGACTGACGTCGCACCATAGATAGCATGGAATGCGACGGCAAAGCAACAGAAACGTAAGCAGGCGGAAGATATTCGAAAGGCACACAGTCGTTGGAGAGACCCTCTCATCTCCGCTACTCTGAGGGCACAGGTCCACCTGAATCTCGACGATCGCTTTCATTCGAGGTGGCAAGGTACGGATGGTAGAAAGGCAGGAGTCGGGCAGCTTCTCATCGCTTCCCCGGCCATAGCAGACGCATTGACTATGAGCTCTTGTAAGCATATGTGGTCCGTGTCGCGGAGCCGGTTTGGCCTTCGTTGCGCTTCGCTCGCCCCCGCGCTGATCTGCTTCGGCGGCCTCAGCCTGCTTAGCTCTGCAACGAGCCAGGCGACGGATCTGAAATCTGCCGCCCTCCAGGACTCCAATCAGGATGTGCGAAGCGGGGTCGAGGCACTTGAACGTGGTGACAATAAGATCGCAGAGGATGCTTTGCGACGGAGTCTCGCACGAGAGCCCATGTCCCTCGTAGTCTTGAACAACCTGGCGATTGCGATCGCTCGTCAGAACAGACCTGACGAAGCGATTCTCCTCTACCAGCGTGCCCTTGTGCTTAGCCCCGGCGATCCCGTTACAAGGCGCAATCTAGGGGTGGCGTTTTTCCGAGCACACCGTTATACGGAGGCACTTCCTCTCCTCAGGAGTTCCGCAAAACTCTCTCCCACATTTCAGTTGCTGGATCTCTGCGGCCTTGACCTCTTCGCGGTTGATCGCTACGCCGAGGCTGCTTCGTACCTGGAATCGGCCTCGGCCTTGCAACCCTCAGATCTCCCTACGCTCGAGATGCTGGGAAAGGCCTACTGGAGAGCAAGGAATCGACCAGCCTTGGCGCGAACCTTCGAGCGGATCATGGTGCTCGCCCCGGATTCGGTTGAGGCTCACCTGATGCTTGGGCTCGCGTACGACGAGATGTTCCAAGAGGAGGCTGCTGTCAAAGAGCTAAGGGCTGCCATCGCAGCCGACGCAAATCACCCAGGTATCCACTCCAGTCTCGGCCTGATCTATTGGAGACTTCACGAACTCCCTGAGGCCGCCGTCGAGTTTCAGGAGGAGCTACGTCGTTATCCTAATGACCCGATTGCCAACTGTACGATTGGCAAGATCCTGGGACTTCAAGGTCGACAGGCCGAAGCCGTACCTTTCCTGAAGGCTGCATTGGCCGCAAACCCGGCATACAAGGATGCGCTGCTTGAACTGGGCCGATGCTTGATCGCAATGAACCGGCCAGAAGAGGCGCTCGGACCACTGGAGACGGCGACCGAGATCGACCCCGACTTTGCGGACGCACACTTTCTGCTGGGATCCGCTTTCGGCAAGCTCGGTCGCACAAAGGAGGCTGCGCGCGAACGAAGCATATGTGGGCGACTTCATGCACAACAGCACCTCGCTCAGGAAGACGCGACGCGAGCTGGACCGCCGAAGTAGTGCCACTTGCGTAATGAGGCGGCATGGTCGATCCGCTTATGCTCCGGTCCGAGCGATCGCTTGGCAATACCGCGCAGGTCAACCGCGTCAGCCCTCCGTTGTCTGCCTTCATCATTTAGGCGAACGTTGTCGCTTGGTTCAGCTCGGGCAGGATTCTCACAGGTGAGCGGGATCGCGGATTACGGCTTCAAAGTCCACGACGCCGGATGGATTCGATGCGCGGTCAGCCCGCTTATCCTGACCCACGGCTGGCCTGGCTCCCCGTTGGAGTTTCTGAAAGTAATCGGCCCCTGACTGATCCCGTCGCGTACGGCGGGACAAGCATCAGACGCCTTCGTCTGGTCATACCGGCGATCCCTGGTTATGGGTTCTCGGGTACCTGCCTTCGCGCGACTCCACTACACAAACACCGCTGATCATCCTGTCGTCTTACGAATGAAAAGCACGTCCGGTCTGTCCACAGCCATCGCGCTCCCCCCGACCGCCGCATCAGGGAACGGCGTGGTCGGACTCATCCTGCCCAGGGGAACCGCCGACCTCTCGTTCGA
>CAZZXY010000110.1:0-13982 GCA_964658105.1 Verrucomicrobia bacterium Tous-C9LFEB | reverse complement strand
CCACCAACCGCCCCACCCACCAACCGTCCTTACGCCAACCCAAAGCGCCGCCCGCTTTATCGCTAAACTAAAGATGTGTTCATCGATGAAGCTCGCATCCGCGTCAAAGCCGGCAACGGCGGCAACGGCGCCATGGCCTTTCGCCGCGAAAAGTTCGTTCCCCGCGGTGGTCCTTCCGGCGGCGACGGCGGTCACGGCGGCGACGTCCTCATGCGCTCGTCCCTCAGCCACAACACCCTCGTCCACTTCCGCTTCAACCCCGAGTGGAAGAGCCAGCGCGGCGGCCACGGCCTCGGCTCCAACATGTCCGGCTACCGCGGCGAGTCCATCACCCTCAACGTCCCCGTCGGCACCGTCCTCTACGACGACCTCACCGGCGAGCTCATCCACGACTTCGCCACTCCCGACGACGAGGTCGTCATCGCCCGTGGCGGTCGCGGCGGCCGTGGCAACCAGCACTTCGCCACCTCCACCCACCAGGCCCCCCGCGAGCACGAGCTCGGCCGCACCGGCGACGAACGCAACTTCCGCCTCGAACTCCGCCTCCTCGCCGACGCCGGCCTCGTCGGCTTCCCCAACGTCGGCAAGTCCACGCTGATCTCGCGCCTCTCCGCCGCCCGCCCCAAGATCGCCAACTACGCCTTCACCACCCTCGAGCCCAACCTCGGCGTCGTCCAGGTCGGCGACGCCCCCTACGAACTCAGCTTCACCGTCGCCGACATGCCCGGCCTCATCGAAGGCGCCCACCTCGGAGCCGGCCTAGGCGTGCAATTCCTCCGCCACATCGAGCGCACCGCCATCCTCGTCCACCTCGTCGACGTCTCCGACACCGCCATCGGCACCACCCCCGAACCCGCCTCAGCCCGACCGTCTCCCTCGTCGTCCCGCAGCGAAGACCCTCTACCCTTGTCATCCCGCAGCGAAGACCCTCCACCCTTGTCATCCCGCAGCGAAGCGGAGGGATCCGCTCCTTCCGGCGACGACGCAGTCGAGCCCGTAACCCCCGAGCCCAACACCCTGATCCCTGATCCCTACGCCCTAAGCCCTGCCCCCGAGACCCCAGTCGAGACGGCCGACCCCGTCGAAAACTACCGCGTCATCACCAACGAGCTCCGCAGCTTCGACCCCTCCCTCGCCGCCAAGCCCACCCTCGTCGTCGCCACCAAGATCGACGCCGCCAACCCCGCCAAGCTCAAAAAGCTCAAGGCCATGGCCACCCGCCGCAAGCTCCCCTTCTTCGCCATCAGCTCCGTCACCGGAGAAGGCCTCGAGCCCCTCAAGTACGCCATCGCCGAGCGCGTCGCCGAGCACCGCAAAGCGAACCCCCTACCCGAAGCCCCCGAACCCGCCATCCACAAACCCGCGAAAACCAAACCCCACTTCCCCCCACCCCCACCCAACGCCAGCGGCAGCAAATCGCATTAGGGCTTGCTTGGGCTGATCGGTGCGACGACCTCAAGGAATTTGCGGAAGGATCCTTCGGATGCCACCAATGCGGAAGCTATCTCTGAAACCGCTTTGCCCAGCCGATAATTTCTCTGGTATCCCGCGCCGCGGTGCATAACTTCCTCGATCACGCCTTTACTGATCAGGAGGGGTAGAGTATCGCTGGTGAATTTACCAGCGCTTGCTCCAAACTTTAGCGATAGAACTCTATCTCCTACATGAAGGCTACGGCTGAAGATCGTAAGCAACTTGCGGAGAAATGCGATCTCTTCATCATCTTGCTTATCCTCTATAGATTTAAGTACTGTCGTACCCCTATTGGAAACGGCGGCACCGTGATTTATGAGCAATCCTGAGATAGTACGAGGGTCGAAATACTCGCTAACAGTTCCCTCCAGCTTGCTAAACGAAAATCTTCTGATCTCGCAATCCGAAAACGTGATGGTTCGAAATCTGGCATGTGCAGCAATTTCTAAGTGGTCGAACTGGCAATCCGTCCAATGCACGTTCTCAATGTCACCGTTCAGTGACGTCGCCTGAAAAAAGCATTTTTCGAAGCTTACATTTTCGAGAATGCGGTTCGACAACGAGTCTGGTGGAAAGCTAAGGCCAGCAACTTGGATAGTAGGGTAGTTCTCGTGAGATCGACCCAATGCCCGAGCAACAAGTGCCCCCGCATTCTCTCGAACGAAAGAGGCCTGTCCTTCAGTGCCTGCTACTTCTTGAATGCGAGTGATAATCTCGGAACAACTCAGATTGTTGCTTATGCAGAAACTCACAGCGATGTCGGCCGAAAAATTAGGAAGTACTTCCACTCTCAAGAGCTTACGAAGGTCCGCTTGCGAATTGCGCATGATATATAAGCCGACAACCTCTCCTAAAAAGAACTCTTTGAAGTGATCATGGTCGAAGCTCAACTGGCCCCGATTCTTCTCGGGAGTGAGAAGGGCGTGGCTGGACAGGCGCTCCCTCACTTGTCTTGTCACCACCGGTGTCTTGCGCGTAGAGTCGCAATATATCTCAGCGAGTGATTCGCAGGTTTGGAAAGGAAGGAGGGAGCGCTTCGTTAACCACATCTCTTCTGCAATCAATTGCAGAAGCTCATGATGCTCATCCACAGTGAGCAGTGGGATTGCAACAGTACTGCTTTTATCGAGCCATTTTTGCTCAATTTCGCGCTTTAGAATGGTATCGATAAATGGATGAAACAAGTCGTTGACGTCTTCCGTTTGGGTCAGAAAATCTAGCGACTCTGAATAGCTGGCCATTTCGACAATTCGCCTTACAAAAACAGCACGGGTAAGAAGCGGATGTGATGGGCTCAACTTTGCCGCTAGCTCTTCATATAGCGAGGAGCCACTGTCAACGCCGTTAGCTTCGCAAAACGACAAGAACTCCTCCTTTCCCCACCTATCCAAGGAAAGTTTTGCAAAGCCGACATCGAAACCGCGCACTGCATCGATCAATCGAGCTTGCTGATCTAAACTCTTGAAATCGAAATATGCGGTGCGTGCAGCGACGAGAATTGTGCCTTCTCCCTTCAAATCACTAATCAGATTCCCAAGGCTTGAAGCTGCGTCTCCTTCCGTTTCAACGAAGACTTCTTCAAAACCATCTAGAGCTAGGACCACGACACCCAGCCTTACAAGCTGGATGAAAGCGTCGAAGTACAAGCGCCGAAATCGCAGCTGATTCAATAAAGCCGCAGCGACAACGTTATCGAGTCTCAAGAATGGGCTACCGCCCAAAGCGACCGGCACTAACAACCAATCAGTCTTCCGCTCTCGGTAGAGCGCAGCCTGATTAGTAGCAAGTTGATTGATAAGAGTAGTCTTTCCTTCGCCAGCGTCAGAGGTTAGATAAATCACGGAGCACATGCCAGCCAAGCGGCGTCCTAAAACCATTTCCATTGCATCTAAAGCATCGTCCTCTTCGCAAGGAAGATCTGAGTTCGAGTACTCCAACAAATCGGACAACTTGGCTTTCGCCGTTATGAAACCCTCGCAGGGTGGCAACATTTGCGTAACGCTGTATGCGAGTTGGTCCAACTGTGCCAGTCTCTGAGCGATCCATTTTGCAGCCTCGTACTCCGTTCCATCTTCTTCGACGACGATTCCTGTACTGCGCTGATGAAGACGTGCTGCCAGCACCTCTCCTTGAACTTGTAGGATCAGGTTTCCACGTTCAAAGTGAACGGCTGTTGGGTCATCTGCGAAAGCGGACACAATCTCTTTAAATCGTGTGAAATCCATAGTGCCTCAAATCATTACGGTGGAGTAGTGGTGCTGCATGCTTCCGATGTAGGAGCTTTCACTCGATACAGACTTCGTAGTGATATGCCATATTCGAGTTCCGACACTCATCGCAGTCAGCATGCCAGGCCACAAGTCATCATCGGAACTTACTACCACAATGGACTCCTCTGCTTTACTCGAAAGGTGAAGCAGATCAGCTACCATCATCGTGTCAACGAGTTTTTGCTCTGATCTAATGACTATGTCAGTCAGTGATCGCTGACAGCCAGTTCCTGGGCAGTTGCCTGTTCGGAAAAGCTGCCTCACCTGATCCGAAGGACAGCCATCGATCGTACATCCTAGGCCAGCCGCGTCGAGGCAATGCAATTTGGGCGGTCTGGCACGCTTTCGGTAAGTATTTGGAAGGATTTGGTATGGGAGGGCCAATAACGATTCCGCGAGCTCCACGCTCAGGCCAACTCGCCTTTGTAGTATCCGATCAAAGGAGATGGCGGGGAATTGCTCACTGACTTCTTCAAAGATTTGCTGAGCCTTGGAAGACCTTGCTGATTCAATATTCCATCCTCCGTACAGACGGAATATGAGGCGAACATTCCCCTGTGGCAGACCGCCCATACTCGCTAATTGCTCTTGAACCCTGTCGGCAATATAGCGGAGCCCGTTTCGACTCACGAGGGCCGGTAAGTTGTCGTAATCAATCAGAACATGCACGTTATTCTTCTTTATCGCATGTTCGAGGTGACTACGCCTAATGGCCGATGGGATTGGCGAAATCCGTACCCAATTCAGGCGCGCGGGTGGCCCACCCGTCCAGTCGAGCCGTTATTGCGTGCCCATCCGTGTGCAGGCTTTATCGCGCACGGGTGGGAAAGCCACCACGGAACCCTCTCCGAAAGCGCATCTGATGAACCAGCACTCCCACGAGCCGGGTGCCGCATCTGCTCGGCCAGTTCACCGTCCCTGAGGTGGGAAACCGCTCTGCCGAAGGCCGGAGTGAAGGCGCAGCCGAAGAGACTGACTTGCCTTCTGCCTGATCCCATGCAGCGGGTTACCTCAGCAGACTTCCAACGGTTGTCCCTGCGAGCCGCAGCCCCGGCTCCCACCGCAAGACTCCGGGGCGAACTGCATCTCAAGACCTCAGAGGTACTTATGAGCAAAGAAGCCAACATCAGCACGCAGAAGAAGATGGGTGAAATCATCAACAGTCATCAGTTTGACAGGCTGCCTGAGGTGTTTGACCCCAGCGTAAAAGACCATGATCCCGCCGACGATCAGGGTCCGGGACCTGCGGGCTTCGTCCAATGGTTCACCCAGTTCCACTCGGCCTTTCCAGACTTCAAAATCGCCGTGGAGCACATGGTGGCCGACGAGGATAACGTCGCCTTCGCCTACACCATCACCGGCACCCAGAACGGCCCCTTCAACGGCGTGCCCGCCACCGGCAAGGAGATCAAGGTCCGCGGCATGCAGATCTCGAAGTTCAACGCGGACGCAAAGATCGTCGAGCGCTGGGGAGCGTCGCACGAGATAGGCATCCTGCAGCAGATCGGTGCCGTGAAGCCGGTCGCCCATCTCGATGAGCCGCCGGTTCTCTCCGCGCCCGCCTCCAAAGGCATCATCTAGTCGGCTGCCCAACCCAGGTGCCCTGCCTTCGCGACGCCCTCACATCGCGAAGGCAGGGAACCCGTTGGACAAGTGGCCGTTGACTTCAATGTGACGACAAACGGGTGCCCCATCACCCGCAACCTCCATCGCGCATCGCTTATGTACCGCTCTGCCGAGGGCCGGAGTGCAGCGGAGCATAACGACCGAAGTGCCTTCCTCAGACCCAGGGACCAGCCCTAAGCCCACCCACCATACCCTGACACCATCATCCGCCGCAGCCCGGGCCGGCGCAGCAGCAGACCCGTCCACACCACTGCACCAAACACCACCGGCACCACCCATTGCGCCTGCCCCAACCGCGCATGAGCCGCCACCGCGCCCCCGAAGTACGCCGTCAGCAGCAGCGCGCCCAGCACCGCCGTTCGCGGAATCAGGTACAGGGCCGCACAGACGAACTCGAGACCCGCTAGCACCGGCAGAAAGCTGGCCTGGAAGCCAGCCTTGGCCGTACCCTCCACCACCTGCGGCGACTGGCTCGCCGCCATGAAGCTGCCACTCAACAGAAACAGCGCAGGCAGCACTGTCAGCACCCATCCAACAAGGAAGGCCGCTCGCGACGGCTGCTCCGGCCGTGCAAGCGCTGCGTCATAGAACGCCGGGGGTCGGGTCGGGGAAGGGTCAGTCACGCAGAGACCTCCTGAACGGAAATAAGCGGCCCCGCAGGGGGAACGCGCTGCCCTCGCACCATAGCACGGCAGCCCCTCTCCCACTTTCGGGGCATGCCCAACTTGCGTGCAATAAGCTCCGAGTTTCCTACACTGGAAAGGCAGCAACCCAGATCCGAAGCAGAGCCCGGCCTAACCGCCGGGCTCTCGTTCTTGACCCAACTCCCAACCACCCCAAGGAGCGCAAAACGATGCGCAGCGAAACCAAAATCCACCACCCCGCCGCCCAGACCCAACTCCCCGCCCTGCCGCAGACAGAACAAACCGCCCGCGAGCACCGCGCGGACCTCCTCACCTCGCTCACCACCCCAAATCCACCCCAACCTCCAGTCGCCCGGAAACCCGACGCTCCCGAAACTTGGCACCCAGCCTGGTCCCACCCCTAACCATCAGTCTTAGCTCCTGGCTACTGGGGCTTGCGCGTTCCTCGCCGAAGTCGCTAACCTGCATCTGGGACCCATTTACCTTGCGGGCCCACCCGACCCTTACCACATGGCCGCGACGAGGCGACCGCCAATCCACAGCGTAAGTCCTTCATTTCCAAGATCTTGCAGGTAAGTTCTTTGTTTTGAAGATCTTACGGGCGAACACCACCTGCATCTGCAACAAAACAAAAGTCTTACGAAAATAGAGGGGGGAGGGGGGTGTACCGCTCACCCCTACACCTCCTCACCCAAAGCCAGCTTTCCGACAACCCCCGTCGGAAGCTCGCGGCGCGGCCGCCGCAACGCCGGCAGCCCGAGGCAGAGCCCCACGGCAGCTGCCACCAGCAGGTTCCCCGCCGCATCCAGCGCCGGCACACCGCGCGGGCCAAAGCGCCCATACCCCCAGGCCTCCACCCGCACCATATAAACAATCGGCAGATTGCCCAGCGACACCAGCAAGGTGAACCGCGTGCTCGCACTGCCCGCGGCCGCGCCCATGGTCTGCAGCACCACGCCTAGGAAGTACGCGTAGCAGACGCCCACGGTAAGCAGGTACGCCCCCACGCCGACGAAGTACACAGCCGGTGTCATCGGCGCCACGGCCAACAGCACTCCCACAACCCCACACACCGCACCCGCCGCCGCATACGCCAGCCGCCGATCCCACCGAGCCGGCAAGGCCGCCACCGCCAGCGCCCCCAACATGGTCAGCACCCCTCCCAGCACCCCATTCAGCAGCATCACCCCCCGCGCCCCCACCCCGTACTCCGGCGCCATCGCCACAAACAGGCTCTGCGCCGCCCCCGATCCCACCGGAGCCATCAACAGCAGCACGCCCGGCACCGCCTTCCACGAGAACAGCGCCGCGCGGATCTCCGCCCCCATGGCCCGGCACTTCGGCCCAATCGCCTCGCGAGCCGGCGCGGCCTCGGGCACCGTCAGGGCAATCAGCGCGGGCACAATCACCATCACCCCGGCAATCCCACCTGCCACGACCATCGGCAGATGCTTCGAGCACCACAACAGCGCCGCGCCCCCCAGCGCCGTGGCCGCCAGCCCACCCCCCTGCATCCACGCCCCGGCCCGCCCCTTGCCCTCAACACTTTGCGTAACCGCCAGCAGCCCGCCCGTGGCCGAGTTCGTCATCAGGCTCACCGCGTAGCCTGCAAAGAGCAGCCACATGGCCGCCTGCGTGTGCCTCGCCAACAGCGGCAGAGCGCCCACCAGCATCACGCCGCTCACCCCTGCCAGCAGCACGATCCACGTCCGACGGCGCAACCAGACATCCAGCACCGGGCTCCACAGGAAGTAGATCGTCATGGGCAGCAGCGCAAAGGCCACCATCGCCCCGATGCGGTCCACGGAGTACCCGGCTCCGCGCAGCAGATACGGCAACGGCGTCACAATGTAGCTCTGAAAGACACCGTTGACCAGCGCCAGCACAGCAAACACCCACGGCGCCGGCCAGTGTGCCCCTACGGCAGCAGGTTCAGCCGTCTCTCGGTTCTCTGCAGCACCCGACGCCACTGGCTTCCCTCACCCGCTCGCGCACCCTCTGCATACCTTCGGCGTTCTCGCAGGAGCACTGCCGCCCTTCTATCATCGCCAGCCATCCAGCCGGGCTCTCACGCCGAACGCCGATCCCCGCCATAGGCAATCCCTCTTCCGCGTCGTCCTCAACGCTTCCCGGATAGCATGGACGCCACACCGTCCACCTGAAAGGACCGCCATGCAGCAGGAGATGATCGTCGGCAACGCAGCCCTTATCGTGATCGATATCCAGGAGGCCGCCGGCCCGCCAGGCACCATGCCCATTCCGCTGATGCCCAACCCGGTCGACACCCTTGGCAATGCACGCGCGCTCATCGCCGCCGCCCGCGCCGCCCTGGTCCCGGTTGTTTTCATCCAGGAGTGTCACCGGCCCAACCTCGTCGATTTCGGCCGCGAGCTCGATGGCGCCGAAGACATCCACTGCATCGAGACCGCACCCTACAACGCCATCTCGGACAGGATCGGCTTCCGTCCAGAAGAGGATTACTGGATCAAAAAGCGCCGCTACTCCGCTTTTTTCGGAACTGATTTTGAAATCCTGCTCCGCGGCCTGAAAGCCCAGACCCTCATCCTCATCGGCGGACTGACCGACGTCTGTGTCCACTACACCTTCGTCGATGCCCATCAGAGCGACTACTACACCCGCGTCGTCGAAGACTGTGTCACCGGGTCTTCGGTTGCTGCCCATAACGCGTCCCTGAACGCCATGGAGTACCTCCAGACCGGCGCCCGCCGCACCACGGCAGAGATCCTTGGCGCGTTCCAGACCCGGGCAGCATCGGCCATCCAGCAACCCACCCTGGCCACCGCCTAGGCCCGCTGTCCGGGCCCATCCAGCAGCATCGACAGCAGCTGCGATCTTGCAAGGGAATAAGACCCTATCTATTCAGCTGCATAAACCGGCGTTCCCGCCTGCAGAAGTTCAATGTACCTGCCTCGCTTGCACACACAGCAAAGCCCCGACCGAAATCAGGGCTTTGCGGGGCCGGTAGCCTGGTTAGACGCTATTTGCGGCGGCGCCGGATCAGCCCGGCCACTCCCAGAAAACCGGTACCGAGCAGGGCAAAGCTTGTGGGCTCCGGTGTCTGCGCAGCCGTCTCGGCGAATCTGAAACCGAAAGCCCGCGGCTCGCCAGTGGACAACGCGTTGAGCGAGGGCATCGCGTAACGGGCTCCATCGGTCTGGGTAGCGCCCAAGGTGAAGTCCACTCCAACCTTCTGTTCCAGGCCGTCGGAATCCAGTACCCAGGCTTCGTACGACCTGTCCCCGGCGGAGTAGAACAGGTCTACCTTGTAGTCCGTGTCGCCCATTCCATCGGTAAACGAGAAACCGCGGCCATCCAGAACCGGCGTATGGGTTGGGAACAGCAGATTGTCATTCCCCCTGTAGCTGGTCAGGCCGGTCACGCCATCTCCCGAGATCCCGGTGATGGTATAGCTTCCATCCGTGTTGCTAGAGGTATACAACGTGCCCGCCCCGCTGAAGTCGCCTGAGGTTCCGGTGACCGGGTTGGAGGTATCGGCCCATGCGCCGACGGCCGAGACGAGAAGCAGTGCAGAAGCAACAGGTAGCCCGAGACGCATGTACATTCCTTGTAGGTGTAGTGAAAGTGATAGTACACCAAAGTAACCACTAGACACACCAAAAGATTACCCTTTGGTTTGCTTTTCAGTCGTCCACGCTGTAGGGCAGACTGTATCGCCCGATCTGGATGATGGACCGTTCCTCCGGCGACCAGATGCGAAAGCTCTCAACGCGCCTGGGATTGGTCATCGGTTTGGCGACAACGGTGGCCTTCTCTGCCCCGGAAACAGCGTCGAAGATGCGCACGAGCAGACCGTCATCCGAGTGTTTCCAGCCCACGACGTAAGCGCCCGGAGGCAAGCTGCGATCCGCGACCGTAAGTCGGGACTGCACCAGGAGGTAGTGCGAATATTTCCCATCCGCGGCGTACCCCGCTGTAATGAGCACCACGGCGGCGACCATTTTGCCATGGTCGTTCACGATGCCCGTCGCTGTCCTCATCTCTGTTTCGATGTGCTCCTTCTCCACGGGAGCCCGCGCCGGCAGCACAGCTTCCAGTTCTTCGGGCTTTGCTGCTCGCCAGCTGGCCGATTTCTGCGCGGGAGCAGAGGTGGTGCACAGACTGAGGATGGCAAGGAGCAGGACCGCAATTTTTTGCATAGGGGTGACAGAATCCGCTTAGGGCAGATGAACCAGGCCTCGTTGGAGGGCGACGACGGCGGCGTGTGTGCGGTCGGCAACACCCAGTTTGCCGAGCAGGCTGTTCACGTGCGACTTCACTGTGGCTTCCGAAATGTTCAGGTCGGAGGCGATCTCTTTGTTGGCGCGACCGGCCACGATGCGCTCCAGAACGCCGAGTTCCCGCGACGTCAGGTCCTGTGAGCCGATCCGTTGAGCGAGCTTCTCTGCGATGGAGGGTGGAACGCGTGCCTTTCCGGCATGAACGGCGCGGATGGCATCCAGCAAGTCTTCGATCTCCATCCCTTTCAGAAGATAGGCTTTGGCACCCGCCTGCATGGCGCGGTAAATGTCCTGGTCTCCGTCGAAGGTGGTGAGCACAATGAAGCGTGCCGCCGGGTGGCCTGCACGGATTCGTTCGATGGCCTCCACGCCGCCCATGCGCGGCATCTGCAGGTCCATCAGGGTGACATCCGGTAAGGATTCGTTGAAGACCTTGACTGCTTCTAAACCGTCAGCGGCGGAACCCACGATTTCGATGTCAGGCGAACCCGCAAGCAGCGCGAGCAACCCCTGCCGAACCATGTGGTGATCTTCGGCAACCAGAATACGTATCGGGCTCAATGCGGATCGGACTCCTTCTGTAGCGGCACCACCAGGGAAATCGTGGTGCCCGCCCCGGGGCTGCTTGCGATCATAAGCTCTCCGCCCAAGGCTGCTGCACGTTCGCGCATGCCGCGCAGGCCATAGTGACCTTCCAGGAGCTCGGCGTCCTGCAGAAAGAAGCCCTGGCCGTCATCACGGACGGTCAACTCGAGCTTGTCTGGTTGGTAAAAAAGCGCAACGCTCACGTCGGCTCCCCCGGCATGTCTGTCAGCATTCGACAGACCTTCCTGGGCGATGCGCAGGACTTCAGCCTCAAGAGGACTCGACAATTTGCGAAAGGCGCCTCCGATGCTCACACTGGGCGGCCTCCCGGCCATCGGATAACGCTTGACCAGGGCGGACAAGCGCGTGGGCAAGCTGTCCTCCCCACCGGTCGCACGCAGGTTCCAGATGCTTTGACGCGCTGCCTGCAAACCTTCTTTGACGAGCTTGCGTGTGCCCTGTAGTTGCTGCAGAGCCTGATCCGTCTGTTGGTTTTTCAAAAGACTCGAAGCAATCTCCAGCTGCAGCGAGACGCTTACAAAGTCCTGCGCGAGCGTGTCGTGAATCTCGCGTGCCATGCGGTTACGCTCCTGCAGCACAAGGGCAAAACGCCGCTGCTCCACGCGCACACGGAGCCGAATCACAAGGAGGACCAGTGCAGCGGCCAAGAGAACAACAAGTGCCGCAAACCACCAACGGCGATAGAAGGGCGGCAGAACCCGGAAGGACACCGCGGCATCTTTGTCATTGGAGACGCCGTCGTTGTTCTGTGCCTGCACCTCAAACCGGTATCGCCTGGGCGGCAGGCTTGTGTAGTACGCGGTGTGGCTTGAACCAGCATCCACCCAATCGCGATCGAAGCCGTCCAGCTTGTAGCGGTAGCGAATCTTCGCTGGAAGGGTATAGCTCAGAGCGGCGAAGGAGAAGGTGTACCGGCTATGGCCCGCGGCGATCTCCATGCCGTTCGGGTCGAGCGGCAGATCCACGCCATCCACTGCAAACCGCTGGATGGCTACCGGCGGCGGAACATCGTTCACCGGGAACCGTGCGGGATCGGCCACGGCGATCCCCTTGCGTGTTGCGATCCAGAGCGCGCCACCAGGAACCTGCGAGAGTTGGGGCGATCCATCAGCAGCAGAGGCATCGTTCGGCAAACCGTCCGAGGTGTTGAAGGTGTTCAGCGCGGCCTTACAAGGAGTCATCTTGTCCGCGCACCGGTGCAGTTCTGCCAGCGAGGCGCGCAGGAGTCCATGCTGCCCACGCATCCAAGCGAAGCCTTTGCTGTCGATGGCGAGTGAGCTGATATCCGGCGGTAGTTCCCCAAGCTGCACAGGACGAAATTGGCCTGCGGCGAAAAAGAAGAGGCCAGCATGATGAACGGCGACCAGGAGTTCGCCGCCCCCACTCTGGGCCATCGCGGTCACGATCGAGCTCTTCGCGCGTGGTGGCGGAGAGAAACTCTCAATGTGCCCGTCGTGCAGGTGAGACAGCCCACCTGAAGTCCCAATCCAAAGGTCATCAGGCGCATCCGCAGTCCCGGACTGATGGCCCGTCGCTTCGGCCAGGGGTCCAATGGAGTCGCTTGCAAGCCCGTCAGCCTGCGTCCGCGTGGTGATGCGATGGCCGTCCAGACGGGCGAGGCCACCGCGAGTGCCGGCCCAAACGGTTCCATGCGTATCGACCAGGATCGATCGAACGAAGTCATCCGGTAGCCCATCCGCCGAGGTAAAGCGTCGCACGGTGGAGCCGGTGACGTGGTTCAGCCCGTCCGGTGTCCCCACCCAAAGATCTCCGTGAAGGCCAAGCCCCAGAGAGAGGATGACCGGGCTGGTCAAGGCACTCGAATCGACCGGTTGATCTCCAACCCCATCACGTATGCGGTGAATGCCGCTGTCCCGCGTTCCAAACCAGAGGAGGTCGTCGGATGCGGCCACAATGGCCGTTACAGCTTCCCCCGCCGAGGTAGGCTCCGCGTGAAACTTACGCGGACGCAACACATGAAGGCCGGAGGATTCCGTGCCGATCCACACGTTGCCTTCTCGATCTTCCATCACGCTCTGGACAGAATCGCTTTGCAACGAGTCAATGGCATGCACAGGCGAGGCGACCCCGAAGGGCAGCATAAACAGACCACGGTTTGTGCCGATCCAGGCTGTGCCCTGCCGATCTATCAGCAACGTTGTGATCCGGGAGCTCGTAAGATCACGGCCAACGCCTATCGTCCTGTGAAAGGCTGGTCCGTCCACCACGATCTCGCGACTGTTGTAGCTCCAGACAGAGCCATGCCCATCATGCACTTGGCCAAGCAGGTGCTCCGGCGCGGCTCGCATTGGGGACTGCGCCACGAGGGTGCCCCGCTCATAGTCCAGAACTCTCTGATCCTCCGTGAGGACGCGGACAGCACCGTCCTGATCTCGCTCCAGCGATACTGCCCTACCCGCGCCGGTGGAGAGCGGCACGAAGTGTCCGCCACGCCAGCGGACAAGACCCGCACTGGTCAGGACAAGCAGGCCGTCATGGATTGCGGCCAGGGATACGACCCTACTCGAGGGCAAGCCATCTTTCTCAGCCAGGCGATGTAAGCCCGCTCCGTCCAACATGACGAGTCCATCTGCAGTGCCGAACCACAGGGATCCAACAGTGTCCTGGGCTATCGCGGTGACGTCATTGCTGACGAAGGCGGGGGCGGTCTCATGCCGGTAGACTTTGAACTCTGTACCGTCAAAGCGCGCTACTCCCCCCTCGGTGGCAATCCAGAGATATCCGTCGCGGGCCTGGAAGACCTGGTGCACGCTGGCGTCAGGGAGGCCTTCCTCCGTAGACCAGGCCTGGTGGCTGAGGGCAGGCGCCCTTTGGGCAACGCCCTTCACTCGGCCACCGAAGAAAAGCAGCAGCGCAAGTCCAAGGCAGCTGAGAAGCGGACAACGCCGAATTGCGAAGGAGGTGAGCAAGGTCGTGCGGGTCTGCACCCGTTGTACCAGAACCGCAGAAGTACGCTTCAGCAGATCGTGCGCCTGAGGGCTTGCCGCGAACCCTTGCAGGGGGAGATAAGCTTTAGCTAAAGACTTCCCCTGTCCGAACGCGAAAAGCCCACCCTGGTGGGGTGGGCTTTTCTGGGAATTATT
>CAZZXY010000109.1:0-14360 GCA_964658105.1 Verrucomicrobia bacterium Tous-C9LFEB | reverse complement strand
CCCACGACGCGGCTGGGGCGTGCGCTTCCCGTTGTTGCCACAGGACGCGGCTGGGGCGGGCCCTTCCGCTCTTAGCACCCACGGCGGGCTGGGGCGGGGGCTGCGTTTTGCGAGTCCGTGGCTGCTGGAGCGGTTTCGTTGCGTTCCTGCGATGGTGTGGCGGCAGAGGCCGTGCTCCTGGCGTCGCTGGGTGTTCTGAGTTGGCTTTCGCGCGGACGCTTGGTTTGCGCCGTGGGTTTCCTGTGCGAGATACTAACCTGTCCGCGTATACGGAAAGTTCGCTTCAATAGAAGGGTAAGAAACAACGATGTCCACACCCGACGCCGCGCAGCAGCCGTCTGCGGCGAGCATTACACCTCACACTGGAAAACTTGGCATTATGATCCCCGGCATGGGCGCGGTGTCGACCACGCTGATTGCCGGCGTGGAAGCTGTGCGCCGCGGCTTTGCCAAGCCCATCGGCTCGATGTCGCAGATGGGCACCATTCGTCTGGGCAAGCGTACCGACGACCGCACCCCGCTGATCAAGGACTTTGCGCCGATCGCGCCGTTGGACGATCTGGTCTTTACCGGATGGGACATCTTTGGCGGCAACCTGTACGACGCCGCGAAGACCGCGCAGGTCCTGGACCGGGACCAGCTCGAAAGCATGCGGCCGTTTCTTGAGTCGATTGAGCCCATGCCTGCCGCATTTGAAGAGCGGTATGTAAAGCGTCTGACGGCGAAGAACAAGAAGCAGGGCAAGAACAAGTGCGATCTGGCGAACCAGATCCGCAATGACATTGCCGAGTTTAAGACCAAGACCGACCGCCAGGTGATGATCTGGTGTGGGTCGACTGAGATCTACCTGGAACCGAAGGCTGTTCACCAGACGCTGGAGGCTTTTGAGCAGGGCCTGGTAAACGACGATCCGGATATTGCTCCGTCCATGTTGTACGCGTGGGCTGCGTTGAAGGAAGGCATTCCGTTTGCGAATGGAGCGCCGAATCTTACAGTCGATATCCCTGCGCTCCAGGAGCTATCGAAGAAGATGAATGCGCCGATCTGCGGCAAGGACTTTAAGACGGGGCAGACCTTTCTGAAGACGGTGCTCGCGCCGGCGTTTAAGACGCGTCAGCTGGGTGTGAGCGGATGGTATTCCACTAACATCCTGGGTAACCGGGATGGAGAGGTGCTGGACGATCCGGATAACTTCAAGACGAAGGAAGTCTCGAAGCTGGGCGTGCTGGAGCATATCTTCCAGCCGGAGAAGAACCCGGATTTGTACGGCGATGTCTTCCACAAGGTGCGGATTAACTACTATCCGCCGCGTGGGGATAACAAGGAAGGCTGGGACAACATTGATATTTTCGGGTGGCTCGGCTATCCGATGCAGATCAAGGTAGATTTTCTGTGCCGCGATTCGATCCTTGCGGCGCCCCTGGCACTGGACCTTTGCCTGTTTATGGATCTGGCTGCGCGTACGCCGGCCTTGCGTGGGTTGGGCATTCAGGAGTGGCTGAGCTTCTACTTCAAGGATCCGGATTCGGCGCCGGGTGTGTATCCGGAGCATGATCTGTTTATTCAGTCGATGAAGCTGAAGAACACGCTGCGGCACATCATGGGTGAGGATCTGATCACGCACCTGGGGCTGGAGTATTACGGCGAGTAGATAGCGCTACGCGATGGCGCTGCGCGTTGGCATAGGGGCTGCGGGAGCTACACTGCTGCTGTCATCCTGAGCAGAGCGAAGGACCTCGGTATTCCTTTTGGCGGCTTCGGCTGCCTGGAGGAATACGGAGGTCCTTCTCTTCGTTCAGGATGACGGGCATTTGCTTGGCGTCCCGTGGGGCTAAGTTTCTTTGCCAGTCACACTCAGGATCTCGGGCCATAGGGTTTTTACGCCGCTTTCTGACTTTGACGAGACGGTCAGGATGCGGTCTTCGCCGTGGGCCTGCTTCAGCGCGGCGAGTGATTTGGCGAGATTGTTTCCGGAGAGACGGTCGGTCTTGGTGGCGACCACGATATGCGGCCTGCTCAGCTGGCGCAGGGCGTTGATGAGCATCGTGTCGCTTTCCTGGGGCGGGATGTTGGAATCGACCAGGCAGACGCACAGGGCGAGCCGTTCGCGTTCGTTGATGTAGGGCTCGATGAACTTGGGCCACTCGGCGGAGATGGAGCGCGAGATCTTTGCGTAGCCGTAGCCGGGCAGATCCGCGAAGATGAGCTCGGGCTGGAACTTGTGTTTGCTCTGATTCCCCTCGTAGAGCGCGAAGAAGTTGATGGCGCGGGTGCGGCCGGGCGTGGAGGAGACCTTGGCCGCGGCGGAGCCGACGAGCTTGTTGAGCAGCGAAGATTTGCCCACGTTGGAGCGGCCGAGAAACGCGACCTCGGGCGCATCGCCCGTACGGGCCGCGGAGGGGAAGTGGTCGGGGCTCATCGCCGACAGGAGGAACTCTGTAAAAAGCTGCATCACGTACCAGCTTAGCGAAGTGCCTCCGCATCGGCACACGCGGAGCAGAGACTGTCCGGAATCAGGGCACAAACAGCGGGCTTATGCCGCAATAGGTGTACGGAATCGAGGCGAGAAGCCCGATATGATCTGGGTGAGAGACGTTTACGTTGTTTGTTCGCCTGGCTGCAGAGGAGGATCCATTGGGCGGCGGTGTCGCATGCCCGCGTTTGGGGCGGGTCTTCTCGTGGTGCTTGCTGGCGGTGCTTTGTTGCGTTTCTGCACGGAACGCCGAGAGCCAGGCTGCAGCGTCACACCTGCAACGTGCCGACGCCATTGCGTATGACACGGCAGGCAATCTTTATATCGCGGATGCAAAGGCGCACCAGGTGTTTGAGGCCACGCTTGCGGGGCAGCTCATTGTCGTGGCGGGGACGGGGACCCAGGGCTTTGCCGGAGACGGCGGCCCGGCAGTCTCGGCGCAGCTGAACCAGCCACAGGGTTTGACCGTCGGAGGCGATGGCACGCTGTATATCGCCGACACGGGGAACGGGCGCGTTCGTGCGGTGGACCCGGGCGGCGTGATCTCGACGCTGGCGGGCACAGGCATGGCGAGCTTCAGCGGCGATGGTGGTCTGGCAGTCGCGGCAGCAATGCGAGGGCCGACGGCGTTGGCGTTGCGTGCCGGAGGATCGCTGCTGATCTGCGATACGGGAAACCAGCGGCTGCGGCAGGTTGTTCGGGGCGTTATCAGCACGGTGGCCGGGACTGGTGTCCAGGGCTCCAGCGGCGATGGCGGACCGGCGGTGGCGGCGGAGCTGGATGGGCCGTCCGGCGTCAGTGTGGACGGCAGCGGCAGGATTTTTGTGGCCGACACGCACAACCATCGGATCCGTGCCATCGACGCTTCCGGGGTGATCACCACCTTTGCCGGAACCGGAACGCCCGGATTCGCTGGGGATGGCGGTCCGGCAGCGAAGGCGCAGCTGTCCTCTCCCCGAGGTCTGGCCCCCGATGCGGAGGGCAACCTCCTGCTGGCGGATGCGGGCAATGAACGCGTGCGAAGGATCAGCGCGGACGGTGTAATTTCGACGCTGGCCGGCAGTGGTGTCGAAGGCGGGAGTGTCGATGGCGCGGCGGTGGCAGGCGCTGCGGTCCGAGGTCCGCGGGCCGTTGCGGTTTCGAGCTTCGGTCTGCCAGTGTTCGCGGATACGGGGAGTGCCACGGTAAGGGAGGTCACAGGGAGCCAGTCTCTCTATCAGCCCGCGGCGTTGACGAACGGGAGGCAAACGAAGCTGGACGCCCGAGCTGCGATGGCGGTCACATATGGTCAGAACACCCTCCTCGCGACGGTCAGCGGCCTCGTAGGTGTCCCGCAAGGGCGAGTGCAGGCCTGGGACGGGGACATTGCGATTGCCAGTGCTGGTCTTAGCTCTGGAAGCGTTCAGCTTGATCTAAGCTCTCTTGGCGCCGGGGTACACACGGTGGCGCTGCACTACCTGGGCGATGGGCTGAACCCTGCCGCGGCGGGGGATGTCGAGGTCACGGTATCCCCGGCGGCTCTTATCGCGAGCGCCACGTCCGCCACGGTGGCGTACGGCGGAGATCTTCCCCTGATCACGGGCGTCCTCTCAGGAGTCTTGCCACACGATGCGGCGCAGGTGGCCGCGGTTTATGCGGCGGGCGCCGGCGCTCTTCCCCCCGTGGGGTCCTACCCGATCATTGCGAGCCTGACAGGACCCAGGGCGGCGAACTACACGGTTGCCATGGCGCAGGGCTCTGGCCAGCTCACGGTCACGAAGGCAAACTCAGAGGCGAGTCTCGCTGCGTTGGGGCAGGCCTATGTCGGCATGCCCCTCGCTCTCAGCGCCAGGGTGAACTCCAGCACGCGCGGACAACCAACCGGGTCGGTTCAGTTCCTGGATGGCAACACGGTGGTTGCCACAGGGACACTGAGCAACGGCTATGCCAATGCCGTGTACCCGGGGCCACCGGTTGGCTTCCGAACACTCTCCCTGCAGTATCTCGGGGACACTAACTTTCTGCCGAGCTCTTCGCAACCGGCGGACATCGCGGTATCTGCCTTGCCGGATTTTGGGGTCGGGTCCAGCGGGCCGCAGAGTGCAACGACGACTGCCGGCGGCATTGCCAGCTATGCGCTGGTTGTTACGGCACAACCGGGGCCGTTCACCGGCGCCGTGGCGTTCAGCATGACGGGGTTGCCCTCCGGAGCGAGCGCAAGTTTTTCGCCCCCGCAGGTTGTGCCCGGTGCAGGTTCTGCGACGGTGATGGTCTCGATACAGACAAGCGGTGACAGTGCGGGTTCTGCGAAGAACGTGGGAGGTCCCGGTGGTGTCGGGAGGATCAGCCTGGCCTTGCTGGCCATGGCGAGTTTCGGGGTGACGTGGCGCCGCTCGAAGCGCAATCTGCTCTGGCTTTGCGGCGCGGCGGCCCTGTTATCAGGGTGCGGAGCCAGAACTGTTGGGGAAGGTCTGGGGGGTGTGGTGGCCAAGACCTATACGCTTCAGATTACCGGGACAGGCACGAATCTGGCCGGCGCGGTGGTGAGCCACTCGGTGCCGCTGACGTTGACGGTCAAGCAGTAGAGGTGTGTGCAATGGTCCTGATTCTTGGGCGTAGTTCGTGGCAAAGGGGTGAGTTCGCTTTCCTGGAGGTCCGTGGCTTGGTGGGCTGACAGCAGATTCCTTCGCTGCGCTACGGAATGACAAGCGAGGTGGTGATACGCGAGGTCTGGCACGACTGACAAGCGAGGGTGGGCGCGGATGACAGGCTAGGGTTGGAGCGGACGGCAAGCGAGGGCTGGCGCGGACGACAGGCGGGAGCCTGGCGCGAATGATGCGAGAGAGCTGTCGTGAGTCGAATGAGCAAGATCTGTCGTATCGCAACGACGGGTCAGGTCAACGCATTTGAAATAAGAGCAAAAGCTACAGGACCCAAATCTAGCCTGAATTGTTGTGGAAACGCGGGGTTGGATCAGTCTTCGGGCCCTGCGCTTCCGGAGGGCAAGCAGCTAGGGTCGGTCCGTGTGCATCTACCCTCATGACCCCCAAACGGTCCTTCAAGTTAAATGGCGGACGGCGAACGCCGGGCCAGATGAAAGAGTGTGAATACGAATGTCGCGTACCCTGCTGCCTGGAAAGCCTTACCCGCTTGGAGCCACACCGAACTCCCTTGGAACGAATTTCGCGCTGTACTCCGAAAACGCCTCGGCTGTGCACGTCTGCTTCTTTGACGAGGAGAGCAAGCAGGTGGATTGTGTGGCCCTGCAAGAGGTGACCGCACACGTGTGGCATGGCCTGGTGAGAAACGTTAAGCCTGGCCAGCGTTACGGCTACCGTGTGGACGGTCCGTGGGAGCCGGAGAAGGGGCATCGCTTCAATGCGTCCAAGCTGTTGGTCGATCCCTATGCGAAGGCGATCACCGGGCAACATCCGGACGAATCGAAGCCCACACTTCCTGATCCCAAGGGACCGATCTATCCCTACGACGTCACCTCCGGAGACGACCTGAAGAAGGACGAAACGGATGATGCCGACTACGTGCCTAAAAGCATCGTGGTCAGCGACAAGTTCGACTGGGAGGGGGACTGCCCGCCGCAGACACCCATCGCCGATTCGATCATCTACGAGGTCCACGTCAAGGGTTTCTCGAAGCGCAACCCGGATGTGCCGGCGGAGCTACGCGGCACGTACGCAGGAATGGCGCATGAGGCCAGCGTTGAATACCTCAAGAAGCTTGGCGTCACGGCGGTGGAGCTCCTGCCGGTGCACCACTTCATCGACGAAGGCCACCTGATTGACCGAAACCTGCGCGACTACTGGGGCTACAACACCCTCGGCTACTTCGCTCCGATGAGCCGTTACAGTTCCAGCGGAGACGATGGCGAGCAGGTGGTCGAGTTCAAGGAAATGGTCAAGCGCCTGCACAAGGAAGGGATCGAGGTGATCCTGGATGTGGTCTACAACCACACCTGCGAAGGCAATGAGAAGGGCCCCATCCTTTCGATGAAGGGCATCGACAACGCCACGTATTACCGGACCGTGCAGGATAGCCCCCGCCACTACATGGACTACACAGGTACGGGCAACACCTTGAACGTCTACAACCCACAAGTGCTGAAGCTCCTGATGGACAGCCTGCGTTACTGGGTGACGGAGATGCACGTGGATAGCTTCCGCTTCGATCTGGCCTCGACGCTTGCCAGAGAGCTTGCCGATGTGAACAAGCTTGGAGCCTTCTTCGATACGATTCACCAGGATCCGACGCTCGCGGACATCAAGCTGATCGCCGAACCGTGGGATGTCGGCGAGGGTGGCTACCAAGTGGGCAACTTCCCCATTCTGTGGGCGGAGTGGAACGGCAAGTACCGCGATACGGTGCGTCGTTTCTGGAAGGGTGATGCCGGGCAGCTGTCCGATTTTGCCTACCGTCTCACGGGTTCGAGCGATCTCTACAAGAGCGATGGCCGTGCTCCCTCGGCGTCCATCAATTTCATCACGGCGCACGACGGATTCACGCTGTGCGATCTGGTGAGCTTCAACGAGAAGCACAACGAAGCCAACGGCGATGACAACAATGACGGCGCCAACGACAACGACTCCTGGAACATGGGCGCCGAGGGACCGACAGACGATGAGCAGATCAACCTGAACCGTGAGAGGCAGACCCGGAACTTTCTGGCCACGCTGATGCTGAGTCAGGGTGTTCCCATGCTGACGGGCGGCGACGAGTTTGCCCGGTCACAGCAGGGCAACAACAACTGCTACTGCCAGGACGATGAGCTGACCTGGTACGACTGGAAGCTGGACGACCGGCGCAAGCGCCTGCTGGAGTTCACCTCCAAACTGATCCAGCTTCGCAAGGATCATCCCAACCTTCATCGCAGGCGCTTCTTCCAGGATCGGCAGATTCGCGGCGAAACAGTGCGGGCTGTTGCGTGGTACGGCACCGATGGAAGCGAAGTCTCCGATGAGGTCTGGAACAACGCCGGGAACAAGTCGATCAGCGTTGTCTTCAACGGCAAGACCCTGAGGAGCATGGACGACGAGGGCAACCAGGTCGTGGATGACAGCTTCCTGATCCTGGTCAATGCATCGGATAACGGGGTGGAGTACGCTTTGCCCGAGCCACCGAACAAGACCCCGTGGCGGCAGGTGCTGGATACGGAAAATATCGAAGATCCGTTCTACGAGACGGAGGTCCATGACAAGGTGATCCTTGGTTCAAGGACGGTCCGGGTCTACAGCGACGGTGTGGAACCTACGGCGAAGACAGGCACCAAGCAGCGGCAGACACGCACCGTGTAGGCCCTTGGCCTGACGCCTCGCTTCACAAGTAAGCCTCCTGTTCAGCACATCAGCTGAAACAGGAGGCTTTCTTGCAGGTCCGTGCTGGAGGCAGGTTAGCGGTCGAAGTGCAGGCTCTCGTAAGCCGAAATCTGACTCAGCGTGAACTGATGCATGTCTTCGCCGGCGGCGTGGGCCTTGTACCACTGCACCAGCCACTCGAGGGCCGTCTCGAGGCGAAGCCGTGGCACCCACCCGAGTTCCGCCTTCGCGCGGCTTGCGTCAAGCTTCAGGTAGCCCGCCTCATGCACGCCGGGCTCGGGATCGAGTATCCAGCTGGCGCCATCGCCCCAGAAGCGGACCATGCGCTCCACAATCCAGCCGACGGGTTTTGCGTCATCGTCCGAAGGACCGAAGTTGAATGCGGTGGCATGGTGGCCGTCGCCTGTCAGCAGTTTTTCGGCGAGCAGGATGTAGCCGTGCAGCGGTTCCAGCACATGCTGCCAGGGGCGGATGGCGTGAGGCCGACGAATCAAGGGTGCCTCGCCCGCGACGAAGCCGCGAACCAGATCGGGGATCAGGCGATCTGTTGACCAGTCGCCACCGCCGATGACGTTGCCGGCCCGCGCGGTGGCGACACCACAGTGGTGCTCCGAGAATTTGTCGACGGGGAAGTAGCTCTGTCGGTAGGCGGCGGAGACGATCTCCGCACAGGCCTTGGAGCTGGAATAGGGATCGTACCCACCGAGCGGGTCGCTCTCGCGATAGCCCCAGAGCCATTCCTTGTTTTCGTAGCACTTGTCCGTGGTGACGCTTACGACAGCGCGTACCGTCGGCGTTCGTCGGACCGCATCAAGAACGCGGGCTGTTCCGATGACATTGGTCTCAAAGGTGCCGATCGGGTCCGTGTAGCTGTAGCGCACCAGCGGTTGCGCGGCCATGTGGAAGACGACCTCGGGAGCGAAAGAACTGAGCGCCTGTTCGAGCTTGGCGCCATCACGAATGTCGCCGCGAACATCCTCGATCAGGGTTCCGATGCCCGCTGCCTCGAAGAGACTGGGCGTGGTGTAGGGATCCAGCGCGTAGCCGCGCACCTGCGCGCCTTTGGAGGCGAGCCAGAGAGCGAGCCAACCGCCTTTGAAGCCGGTATGGCCGGTGATGAAGACGCGCTTGCCCCGCCATACGTCGCTGCGAGTGGAAGGAGTAGGCGCTACCAGGTCTTCCATGGGGCCTTTCCCTTGCTCCAGAGATCTTCGAGGTGCTGCTTGTCGCGGAGGGTGTCCATGGCCTGCCAGAAGCCGTGATGGAAGAAGGCGTGGACCTCGCCTTCGGAGACGAGCTTTTCTATGGGCTCGCGTTCGAACATCTGGGAGTCATCGGTCACGGCGGTGATGGCCTCGGCAGAGAGCACGAAGAAGCCGCCGTTGATCCAACCGCCCTCGTCCTTGGGCTTTTCCTGGAACGAGTAGATCTGTGTGTTCTTCAGGCCCAGTGCGCCGAAGCGGGCAACAGGCTGCACGCTGGTCAGCGTTACGGCCTTGCCGTGCTCTTTGTGAAAGGCGATGGAGGCCGGGATGTCGACATCGGCGACGCCGTCCCCGTAGGTCATGCAGAAGGTGTCTTCGCCCTCAAGATACCTGGCCACGCGGCGCAGACGGCCACCGGTACCTGTCTCCGCGCCGGTGTCGACGAGGGTCACGCGCCAGGGCTCTGCTTCGGAGTTGTGCACGATCATCTTCGGCTCTGTCTGGCTTGCCGTCATGTCGAAGGTGACGTCCGAGGTGTGGAGGAAGTAGTTCGCGAAGAACTCCTTGATGATGTAGCCCTTGTACCCGCAGCAGACAATGAAGTCGTTGATGCCGTGCTGGGAATAGATCTTGAGGATGTGCCAGAGAATCGGCCTGCCGCCGATCTCGACCATGGGCTTGGGGCGAAGGCTTGTTTCTTCCGCAATACGGGTGCCGAGACCGCCGGCCAGAATGACTGCTTTCATGCTGTCTTACAACATCCTTCATGCCTTCGTAGCCGGTGAACACGACATCTGTAGGCGGGCGTTCGGGGTGGTTCTGCCCCTAATGGTAACGCAATTAGTAACGTCAATTTGGTATTCTGAATGCACCTATGAGTCAGCGCTCCGAAGAGCTTCGTCAGCAGATCCTCGCCCTTGTCCACGAGTTCCACACGGAGCAGTTTCCCCAAAAGGCATTTGACCCCGGCCAGTCCACCGTTCCCGTTTCGGGAAAGGTGATTGACGGCAATGATATC
Organism: Verrucomicrobia bacterium Tous-C9LFEB; assembly: GCA_964658105.1. GTDB lineage: Bacteria > Acidobacteriota > Terriglobia > Terriglobales > Acidobacteriaceae > Granulicella. Next base: position 4,358 of record CAZZXY010000109.1, on the reverse strand, counting down.
GGCGCGGTGGTGGAGTCGGCGCTGGATGCGTGGTTTACGACGGGTCGTTGGGCGAAAGACTTTGAGAAGAAGCTGGCGCGGTTTGTGGGCGTTCGCTCGGCTAGCCTGGTGAACTCGGGTTCGTCGGCGAACCTGGTGGCGTTCAGCGCGCTGACCTCGCCCAAGCTGGGCGATCGTCAGATCAAGCCAGGCGATGAGGTCATCACCGTGGGTGCAGGTTTTCCGACCACGGTGAATCCGATCATCCAGAACCGGTGCATTCCGGTGTTTATCGATGTCACCTTGCCCTCCTATGAGATCGACGTAAGCAAGCTGGAGGCGGCGCGCAGCGAGAAGACCAAGGCCGTGATGATTGCCCATACCCTGGGCAATGTCTTCGACGTGGAAGCCGTTTCGGCGTTCTGCAAGAAGTACAACCTGTGGCTGGTGGAAGACACCTGCGACGCGCTGGGTTCTACCTGGAAGGGCCAGAAGGTGGGCACGTTTGGCGATATTGCGACCGTGAGCTTCTACCCGGCCCACCACATCACGATGGGCGAGGGCGGGGCGGTGTTGACCGACAAGCCTGCGTTGAAGGTGCTGATTGAGAGCTTCCGCGATTGGGGCCGGGACTGCTGGTGCGAGCCCGGTGTGGATAACACCTGCGGCAAGCGCTTCGACTGGCAACTGGGTACGCTGCCCTGTGGCTATGACCACAAGTACACGTATTCGCATGTGGGCTACAACCTGAAAGCGACCGATATGCAGGCCGCGTTGGGTGTGAGCCAGATCGAGAAGCTGCCGCACTTCGTCGAGCGCCGCAAGGAAAACTTCAAGTACCTGCGGGCGAAGCTGGAACCGCTGGCCGATGTGTTGATGCTGCCCGAGGCGACGCCTGGATCCGATCCGAGCTGGTTCGGGTTTCCGATCAGCGTGCGGGAAGATGCGCCGTTCAAGCGGGATCAACTAACGCGCGCGCTGGAAGCGAACAAAATTGGCACGCGCTTAATCTTCGCCGGCAACCTGCTACGCCAGCCGGCCTATGAGGGCTGGGAGTACCGCGTGGTGGGTGAGATGACCAACACGGACTTTGTGATGAACCAGAGCTTCTGGGTCGGGACCTTCCCGGGGTTGACGACCGAGATGCTGGACTTTATTGCGAAGGTCATCACGGATTTTGTGGCGAATGCCAAGGCCGGATTGAATGTGTTGGAAGCGGTTGGGGCGAAGTAGTCTGCACCAGAAGCGCTCACGCTGAGTTCGCTTCGTTCTGCCAAGGTGCGCGACGGATCCGTCGTGCACTTTGGCGTTCGCGGTGCTGGCCTTCGGCTCTTAAATATATACAGATGGCATTGGCCGCCGAGGGCGCTTTCGCCTAGCCGACCTCAGGGGCTAAAGCCCGTCCTGTTCTGCGCTATTTGCGGCACGGCTTAAGCCGTGCCCTTCCCAGCACCGCAGTCTGTGCCACGGCTGAAGCCGTGCCCTTCCCAACACGTGGATGCACCCTAGCTGCTATGCCAAGTGGCTGTGCGTTGTAGCGCTTCTGCCAGCGGCACGGTGACTTGCAGGCCGAGTTCCTCGCGGGCGCGGTCGATGGCCGGCACGTAGCTGTTCAGCGGGGCATCGGGCCTGGGGATGCCGTCTACCTGGACCGCCAGTGTTGAGCCACCGGAGCCGTCACTGCGCAAGGTATTTGCCGTGAGTCTGGCGGCTTCGGCGATGGTGTAGGCCTCGTCGGAGCCTACGTTGTAGGCGCGGTTGGGGGTGCCCTGGGTGAGCAGCGTCCAGAGCCAGGCGGCGAGGTCGCTCATGTAGAGCCAGGAGCGGCGCGGTGTGCCGTCGCCCTTGATGTGCAGGCGCTCGCCGCGGATGGCGGCACCGAGAAAGTTGCCGATGGCAAAGTGGGCGTAGAGCGGCAGGTGAGGGCCGACGAAGGCGAAGCAACGGGCGACTACGGGCTCGAGCGGCGTGCCGTGGGCGTAGGCGACGCAGAGGTGCTCGGCCATGCGCTTGGCTTCGTCGTAGGAGCTGGCGAGCTGCATGGGGTCGGGCGCGCCGGTGTAGGTTTCCGGCGTATGCGGGAGCGCGGTGCTGCGGCCGTAGACCGCGCCGGTGCTGGTGTAGAGCAGACGTCGGGCGCCGGTCTCGCGGGCGAACTGCAGCACACGGTGTGTGCCCTCGAGGATGCTTGCGGCGAGCTCGTAGGCGGGGCGGTCGGCTTGCTGGCCGCCGGAGTCCGTTGCGGCATGGACGATGTGGGTGTGCGACTCGGCGGGAAAGCCGAAGCTGCGGATGTCGCCTTCGAGGAGCGTGATCTCGGGCTGGTCAGTGATGTGGGGGGACTTGGCGCGGAAGCTGGCGGCGCTGCGGGTGAGGACGGTCGCGTGGAGATCCAGATGCAGCTCGCGGTTGGCGTGGAGCAGCGACTCGAGCAGCCAGTGGCCGAAGAAGCCTGTGCCCCCCGTGATGAAGAGTCGCGCGCCACGAAGTGTCTCGAAGCTGGGGCGTGTGAGTGCGAGGACTTCGGCGAGGTCTTGTTCGGAGAGGGGCCTGGTGGGCATTGGCTCTAGTATGCCGTGCGTCGTGCCGGAGGGCCCGAGCGTCTAGAGAAGAGTGTCGACTTCTTCCATTCAGCCTGAAAGGGTAACCGAGGCTGCAGGTGCGGATTCGCGCTTCAGCCATGCGTGGCGGGCGTTGCGGCACCGTAACTTCCAGCTCTTTGTTGCCGGGCAAAGCGTCTCGCTGATCGGGACGTGGATGACGCGGCTGGCGACGAGCTGGCTGGTGTACCGGTTGACGCACTCGGCGCTGCTGTTGGGCATTGTGGGCTTTGTGGGGCAGATCCTGACGTTCGTGCTGGCGCCGTTTGCGGGCGTCTGGGTGGAGCGGATGGACCGGCGGCGGCTGCTGGTGTGGACGCAGGTGGCCTCGGCGGTGCAGTCGCTGGCTTTGGCGGCGCTTACGCTTTCGGGCAGGATCAATATCGGGGAGATCCTCGTCCTGAGCATGCTGCAGGGATTGATCAACGCGTTCGATATGCCGGGTCGGCAGGCGTTCACGGTACAGATGGTGGACGACCGCGCGGACCTGAGCAATGCCATTGCACTGAACTCGTCGATGGTGAATGCGGCGCGGCTGGTGGGGCCGGCGCTGGCGGGCCTGGTGATCGGCTGGTTCGGGGAAGGCCCGTGCTTCCTGATTGATGGAGTGAGCTTCTTTGCGGTGATCGCCTCGCTGCAGATGATGCGGGTGAAGCCGCTCGCGCGGAAGCGGCAGACCACCACGATGATCGAGCAGATGCGCGAGGGCTGGGACTATGTGCGGGGCTTTCGGCCTATCCGCACGGTGTTGTTGCTGTTTGCGGTGCTGAGCCTGATGGGGTGGCCGTATGCGGTGCTGCTGCCCATCTTTGCGGGGCAGGTGCTGCACGGCGGGCCGCATACGCTGGGGTGGCTTACGGGGGCCTCGGGTGTGGGGGCGCTGGGTGCGGCGCTGGCACTGGCGGTGCGCAAGAGTGTGGTCGGGCTAACGCGGCTGATCCAGATTGCCGCGGCAGCGTTTGGGTTGGGGCTGATCCTGTTCGGACTGTCGCACGTGTTGTGGCTAAGCCTGCTGACCATGCCGCTGGTGGGCTATGGCATGATGACCGGGCTGGCGGCGAGCAATACAATCATCCAGACGCTGGTGCCCGAGGCGATGCGTGGGCGTGTGATGAGCTACTACACGATGGCGTTTGTGGGCATGGCGCCGTTTGGGAGCCTGCTGGCCGGTGGGCTGGCGCACTGGATCGGGGCGCCGCATACGGTGATGCTGACGGGGAGCTGCTGCATCCTGGGGTCGCTCTGGTATACGACCGAGCTGCCGAAGATACGCAAGGTGATGCGGCCGATCTACCAGGAGATGGGGTTGTTGCCGGATGCGGGCCAGCCGGTGCTGGGGGAGGGGGTTGGCAGCCAGGGGTAGGTGGGGTACCCCCCCTCCCCCTGTTTTTCTGCATGATCTTCGGAATATAGGACTTAGGTTCGGATCCATGCGGTGATCTGTCGCAGTGTTGGGGTAAGTCTTTGATGTGGGTTTGTTCGATTTTATCTGGATTGGCGAAATAACCTGCAGCGTTGTGTGGGAAGCAGGTTCCCCGTTCGGGGGAGGATGGGACGGAAAAGCGAACAGCAGATCCCTACGGGATGACAAGAGAGAAGCAGGGGCAGACAGCGGATCCTTTCGGGATGACAAGAGAAGCAGAGCAAACAGCAGATCCCTTCCTCTTCGACTTCGCTCAGAGTGCGGGATGACAACCTTGGGGGACGCAACTTGCTTCACTGACGGTTGAAAACCCTGTCCTTCCGAAGGACATCGCGCGTTCGCGCGACCGGGGTGGG
>CAZZXY010000108.1:0-14516 GCA_964658105.1 Verrucomicrobia bacterium Tous-C9LFEB | reverse complement strand
CTGAAGCCCCACCCTTCCCGTTCTTGCCTTGTTCTGCGCTGTCAGAGATCTATGGTGGGGCTGAAGCCCCACCCTTCCCGTTCTTGCATTTTCCGCGCTGTCAGCAGCTGAGGGCGGATCTGACTTCAAGGCGCGGAGATACGTCCAAAGGGCATGCCTTTTCAAAGCTTGTCCGGGTGGGGCTGTGCCCTGATGACTGCCGTCTTCCTTGCGGCGCGGACCAGCGGGGCACAGTCGCCCGCGCCCGTGGCAGATACGCCACCACCGGCTACGCTTACAGTGCGGTCGTCGCTGGTGCTGGTGCCTGCCTTGGTCAAGACGAAGGGTGGTGAACTGGTGTTTTCCCTCAATGCGGATGACTTTGTGCTTACCGATGACGGGGTACCGCAGCGGTTGAGGCTGGAAGCTGATACCGATGCGCAGCCGCTGGCGCTTGTTGTGCTGGTGCAGACGGGTGGTTCAGCGGAGGCGCATCTGCACGAGTATCGGGGTCTGGATGCCGTGCTGGATGCGGTGGTGGGGACTGTGCAGCACCGTGTTGCCGTGGTGAGCTTCGACAGTGCGCCGCATCTGGAACAGCCCTTTACGACAAAGAACGAGACGGCTGCCGCGGCACTGAACGAGCTTGATGCCGGTGATCCAGGCGTTGCGATTTTGGATGGTGTGCGGTTTGCGGTGGATCTACTGCGGAAGCAGCCCCCGGCGTATCGGCGAGCGATCCTGATGCTGAGCGAAACGGTGGATCAGGGCAGCCAGACGAGCCTGGAGGATGCGCTGCGGGCGATTGAGGACACGAATACGTCCATCTACAGCTTTGGCTTTTCGAGCACGAAGGCCGCGCTGAAGCATGAGGGGGCGAAGGTGCCGATTCCTTTCGGGACGACGAAGTACTCCTCGAAGCCCTACGCGGCCGGGGGCTGCATGAGCCGTGAGCCTGATGCCGATCCGGATGCCCACGGAAAGCGCAAGGTGCAGGCACTGGACTGTGCGGAGGATCTGCTGCCGCCGCTACGTATTGCACGGATGGCGTTTCTGGCGGCGCGCGAGGGCCTACAGCGCAATGTGCCGGAGACGGTGGCGCGGCTGACCGGGGGCGAGTACTTTCCCTTCAAGGATGCGCGGTCGTTGTCGCGGAGCCTGGTGACGATCTCGAATGATGTGCCCAACCACTATGTGCTGAGCTTTGTGCCGCAGTCGCCGCATGCCGGGTTGCACGCCTTGGAGCTTGGGCTGAAGGGGCGGCCTGAGTTGGAGTTGAAGGCTCGGGCGGCTTACTGGGTAGATGGGCCGTAGAACAGCAGGTTCCCGTTCGGGGTATGGCAAGAAAGATAAGGACAGAGAGGGGACCCTTACCGGCTAACTTGCAAGAGGATCTTGCTCGCCTCGCCGGACTCGAGCAGGTGCATGGCTTGATCGAACTGATCGAGTGGCAGGCGGTGTGTGATGACCGGGGACAGGTCCATGTTGCCGTCGCGCAGCAAAGCTTCGGATTGGAGCCAGGTCTCGTACATTTTGCGGCCGTTGATGCCGTGGACAGTGGCGCCTTTGAAGATGATGGCATCGGCGAGGTCGAGCTCGACGGGCTTGGAGGGCAGGCCGAGCAGCGAGGCGCGGCCTCCGTTGCGAAGCAGGCGGAAGCCCTGGCGGATGGCGGAGGCGTGGCCGGACATTTCGAGCAGGACGTCGACGCCGTTGCCCCAGGTGGCGTCCTTGATGCGCACCTCGGTGGCGGGGTCGGCCGGGTCGAGCAGATCGTCCGCACCCATGCTGGCGGCGAGTTCGCGGCGGCGGGCGTTCGGCTCAATGGCAAAGACGCGGGTGGCCCCGCAGGCCTTGGCGACAGCGATGCTGAAGAGGCCAATGGGGCCACAGCCGGTGACGAGGACGGTCTGTGCGGCGACCGGGCCGGAGAGAACGGTGTGGACGGCATTGCCGAACGGGTCGAAGAGGGAGCCCCAGTCGCGCGGGATGCGGGGGTCGAGCTTCCAGACGTTGCCTGCGGGGATGCGGACGTAGTCAGCGAAGGCGCCGTCGGCGTCCACGCCGAGGATTTTGACGAACTGGCAGACGTGCGCCTGACCAGTGCGGCACTGGAGGCAGTGTCCGCAGGCTACGTGCATCTCGGCGGAAACGAAGTCGCCGGGGCGGACATTGGTGACGCGGTTGCCGATGGCGGCGACGGTGCCGGAGAACTCGTGGCCAGGGATGTAGGGTGGCTTGATCCGTTGCTGCGCCCATTGGTCCCAGTGGTAAATGTGGAGATCGGTGCCGCAGACGGAAGCGGTCTCGACGGCGATCAGCACGTCGTCCGGACCGATCTCCGGGACCGGGACCTCGCGCATCTGCATCCCCGGCGCCGCGGTCGTTTTCATCAGCGCGCGCATGGTTTTTGGAAGCGAACCAGAGGCGGAAAAGTTGGGTCCGGAGAGCGGTGCTGCAACGGGCATGGGGCTATGACTCCTTCATCGACCTGGGTGAAGCCTCCAGGCCCAAACAGCTTATGGTAACGCTTCCAGTGCGGCGTCTCACCCACGGCCACGTAGGCGGCTTAACTGGCGCCGGTCCTTGCCTTTCGGCTTCAGGGCAGGAAGGCGCTCAAAGGCAAGCATCGTTTTGCGTTCCGCCTGCGCCTTCGCGCGTGCCGCCTGACTTTCATCGGATTCGTAGAAGAGCAGTTGTGCTTCGGAGGCGGGGCCTCTGGTCTCACTGAGCTTGAGCACCTGAATGGTGTACAGGCCCGCATCGGTGGTGATTTCAAGGTGATCGCCCTCACGCACCTCGCGGGCCGGCTTCGCGAGCTGGCCATTGCTCTTGACCCGGCTTAGATCACAGGCCTTTACGGCGATGGCACGGGTCTTGAAAAACCGTGCCGCCCATAACCACTTGTCAATACGCACTCCTGTCATGCTCCCTGGCTCTCCCCTTCGCCTGTCCCGGAGATCAGATGCTCGCCAATGAGCCCAAGCGCCTCGGTCTGCACGACCGGGTCACTGCCGAAGCCGCAGATCCATCGAATGCGAGGATCGCGACGAAACCATGTGAGTTGCCGTTTGGCGTAGTTGCGGTGGCCGACCTGCGCCTCGGCGATGGCCTGGGCGAGTGCCAGATCCCCGCGCAGCACACGGAGAGCCTGCGCGTAGCCCAGGGAACCAAGGGCACGTGCGCCTCCCCCGTAGGTGGCGACGGCGGTCGCTGTTTCCTCCAGCAGGCCCATCGAGAACATGGCTGCAGCGCGGGAATTGATCCTCTCGTACAGAGCGGACCTGGGCGGGTCGAGGCCAATCTGAAGAACACGGAAGCCATGGATGGGGTCGCGCCCGCCGGCCCACTGTTCCGTCTGGGGCTGATTGCCGAGAAGCGTCACTTCGAGGCTGCGGATCAGCTTGGGAAGATCGTTGGGATGGATCAGCTGCGCCGCGCGTGGGTCGAAGCGTCGCAGAATGCGGTGGAGTGCGCCGGAACCGCGCCGAGCAGCATGGGAGCGCAGCCGTTGACGCAGTGCCTCATTGCGAGGTGGTGCTGGCGCCAGGCCATCCAGCGTTGCCCGCAGATACAGGCCGGTGCCGCCCGAGAGGATGGGCAGCCGTCCTCTCTGACGAATCTCCCCGAGGATGTCGCGGGCCATCCTTGCGTAATCGCCGGCGGTTGAGGGCTGGTCAGGATCAAGGAGATCCAGCCCATGGTGGGGTACCCGGGCGCGGTCTGGCCTCGAGGGTTTGGCGGAACCCACGTCGAGGCCCCGGTAGACCGCCACGGAGTCGCAGGAGACGATCTCTCCCCCATATGCCTCCGCAACGCGCAGCGCGAGTGCGGATTTGCCGCTGGCCGTTGGACCGATGATGACGACCAGGGCGGCCGGCTCGGAGGTCATCGGGGCCGCGCAGATCCGAGGGACGTCGATGGGCATGCCGTTACCATTGCCGCCACCATCCGGAAAAGAAGACCCTCCCTGCATCGGCACGATAGAGGCCAACGAGCAGAGCGATAACGGCCAGCAGGAGCAGCCCCCGCAGAACGCTGCGGTGTTCCAGACGTTCCCGCCCCTGCAGGTAGGTTCTGGTCTCGGCCTGGGCCTTCAAGGCAGTCGCCCCGAGCGTGGCGGGTCCTGGCGGCTGAGCCTGCGGAGCTTGGCTGGCTGCACGACGAGTACCGGTAGACTGTTTGTCCATCTCACGCCCGATCAACGCAACCCTCTACTCCGTGGTTTGATTCACGAGATAGTGGATGCGGAGCTCCAGGTTGGGGCCATGGAACTGGGACGGCAGAGCCGGGAATTGGCCCACGCCCGTGATGGATCCCCAGGCTGCCTTGTTCAGGGCGTCGTCGTGGGTCGATCCGTCGAGGTGCATGGCGCCGATGGTGCCATCTGGCATGATGGTGAAGCGGATTTGCGTGACACCCGACTTCCGCAAGGGCGGCCGAGCCTCCTCAGGAATGAGCGGGATCCATTGATCGTAGATCTCTTGCAGGATACGGCGCAGATAAGGCTGGAAGTTGACTCCCTGGGTATCGGAGAGGATCTCCGCCGGTCCCATGCCCAGATCGGAGCCACCACGGCTGTGCGATACACCGCCGGTTGTGCCGGTTCCGCCGCGAGTTGCGCCGTGAATCGCCTCCTGGATGGACTCAGCGGCCGATTGCGGCACACCGCCGAAGTTGGGTTTCGCTGGTTGCGGATGGGGGGCTTCCGCCACCACAGGCGGGGGATTGCGTGGCGATACGGGCTGCGGTGCAGGGGCCGCTGGCAGATTTGGGGGGGCTGTGGATGGCTGGAGGTTCGGCGCAGGCGCAGAGGGGAGCGGCCGTGCCGTCGAAGGCTGCGGACTGGGCTGAGGCTTGGGCGCTTCGGCTTTCGGTGTCGGCGGCTGAGGTACCTTGGGAGCCGTCGACCGGAGGTGCTCCAGCGTACGGGAATCGACGGCCGGCGGCGCGGAAGAACGCAGTTTCGGGGCTGTCAGATTCGGCGCTGTCAGCGTAGTGATTTCACGTTGCCGCAGCACCTCGGATGGCAGAACGATGCGTGGTGCGTGCCAGAAATACTTGGGACCGAAGAATGCCGTGATGGCGATCGCCAGCCATACGAACACGGAGATGTAGACCGACTCGCGGAAGCGCGCTCGTGCGCGTTCGTCCTCCAGCGTGTCGAGGAGGTGCACGAGTTCGTGCTGCTCAAGCTCGCCATACCGGCCGGTCTGGATTTTCAGGGGATGCAGGCGAGCCGTGGACTGAACAGAAACACGCGGCACAAATGAAACCGGGGCATCCGGGTCGATGTCCCGCTCGGGGGCTAGGGGTGACTCCGCCTCGACGAACTGTTGAGCCCCATCCACGTCAAGAGAGGTCGGCTCGTTCGGTTTCTCTTCGGTCGGCGTAGGGGAATATGGAGGCATTGCGTGCTGAGTCTGTGACGAGCGAACGGGAACGAAGGTTGCGGCTCAGGAGGCACGGATCTTTGCCCCGCTCCACATTCTCTCATCCTCGACAGATTCCAGGACGATCGGGAGAGAGAGGAAAGCAGTATGCTGACTGCGTGCCTCCACTGCTTACAGGAAGAACCGCCGCCGTTCTCACGGCCAGTGACCGCTGTTTTGCGGGCACGCAGGTGGATCGTTCCGGACCGGGTGTGAAGGACCTGCTGGAGGCGGAAGGCGCCCGGGTCCTTGATTTGATCGTGTCGCCGGATGATCTGCCAGTGCTGACGGAGCATCTCCGGTCGCTGGCGTCAGCGCAGGTCCACCTTATCGTGACGACGGGTGGCACGGGGATGGCGCCGCGGGACAATACCCCGGAGGCGACGCTGGCCGTGTGTCATCGGCTGGTTCCCGGGCTTGCCGAGCTGTTACGTCTAAACGGAAGCCAGGAGACGCCGTTCGCGGTGCTTAGCCGGGGCGTGTGCGGCATAGCGGAACGATCGCTGGTGGTGAATCTTCCCGGAAGCCCCTCCGGAGCCACGGGCGGCCTGCGGACGCTGCTGACCCTGCTTCCGCACGCACTCGACTTGATTGCGGGCAACACAAACCACGATCCCGCGAATGAGAAGTGACGTGGCCGCTCCAGGTCAACACGGGGTCACCGCAGAGCGTAAAATCGGACCTTGTGATTGGACCAATTGGTTGGGTACACAAGGTCTCTCTTGCCTTGTTAGCGGTGATGAAGCCACTGGGTATTTGGGGTGTGGGCGGGCTGGCTCTGATTGACTCAGCGCTGATCCCAATCCCGGTTTCGATGGACGGCGTGGTGATTGGATACGTCGCCAATAACCATCAGAAGTTTCTGCTTTATTGCTTCATTGCGGCAGCAGCCTCCGCCCTTGGAGCGCTCGTGCCGTTCTTTGTGGGGCGAGCCGGGGGAGAGTTGTTTCTCCTGAAGCGGATTAATCGGGAACGCTACGAACGGATGCGCGACCGTTTCGAACGGCAGGAGTTTGTCGCCATTCTGATTCCTGCCATGCTGCCACCGCCTACCCCGCTGAAACTCTTCGAGTTTGCAGCTGGCGTCTTTGAAATGAAGGTGCTGCCCTTCAGCACGGCGATCTTTCTTGGCAAGCTGACACAGTTCATCATCTGCTCGCTGCTGACGATTTGGTTCGGCCCGAAGCTGGTCCACAGCCTGCGCGCAGCAATGCACCAACACTCAGCCGTTGTGATCGGCACGGCGTTTCTGGGCATCCTGCTTGTGATCTTCTACGTGGTCCGGAAGGTTTTCGACCGCCGGCGAGGCCTTCCCCTACCTGTGGAAGAGGCCTAAGACGGCGATGGCGTCAGTGGCTGGTTGGTGTCGTGGAGCTTTGAAGCCCCTTCACCAACTCGGCGGCCACCACGGGGAGTCCAAACAGCACCCCCGCGGTGAGTCCGGTGGACACGAGGTCATTGCCGTAGAAGGGTAGCGCGGCCATGTAGCAGCTCTCCAGACCCGGAAGCGTACGCGCGTACATACCGCCAGTCATCCACACGACGAGATTGCTGAGAACGAAGAATCCGGTGGCGGATGACAGGACGGCGGCACCGACGCGCAGCACCGAAACGCGCTGTAGAAGAGCACTGCCGAGCAGACAAACAGCCCCGTACCAGAGCCAGGTGAGAAGGTACCCGCTGACGTGAAACGGGAATCCATAGACGTACCTGGTGAGGTATACGTCCGTAAGCGCCATGGTGCCCACGGCGAAAATGAACTGCCAGCGCGGGCGGCGTGAGCCAAAGAAGAGTAATCCACCACTCACAGCCGTGACATTCAAGCCAGTCCCGTGCAGAGCATGTGGCATCAGACGGCTGGTCGCGGCGAGCAGCAAGACAAGGTAGGCAATCATTCGAGGTCCTCGGGGGAAAGCGCAAAACGCGCCACGGCAGCCGGAAATGGCTGTCCTACTGATTGTACGAGATATGTTTACCGGCCGAACTTGCCGTCCATGCCCTCTTCAAGTACCTGGCCGGAGTTGCTAAGGATTACGTCGCCCGTGAGCGGCGGTTTGCCTCCGCGCTGCAGGAAGGAAGAGGAGCCCATGAAGCGAACATCCTGAAAAGTGACGGTCGTTTCGGCCCCGGAACCCTGTCGCTCGGATGTGGACGTGATCCAGGGCATAGGCGACCAGTCGAGGTAGACCCGTCCCAGGCGGCTGCGCTCGGCGGCGAGAAGAGCAGCGTCGGGCGAGGTCTTGTTGAGGATGCGCTCCGCACTCAATGTTTGGCTGCGGGTATCGGCCGTGTACAGCTGATACGCCGGGCCGTAATCCGTGGCCACATACCAGCGAAAGGGGTTTAATGGGTCAGGACTGGCCAGGGAGCGCCTGGGCAGAAGGATCGGACGGGTGCTCTGCCTGGCGGCGGCCAGGGTCGCGTCAGGCATTGCGTCCGATGGAGTTTCTTCGACCGGAGCTCGCAGGGTTTCCCCTGCGGCGAGAGTGAGCGCACTGCGGTGCTGGTAGGCTCTGAAAGCCCACAGGCAAACGATGCAGAGCAACACCGTGCGCGGCCAAGCTACGCCCCGAAGCCTATCCCTGGTGCCGGCAATTTCCTGACCGATGAACCCGAAAAGAGATGGCAACAACAGGCCTGCAAGCAGCAGAACGAAGATGAGTGGGTCGAAGATGAAGACGATCGACGCCGCATACCAGGTGCCCAGGAACGGAAAAAGCGGGCGAACTCCATAGTTGTTGGTGTAATCCAGCAGGATGTGACTGAGAAGAGCGAGCAGGACGAAGCCGTACAGGAGGCCCCAGCGAGGCGGAGGGCTCCCGAGTGATCCGGAGAGGTTTGTGCTCTTATGCGATCGATCGGCAGATCGTCTTCGCCACCTGTGGAAGAGGTAGAACAAGGCAACCAGGATGGCGGCCTCGAAGGGGATTCCAAGGAAGGTATGGGTGATCCCGCGGTGATGCTCGAAGCCGGAGACAGGGCCTCTCAGGCCCCAGAGTGTATCGATGTCCGGTAATTCGGCCGCGATGGCCATTGCCAGCGTCGCGTAAGCGGCGCGACGCTGTGGACCTGTGCGCGCCAGGCACATGCCGGTAAGGACGTGGGTTACCGGCTCCATAGGGGGATCGAGGTGACTTTAAGCCAGCGAAGGACGGTGTGCTCCCGTGAAGGAGGGCTGGTCAGTGTGGCTGAATGCCGGTGTGGCCGAGGCAGAGAAACCCTCGCTGGCAGTCGCGGTCGTGAGCATCTCGATTTCGGCAGGAGCGAGCATGTCGGGGGAGAATCCGGCGACAGCGACCTGCCCCGGTGCATCCCCGAGGATTTCGGAGATGCGGTTCCAGAAGAAGAAGGGCGAGGTTGTCGGCAACAGAATCATGCGGCGGGCCGGTTCCGGCACGCCGAAGTAGGCTCCCCAGATCCCGAGCGAAACGCAGAAGCCAAGACTGGAAAAAAGGTAGATGGGCGAGTACAGGGATTGTGCGCCACGCGTGACCAACCAGGCAGCCTGAACCAGCTCAACCAGAGAGGCGATGCCAAGACCAAGGCTTACGCCAAAGATATGACTACGAAACGTCAGACCGAGTGGACGGACGGCGAAGCAGACGAAGACGAGCAGGCATAGGGTGAGGACGCTTACACCCTGTTGTAAGTGGCTGAGAACATCGGCGAGCGCTTCGCGACTGGAGAACACTCCAGGGCCCGCGACGAGAGCAAACGCTACCAAGGAGGAAACTACCCCCACCCAGCGGAAAATGATTTTGCCGGCCTGATGGAGACCGGCCATGGGTCGCATGGCCTCCGCGAAAACGGCGTATACGATGGAGATCCTGAACAAAAAGACGATCCCACCTGCGGCCCAAGAGGATAGGTAAAGCGTCTCGTACGCACCCTCGATGCTCATGTGCAGCGATCGACGGAACCACATAATCGCAATTGATAGTGTTAAGGCACACCCTTGAATTCCGAGGAGAAATGCCAATTGCGGGAAGATTCTGTGCGCTTTTCTGAAGAGAATGAAGCCAAGCACAAAGCAGGTCATCACCAGTTGCAGGAACATCGAAGCTTCAAGCAGTGACTCTGTGCTCATTAGCCGTCCTCGAGAGACAAGCGTACCCTCGAGTAGGGCATGTTTCAAGTACAACTTTCGTCTAGTGGAGGCCACCAGTGCAGACGCCGGGGGTGCACATCGGGACGGGAGTTGTGAGGCCGATAGACACAGGCTTGATCACGTCCTTCTTGGCGGAAGCATGGGAGACAACGGTGGAAGCGGCGAAACCGGTGGTGGTGATGGCGAGTACCGAGAGGCGAACAATGAGGCTCTTCATGGGGTAATGTCTCCTATAGTTGTAGTCAGTGACCCTGAGGTGGCATCGACTCACTTGACAACTTCAAGGTAGGCTGAAGCCGACAGAAGGTCCAGCGTTTACGGGGACATAACTATCTAAATGTCTATTTTGGTTACTGACGTAACCACGCCCCTCGTGAAGCCTTGAGTTACAAGCGTGTCTTGACAGGATGGCCTTTGCCGTATCCTCGTACTCAGGATGAGCGGCTCCCCCTATCCCCAATCCGATCGTGAATTACTTGGCCGGATCTCAAGATCCGCCGGCGCAAAAGCCGGATACAAGCAACTCGTGCGAGAACTTGGCTTGGGAGGTGGTCGGCAACGTCGACTGCTCCTGGAACAGCTCAGCCGAATGGTCGCCCGGGGAGAGCTGCGGAAGCTCGGCGATGAGGCCTGGGCGGTGCCGCAGGCCGCCTCCGCTTCAGACGCAAGGGCGAATGGGTACGAAAGTACCCGTAGACCATCGTCTCCCGACACAAAAACCCGCCAGGCAACCTTTTTGCAGGAGGGTCGCGAGCGTCTCGTCAGCGGCCGTCTCGACATTCACCGAGACGGTTTCGGCTTCGTTCGTCCCGATCAGGACAAGAAAAAAACAGTGCCAGGTGCACCAGGTACGGACATCTTCATTCCCCCCAATGCCCTGCATGGAGCGATGCACGGGGATGTCGTCCTGGTGGACGAAGATACCCAAGGTAGAGATGGACGACGTTCCGGCCGCATTGCGCGCGTTTTGACGAGACGCAATCAAACTACGGTAGGCGTGTTCCATTACGCTCGCTCGCGGGGCTCTCGGAGGGAAAGCGCGCAGAGCTTTTCGGACAGTCCGCGCGGAAACTATGTCCAACCGTGGGACGAACGTCTGGGTGGGCCAATCGAAATCCCTCTTGGCGCGGAGCTTGTACCCGAGGCGACGTCGTCGCCGCACCGCACCCTGGGCGATGAAGCACGTCCTCGCCGCCCCGCATCGCCGGGTGTCGCGGATTTCTTGGAAATGGGAGGTCCACAGGCGAAGGACGTGGCGCAGGACAGTCGCTGGCCCCTGGAGGGCCTTGCTGTCGAGGTTGAGATCACGAGCTTTCCACAGCCTGGGCGGCCGGCGTTAGGCCGTGTTCTGGAGGTTCTTGGGCCGCCCGACGCCTTTGGCGTGGATGTGGAGATTGTCATTCGGAAGCATGCGATTCCTCATACCTTTCCAGCACACGTGCTGGCGGAGGCGGAGGAGCGGGCGCAGCGGAGTGTCGCATCCCTTTCCGCCGAGGAGCTCGCACCACGCGAAGACTTTCGCGATCTGCCTGTCGTAACGATCGATGGAGAGACGGCCCGGGACTTCGACGACGCCGTGCTGGTACGCCCCCTTCCGAACGGCAACACCGAGCTGCAGGTGCACATTGCCGACGTCAGCAGCTATGTCGATGCGGGCTCTGCCCTGGACACGGAAGCTCGCGTGCGAGGGACGAGCGTGTACTTCCCGGACCGCGCGGTTCCCATGCTTCCCCACTCGCTTTCAAGCGGCATGTGCTCCCTGCTGCCAAACGAGGACAGACTTGTTCTGAGCTGCGTGATGGAGATCGATGAGCGTGGTGAGGTGTTGGGCTACCGCGTCGCCGAGGGCTTGATCCGCAGCGCGCGACGCATGACGTACACCAGCGTGCAGCATTGCATCAACGCCTCGCCGGAGGCAGAGCGTTGGAATGCAAAGGACCGGGTCACGCCACAGGCGACAGCGGAGGATGAGGTCGAGCGGGAACGCGTCGGCCTGGAGCAACCTTCCCTGCCGGCGAGCTTCGATCGCATGCTGGAGCTGGCTTTGCGGCTCAATCGGAAACGGGTGCGTCGTGGTTCCATCGATTTCGACCTGCCCGAACCTGTCGTCGAGTTTGACCCCGACGGGAATATCAAGGCGATCGTTCGATCGGAGCGTGGCTGGTCGCATCGGCTCATTGAAGAGTTCATGCTCAGTGCCAATGAGTGTGTGGCGACCTGGCTCACCGCGCAGGGTATTTCCTCGATCTATCGCATTCACGAGATGCCGGATCCGAAACGGATCGTGGATTTCGAAGAGACAGCGGCAGCCTTCGGCCAGACGCTTGGCATTGGTGCCCTGCCGGTCAAGCGGCTCACCATGAAGACCGATCGCCGCGAGTCGCAACGTCGCTCGGCCCGTGGCCGCGACGGGCGTCCAGCCCAGTCTCATGAGATCCCGGAGCGGATTCCTGTGACGCCGCAGATGTACCAACGGCTGGTGCGCAAGATTGCGGGCAAGCCGGAAGAGCGCATTCTGTCCTACCTGATGCTGCGCTCCCTCAAGCAGGCCCGGTACGCGGAAAAGAACGAGGGCCACTTTGCGCTGGCCAGCCCGTCCTACACGCATTTCACCTCGCCGATCCGCCGCTACCCTGACCTGATCGTGCACCGTCTGCTGCGGGCTATGCTGCAGCTCGGAGCCGATCCACACGGCGGCGCGATTCTGTCGACAGATCCACAGCCCTGGAAGACCGAGGCGGCGAGAGCTCAGGGACGTCTGGTCGCCAGCGTGAAACCAGCGATGGCGGTTTTGCCTGCAGAGACGAGGCCGTCACGAAGGTCACGAACAGAAGAGCTGCGGCAGGTGCAGGGCGACACTGGCCGCAAGCGAGCGGGTCGGATCGGCTGGAGCACGCATGCCGAGAGCGCCGGCGCGGACCTGCCTGTCGAGAGGACGACCGACCGACCGATGTCCCCATCGAAGCGGCCGGAGGGCGAGGAGCCGATCTCCGCCGCTGAGCTCGAGGACATCGCGACGGAAAGCTCGCAGGCTGAACGCCGAGCCACCGATGCGGAACGCGAGCTGATTGAGTGGAAGAAGATGAAGTTCATGGCCGATAAGATCGGCGACGACTTTAAGGGTCTGATTCTCTCCGTCACAAAGTTCGGGTTCTTTGTGGAGCTGGATGAGTTGTTTGTCGAGGGACTGGTGCCCCTTGGATCGATTGCCGGAGACTTTTACAGCTTTCGTGATGCGGATCGCGTGATTTGTGGAGCGCGGACCGGGCACTGCTTCCGCGCAGGTGACAGGGTCGAGGTCATTCTGGACCGCATTGATCGGCAACAGCGACGTCTGCAGTTCGCCCTGGCTCCAGGAACCGAACCAAAGGCCGAGGCTGGCTCTCTACGCAAGGGCAAGAGCGAAGCCAAGAAGGCGCGAGCGGAAGCCCAACGTGCGACCAAGGTCACGGGAAAAGCGAAGAGTCGCAAGCGCCGCAAGAAGTAAACAGGCCAGATGTTAAGGCTCGTCGGACGTGGGCATGTCCGGGGGCAGCGGCAGGGTCGGCGACGGAGGGAGCTTCCAGACCATGAGCGACTCTTTCAAGCGGTAGCGGCTCGGGTTCAGGAACCAGCCTGTGGTGGGGATGCTGCGCTGCCATACAAGCGTGCTGCCTGGTTCGGGAGGATGGTCCAGCACGGCATAGCGCGCGCCCTGCTCATGCGCCCACCAGACGCGCCGATTGTCGGTTGCGTCCCATAGGAAGGGAATGACACCGGGCCGCGTGATGCCTCCAAGATCAATGATGGGGTGCTCGGAGAGAAACGCGGCCTCACCGATGGAGTAGTGTGCGACCGGCTCATACGGGGGCAATGTGCGGAAGAAGGCAGCCAGGGCCGCGTAGTCACGATCCACCTGGACCTTGTTGTTGATTAGAGGCCACGTAGCTAAGAGGCTCGTGCTTACGCCGAAGACAAGCCCAAGCGCCATGCCAGCCCGGTACAGTTGCGGCCGGAGCTTCCGTGCCATGGCCAGCACGGCAACGGTGAGTACCGGCGCGGTGACAAAGATGTAACGCGTTTGCACATACGTGTGGTTCGCGGCGTAGAAGATGCAGTTCAGTGCGGTCCATCCGAACAGGAGCCAGCCGCCGGTGTCCAGGGATCCCGCCAATGCCTGACCCGTGATGGCGCCTGGGCGTTTGCGCGCGTAGGCAATCCACACGAGGATTGCGGCGACACCCAGAAGGGCCAACGGAAAGCCAAAGGCATAAACCTGAAAGAGGTGCCGCAGCACCGAATCGTTGGGAGCCGCGCGCTTGGCGGCATTGGTGTTGGGCAGCATGCGTCCGAACGTGTGCGCAGCATACGCAGCCCACGCGACTCCGGGGCTGATGACCAGAAAGAACCCCGCAAAGAACAAACCCAGCTTCTTTCGGGGGCGCACCGGCAGGTTGACCCAGCGAAGGAAAAGCACGATGCCAAGCAGCAGCGTGAAGAAGCCCATCTCCGGCCGGAGCAGCGGCGCCACACCGGCGCACAGGCAGCCAAGCAGGTACCTGTGCGGTGCGATGGGGTGCCCCTTCGAGCTGCCTGAAATGGCCACCAGTCCCCAACACACCAGCCCCGCAGCCGCCAGCGCTTCCATGCCGGAGTACGCCCAGTAGCCGTAGTAGGGATTCACCACAAGCACCAGGACCATCGCTGCCGCAAATACACGGCTTGCGGCGCCGCCGAGACTTGCGACGAGCCTTCGCGCGAACGCGAAGACCCCCGTCAAGGCAAAGACCGCAGCCAATGCCGTCAGGGTCTTGCCTGCGGCCATCCAGTCAGGAATGACGAGGTGCGTGGCGACGAGGAGCCATACCCACAGGGGCGAGGTGTCACCGTAGACCACGTGGCCGTTGAACGCAAAGCCTTGTCCACGCGCGACCGATCGCGCGAACTCGAGATGAATCCAGGCATCGTCCTCCCAGTAGTGCAACGTGTGGGCAAACCACAGGATGGCCCAGCCGGCG
>CAZZXY010000107.1:0-14524 GCA_964658105.1 Verrucomicrobia bacterium Tous-C9LFEB | reverse complement strand
GCGCTTGCACTTACAACCTACAATCGCATCAGCTTCGCTGCTCCACGGGCACATACGGTGCCGGGTACGCGGGGCCGGTATAGTCGGCGCGGGGCCGAATGAGGCGGTTGTCGTCATGCTGTTCGAGCACGTGGGCGCACCAGCCGGCAATGCGGCTTATGGCGAAAATCGGCGTAAAGAGATCGATGTCGATGCCCAGGGTCGTGTAGGTGGAGGCGGAGTAGAAGTCGACGTTGGCGTTGAGCTTCTTCTGTTCCTTCACGAACAGCTCGATGGCGCGGGACATCTCGTACCACTTGGGATTGGCGTCCTGGCCGAGGTCGTGGGACATCTGGCGCAGATGCGTGGCGCGCGGGTCCTCGGTGGTGTACACACGATGGCCGAAACCGGAGATCTTCTGCTTGGTCGCGAGCAGATTGCGGACGTGCTCGACCGGATCTTCGCCAGACTTCTCGACGGCGTAGAGCAGATGCATGACGGCTTCATTGGCGCCACCGTGCAGTGGCCCTTTCAGCGCACCGATCGCACCGGTGATAGCCGAGTGCATGTCAGAAAGCGTGGCAGCGATAACGCGTGCGGCAAAGGTGCTGGCGTTCAACTCGTGGTCGGCATGAAGGATCAGGGCGACATCGAGCGCGCGGGTTGCCGTCTGGGAGGGTTTCTCGCCGGTAAGCATCCAGAGAAAATTCCCGGCATGGGAGAGGGCGGGGTCCGCCTCGATGACGTCCTTGCCCTTGCGGATGCGATCGAATACGGCGACCAGCATGGCGATCTGCGCGGTCAGATCGAAGCTCTTGCGCAGGTTGGCCTCGTGGGTCGTTGACTTCGCGTCGGCGTCGTACACCGAAAGCAGGGATACGGCCGTCCGCAGCACCTCCATGGGGCTGGCGTCCTTCGGCAGCGTGCGCAGGAATTCGACAACAGCCGGCGGCAGCTTGCGCGCGGCGGCCAGCTCCTGCGTAAACGCTGAGAGCTCGGCGGCATTCGGAAGCTTGCCGTTCCAGAGCAGGTAAGTGGTCTCTTCGAACGTGGAGCGCCCGGCAAGCTCGTGGATGTCGATGCCACGGTAGGAGAGGATGCCCTGAGCGCCGTCAATAAAGCAGATGGAGGACTCGTTGGCGATGACGTCCTGAAGACCCCGGGGCGTTGCAGTGGCGGTGGACATGGGCGGCTTTCTCCGTGCGGTGAAATCTCACCGGCAATGACAGTTGATTATGGGGAATCGGGAAAACGGTTGTCACGGCCATGTGGCCGAATATCGTCAGGCGTGACCGGTTGGGGGAACGGCGGCGGTCGTCCGGGTGAAGCGCGAGGGGCTGAATGGTCCGAGGTCGACTGCCGAGGGCCGGCCCTCGATTAGGTCGGCCATCAGTACCGCGGTCGCGGGCGCGAGCAGGATGCCGTTACGGAAATGCCCCCCAGCGATGAGGTGCCGCGACCCGGAGGGCCCATTCTGTTGCGGCAGATCGCCGAGCAGCGGCAGATCGTCGGGCGTGGCGGGACGCAGCCCGGCCCAGGCCTCCACGATCGGCGTCTGGGCCGAATCCGCCAGCTCCGGAATGTGCGGCAGAAGCGCTGCGCCGCGCTGCCGCAGACCAGCCAGGTCCTCCGGGAGCACCTCGGTGTTGAAGCCGGCGTGCTCCACCGTTGCGCCGATGAGCGCGGTGCCGGCCTGCGGCCCCTCTGTTCTCGGAACGACGTACACGTGCTCGCTGCGATAAACCTCACGCAGCCCAACGCTGAGGGGCAGGCGGACGCGCAGCATCTGGCCCTTGCGCGGTGAAATCTCGGACGAAGCCGCCCAGGCGCCCGAGGCGTGCACCACGATGCGAGCAGCGGAAGCGCGGGCGGCGATGGCCGCCGGTGCCTGGCGCTGGCGCAGCGGTATGCCGGCCCGTTGCACAGCCGTCAGCAGCGCGACGGCGAGCTGACGAGGATCGATGGAGTGCTCGGGGAGGCGGACAGACTGCGCGTTGGAGAGAAACTGCACGGCGACATCGGTTTGAAAGGGAACCGGCTCGCCGGACGCTTCATGGAGCTCCTCAAGAAAGGCCGGATAGAGCGCGGTGCTGAGGCGGGCCAGAGGTACGAGCGCCGGTGGGTTAAAGGGGTCCTCCGCAGCCAGCATGCCGGCGGCGGCCCATGACGCCTGGGCGGCGGGGGCGCCTGGTTCCAGAAGCGTGACCGTGGCTCCGCGGCGATGCAGCTCCAGGGCGAGGCTTAGACCGATCACGCCGGCTCCAAGTATGATCACGTCTGGTTTTCGCAACAACGTCTCGGGCCCCCAGCATTTCAAGTGTAGTTTGTGGTGCCCCTGGGCGGGCGAGGTAACCAACGCCCGGCGGGTCCCGTCCATCTCAAGGAAAACCTGTGTTCACCGCAGCAGAGGCGTTGGCGAGTGAGCGGATCTGAACAAAGGAGTTGCTTATGAATGATCGGAACGACGGCATGGTCGTAGAACATCGTGCGCCGAACTGGCTGGTGGGTCTCACGGTGCTGGCGCTGTTGGCGGCCCTGGGTGCACTGGGCTGGGCGCTTGGCTTGCAGAACCATCTGACAGTTGCAGAAGGCAAGCTGAACTCGGCGACGCAGCAAAACGCTTCTCTGGCCGAAAAGATCGAGGACACCAACGAGCGCCTGCGTGCGCAGGGTGAAGCCCTGGGCCAGACCGTGGGTCTGACGCAGAAGCAGCTGGAAACCCGCAGCGCGCAGCTGGCAGCGGCCCAGAAGAATGTAGCGGCTTCCACGCGCAACTTGCAAAAGCAGACAGTGGAGAACCAAAAGGTCGTCCAGCAACAGCTTGGCGCTGTGCAGACCGATGTCGCCGGCGTGAAGACCGACGTGGGTGGCGTAAAGAATGACGTCGCAACAACCCAGGCGGACCTGGCCACCACCAAGAGCCAGTTGACGCGCGTCGTGGGTGACCAGGGCGTGATGAGCGGCCTCATTGCAACCAACCACGACGAACTGCAGGAGTTGCGGAAGCGGGGCGAACGCAACTACTACGAGTTCACGTTGCAGAAGGGCGGCAACGGGCAGGTCGTTGGCACCGTGAAGCTGTCGCTGAAGAAGGCGGACGTGAAGCGCTCGAAATACACCATGAACGTGAGCGCGGACGACAAGAACATTGAGAAGAAGGACAAGAATCTCGATGAGCCAGTGCAGTTTTACTCGGGCAAGAGTCCGGCACTGTTTGAGATCGTCGTGAACAACATCAGCAAAAACCAGGTCCAGGGCTACCTGAGCACACCCAAGAACAGCCCTGCCCCTGTCTCACTGCCCTAAGGCAAGATGGTTGGGCGTTCACAGAAAGCGGCTCCTTGCGGAGCCGCTTTTCTTTTTCCGCCGAGCGATCTACGGCAGTGCCGTGGTCTGGGAATCCTGATTGCGCAGCTGCATGGTAAGCGTCGCAGATTTCTTGCTGTTCCAGGTGTCAGAGGTTTGCCCCGGAAAGGGCAGCACAATCGTGCCGATGCGGGTCTTGCCCGGCTGAATTTCATCGCCGTCCGAGATCGGGTCGATGGCATGACGCCGGATCTCGGGAAAGATCACCTCCAGGCGCTTCAGGTCAGCGGCAGAAAGCAGATTGGCGTCCATCTCTGTTCCATCCGCGAGTTTCACATGCGCGGTCGCGCCGGAGATGAAGATCGGCAGGCGCAGCTTGTCGGTAAACGCGACGTGGGCGATCACGTACAGGTCGTTTTCGGTGGTTGTCGTGGGCGCATCCAGGACGTGCATGCCGTTCGGGGTGGGTCCGGCGCCGTCCAGCGCGTTGAAGGTGGTGTGTGGCGAATAACTGTTTACAGACGTGACGACCAGGTCAGACACCCGGTGAGGATTGAAGTAGAAAATAGCGGCGGCCACAGCTGACAAAACCAACAGAGCGATGATGACGGCGGGTGCGTTGCTGGACTCACGTGCGGGGGCAATCTTGAGCTCGGCCATGTTTCGAAAAGCATAGCCTGAACGGGGCGAGTCTGGCACCTGGTCAAGGTTTGCCTATGGACGTGGACGCAAACGGGCCAGGAGTTCGTCGACGGGCAGGCAGTTCAGCACGTCCCCTGCGGTGAGCCAGGCACGGCGAAGCTGGACGACCCCGTTGTCGATCAGGTCAAGCTCATCGATGGAGTGAGCGTCGGTGTTGACGACGATGCTGCAACCGAGCTCCCGTGCACGCTTGAGGTGCAGGTCGGAGAGGTCGGCGCGGGCCGGCGCAGCGTTGTGCTCCACGGCGATGCCCCGGCTTGCGGCCGCGGGCAGCAGTTGCTCAAGGTCGACCTTGTAGGGATCACGCTTCAGCACCTTGCGGCCGGTCGGGTGGCCCAGGATCTGCACGTAGGGGTTCTCGCACGCACGCAGCACGCGGGCGGTTACCTCTTCCGGCGTCTGGCTGAAGCCGGAGTGCACGCTGGCGATCACGATATCGAGTTGCGCCAGCGTCTCGTCGTCCAGGTCCATCCTGCCATCGAGCAGGATGTCGCACTCGATACCCGCCAGCAAGCGAAAGGGCGCCTCGGGTTTACGGGCTTCCGGCTCGTTCTCACGAAGACGTCGCTCATAGTGGGCCCATTGCGGACCACGGCCCAGGGCGAATTCTTCCGCGAGCTCATCGCTGACCTTCCGAATACGGGCGGCATGCGCCAGGGCGCGACGCTCGTCCATACCGTTGGTCATGGCCAGGTTCTTGGAGTGGTCCGTGATCGCAATGTATTCGAGGCCACGCGTAATGGCAGCTTCGGCCATGTCGCGGATGGAGTTCGTGCCGTCGGACTCGAAGGTATGCATGTGCAGATCGCCGCGGATGTCATTGCGCACAATCAGCTGGGGAAGCTCGTGCTTTGCAGCAGCCTCAATTTCGCCACAGTTCTCGCGCAGCTCCGGCGGGATGTACTGGAGGTCCAGCGCGTTGTAGATCTCCTCCTCGGTGGCCGAGGCTACGACGTGGTTGTCTTCGAGGCGCAGCAGCGCATACTCGCTCAGCGTGTAGCCGCGCTTGATGGCGCGCTGGCGCAGCGTGACGTTGTGGTGCTTGGAGCCGGTGAAGTATTGCAGTGCGGCGCCGTAGCTGGCCCGCGGCAGCAGGCGGACGTCTACCTGCAGGTTGTTGCGCAGCGTGAAACTGACCTTGTTCTGACCCTTGGCGAGGAGCTTGTCGATGAGCGGCAGCGCGGCGACATGCTCGACCGCGGCAGCAACGACGTCCGGCTCGCAGGCCGGTCCAGTGACGAGCAGGTCGATGTCCCCGATGGTCTCTCGGCCACGGCGCAGGCTGCCTGAAGGCGTGATGGTTTCAATGCCGGGGAACTCGCGGATGAGCTCGCTGATGCGTTCGGCGTGACCGCGGGCGACGTCGATGCGGAAGCGCGACGTGTTCTTGCGGTAGTCCTCGATGCCCTTGAGGAGCTTGTCGGTGAACTTCTGGCCCATGCGCGGCAGCGTGAGCAGATCGCCGCGTTTGGCGGCCTGCTCGAGCGCATCCACGTCCGCGACGCCCAGTGCGGAGTAGAGCAGCGCCACGGTCTTGGGACCCATACCCGGTAGCCGCAACAGATCGAGCATGGACGGCTTGTAGCGCGTCAGCAGCTCGTCGCGCATGGGCATGCTGCCGGTAGCGACGAGGTCGCGGATGTTCGCGGCCATGCCTTTGCCGATGCCGCCGATGGAGAGCAGCGCCTTGGGATCAGCGTCGGGCAGCGTCAGCAGTTCTAGTTGGGTGGTTTGCTGTTCAACGGCCTCCGCCGCACGGCGGTAGGAGCGGATCCGGAAGGGGTCCGCTCCGTCGATCTCGAGCAGCGCCGCCGTCTCGTCGAGCAGGCGGGCGAGGGTGATGTTATCCATGGCGTCGGTCGCTTACTGGCCTTTCGTGCGCAGCGAGGCGTAGAGCAGCACGCCGATCAGCGTCTTGCCATCCTCGATCTTGCCCTCATGGATCATCTGCATGACCTCGGAGAGCGGTGTCATGTGAATCTCGATGCGTTCATCGTCTTCCGGCGTCGCTTCGCCCAGCGTCAGGTCTTCGGCAAAAAGGATGTTCATCGCCTCGGAGACAAAGCCGGGCGAGGCATAGTAGGTGACGTGTTTGGACCACCGTTTGGCGCGGTAGCCGGTCTCTTCGATCAGCTCGCGTTTTGCCGCGGGAATGAGCTTTTCGCCGGGTTCGATGCGGCCGGCGGGCAGCTCCAGAAGGAACTTCTCGGCGGCATAGCGGTACTGACGAATGAGCAGGATGCCGGGATCGTCCGCGTTTGTAGCCGTATCCACGGCCAGGATGACGACCGAGCCGTTGTGGCGCACCACGTCGCGGGTGGCGGTCACCTCGCCGGGCTCTTTCACCTCATCGTGGGTGACCCAGAAGACCTTGCCGCGATAGACCTCCTCCGACTTGAGGACCTGGGCCTTCCCGGTGAGCTTTTTTGTGGCCTTTTCGATCGCTTTTGAGTTTGCGGGAGGCTGTTCTCCGGCGCCTGAGGCGGATTTCGGGGCGCTGGCTTTCGCCTGAGCGCGTTTGGGGGCAGTCGGCATTTCCTTTCACAGTACACCGGAGGCGAATCTTTGAGCTCGTTGCATCGAGGAGTTCCTCATTGCATCCAAACCTGAGTCAGTCGATCCTTGATGGAGTCAGAGCGGAGACGTATGCAGGCGGAGTGTTATCCCATCTCGACGCTGCCGGGCACGTCCGCGCTGTTTCGCGACTATGCTGAGGCGGCGGATGCAGCCACCGTCGGGAGGCTGCGCCGGTGGTATCCGGCGGATCCCTTTCGGATGGAGTGGGCGCGTACCGCCCCGGAGTTGTCTCCCGATCGCCGTACACTCCTGGCCGACGCCCTGCAGTCGCAAGCCGCCGAACTCGGCGCTGGGAGCGCGGCCCTGGAGAATATCGAAAGGCTGCGCGCGGGGGCTGCGGCGGTCGTCACAGGCCAGCAGGTTGGTCTCTTCGGCGGCCCGCTGCTGACGCTGCTGAAGGCAGCCACGGCCATCCGCAAAGCGCAGGAAGCTACCCGCATCAGCGGCCGGCCCCACGTCCCGGTATTCTGGCTGGCGACGGAAGATCATGATGTCGAAGAGGTTGACCAGGTTCACCTGCTGGGGAAGAACCAGGTCGAGACGTTGCGTGCAGGGCTGGGCGTCCCGGGCGTACCCGTTCCTGTAGGTTCATTACGCGTCGGCGACAGGCTGGACGCGGCGCTTGCCTGGGCGGAAGAGTTGCTGGCGTTCGCGCCGATCACCGAGGTGCTTCGGGCGGCATACACCGATGCCGATGGGTACAAGGCCACACTGGCCAGCGGGTTCGGCCGCCTGCTGTCGCACGTCTTTGCGGCGCAGGGTCTGGTCGTGATGGATGCGGCTGGCCGACCCTTTCATGCTTTGGGCGCCTCCGTGCTGCGAGCCGCCATTGAGCAGGCCGATGAACTCGAGATCGCCGTCGTGGAACGCTCTGCGGAGCTGGAACGGGCCGGGTACCATGCCCAGGTGAAAGTTGCCCCGGGCATGAGCCTGCTTTTCCTGGTCTCGCCAGGAGCGGACAATCTGCCCGAACGGCGCGCTCTACGCCGCACCGCTGACGGCGGATGGAAGGCGGGCAACAGGACGTACGCCAGCGAGGAGCTTTTGGGCATTCTTGACGCTGAGCCTGAGCGGCTTAGCCCCAACGCCCTGCTGCGGCCGGTCATGCAGGATGCCATTCTGCCCACGGCCGCCTACATCGGAGGCCCCGCGGAGATCGCCTATTTTGCGCAATCTGCCGTGATCTATCAGGGGATTCTGGGACGTGTCACGCCGGTACTGCCGAGGCTTTCGGCGACACTGATCGATGCCTCCGTCGCCGACGTGATGGCGAGGCATGAGGTGCAGTTCGCGCAGGTGCTGGAGACAAAGACAGCCGAAGAAATGACCGTGCGCCTTGGGGCGCGCGCGATGCCGGTCGAGGGCAAGCGCAAGCTGTCTGCCGCGGGCAATGCGCTGGACGCCGAATTGTCCGCCCTGCTGACGTACATGCAGTCCCTGAGCCCGGACCTTGGCCGTGCTGCTGGCGTGGGCGCCAGCAAGATGCGGTACCAGATGAACCGGCTGCGGCGCATGGCGGCCCGGTTCGAAGCCGACAGGACAGGCTCGTTGCGCAAGCAGGCAACTACGCTGGTGCTGAACGTCTTTCCGGACGAGCATTTGCAGGAGCGCCTCATTGGCGGCATCTGGTTTCTGGCGAAGTTTGGTGACGATCTGCCGGGATGGCTCGTGGACCATGCCGGACAGGAGTGCCCCGGTCATCGGGTGCTCTGGCTCTGACCACGAGGGTCTTCAGGAGAAGCCAAGCGACCCATCGAGAGTTTTAAAATAGGTCTCGAGGTGTTCTGCATGGGACTGAGCGATCAGCCGTTTGAAGTGACCTGCCCGGATTGCGGTGGCGTGTTGAAGGTGGACCCAGTGACGCGTTCGCTGATTGCGCACACGTCCGCACCCCGCAAGAAGACCTTTGAAGATCTCGGAGCCGCAGCCCGTGCGCTTAAGGAGCAGGAGTCTCGGCGCGATTCGCTTTTCGCGCAAAGTGTACAGGCCGAGAAGCAAAGGGACGATCTGCTGGACAAGAAGTTCGCCGAGGCGCTTAAGAAGGCCAAAGAGAGCCCAATGACCGGCAAGCCTCTACGGGATTTCGACCTGGACTAACATCTCGCTGCCCTGCAAGGCAATTCGGTGAAAGTCACGTCGGATAAAGCGTTCGCCGCGCAACATTGCTGTTCCGCCCCGGGTTCCATCGTTGCGGGCTGATTTGCACAATTGGGGAGCTCTTCATCTTGGGAACAACGATCCTGTTTTCGGCAGTCGACGAGGTAGCCGCTCGCTACCCTGAGTACATCGCGGGCATCCGTGAGTTTCTCTCCCAGTACGGGATGACAGTGGGCGTGGACGGCGCGCCGGTCCTGCTCGCCGAGCGCCTTGTCCAGGAGCCGCTCTTTGGCGAGGACCTGCTGTCGATGCTGCGTGTCGTCTGCGCGGAAAATCAGGAAGTCAGCTGTCTTCAACTCCTGGGATTGCTCCTCGTTGCGGCGCAGGGACAGCAGATGGCTGCCGCCTCTTCTGGCAATCCAGCCGCGGAGAGCACGGCGCGTAAGCTGTTCAACTTTCTGGTCGACCATCGACGATCGATGCGGATCGACGACGAACCTCTGGAACCGGAAGCGTTGCGGGCCGAGACTCTGGAACGCCGCGGTTTGCCCGAAACCGCCGTGGCCTACGAGGAGCCTCCTGCAAGGGAGATGCTGCCTTTGCAGGCTCCCCCGATTGCAACCGACCGGGAGAAGCCCAACGCGGTGCTCGCGCGGGCTCTCGCGCTTTCGGCCGACGGGGAAATGTTCTCCAGGCCGGAGCCGCGGGAGGAGGTCGAGGAAGCGCGTGCGACTCTGCCCTGGGTCGCAGGCTTCTGTGGTGTCGTGCTGGGGATCCTGCTGGGCTTGCTGCTCCAGCGGCGGCCCCAGGGGCACATAGCAATTGAGGCTACCAGGATGCAGGAACCGGTCGGGCCTTCCGATACGGCTCAGGAACCGAACGGACCGCCAAGGCTGCCACGGACCCCCCGGAGTCTACCGGCCAAGAAGCTCCGTCCGGACGTCTACAGCGATGCCGCGTCCGCACCCATCAGCGGGGGTAGGCCACCGTATACGGCCTCGGGCGTCTCCAGGCCCTTGCAGAGCCACCCCGTTGCGCCATCGAGGGCGCTACCGGAACCAGCAACCGGAGCTGGTGCGGCGCCATACGCCCCGGGGAGCGTGGGCAAGGCTCCCAACCAGCTCCCGAGGCCTGCAAGCGTGCGGGAGGTCAGGCTCACGGCGCCTGCAGACACCGACTATGCCCTCTCCGCTCACAGCCTGCGATCCGCTCGGGTGTCGGTCGGCTCTGCGGGCATCATGGCGGCCAATCTCCTGTCCTCACCTGCGCCACTCTATCCAGCGCAGGCCAGCGCCGCCCAGGTGCAAGGGGAGGTCATTGTTGAGGCCATCGTTGGACGCGATGGTGAGGTCGTCGAAACGCGTGTGGTGAGCGGGCCGCCACTGCTCCGTGCGGCTGCTGAGAGCGCGGTGCAGCGCTGGCGCTATCGGCCCTACGAGGTCGACGGATCGCCAGCGGAGATCGCCACCACGGCGCGGCTGGAGTTCAAGCTGGATGCCGAGTAGGCGAGGCTGCGAAACTGCGCAGCGGAGTTCTCCGCAGGACGGTTCAGGCAGGTGGGAGCTCAAACCACTAGACTGAAGAGGTATGCCTCCGATTTTGAATGCGCAGGGCGTCTCGAAACGCTTTGGCGCTGTGCCACTGTTCCAGGACATTTCGTTTGCTGTTCACGATGGAGACCGCATTGGGCTGATTGGTCCCAATGGTGCAGGCAAATCCACGCTGCTGGCTGTACTTGCCGGGGAGATGGATCCCGACACGGGCGAGCTTGCGATGCGCAAGCGGGCGCGCATCGGCTACGTGCGGCAGATCTCCGAATTTGCGCCGAAGATCACTGTCCGTCAGGTTATTGGCGCGGCCCTGGAGGCCGCCAACGTGCCGCTGGACGAGCGTGAGCAGCGCCTGCGCGAGACGCTGGGGCGCGCGGGCTTTGTGGATGCGGAGACGGAAGGCGTCCACATGGACGACGAGGCGGCGAGCCTCTCCGGCGGCTGGCGCAAGCGGCTGTCGATCGCTGAAGCCATGGTCCTGAGTCCCGATGTGCTCATGCTCGACGAGCCGACCAATCACCTGGACCTCGAAGGCATTGAGTGGCTCGAAGGTGTGCTGCGCGGGGCGAGCTTTGCCGTGGTTGTCGTCACGCATGATCGGTATTTCCTGGAGAACGTCGCCAACGAGGTCGTGGAGCTGAGCCGCGCGTATGCCGATGGGCTGCTGCGCGTGAAGGGGAGCTATTCGCGTTTCCTGGAGGAGCGCGAGAACTACATGGAGTCGCAGCAGAAGATGCAGGAAGGGCTGCGCAACCGCGTCAAGACGGAGATCGAGTGGTTGCGCCGTGGACCCAAGGCGCGTGCCACCAAGGCCAAGTCGCGCATCGACAATGCACACGGCTTGATCGCCAAGCTGGCCGATGTAGACAGCCGCCTGCGCACAAACAATGCGGGGATCACCTTCGACGCGACGGACCGGCAGAGCAAGCGCCTGATCGAGATGGAGGATGTCACCATCACGCTTGGCGGCCGCGACATCCTGCAGGAGATCAGCTTTGCGCTGGTCAACGGCGCGCGCCTGGGGCTGTGCGGCCCCAACGGCTCGGGAAAAACGACGCTGCTGCGCGCCATGACGGGTGAGATCCCCGTTAGTGCAGGTGTGGTGAAGCGCGCGGCGAGCCTGCGCGTGGTGTACCTGAGCCAGATGCGCGAGCTGGACGCAAGCCTCACATTGCGGCGTGCGCTGGCACCCGACGCGGATGCCGTGGTGTATCAGGGACGCGTAACGCATGTGGCCAGCTACGCGGCCAAGTTCCTGTTCACGAGCGAGCAGTTGAACCAGCCGGTGGATCGGTTGAGCGGTGGTGAGCGCGCCCGCGTGCTGATTGCGCGGCTGATGCTGCAGCCCGCCGATGTGCTGATGCTCGACGAGCCGACGAATGATCTGGACATTCCGACGCTGGAGACGCTGGAAGAGGCGTTGCTGGAGTTTGCCGGCGCGCTGGTGCTGGTCACGCATGATCGTTACCTGCTGGACCGCGTGAGCAACGTGGTGCTTGGCTTAAACGGCCGTGGCGATGCGGAGCTGTTTGCCGATTACATGCAATGGGAAGCCTGGCGCGCTGAGGGCGCCGAGCCCAGGGCAAAGGCATCGGCCAACGGATCTGCTGCGCCTGCAGGAGTGACAGCGCCGTCCTCGCCGTCCTCCGGCAAGAAGAAGCTTTCTTACATGGAGCAGCGCGAGTGGGACGGCATGGATGCCAGGGTCGCCGCTGCGGAAGCCAGGCTCGAGGCCGCGCAGGAGAAGCTGGGCGAGCCCGAGGTGGTGGTGGACGCGGACAAGCTGACCGAGGCCCTCGCGCAGCTGGAAGCGGCCAATGCGGAGCACGATACGGTGCTGGCGCGGTGGATGGAGCTGAGCGAGAAGGCTGGTTGAGCCGCTAGTCCTAGCGGACCACTTCGCCGTTCTTCATCACGAAGCTCGGATGGGCGAGGACGGAAATGGTCTCGAGCGGGTTGCCGGGGACGGCAATGATGTCGGCGTAGAAGTTGGGCTGGAGCTGACCGATGTCGTCGGCCCAGTCGAGCAGCTTTGCGCCGTTGAGGAGGCCGGAACGGAGGGTGTCGGCGGGGCTCATGCCGTACTGCACCATGAGCTCGTACTCGCGGGCCTGGGTGCCGTGTGGGAACGGGCCTACGTCGGAGCCGACGGCGAAGGGAACCCCTGCAGCCATCTGCGCCTTGAACTGCGCGGCGTGAAAGGCCTGCTCGCCGGAGACGGTTTGCGAACGGTCGGCTGTGGCAGCGTGCTGCGCGAAGTACTCGCTGATGGCGAAGGTCGGGACAGCGTAGATCCCCTTGTCTTTCATCAGCTTCATCGTCTCGGGCGAGAGATCGTAGCCGTGGTCGATTGAGGCGACGCCGGCCTGGGCGGCGTAGAGGGCACCGGGCTCGCCGGTGCAGTGGACAGCGACGCGGGAGCCGGTACGGTGGGCTTCGGCGACGGCGGCGGCGAGCTGGCCTTCGGTGTACTGGAAGGGCGTGGTGAAGGTGTTGCCGACGAGCTTGTCGCGGCCTGACTCGTAGATCTTGGTGAAGTCGGCGCCCTGCTTGCGCTGCTCGCGCATGACCTTGACGAGGTCATCGGCGGAGTCGGCGCGGTCGGCGTTGGACAGGAGGTGCTCTTCGGGGTTGAGGCCGGAGGTGTCCTCGTGGCCTCCATTGATGTCGACGGCGTTGCAGCTGACGCGCATGCGCGGGCCGGGGATGAGGCCTGCGTTGATGGCGTTCCGGACGGCGACGTCGGCGCAGGCGGCACCCTCGGTGCCCATGTCGCGCTCGGCGGTGAAGCCGGCGAGGAGGTCGGCTTTGGCGGCTGCGGCGGCGATGAGGGTGCGTTGCGGGACAGACTCCTCGACGGTCTGGAAAGCCTCGTTGCCGGGGTGGAGGAACAGGTGGGTGTGGGCGTCGATGAGGCCGGGCATCAGCGTGGTCCCGCCGAGGTCGATGACCTGGGCGCCGGCCGGATGGGTGACGTGCGGGCCGGCTTCCTTGATGCGTTCGCCTTCGACGAGAACCTCACCGGGGGTAATGAGTTTGCCGTTCGCGATGTCGAGCAGGTGGGCGGCGTGGAGAACGACCGGTTTGGGTTGCTGGGCTGCGAGCGTGGTGGCGAGGGCGACGAGGGCGAGCGGCAGCTTCATGGGTGAATGCAGCATACCGTGTGGGGGTGTGCCTCTCCCCCTGTTTATGCGTAAGATCTTGGACGAATTGCACTTAGCTGGTGATGACTAAATAGTCAATAGGGCTTGTTGCGTGGTTTCTTGACCGGCTTTCAGGATAGCGGATTGGGGGCTAATTCCCTGCAACGGAGTGGCGGACAGCAGATTCCCCGTTCGGGGAATGACAAATCAGAAGGGCAAAGGCAAATGCAGATTCCCTTTGGGAATGACAACGCAAGAGGGCAAGGGCAAAGGCTTACGCAGATTCCCTTCGGGAATGACAAAGCAAAAGGGCAAGGGCAAGGGCTAACGCAGATTCCCTTCGGGAATGACAAGACAAGGGCTAACGCAGATTCCCTTCGGGAATGACAAAGCGGGAGGGCGAGGGCACAGGTTTTGCGATCAGTCGAGGAGATACACGGCAGTGCCTTCGTGGATGGTGCCGGGTTGGTCGACGGTGGCGTACATAGCGATGCGGGCGTTGCGGTGTTTGCCGAGGTAGCGGAGGAGGGTGTTGTCGGTCTCGGCGGTCTGGGGGTCTAGCGTGACGATGCGGCAGCGGGGGATGCGCTCGTGGATGCGGAACGTGGCGGCGTCGTGGCCGCCTCCGAAGCGCAGGTGTTTGCCGTCGAGGTCCTCTTCGGCGAACGGGCGGTCGTCCTCGAGGTTCAGGATGAGGTTGCTGCGAAGGCGTTGCGGGGTAAAGCTGTCGCCGAGTTCGTGGCCGAGGAAGTCGAGCGTGGCGCGGGAGATGAAGCTCAGCGCGCGGACGTCCGTGATGGGCTTGTCGGGGGAGTGTTCGAGCTCGAGCGTGGAGTCGGGACCGGCGAGTTCGCGCTGCAGCGTGTCGGTGAGTTGCGACGATGGTAGCGGGAGCCGCTCGCCAGAGGGCGTGATGACGACCGGTGTGGGATCGAGCGCGGGGCGGTAGAGCAGCATCCGCGTGCGTTCGCGACTGGTGACCAGTGGCTTGCCGACGGGGGCAGCAGTGGAGACCACGGCATAGCGCCGGTCGCCGACCATGCCGGAGAGATCGAAGGCTGCGGTCGGGAGGCGTTCGCCGCGCATGCTCTTGACGGGGTAACGCCAGAGTTGGGTGACGGTGCCGATGAAAGTCATTGGTTGTAAGTTGTAAGTTGTAAGTGCAAGCGT
>CAZZXY010000106.1:0-14544 GCA_964658105.1 Verrucomicrobia bacterium Tous-C9LFEB | reverse complement strand
CCAGCCGCCAGCAACGAGCAACCAGCCGTCAGCAGCCAGCGGCCAGCGCCAGAAGCCAGCAACGAGCAACGAGCATCTACCTCAAGCCAGAAGCTAACAGCTAGAAGCTGCCCCATCCCACCCTGTACCCTGTCCCTATGCGCTACGGTTTTTGGCTCCCGGTCTTCGGGGGTTGGCTTCGCAACATCGACGACGAGGGCATGCTCCCGACCTGGGACTACGTCCGCGACCTCTGCACCCAGGCCGAAGACCTCGGCTACGACCTCACCCTCATCGCCGAGCTCAACCTCAACGACATCAAGGGCCCCGAAGCCCCATCGCTTGATGCCTGGACTACAGCCGCGGCTCTAGCCGCCGTAACAAAGCGGCTTGAGCTCATGGTCGCCGTGCGCCCCACTTTCCACAACCCCGCGCTGCTCGCCAAGCAGGCCGCCAACATCGATCTCGTCAGCAACGGCCGCCTCACGCTCAACGTGGTCAGCTCCTGGTGGCGGGACGAAGCGGTGAAGTACGGCATCCCCTTCGACGAGCACGACGATCGCTACGCTCGCACGAGCGAGTGGCTCGATGTGCTCGACAACTGCTGGAGTCAGCAGCACAGCTCACATGAGGGTCGCTTCTACAAGATTGACGACAACCTCCTCTCGCCCAAGCCCGCGCCGGCCCGCACCTACTCGCGCGCACCGGGGGGCCTCACGCGGCCTACGCTCTACGCCGGTGGCGAATCAGAAACAGCCAAAAACCTCATCGCACAGAAATGCGACGCCTACCTCATGCACGGGGACGATCCCCGCACCATCGCCGCCAAGGTCGAAGACATGAAGCAGCGCCGTGCCCAGCACCCGCACCTGCCGCCCATGATCTTTGGCGTCACCGGCTACTGCATTGTGCGTGACAGCGAGGCCGAGGCCAACAGGGAAGTGGACCGCATCACCGCCGCCCCCGACCCCTCGACTTCACCTGCCGGTTTCGCCAACTTCGAGCAGTGGACCACCGGCTCCAAGCTCGAAAAAAAGCTCAGCCTGCGCGACTACTCCGTCTCCAACCGAGGCCTGTACTCCGGCCTCATCGGCACACCCGAAACCGTCCGCCAGCGTCTTGAGGATTTCGAAGGCGCAGGCTGTTCACTGGTGCTGCTGCAGAGCTCGCCACAACGCGAAGAGATGGCCCGCTTCGCGCGGCAGGTCATGCATCCCGCACTGTCGCGCTGAGAAAAGGCTCGCAAGCACACCGGTTCGCTCGGGCTGCCGTCCTGCCGCGCTGAATCATTGCCGCGGCACGACAACGTGGGGCGCCGATCCACGCTGCTGTCCTCGGAAGGGCGCATCCAACCGTGCATGAACCGTCGCCAGTTCAGCGCGGCCATCGCCGCCCTCGGCCTGCACGCCGCGGCAAAGTCCGAGGCCACCGTACACGTTGAAGAGCTGCAGCTCTCGCGCAACGGCTGGATGCCCAACAACGACCGCCTGCCTGTGCTTTGGTACCATCGCGCCTTTGATCCTGGTGCACGGGATGTGGCCAGCACCATGGAACGTGCGTTCACCACTAACCAGTGGCCGCCGCAGTGGCGCAACGGGGTGTACAACTTTCACCACTATCACTCCACGGCGCACGAGGTGCTCGGCTTTGCCGCGGGCTCTGCACAACTGATGCTCGGCGGCGAAAACGGCCATAACTTCACCGTGAACGCCGGTGACGTGCTCGTGCTGCCGACGGGCACAGGCCATTGCCGCCTGAGCGCGGGCAGCGACTTCCTCGTCATCGGCGCTTATCCAGCCGATCAGCACTGGGACATCTGCCGCGCAGCGCCGGACGCCGCTACTCTCCAACGTATGAGCACCATACCCTTTCCGTTGAGCGATCCCGTCACGGGTGCCCAGGGCGAGCTCACAAGAACATGGCACAGCTCGCGATGAACTTCTCTCCCACGGACCGCCTTTTCGTGCTGACCGGTGCCGGGATCTCCGCCGAAAGCGGGCTCGCCACGTTCCGCGGCAACGGTGGTCTGTGGAACGGCTACCGCGTCGACCAGGTCGCCACGCCCGAGGCCTGGGACGCTGATCCGGCGCTGGTCTGGAACTTTTACTCCAGCCGTCGCGGCGAGGCACGTACCGCTGAGCCCAACGCGGCGCACCGCGCGCTCGCGGCCATCGAAGAGCAGATGGGCGACCGCTTCTTTCTCGTCACCCAGAACGTCGACGATCTCCACGAAAAGGCCGGCTCGCATCGCGTTCTCCACATGCATGGCACGCTTTCCCAATCGCGCTGCGTCCATTGCGAGACGCCGTTCATCGATGCAGCCCTCCATCTCGACTCCGCACATCTTCCCCGCTGCGAAGATTGTGGCGCGCCTGTACGTCCGCACATCGTCTGGTTCGGTGAGGTCCCACTTGATCTCGACACCATCTTTGCGCAGTTGGAGCGAGCGACGATGCTGCTCGTCATTGGCACCTCCGGCGCGGTCTATCCTGCCGCCGCGTTCGTGCAGATGGCCCAAAGCCGTGGCATACGATCTGTGTACGTTGGCCCGGAGGAGCCGCTGAATGCCAGCGCCTTTGACGAGATCCTCCTCGGCACGGCTACGGAGGTCGTCCCACAACTGACGGCCTAGCGGCGCTGGGTTGGGTGGGCAGTCAGCGTGAACGTTCCTGTACCTTGCCACGCGTCATCGTGATCACCACCACGCTCACAAGAATCAGGGACGTCCCAAGCAGCGTGCGCACCCCGAGGGGCTCTCCGCCAAGCAGATACCCCAGCAGCACCGCGATCACCGGGTTCACATACGCGTAGGTGCCTACCTTCGTCGGGGACTCACGGTGCAGCAGCCAGACGTAGGCAGTGAAGCCAAGGATCGACCCCGCAACGATCAGGTACACGAGCGCGATCCACGCGCCGCGGGAGATGCTCCCCGGATGAAAGCCGCTTAGCTCACCCGTTGCGGCGGTCGCGATGACCAGCAGCAGGCCACCCGCCACCATCTGCGAAGCCGAGCTCATCACCTTGGACGAGGGCAACGGCAGTTTGCCCGTGATCACAGACGCAATCGCCCAGAACACAGACGCGACGATCAGCGCGCCCGCACCCAGCGCGTTCACCGGCGCATCGCCCACGTGGAGCGATCGGCTCATCAGCACGGCCACGCCAACCATCCCGATCAGCAGGGCAGCGCTGAGTCGCCAGGTCAGCTTCAATGTGTGCAGAATCAGGATCTCCGCCATGGCAATGAAGACAGGGATCGTCGCCATCATCACCGCGGCCACGCCGGACGGCACGCGCTTCTCCGCCCAGAACAGCAGCCCATAGTCGCCAACAAAGATCAGCGCTCCGAGCAGAAACGAAGATCCCCACTGTCGCAGGCTCGGCCACGGCTCGCCCCGGGCCAGCATGAAGCCGAAGAGGATCACCCCCGCCGTCAGAAAGCGCATCGTGGCAAGCAACAGCGGAGGCACCTCACGCACCCCGACGCGAATGGCGAGAAACGTCGATCCCCAGACGAAGTAGATGATCGCAAACGCCAAAAGCGTCTTCCACGCCGGTTCGTGCGTGCCCTCACTCATGTCCATCCTCGATAGCGCCGAAGCTCATGCCGCACGGCAAAAGATAGCCGAGACTAGCACGCTGCCCTTCGTGCCACTCCACGCAGGCTGCAGTTGTCTCCGGTCAATTTCTGCCCGTTGACCTGGGCTGTAAACCGTCCAGCACAGGCCCCAGAACCCGCTGCATGGCCGCATAGCCGGCGGCATTCGGATGAATCCCATCCTCGGAGAACTCGCGCCGCAGCCGACCCTGCGCGTCGCTCATCACCGACGTGTAATCCACGTACAAGTAGCCATGTTTCTGCGCAAACCCGCTCAGCCACGCGTTCAGCTGCCTTGTCTCCGTAGGGTCATGCTCCCTCACCGAGTTCACCGCGCGGGCTGTGTAGCTGTGCGTTGGCAGGATGGAGCAGAACACCGGGACGATGCCGTTTGCCTTTGCGATCTCCGCCATGGATCGCCAGTTATCCTCGATACTTTGCGGCGTCGTGACCTGCAGCTGCCCGGCGATGTCGTTGGTGCCTGAGAGCAGCACCACCGCGGCTGGCCGCAGCTGCACAACATCCTGCTGCATGCGCAGCACCATCTGCGCCGTCACCTGGCCGGCAATGCCGCGATTGACATATGGCTTTCCCGGAAAGAAACGCGACAGCTCCCAAAGATCCGTAATCGAGTCGCCCAGAAACACGACCCGGCCCGGTTCCGCCGATGCACGCAACAGCTGCAGGTCCAGGCCTCGGTAGAGGTACAACTCCGCGAAATCCTGATTCTGCCGTGCGCGCAGTCCCTCGATGTAGCGCGCCGCCAACGGATTGATCTCGTGGGCCACAGGCGGCTGCCGCGGCCGCGACGACTGGTATGGCTGTCCGCCGATGGCTGGTGTTTGCGCAAAGGCCGGGCAAGCCGCCGTAACGGTCACCACGGCCGTTCCCAGCACGGTCAATAGCCTGGTGAAGCCTTGTCTTCTCATCACCGCATCTTCCCACGGACCTCTCTCTCGTGGCTCGCATGGCGCGGCGCGTGACATAGCTCGCCATGCGGCTTAGGCTGGTAAGCCATGAGCCCGCTCGATCGCCGCCGCTTCCTGAAAACCTCCGCTGCAGCCGCCGCTCTCACCACGCCGACCCTCCGCGCCCTCGCCCAGGCCAAGCCCAACGCCGCCCCGCTCACGCTGCACCCCGAGCACAACGGCCCGGAGGTCCCCGCGAGCTTCATCGGCCTCAGCTACGAGATCGAGCAGCTCGCCGATCCCGCTTTCTTCTCCACGGGCAACACCGGCCTGATTGCCCGTTTCCGCGAGCTCACGCCCAACGGCGTCCTTCGTCTCGGCGGCAACACCTCGGACGTCGGCTGGTGGAAGCCGACTGCGGCCAGCACGCAGCCGCCGCTGCCGCCCAACGTCGTCGTCTCGGTCGAGCCCGGCACCAAGCCCTTCCAGCAGCTCGCCTACGCCGTCACGCCCGAAGCCGTAAAGAACCTGCGCGCCTTTCTCGATGCCACCGGCTGGACCTGTCTTTACGGCATCAACCTCGCCACCAACACACCGGAGCGCGGCGCCGAGGAAGCCGCCTTTGTCTTCGCCACCCTCGGCGCCAAACTCGAGTACTTCCAGCTCGGCAACGAGCCCGATCTGTTTCAGCACCGCTTCCGCGATCCCAAGACCTGGAACGTCGATCATTACCTCGACGACTGGCTTGCGGTGGCCAACGGCATCCGTGCGCGTGTGCCCAAGGCGCGCTTTGGCCTTCCCGACACTGCCGGCGATCCCACCTGGAGCTCCCGCATCGCAGAGCGTCTCAGCGCCATGCCGCCCGCCGGCACCGCCCAGCCGAACGGTGGGGGAAGCCGCCCCAACATCGCCGCCGTCACCCACCACTACTACTTCGGCGGTCCGCCCACCAATCCTGACATCAGCATCCCACACATCCTCAAGACGGACCCCAAGGTCGCCAAGGTTGCCGCCACCACGCGCGATGCCGCCGAGAAACTCGGCTGTGTCTACCGCATGTCCGAAGGCAACACCTGCTACCAGGGTGGCAAGCCCAACGTCTCCGACGTGCTCGCTGCTGCTTTGTGGGCGGCGGATTACGCGCTCTCCCTCGCCAACTTCGGCTACGCCGGGATCAACCTCCACGGCGGCGGCGGCAAGGCCGTCGGCAACTCGCTCGGCAGCCGCATGCCCGGCGAGTCACTCCTCAAGCCCAACGAGGCCCCGCACTCCCGCCCGTTCTACACCCCCATCGCCGACATGAACGGCACCTACGTCGCCGAGCCCGACTTCCGCGGCCTCCAGTTCGCCGGCCGCTTCGCCGGGGCCACGATCATCCCGCTGGACTTCGATCCAGGCGCCGTCAACGCGACGGCCTACGCCGCCAAGCTCCCCACCGGTCAGCTCATGGTCGCCATCATCAACAAAGACGCCACCCAGTCCCTGCCGCTCAACCTCGCCGGCTTCAGCCCCGCCCTCGTCCTCTCCGCCCCGTCCCTCGACAGCCGCGAAGTAACTCTCGCCGAGCCGCAGGCCAACACCGAAGCCAACCACGTCCCCCCCGCCACAGCCATGCTGCTGCTCAACGTCCACGGCTAGGGCGTTGAGAGGCTTCTCGCGGATGACTTCAACAGCTCATCCATAGCTAGGGAATGAGGAGCCGTTACTTTCGCTAATGCGACTCCGATTACTAATTCGGAACGACGGGTCAACCTTCGACTCGTCGGCACATTCGCCATAGTGCACCAGAGGCAAGCGCGTCCGGCATAAGGAAGGGGTCGTCTCAGGGTTGAGGTTTGGCGTCCCGTACGCACAGCGCATTCATGGTGTCGCCCTCTAGGGGATCCTCGAATCCCTTCCATCTGCGCCCTTCATCAAACGAGAACGCCCAAAAGGCGTGACCTGAGGGGCTTCCGTTCGCTCCCAAGACTGGAGTGCTGCTCCATTGGCGCCCGTACGATAGGAGAAGGCCTCCGCTCACTTGAAGGTCGGCGTTGCGATGCAGGATGTCGGAACCACCTACATACTCCGTAGCGTAAGCCGGCAGATTGACGAGACTCTCCAATTCATCGATCGTCGCTAATCTCCAATCCGAATATCCCGAAAGTCGCAGCTTGCGGCAGTATTTGACCGCATTGTGCCAGCTTCCTCTTTTGCCATCATCCTTGGCGGCCCACATAAGTCCGTCGGACGGATCAACCCAGTAGCCACGCGCCTGAGGATCCAGAACCACGCTTGGAGCTGTCTTTGAGAACTGATCTCGCGTCGTTTGCCTGGGCAGTTGCGGAACCTTGCCGTTGCTGATGCAACTGTCAGCCGAGTCTGCACTTCGCAAGACCATACTTCTATCGACGCACCACACCGCTCGTCCGTCTCCGGACATAGGAACAGCTGTGACCTGATAATCGTCAGGCGTGCAGTTCAAGCGAATCTGGTAGCCCGCAAACTGGCCAGACGCGAGCTCTTCGTCTATCAAGCCGGCTGCCTGAGCGGAAGGCTTTTCGCCATACCGTGGTGGCCCGAGTTGCTCGAGCCGACACGCAATGCCCTTGCCATAGATCCCATACAGAACTTGCGCTTTGTTGAGTGTGCGTAGCGCGCGCAGGATGCTCTGGTTGTGATCGTCGACCTTGTCTTGCGAATGCGCCACCACGCAAGTTGCAATCACCAACCAAGCGAGCAGCCGCCCCATTGGCCGTTTCTCCTCGTTCCCGGAAGGTCGAAACACCCTATGAGATTAGCCTAGCGGAACCTATTGGCAGATTCGTCCCTCTAAACGCCGTTTACGGAAGTTGGCCAGATGGGACCCGAAGAGCTGCATCCAACCGCGGGTCGTCCGATCGGCTCCCTTTTCGTAGTCAACTTGATTTCGAAGATGGACGGCCATTGCTTACCAGTCACGAACAAGCCGGTCGTGCCCCTCCAGGGCAGCGATCACTCGTCACGTCGGCGCACGGAGCCCGTTGCGCTACCCTGATGGTTAGCCCTCACCTCCGGAGCCTCACCCTTGCAGCTTTGGCACGCGTTCCTCATCGCCTTTACGGCGCTTCTGCCGCTCATCAACCCACTCGGCTCCGCGCTGGTGCTGCTGGGCCTCGTCGGTGAAGCATCGCCCGAGGTCTACCGCACCCTGGCGCGCAAAGTCGCGCTGAATAACATCGCCTTCCTCGCCGTCATCGAGCTGCTCGGCTCGGTCATTCTCCGCTTCTTTGGCATCTCGCTGCCTATCGTGCAGGTCGCCGGCGGCATCGTCATCGCCTCCATTGGCTGGGGCGTGCTCAATGAGAAGGACTCCACCGCCAACGCGCGGGACAAGGGAGAAGTCGCCAGTCTCGACCCGGAGCAGACGCTGCGCTCTCTCCAGCAAATGGCCTTCTATCCCTTCACCTTCCCGATTACCTCAGGGCCGGGCACGCTCGTGGTCATGCTCACGCTCAGCGCACGTTTCTCTGCGGGCGGCGTCAAGCAGGACACTTTCGAGCACCTCGGTCTCTTCCTCGCCGTGGTGGTTCTCAGCGGCCTCGTCTATGTCTGCTACGGGTACGCGCCGCGCCTCAAGGCCGCCGTCGCCCCCTCCACCATCTACGGCATCCTGCGCATCGTCGCCTTCATCCTCATCTGCATCGGCGTCCAGATTTTTTGGAACGGTATGAACGTCCTGCTCAACTCCGTTCTGCATCACGCCTGAGGCGCAACCGAACCACGGGCGCGGCGTCAGCACCCTTCCAGATGCCCCCGGTGTTTTCGCTTATCTCGCGATACGCTCTCCACTGGCAGGGACCAGGGGAGGAAAGAGAACTCACCGTCGACGGCGACCCGTCGTCCAGCCTCGTTTGCATCTCACCAACGGATGCCTTTCCTTGACAAACTCCTGGGTCGCCCACTCGCCTCCGAAGAGGATGCTTCTCAACGCGTCGGTGTCGCTGCGGGCATCCCTGCGTTTGGTCTGGACGCGCTGGGTTCGGCGGCCTACGGCCCTGAAGCCGCGCTCACCATCCTGATCCCTGCCGCGGCTGCCGGCATCGCCTACGTTCTGCCCATCAGTCTCACCATCATCGCCCTGCTGGCGATTGTTTTCTTCAGCTACCGTCAGACCATCGCGGCCTACCCGAACGGTGGTGGATCCTACACCGTAGCCAGCGAGAATCTTGGGCGTGGCATGGGCCTGCTCGCCGCCGCTGCCCTCATGCTGGACTACCTTCTCGACGTAGGCGTCGGCATCTCCACCGGTGTTGGTGCGCTCGTCTCCGCTGTCCCGAAACTCGGGCCGCACACGCTGAGCCTCTGCCTCGTCATTCTTGTTCTGCTTACGTTGGTGAACCTGCGAGGCGTCCGGGAGAGCGGCATTCTTTTCATGCTGCCGACCTACCTGTTCTGCGTCTGCCTGCTCGGTGTTCTCGGCTGGGGACTCGCGAAAGCCGCTCTCAGCGGCGGCCATCCCACACCGGTCGTCCCGCCGCCGCAACCCTCCGGGCACGCCGTTGCGGCGGTGGGCGCCTGGCTCCTTATCCGTGCCTTCGCCTCCGGCTGCACGGCGCTTACCGGCGTCGAGGCCGTGTCGAACGGCGTCCTCGCCTTCAGAGACCCCAATACCCAGACCGCTCGCCGCACCCTCACCGTCATCGTCGTTCTGCTCGGCATCTTTCTCTACGGAATTGCCCACCTCACCAGGATCTACGGCATCATGGCCACCGAACCTGGCTCCCCGAAATACCAAAGCCTGCTCAGCATGATCACCGCTGCCGTCGCCGGCAAGGGCGTCGTCTACTACGTCACCATCGCAAGCATCCTGCTCCTGCTCTCGCTCTCAGCCAACACCGCCTTCACCGACTTCCCACGTCTCTGCCGCGCTATTG
The DNA here is from genome assembly GCA_964658105.1 of Verrucomicrobia bacterium Tous-C9LFEB. Taxonomy (GTDB): domain Bacteria; phylum Acidobacteriota; class Terriglobia; order Terriglobales; family Acidobacteriaceae; genus Granulicella. Next base: position 5,164 of record CAZZXY010000106.1, on the reverse strand, counting down.
CCGAAGACGGCTACCTACCCAAATTCTTCGCCATTCGCGGACGCCGTCTTGTCTACACCGAGGGCATCATCGTCCTGGCGATCCTCTCGGCACTCATCCTGATCGCCTTTGGTGGTGTCACCGATCGCCTCATTCCGCTCTTCGCCATTGGCGCTTTTTCTGCTTTCACGCTTTCGCAGGCCGGCATGGTCGGCCATTGGCGCAAGAACCCCGGCCGCGGCTCGAAATTCTCCATGGCCCTGAACGGTCTCGGTGCTCTCTGCACAGGCATCACTGTGATTGTTGTTCTGGTCGCCAAGTTCACCGAAGGCGCCTGGATTACGGTTCTCATGATCCCGCTGATCATCCTGCTTATGGTCGGTGTCCACCGCCACTATGAATCCTTCGACAAGCAGTCCCACGTTGACCGTCTGGAGATCACCCGGGAGACCGCACCCTTCGCGATCCTGCCCGTCTCGCACTGGACCCGCGCCTCGCAGGCCGCCCTGCAGTTCGCGTGCACGCTCACCCCTGACGTACAGGTCCTGCACATCGAACCGGTCGGCGAACCCGAAGACTGCACAGCGGACCGCTGGAACGAACAATTAGCCTCTGCCGCCAAGATCGCGGGCATCCCTCAACCCGAAATCGTCGCCCTGGAATCGCCCTTCCGCTTCATCACCAACCCCATCCTCAACTACGTCCTCGAGAAGGAAAAGTCCCTGCCCGGCCGACGCATCGCCGTGATCGTCCCGGAGCTCATCACGGCACGCTGGTACCAATACCTCCTGCACAATCACCGCTCCACCGTGCTCCGCACCCTGCTCCTGCTCAAAGGCAACCGCCGCATCGTCGTCATCAACGTACCGTGGTACCTGCCCGGGTGACGGGGTCCACCTCGTACACTCGCGCGCGATGACTCTTCTCGCTGCATGTACCTAGACTTCGACCCGGCCTAGGCCAGCCGCATCGTCGGCATGCAAGCCATCGGCGACTGGTGGCGCGAGCAGGTAGCAGCCAGCTGATGGAGCGCGACGCGCACTGGACTCCACCATGCAGCAGGACGAAAAGGCTCCCTAACTCTTACGTGCGCGACAAAGCCCTTCATCGCCCGCTCTTCCTCGTCACGCCGCGGAGCGGCATCCATTCGAGGTAAGGGAAACGCAATGCCACCACGCAGAAACTACACAGCCGGCCTGCTCGCCGGCACCGCCAGCGGCCTTGTCGCATCCTGGCTCATGCTCCGCTTTATCCAGGGCCCCGGCTTTCATTTGCAGGAATCCCTCAAGACCCAGGACAACCGCAACCAGGACGCAGCCGAGCAGCAGCATCGCGGCCTGGATCAGCCGGAAACGGTCACCATGCAGGCTGCCGACACCTTTGCCAGCCACGCCCCCGGCGGACGCCACCTCTCCCGCGCCGAAAAGGAGCGCGGCGGCACGGTGGTTCACTACGTCTTCGGCGCGCTCATGGGCGCAGCCTACGGCCTCGTCTGCGAATACAACACGCTTCCCGGGGTAGGCCTCGGCACCGTCTTCGGCACAGTCCTCTGGCTCAACACCGACCTCTGGAGCGTCCCCGCCACCGGCTTCGCCAAGTGGCCCACGCAAGAACCCGCCGCCGCCCACCTAAGCCACTGGCTCGCCCACCTCGTCTACGGCACCGGCCTGGAAACCACCCGCCGTTTGCTGCGTCGCTAAGCTGGCCACGGTGTATCACATGGCTGACCTCGCAGTGGTAACGGTACACTCCACACGTGATCGACCTGCGGCCTCACCCCGCGCTGCATCCTCTCTTCGAGTCGCTCGGCTACGCGCTCGGCTTCGCGGCCTACCGACGCTCCCGCAGGAACGCCGGCGATGTCATCGAGGAAGGGCAGCGCTGGACCGTGATTGCCGCTGCAGCGTTGGGTGCTCTCCTGGGCAGCCGCTTCCTAGGTTTCCTGGAGCAGTCACCTGGTACGCAAGTCCAGTGGGCCCGCCTGCTGCTGCCAGGTGGGGGCAAGACGATCGTCGGCGGTCTGCTGGGCGCTTGGCTGTGCGTTGAAGTCGCAAAGAGGATCGCAGGCATTCACACCCGCACCGGGGACCTTTTCGCCATCCCGCTCTGCCTCGGCATTGCAACCGGACGCATCGGCTGTCTTCTGGCCGGGCTCGCCGATGACACCTATGGCAAAGCCACCGCGCTGCCCTGGGCCGTCAACTTCGGTGACGGCATCGGCAGGCACCCCACGCAGGCCTACGAGATGATCTTCCTCGCCGCGCTCGCCGCTGTTCTCCACTGGTGGGCGCAGCGTCCTCACGCCAATGGTTGGCTCTTCCGCTCTTTCATGGCTGCTTATCTCGGCTGGCGTCTGCTTGTAGACTTCCTCAAACCGCAGCTCTTGATCAGAGGCTTGAGTTGGATCCAGTGGTCATGTGTGCTCGGCTTGCTGATCATGGCAATGTCTGGCCTCATACGCGCATCCAGCGAGCGGGAGAAGGGAACGCTGTTGGAAAGCGCACCGCGATGAGCGATCTGAAGAAATGGCTTGCAGCCTCAGCCGTAGGTATGCTCGTTGCATTGGGCCTGTGCGGCCTTAGCACCGCGCTGAGCATGAACACGGGACTCAGCACCCTCGGCCTTGTAGCCTTTGGCCTCTTCGTCGTCTGCGGCCTGAGCTTGCTCGGATCACTCTTTGCGCTCGCGGTACACCTTCTTTTCGATAAGACTGGCAAGAGACCATGAGCGCTCCAACACGTCCCTATCTCTTCTACGACACGGCGGTCTCACTCTGCGGCACCTGCTACCGTCGCGTCGACGCCAAAATCGTCTTCGAGGACAACTCGGTTTACATGTTGAAGCGTTGTCCGCGGCACGGTTTCCAGCGCGTTCTCATGGCCGACGATGAAGACTACTATCGCCGTTGCCGTGAGGTCTTCCTGAAGCCACCGGAGATGCCGCTGCACTGGAACACACCGGTCAAATACGGCTGCCCCTACGACTGTGGCCTTTGCCCCGACCACGAGCAGCACTCCTGCCTGTCCCTCCTCGAAATCACCGATGTTTGCAACTTGAAATGCCCCATCTGCTACGCCAGCAGCGGCCCGCACCGCACCACCCATCGGTCACTCGAGCAGGTGGAACGCATGCTCGACATGATCGTGCGCAACGAGATGGAGCCGGACATCGTCCAGATCTCAGGCGGCGAACCCACCACGCATCCACAGTTCTTCGAGATCATGGATGCGGCCCGGCGGCGACCCATCAAGCACCTTATGGTCAACACCAACGGCGTGCGCATTGCCACTGATGAAGCGTTCGCGAAGCGCCTCGCCACCTACATGCCCCGCTTCGAGCTGTACCTGCAGTTCGACTCGCTGCAACGTGACCCGCTCCTTCAACTTCGCGGCGCTGACCTCCGCAGCATTCGCCATCGCGCTCTCGAGCGCCTCAATGAACTCGGCATCTCCACCACCCTGGTCGTCACCGTCGAACGCGGCGTTAATGACGGCGAGTTAGGCGCCATCATCGACTTCGCCCTCACGCAGTCCTGCGTCCGCGGCGTCACCTTCCAGCCGGTGCAGCAGGCAGGAAGACTGGCTGGCTTCTCCGCCGCAGAGCACCGCCTCACCCTTACCGAGGTCCGCCGCCGCATCCTCGAGCAGACCGCCATCTTCAAACCCGAAGACATCATCCCCGTCCCATGCCATCCGGACTCCCTCGCCATGAGCTACGCCCTGAAGCTGGCGGGCAACGTCGCCCCACTCACGAGCATGATCCCGCCCGATGTCCTCATCAGCGGCGCGGCCAACACGATCATTTACGAGCAGGACAGCGTCATCCGCAAACACCTCGCGCAACACCCGGAGCTGCTCGCGAAGGCCGCCATCAACCCCATCAAAGATGGCCTTTTCAAGCTCTTCTCGACGAACCACTCACCGCAGTCCCAGGCCAGCACCCTGCGCGACCTCCTGTGCTGCCTCCCACAGATGCTTGCGCCAGAAGATCTCACCTACGGGAACCTCTTCCGCATCCTGATCGTCCAGTTCATCGACGCCGACAGCTTCGACCTGCGCTCCATCCGCAAAACCTGCATCCACATCGCACACCCCGATGCCCAGCGCCTCATCCCCTTTGACACCTTCAACCTCTTCTACCGCGACGATCTCGAACAGACCCGACTCGCGCCCCTCCGCGCGCAATCCGCCGCCGCCCTCTAACAGGTCTCGCCCTCGCCCTTCTTGTGTCATTCCGCCCTGAGCGAAGCCGAACGGGACGGGGAACCTGCTTCTGCGGCACAAGCATCCCACCCCCGCACCTCGCCATCCCCCAAACGCCTGAGCGCGTTCCGCCGCCGCCCCGCTACACTACTGAGCTATGTGCGGAATCGTCGGTTATATCGGCCCCAAGCCTTGTGTCCCCGTCATCATGGAAGGCCTCGCGCGCCTCGAATACCGCGGCTATGACTCCGCAGGCATCGCCGTCGCCGGCGGCCTGGACGAAAGCGGCCAGCCAAACGGCCTCCAGCTTCGCCGCGCCCCTGGCAAACTCCGCAACCTCGACACCATCCTCCGCGACAACCCCGTGCACGGGACGTACGGTATCGGCCACACCCGGTGGGCCACCCACGGCCGCCCGACCGAGGAAAACGCCCATCCCCACCGCGACGGCACCGGCACCCTCGTCGTCGTGCACAACGGCATCGTCGAAAACTACCTCACCCTCAAGAACGCCCTCATCGCCAAGGGCCACAAGTTCCTCTCCGAAACCGACACCGAGATCATCGCCCACGTCATCCAGGACGAGATGGAGCTGGCCGGCTCACCCGCCCCCGGCACCCCCAACACCCGTCATCCTGAGCGCAGCGAAGGACCTCCGTATTCCGCCCCCGCCCAATCTCCCGGACATCCCACCACCGACCTCGCCGACACCAACGAATCCCAGGCCGTCCTCGAAACCTCTGACCCCTACTCGCTAACCTCTACTCCCTTACCCCTCGAAGAAGCCGTCCGCCGCGCCGCCAAGCGCATGACCGGCGCTTTCGCCATCGGCGTCCTCTCGGCCCTCGAGCCCGACAAGATGGTCGCCGCCCGCATGGGTCCTCCGATTGTCCTCGGCCTTGGCGACGGCGAGTTCTTCCTCGCCTCTGACGTCCCCGGCATCCTCCATCACACCCGCTCCATCTACTACCTCCAGGACAACG
>CAZZXY010000105.1:0-14629 GCA_964658105.1 Verrucomicrobia bacterium Tous-C9LFEB | reverse complement strand
TGCCGGTCAGGTACGGGTCTTCGCCGTAGGTCTCCTGCCCGCGGCCCCAGCGCGGATCGCGGAAGATGTTGATGTTCGGCGACCAATAGGTCAGGCCGTAGAAGATGCGGTGGTTGTTCTCGCGCTGCGCCTCTTCGAACTTGGCGCGGCCCTCGGTCGAGACCACGTCGCCCATCCCGTGGACGATCTGCGGATCCCAGGTGGCGGCCATGCCGATCGCCTGCGGAAACACGGTCGCGTATCCCGCGCGGGCTACGCCATGCAGCGCCTCGCTCCAGGTCTGGTAGCTGGGCACACCCAGCCGCGGGATCGCAACGGCCCAGTCCTCCAGTTGCGAGGCTTTTTCCTGCAGCGTCATGCGGCTGACCAGGTCATGGGCACGTTCGGCCGCGGGCAAGCCCGGGTCCATGTAGGCGGGATGGTCGACCGGGGTCGTCTGCGCACCGGCTACGGACGAGGCAAGACAAAAGGCGGCACACGAGGCAAAGAGAGGGCGCTTCATCAGCTGGCAGCTCCAAATAGTTTGGCTGCCATATAAGAACGGAAACACACCACAAATGGCAAGCGCCAAGAAGCGAATGACCGCCGCCCTTTGCTGTCCCACTTCACTTTCTTCCGAGACTCGAAACAAAGTTGCCTAGAATTGGAACCGCAGAGACATCTGGACCTGCCGTGGCGCACCGATGGTGTGCCGTGTCACCCCCAGGCCCCCGGGAGCCTGCGTGTACAGGCTGTAGGGATCCGTGCTCTGCGCCGGTGCGTTGTTGTATGCCTCGTTTTGCGAGACGTTATCTGTCGGGATGTCGAAGCTGCTGGTATTGCTCACGTTGAAGACGTCGAGCGTGTACCGGAAGGCGTAGCGCTCGTGAAACTGGACCGACTTCACGAAGGACGCATCGAGCCGCTTTTGCCAGGTCTGCCGGAAGATGTTGCGCTGGCCCGAGGTGAAATTGGTTTCGAACACGTCACCCTGGGGCACGCCCATCTCGCCGGGCGCGATGAGTGGGATGGTGAAACAGGACGACTTCAGGGCTGCCCCGGCTCCCGTGGCCGGGTTATAGAAAGCGCCCGTGTCGCCGGTTTTCGCGCTCTGCGCCGTACATCCCTGGGCGAGGGGCACGATCGGGTTGGTGATGCCGTTGAACGTCGAATAGAAGATGCTGCCGACGGCGCCCGAGTAGTCGATCACGCTGTACGGCTGCCCGCTCTGGAAGACGCCCAGACCATTCACACTCCAATGGTTGGCCAGTTTGCCGATAAGGGAACCTTCGCTGAACGTGCTGGGAACCGTGTAGCTGAAGGTGAAGTTCATCACATGCGTGCGATCAAAATCGGCGGAGCCATAACCGCTGCGCAGATTGCGCGGATTGTTGCCGTTGTAAAACAGCCCCAGCGCGCTCTGTTCATCCGTTGCGTGGGAGAAGGTGTACGACACGCCCGCCTGAAGTCCATGGCTCATGCGTTTCTCCACGTGCGTCTGGAGCGCGTGGTACGCCGAGATGCCGGCCGCCGTGTAGCTTTCGGACTCCGACGAGTAGCCGATGTAGGGCACACGCAGATCGACGTTGCCGCCCTCATAGTTCTGCTGCATCTGCCCGTACTGGCAATTGCCTCCGTTCGGCTCGTTGACGCAGATGGGAGCGAAGGTGTTCGGGTCAAGAACGGTATAGCCGTAGCTGAAGGACTGGGCATTCGGTCCGCCAGCCAGCGTCTGTGAGTTCGCAGTGGCAATCTGCGCCTGGTTGATTGGCAGCGGGATTACCTGGTGGCGACCCAGATTGCCCACATAGCCGAACTCGACGAGCAGATCACTGCGCGGCTGCCACTGCAGGTCAAGCGTGAAGTTGATGCTGTATGGCAGCTTGTTGGCAGGGTTGTAGGCTCCGAGCGTGTAAGGCTGCGCACCCTGGATGATCGACGCCGCGTTGGGCAGGTAGTTGACCAGGCTGGCGGCGCTGGGGTTTACGGGCGCTGCGCCAAGCGTTGTGCCCCAAGGGGTCTGAAGCGAGTAAGAACCGGTGTCCGGACCATACGGCGTATTGCCGCAGATCGGGATGTAGAAATCGTAGAGATAGCTGGTGTTGCCGTACGGCGAAGCGCTGTACGGGCAGTGCTGCTGCGTCACAAAAGGTGGCGTCTGGCTGACGCCGAACGGACCGCCGGAGACCTCGCCTGCGGCGTACCCGGGGGACAGATACGTGTAAAGCTCGCCGCGGTCGTAGTACAGGCCCGTTCCGGCGCGAATGACCACCTTGCCGTCGTCCCACGGGGGCAGCCACGCGGCACCCACGCGCGGTCCGAAGCCCCACTGCCGGCCCGTCAGGGTGGTGCTGCTCACGCCCTTGCTGCCGCTGACGTTGTTGCCCGCGATCAGAAAGCCGGGGTTGACGATCGTGTCCGACGCTGCCGAATACTGGTACTGCGATGGATCGAAGTTGAAGATGCGGCCATACTTCTCCGTGAGGCCGCCGTTCCAGTCCCAGCGCAGGCCTGCTGTCAGCGTGAGGTGCTGTGTCACCTGGAACTTGTCCTGTACGTACAGGCCGTCCTGATTGGAGCGATAGTAGCGGTTGGCGTCACCCTGAAGAAACGTCGACGCGACGAAGCCGTTGGTGCTGTACGGCGTAATCCAGTTCTTGGAGAACGTGACAAAGTCCGGCGTCGCTACGTTGCCCTTGCCCGTGCGCTCATCACGAATGTTGAGCTGGGTGTAGGCAAAGCTGCCACCAAAGGTCAGCGCGTGCCGGCCCACATTCAGAATCGCATTTGCCGAGGGCATGATGCGGTTCTGAAACACACCCGTGAACGCGCTTTGCGATGCGGCGCTGGGGCCGATGTTCAGCGCCTGCGAGCCCAAGCCAGCCGGCGTGGACGACCCCAGGCCATCCACGATGGTGAAACCCGGGAAGTAGGAACCGAACGCAGGCGACATGCTCGCGATCGGCGTCCCAGCCTCCCCTGGTGACCAGAGCTGGTCATTGGTGCTGTAGGCCTTCTCTCGGATGAAGCCGATCGTCTCCGTCACGCTCAGGTTGCTGCGGAACGCCTGCACGTTGTTGATCGAGAAGACCTGCGCGCCCGCGTCCATCCGTTCCGTGAAGCCTGGCACGCTGGAAAGCGCATACGGCGTCGAGTTCGGGTCATGCTGATAGAAGTACTTGACCGACAGCTGATCCTTCGCGCTCGGGTTGTAGTCCAGATTGGCTACAGCACGGTCGGAGATGAAGTAAGCCGTTCCCTTTTCGAAGGCATTCGCCGGCGAGTAGAAGTCCGGCACGTGGCCGTTGTCATTGGGAATGAGCCACTGGCCGTTGGCCTGCTTCCCCTGAAAGAGCGCCAACCCGATCGGGTTTGCCGCCCAGTCTGCATCCGTTTCGGTCAGTCCGTTCTCGCCGAGGGGATCGGCGTAGCTGCTATTCACCAATGCCGCCAGTCCCGCCGGTGTGCGGTTGGTGTCGCTTAAGCCCGGTAGGGTGGCAATCTCGGTGTCACCTGTACCCTCGTCTGCGATATGCAGATGCTCATAGGAAAGAAACAGAAATAGCTTGTTTTTCAGGATGGGGCCGCCCAGCGTTCCACCGGCCGTGTAGCGGTGGATACCTGGATTGACGGCGCTTGCCGGGATGCCGGAGTCCTTCTTGAAGAAGAACGGCGCCGCGTTCAACCAGTTGGTCTCGCGGTTGCCATAGAGCGATCCATGGAGCGTATTGCCACCGGCTCGCGTGCTCAGGTCGATATGTGCGCCACTATGCGATCCCTGCTGCGCGTCATACATGGACGCGTTCACGCGCACCTCTTCCAGAGTCTCCGGTGGCGGCGTCGGGATGGCATTGCCGATCGCCAGGTACACGGATGAGGCACTCAGTTGCGTGCCGCCGATGCCCGAGTTGCCGACGCCGGTGTTGTTCACCACGCGCGCGGAGGTGACCTGGCTGGTGCTCTTGCCGTTGAACAGGTTGCTGCCATCGACACCGTTAAGCAGGAAGGCGTTGCTGGTGTCGCGCTGACCATTGGCCCAGATGGGCGCGTTACCCAGACCGGAGTTCACCCCGGTTCCACCTGGGAGCTCCGCGTTGACGCCCGGTGACAGGATCGCCAGACCTGTGAAGCTGCCCGTCGGCAAGGGAACTGCCTGGATCTGCGCGCGATCCAGCACATAGCCGTTCGTCGTGTCCGCCGCGTTCAGCATAGGGTCGGCCTCGACCGTGACCGAGGTCGAGACGGCGCCCACCTGCAGCGTTGCGGGCAGGGTTACGGTACGGTCGGCCTGCACCGTGATGCTGGGCACCTGCTGGGTCGAGTAGCCTTCGTGCGAGAAGCTCACGGCATAGTTGCCTATGGGCAGGTTTACCAGCGAGTACTGGCCGTTGCCGCCCGAAACGGCTGTCCGGGTGAGTTTGGTTCCCTGGTCGACGACGGTCACAGTGACGTTCGGCACCGAGGCTCCGGTAGCATCCACCACCGTCCCGGTGATGCCGCCCAGCGTCTGCTGGGCCGAAACAGAGGTGACGGCACTCAGCAGCAGAGGCGCTGCACAGACAACAGCAAATCGATTGCGAGCCTTTGCACGCACCATGGCAAGATCTCCAAAACAACGAGCCCGACGGTGAGAACCCGGTGAGAGGCCTCAGAAACGGCTGTGCACATGCCGAGCGCAGCCCAAGGGGACGGCTTCAGCGAAGGGGAAGTCTGCAAAAAGTGTGAACGTATCTGACACTAGCAGGCCACCGGTGCAGTAGCAACGGCTTTTCGCGGAGCAGCTGCCGTTGTCCGGTGCCGACGGTCCGACTCTTCTTCGGGGTGAACCGAAGTCATGACCTCCTCCCGTAGCCGCTGCTCTATACTCACGGCAATCACCCATGCCTCGTACCGTGCCAAAACAGGGCCGGCCCGTCAGCCTCAAGATGCTTGCCGAGCACCTGGATCTGAGCCCCGCAACCGTCTCGTTTGTGCTCAACAACGCGCCGAATCGATCCATCCCCGAGGCCACCCGCGAGCGTGTGCGGGCGGCTGCACGTGCATTCAACTACCAACCCTCGATGGTCGCGCGGCTGCTGCAGGGCAAACGCTCCCAGACCATCGGCATCCTGCTGCCCGAGTTCGGCGAGGGCTATCACTCCCAGGTGCTCTCCGGCGCCGCCGACGTCTTCATGCGGGAAGGCTACTTCTTTTTCACGGCGCACCACCGTCACCGCAAGGACCTGGTTGACGAGTACCCTCGGCTACTACAGCAGCGCGGCGTGGAGGGCATTCTTGCCATTGACTCGCATATTGAAGGCGCCACCTCCAATCCAACGGTCACCGTAGCCGGCCACACGTCCCTTCCCGGGGTCAGCAACATCGTTCTTGACCACGACCGCGCGGCGGAGCTTGCCCTCGGCTACCTGGTGCGCGAGGGTCACAGAAAGATGGTCTTCATGCGTGGCCCGGGGCTCAGTTCGGATTCGGCCAGTCGCTGGCGTTCGCTGGTCCGCATGGCCCGGCTGCTCAAGATTCCCATGCCGGAGAGCCACATTATCCGCTTGGAATCACTGAACACACCCGAGCTTGGCTACCCCGGCGTGCAGCAAATGCTCATGCGCCATCGTGACTTCAGCGCAATCGTCTGCTTCAACGACATCTCGGCCATCGGCGCAATCCGGGCTCTCCATGACGGCGGTCTCACGGTGCCGGGCGATGTTTCCGTCATTGGCTTTGACGACCTCACGGTTGCCTCTTATTTCGTCCCCAGCCTCACTACCATCCGGCAACCTCTGCAGGAGATGGGCGCTTCGGCAGCTACCTTGCTGCTGAGAAAGATACGGGGCGAGCACACGGAAAGCGTCGTCAAGATCGAACCCGAACTTATCGTTCGCGAGTCGTCTGCACGACACATGGCCTCGAAATCCGGCCGTAAATCTACTAAAAAGACGAAATCTCCCAAGAGCGCGTCCGGGGCTGCCTAGAAGCGTGCGATGGTGCGTTGCCGATCTTCCCTCGCCATTTCTCACTGTGGCGTGGCAGGATGATTGCCAACAGAAATCATCGGCACGGAAGGATCGCGAAATGGCCCAGCGCACGCATGCACAGGGAAACACGCAGTATCGACGGAGCGCCCTGGGGTGCTCCCTTGCACTCCTGGGGCTGCTGTCCCCTGCCGCGCGGACCCAGGGTCCGCAGATGCAAGGTCCGCATCCACTGGCGCCCGCACAGCAGCAGCACATCGACGAGATCGTCCACAAGATGACGCTTGAAGAGAAGGTGGACTACATCGGCGGAACCGGCTTCGCCGTGCGTGCCATGCCGAACCTGCAGTTGCCTGCCCTGGAGATGTCCGATGGTCCTTATGGTGTGCGCTCCAATGCCGGCCAGCCCTCCACAACCTACGCGGAAGGCATTGGCCTCGCCGCGAGCTGGGATCGTGCGCTCGCGGAGAGCGTCGGCGCCGGCATCGGTCGCGACGCTCGTGCACGTGGTGTGCACTACATGCTCGGCCCGGGCACCAACATCTATCGCTCTCCCCGCAATGGCCGCAACTTCGAGTATTTCGGTGAAGATCCGTATCTTTCCGGGGAGATGGACACGGGCTATATCACTGGCATGCAAGGGCAGGGTGTCAGTGCGACGGTGAAGCACTACGCCGGCAACAATTCGGAATATCTGCGCCATGACTCCGACACCATCGTCGACGAGCGCACGCTGCACGAAATCTACCTCGTCCCGTTCGAGGCCGCGGTGAAGAAGGGCCACGTAGGCGCGGTAATGGACAGCTACAACCTCGTCAACGGCGAACACGCGACGCAGAACAGCATCCTGAACACCGAAATCATGCGTCATGATTGGCATTTTGACGGGACGCTGATGTCCGACTGGGACGCAACCTACGACGCGGTCGGCGCAGCGAACGGCGGGCTCGACATCGAGATGCCCACTGGCAAGTTCATGAATCGGGCCAACCTGATGCCTGCCATTCAGGCCGGGAAGGTCAAAGAGTCGACGATTGACGAGAAGATTCGGCACATTCTGACGACGGCCGAGATGTTCGGCTGGCTGGACCGTCCCCAGCGCGACCTCGGCGTTTCGCTCTTTGACGCGCAGAACAACGCCACCGCATTGAACGCTGCGCGGGAATCCGTCACCCTGCTGAAGAACACAGGCAACATGCTCCCCCTCAGCAAGGAGGGACCGCATACGATCCTCGTCGTCGGCCCGAACGCTTATCCCGGTACCGCCGTTGGCGGTGGCAGCGCGGGTGTTGTGCCGTTCCACCTTGTCAGCCTGATTGAGGGCGTCTCGATGGTCGCTCCTCACCTGAACGTGCTGTACGACCCGGGTGTGCCCACCTTGAGTGAGTTGGCCGGACACACCGACTTCACGGTCGCGGAAAGCGGGGGTCAACCAGGGCTAACAGAGGAGATCTTCGCCAACCAGGACCTGAGCGGTGCTTCCGCAAAGCAGACGAATCCCAAGCACATCAATGCAGCCGGTATAGGCTGGGACGCGATTTCGGGCAGCCTCGACGACCTGATGGCCATCTTTGAGCATCCGCCTGCTTCGGTTTCCCATCGCTTCACCGGGTACTTCCACGCGGAAAAGGCAGGGGACTACCTGGTTGCGATGGCAGGCGGCGGTGAGGGCAATGGAGAGCGGGTCCTGATCGACGGCCGACCAGTCATCGACAACTGGAAGTACGTCCGCGCCTTTGAACCGCACCTGACCATGCCGCTTACTGCGGGGGTCCACAAGGTTGTCGTGGAATCCTGGCAAAAGGGCCTGATCGGCGGCCGGCTCCGGTTGGCGATCGTTCCTGCCGATAGTGTCGTCTCCGGCCGCTCCAAAGACATGGCCGCAAAGGCGGATGTGGTCATCGTAGCCGCCGGGTTCTACAACAATCGAGACGTGAACACCGAAAGTGAAGGCGGCGATCGCACCTTCAATCTGCCCTATGGCCAGGATGCATTGATCAGCGCCATGACGGCTGCCAACCCGAAGACAATCGTGGCGGTCACATCGGGCGGAGCGGTCGATGCCTCCTCCTGGATCGACAAGACGCCCGTAGTGGTGGAAGGCTGGTACGGCGGACAGGCAGGCGGGCAGGCGCTCGCGGAAGTCCTCTTCGGCGACACCAATCCCGCTGGCCACCTGCCCATCACCTGGGAGCGGCGCGGAGAAGACAATCCTACCTACGCCAACTACTACCCACAGGACGACGGCATCAAGGTCACCTACAAGGAAGGCATCTTCGTCGGCTATCGGGGTTACGAGAAGAACAATACCAAGCCACTCTTCCCCTTCGGGTTTGGGCTCTCCTACACAAACTTCAGCTTTGCCAATCTGAAGATCACGCCGCCTTCGGGTACCGCGTTTGCCACAGCCGAGTTCGACGTGACCAACACCGGCCAGCGTCCCGGCGCTGAGATCGCTCAGGTATACATATCGGAGCCGGGCGCTAAAGAGCCTCGACCGGCCCACGAGCTGAAGGGGTTCGAGCGGGTCGAAGTAGCCGCCGGCCAAACCAGGCATGTGTCCATTCCCCTGGACGCACGTGCCTTCGCCTGGTACAACCCGCAGATTCACAACTGGACCATTGACCCGGGCCGGTTCACCATCTACGTCGGGGATTCGCTTGCTTCGCTGCCGCTGACGGGCACAGTGGAGGTCAGCTCGTCACAGGCGAAGGCTGCACATCTCGACCGATAGCCTAACCCGATAACTGAGCCTTCCAGATGCCTCGACCTTTATAGGTCGAGGCATCTGCTTGTTCGGTCCGTAGATGCGGGCCTTTCGATGTGGCGAGAGTTACCACAGTTTGCGTCCTGAGTGACCAGAAGGGAGCCGGTCTTCGCATCCAAATTCTCGCGCTGGTTCAAGGGATTCGGGGTTTCTGAAGCACTTGGTAACCCCCATTGGGTACCTACGAGTTACTGATGAACCTACTCGCGTCAGGTTTTGGAGAGAACAACGCCCATTTACGGACGGCAGAAGACGGCGATAGGCGACAAACAAGGTCGGGGGGTGGCAGATCTCTCCGGGAGTGGGATGCTTTCGGTGTGGGAATGTCTGAGCCGTCCCATCCATAGGTCGTCTGTCGACGTACTTAATATGGTGCGTTTTGCAAGGCACTCTTCCAGGTTGGTCCTTTTAAGGGCCAGGAACTTGGTCCGGTGATTACGCGTCCCAGGAGCAAGACTATGCAAGGCCATCTTCAATCCACTGCTTCACCCTTTATCGTGCAACGCTCAAGTACCAGTGCGGCTACGCGCAGACCTGAAAACTTCTACCTACCCAGAGACGTCAGTAGCCGCTTCGGCATTCGCCTGCGCGAGTTGCGCCGGGACCGGAATATGACCCAGCTGCGCATGGCCGTCGAGTTCGGGATTGATCGCACCTTTATCTCTGATGTGGAGCGTGGGCGCAAATCGATCTCCTTACCCATGCTCGAGGTACTCGCCCTGGGCTTTCGTTTGAGCCTCTCCGAGCTGCTTCGCGACATCTAGTGCTGGCTGGCTCGCGTCGGGGGCGATGCCTACGGTCTGTTCCGACGTAAGCGCAGTGAGCCCTTCCGGCGCGCATTCCTGCTGTCGGCCATCGCCGGAATTATTGAAGGCTTGTCGCTCGATAGACATCTTAGTTTTCGTTCTTCAGTTCAAGGCGCACGGCGCAACGATGGAGGAAATATGAAGTTGAAAGTCCTTGTTTGGCTGTCGGGTTTGCTACTTGTTCCGGGCGTTCGGGCGATCGCCGACACCCCGGCTGTTCCCACCGAGCCTGAGCAGTTCCAGGTAAAAGAGAAGACAGAGGTGCCTAACACCACTCTGACGCCTGGGAACTACTCGATTCGCATCCTGGATCATCTTCGGGATCGTGTCATTCTGCAGGTGTCGGGTAAGAACAACCACGTAGAGGCGACATTCCTCGCGGTGCCGGCCTCCACCATGGCCAGCGCGCCCGTGGGCCCTATCTCGTATGGTGCCGGCCCCAAGGGGAAGGCTGCCATGAAGGGCTTCGCTTTTCCGGGTGGTACGGCGGTTGAATTCGTCTACCCCAAGAACGATGCCGTTTCCATCGCGCAGGCCAATGGTACCCGCGTCATGGCAATCGATCCTGCCTCAGAAGGCCGCGTACCGGCTCCAAAGCTGAACCAGAACGACATGCAGATGATCACTCTCTGGATGCTGGAGCCCTCTCGTGTCGGACCCAGTGATGCAAAGCCCACCATTGCCGCTACCCGCTACCAGGCGCCGCAGCCAATCGCACCGGCTCCGGCCGTAGAAACAGCACAGGCTCAGCCCGCGCCGACTCCTGCACAGCCCGCGCCGGCACCAACTCCGGCACCGGCTGTCGCTGCTGTGCCCGCCGTAGATGCCGGGTCCGCAGCGCCTGCACCAGCCCCCCGCAACGCGGTTCATCATCAGCGCCCGGTACAGGTAGCGCAGAATGACGTACCCGCGGCTCCTACCCCTGTTCGCACGCACACCCGTCCCGCAGGTGTCACTGCACTTCCCCACACGGCGAGCATGCTTCCGCTGGTCTGGATGGGTGCATTCGGATCGCTCGCGTTGGCTGCTTTCCTGAGCCTGCGCAGGATCTCCTTCAGCAACTGATTCCGCCATGCGCAAGAAGCTCGTGGGCCTGGAAGTGTGTGCCTGGTGTGCCGGTCTGCTTTGCCTGACTGCCCTGCTCGTCTTTCGAGTCGAGGCTGGTCGAGCGGAGCAGACCGCGCAGCATTTGGGAAGCCCTTCGTCCAGTGTGCCAGCAGGCGAGGCGCAGCCTTCGGGCGATGAAGCAGTGCAGGATGACCTCTCCACCTATAACGGCGTGATTGGTCGGCTGGAGATGCCCGCCCTGGGCCTCAAGGTACCTATCCTGAACGATTACGATCCGAACTCACTGCGCCAGGGGGTAGGGCGCATCAAGGGGACCGCGGTTCCTGGTGGCCTGGGAAACTTCGTCGTTGCAGGGCACCGGGACACCTACTTCCGCCCGCTTCGCCGCGTAGCCCCGGGGATGACCATGCACGTGGTCACGAACGGCGGCACCTACGACTACGTCGTAGATGGGACCAGCATCGTGTTGCCCAAGGACGTGGATGTGCTGGATATTGGCGATCGCCCCGAGATGACCCTCATCACCTGCTATCCGTTCGACTACATCGGGGCCGCGCCCAAACGCTTCATCGTGCGCGCCCACCTTGTCTCGCTGGTTGGCGCCGAGTAGCTCGGTTCCGCTGGTCCTTCTTCAAGTTCATGAGTAAGCGTGGACCACACGGGTAATCGTCTCCCGGCCGTCTGACGAGTGAAGCTGCGTTATGCTGCAGCCTCACTCGTTGGAAGGACCTACGCGATTGAGCTCACCGGGTGCGACACACTCTCCAGCTCGGCGATCCGAAGCCGCATCACGGATTGCAGGCGATGGAGCACGTTCATCGTAATACGTGGCGCATCCTCGTCGGAGATGCGCACCAGATGCAACACGCTACCTTCGCCCAGGCGCAACTGGATGCCGAAGGACGCGGTATCCGGGTCACACTCGAAAAAGGTCTCACGGAAGCGCATGCCCTGGATCTCCAGTTCGGCTGAGGCGAAATGCAGATCGCGGCAGGCCGTCCGCAACACCTCCCAGCAGGCTTCGATTGAATCTGCCGAACGCAGAGCAAGGTAGAAATCCTCAACGCAGATGGTTCCGCGGATGGCACTGCGAATGGTGCGAATCGTAAGCGCTTCGCGAGCAACCGCAATGAACTCTGTATAGCCCAGCCGGCTGATCCCAAGGACGATCAGGATCAATAGAAGAACCAAAAACGGCAGAGCCTTATTGCTAACCGTTGCCAGCACGGCCAGTGAGGCGAACGCGCAGCACACTCCATAAAGGATCAGCGCCGTGTGACGTGTGGAAAAACCAAGCGCCAGGACCCGGTGATGGATGTGTCCTCGATCGCCCTGGAAGATTGGCACATCCCGCAGAAAGCGACGCCCGATAGCAAGGCCTACATCGGTCAACGGAAGCGCAAGGGCCATCAGCGGAGCAATCAGCCCGAGGGCACTGTGCGCGTGTTGTGACCAAACCAAGCCAAAGCAGCCCAGCAGGAATCCGATGGTTAAGCTGCCGCAATCACCGAGGAAGACCGTGGCGGGGCTGAAGTTATAGCGAAGAAACGCAAGCAGCGCCCCGGCAAGCGGCGCTGTGACCAGCGCCAGGCCCAGATGGCCATACAGCAGCGCGATGCCCAGCACCGTCAGTGTGGCGAGCAAGCTGACGCCCGTGGCCAGACCATCCATGCCATCGATGAGGTTGACCGCGTTCGTGCAGCAGATCAGCCAAGCAACACTCAGCACAGCACACAGACCCGGTGTCAGATGGTTGATCTGCAAGCGGACGCCCAGAGCTACCGCAAGTGACGCGGCAACGACCTGGCCCAGCAGCTTGTAGAGCGGACGAAGCTCCAGGATGTCATCCAGAAAGCCCACAAGAAACATGACGCCTGCTGCGGGCAATACGCCCTTCAGCACCTGATCGTGCTGAACGTAGACGCGGCCGTCATGCAGCCAGTACAGAAAAGCAAAGGCGGCAGCGCAGGAAAGCACAATCGCCAGTCCACCGATGCGCGGCACGGCTCGCAAATGCGACTTACGCCCACCATCGGGTAGATCCACCATGTTCCAATGCAGGAACAGGTCGCGGCACACCGGAGTCAGCGCAAAGCACAGCAGAAACGAGATAGTGCCCAAAGCTAGAAGAACGTACATGACGGCCTCTCTTTGGCTTTCGTGAGAACTCAGTTCGGAAGCGGGCGAACGTGCTTCAGTCGGGTCAGCTCCGCGCCCTCCCGGGTCTTAAGCCCGGTGCGGGGTGCGGCGCCAAGAATGTCGCCAATGCGGTCGACGCTTTCAGGCAGATCGTAAAACGACAACAGCGCTTGACGTGCACGTGCACCGGCTTCTGTCACCTCTTGCCGGTTCATCGTCAGACGTTTTAACAACTCCGTGACTCCCGCGACATCACCAACCTCGAAATGCCATCCGCAGTTGTGGCGGCGAATGATCCGGGCCGGTGTTGCTGATGCTGGTCCAATAAACAACAGCGGCCGTGCGGCAGCAAGAATCCCATAGACCTTGCTGGGCACCACTGAGCCGCAGGCACTCTCCTGCTGTGTGACCAGACCGATATCGCCGGCCGCGAGACCTTCGCTGAGCTTGTCGCGCGCCACAAAGGGCCGCATCTCGACGGAGCGGATGCCGTTGGTTTCGTAGAAGTCAGTGAGTGCCTTGCGACGCCCTCCGGTCCCCACGAAGAGGAAGCGGAACCGCGGGTCTTCTCGCAGCGCGCGAATCGTTCCCAGAAGCGTATCGAGATCATGCGCGAGACCGAGATTTCCCGAATACAGCAGCACCAGCTCGTCCGGGTCGCCGGGGCGGGGCATAGGCGTGATGCTTGCGCTGTTGGCCCAGTGTTCGGCAACAAAGATCTTCCCGGGTGCAACTCCACGACTGATCAGCCTGTCGCGCATGCACTCGCCCAGCACAATGATGCCGTCCGCGTGGCGGCGTGACCAGTCGGCCAACGCGCCTGTGATGCGATGAAGAAGACTGCCCTGGCGGATGTGCGCGAGGTCGACCGCGATATCCGGATACACATCCTGCTCCCAGATGTAGTGGCGCGATCCACGCAGCCTCTGAATGCACGTGCCCAGCACCGAGATCAGCGGTGGCGTCGTCATCGAGATCACCACGTCGGGCTTGTGCAAGGTGAGCCCGCGCGCAAAGGCCGTTGCGTAAAAAGAGAGATAAGAGAAGACGCGTCCCAGCTTGCCGCGCGTAAACGGCGCCGTCTTCACGCGATGCACCCTGGCGTTTGGCGCCTGCGAACCTGCAGCGGCCGCATACCCGCCACTGTCACCGCACAGGACCTCGATGTCTTCGCCGCGAGCAGCGAGCCCGATCACGAGATCGGTCAACTGCTGGCTGGTCGCGGAGGAATCCGGCCAGAAGAATTGATTGATAAACAGCATGCGCATCAACGCACCTCCGCATGCGCTGCCGTCTTGGGAGCCCGGATCTTGCGCGTCTTCACGAAGCGGGCCGGATTGCCCGCATAGATTTGAAAGTCAGGCACGTTGCCCGTGATCACGGCACCGGCAGCCGCCACGGCGTAGCAGCCCAGTACGCTGCCCGGGGTGAGCACGCTCTTCGCCCCGGCCCATGAGCCTTCGCAAAGCTGAATCGGCGCGATCATCAGGCTGAAGCCGGGCTCGCTCCAGTCATGGTTGCCGGTGCAGAAGTAGGCTCCCTGGGAAGCGCAGCAGTTGGCCCCGATGCGCACCGTAGTCAGGTTGTCAATCCATACGCGCTCGCCGATCCAGCAGTGATCGCCGAGCTCCAGATGCCACGGGTATTTCACCTGTACGTCAGGCTTGATCACGACCCCTGTTCCTACGCGCGCACCAAACATCCGCAGCAGCCGTACGCGCATGGAGGACGACACCCACGCGGAGCCAAACAGCGGCTGAGCAATCAACATCCACAGCGCTCGTTTCGCGAAGGAGCCGCCGGGCTGATACCAGGCGTTGTCGTACTTCCGCAGTTGCACGAGGCTCATTGCGCACCTCCCAAGAGCAGGGGCGTGCTGGCCGGCTCCGGACCACCTAGCAGGT
>CAZZXY010000104.1:0-15104 GCA_964658105.1 Verrucomicrobia bacterium Tous-C9LFEB | reverse complement strand
AGTCCGGCGATCCGCAGATCCTCAAGAACATCAAGAAGGGTGCCACCGTCGAGCGCGCGCGGGACTTCGTCAAGGATTGCCACGATCTCGGCCTCATCATCCACGCCGACTTTATCCTCGGCCTGCCAGGCGAGACGAAGGAGTCGATCCGCAACACGATCAACTTCGCCAAGTCGCTTGACTGCGAGACCGTACAGGTCTCGATTGCGCACGCCTACCCGGGCACCGAGTTCTATGACTTCGCCGACAAGAACGGCTACATCACCAACAAGGGCATGAACGATCACGGCGGCCACCAGATGGCGCACATCGAGTACCCCGGTCTGCCCACCGAGTACGTGATGGAAATGGTGCACCGCTTCTACGACGAGTACTACTTCCGTCCCAAGGCAGCGTTCCGCGTCGTGTGGAAAGCCATCGTCAACCGTGACGTTCCCCGTCTCTACGTCGAGGCCAAGAGCTTCATGAAGCTCCGCAAGGAACGCTACGCCATGGTCCGCAAGGCCAAGGAAGAGAACGACCTGCGGCAGCAGGAAAGCGTCAGCATGAACGCCTAACCTCCCGACGTTGCAAACCTGAAACGGCCAGCCAGTCTAGCTGGCCGTTTTTCTTGAACCACCTGTCTTGAGCTGAGGACCTTGAGTAAACACACGCTGAGCCTGAACCAGTACCTTCTGCTCGCTGCCATCATGTTTTCGGCACCGGTTGGCGACTCGCTGCTCGCTCGCGGCATGCGGCAGGTCGGGCCGGTGGACTTCGGGCACCTCGGCCTGCTCTGGCATGCCCTCTTCAACCCCTACGTCGATGTGGGCATCGTTCTCCTGGTCGGCTTCTTTGCCACCTACACCACCGTCCTCAGCTGGGCTGACCTCACCTTTGTGACGCCTGCAACAGCCGGAAGCTACGTCATCGTGGCCCTGCTCGGTCACTTCTACCTGCACGAGCAGCTATCGCTCTCTCGCTGGCTTGGCATCGCCATGATCATGTGCGCCGTGGGCTTCGTTGCTGGCGGCCCGGCACGCACGGAGCACCCCGGGCTGGACCGCGCTGACGTAGGCGCCACCCCATGACGCCCACCTTGCAATCCTGGTCCGCCATCGTCTTTGTCGCGGCATTCGCCATCCTCGGGGAGGTACTCCTCGCAGCAGGCATGCGGCAGATCGGCGACCTGGACCTGATCCGCGAGCGGTCTGGCCTGCTCGGCGCCATTCGCACCGTGATGAGCAACGCCACGTTCCTGATGGGTGCGCTCTGCATGGCGCTGAATTTCTTTTCCATGCTTTTCGCCCTCAGCATCGCGCAGCTTTCGCTCGCAGGCCCCGCCATTGGCGCCCTCACGTACATCGGTAATGCCATTGCCGCCAAGCTCTTCTTGAAAGAGCAGGTCGACAGCCGCCGCTGGCTTGCCACCCTGTTCGTTGCAGTAGGCGTTCTGCTGCTGCGCTAACTGCCGGCTACCGCTTCGCGGCCAGAAAGCGCATCAGGCCCATACGCGGTAGATCCGGCGATAGAAACTGCCCTGTCCCACCCGCATCCCGCAAAACCGCCTCCGCCGCCAGCCGTCCACTCCGCACAGCGCCTTCCATCGTCGAAGGCCAGCCGGTGCGTGTCCAGTCCCCCGCAAGGTATAGCTCGTTTCCCAGCGCATCCGCCGTCGGCCGGTACGCATCCAGACCCGGCACGACCGAAAACGTAGCCCGCGCCTCTTTCAGCACACCCGACTTCAGGAGCTTCGCCTCCCGCACGCCGGGTAAAAAGCTGCGCATCTCCGCAAGCGCGCTCGCCAGAATCTGCTCCCGTGACTGCTTCAACTCAGCAAACGAGCCACTGATCGTCAGCTCCAGGTATTGTCCCTGCCGGCCATCCTTCGAGGCCGTTCGCCGGATGCGCGTCTTGTTGAACATCCACTGAATCCGCGTATCCAGAAGCGCCGCATGATCCAGATCCGTCACATCCCGATCGAACCACAGGTGCACCGTCGTAATGGGCGAGTGCACAAATTGGGCCAACGATCCCTGCAGGTCAAAGCTGCCTGCCGGGCTCTGCGCCAGATCCGCCGTCAGCTTGGCCGTCTGCTCAAACGGTCCCGCCAGGATCACGCGCGGTGCATCCAGCACGGTCCCATCCGCAAGGTACAAACGCCATCCCGAGCCGCTTTGCTCCAACCGCTCCACGCTCGAGCGCAGCCGGACCTCGCCGCCCTGCTCCTCCGTGGTCCTGGCCATTGCCGCGTAGAACGTCGACAACGGCTGCGTCGGTATCCCGAGCCGGCCCCCCTCAGAGTTGGCCAGAAACGACTCATGAAACACCTGCCCTGCATAGCGCGTCGAGCACCGCTCAAAGCTGTCATTCAGAGCGCCCACCACGACCGGCTCCCAGAAATGCCGGATGGATCGCTCCGTTTGCCCGGTCCGCTGCAGCCAGTGGCTGAAGGGCTCTTCATCCGTCGCCGGATACCCCCGCATGAAGTCCAGCAGGCCACGCGCAATCGTGGCCTTGTCATGCACGCCCAGCATCGCCGCGCGCAGAAAGCTCATCGTGGAGTGCGAGGGCGAAGGCAGATACTCCGGCCCGATCACACTAGCGCGAACAGGCCGTTCCGCAGTCGCAGGCTCCAGGAAGGTGATCTCGTCGTACCAGCGAATCAGTCGGTCGGCCCTGGCAATTCTGCAAAGATCCACCAGATTGGTACAGCAACCCAACAGCACATGCTGTGAGTCAATCTCCTCCTCGAGCGCAGGGTGCGTATACGAGTAAGCTCGGCCGCCAACGTAGGGCTTACGCTCAAGCAGCGTAACGCGGGCACCGGCACCGGAGAGCGCCACGGCCGCGGCCAGCCCGGCCAGCCCGGCCCCTACAACCATGGCATCAGGCGTTTGCGGCTCCCCCGAGCTCACGCGCCCAGCCTTGCCATGCGGGACGCAATCAGGCCTCGACCCAGGATGCCCAGCTTCTCCGAAACATGCACCGAAACCCGCTCACGCAGCACCGCTTCGGGATCACGCGCCACGCGTTCCAACAGCCGACGATAAATAGTCGCCAGCACTTCCATTGCCGCGCGCGAGTCCGGATCGAGCAGGGGAATCAGCTCATCCGCCGCCTCATACAGACTCTTGGCCCGCGCAATCTCACTCCCCAACAGGGAGCGCATCTGCGCAGGCGCTGTTCCCTTCTCAAGCGCCTCCAGGAACGTGGGCACTGACAAGCCAGCCTCCGTCATGTCCCGCAGCGGCAGATAAATGCGCCCACGTTCGGCATCCTCCCGCACATCACGCAGGATGTTGGTCAGTTGGAACGCCACACCCGTATGCTCGGCTAGAAGTTCGGCGCGCGGATCCTTGTACCCAAAAATGCGAATGCAGACCAGCCCGACAACAGACGCCACCAGGTAGCAGTAGCGGTACAGGGCGATGAAGCTCTCGTACACCTGGTACTCCTGCGTGCTGGGGTCATGGGCAAGCAGGCCCGGCCCGTGAATCGTGACCACGCCCTCCGGTTGCGGTTGCAGGTCCATCGTGGTGCCGGCCACCAGCTGCTCCAGCAAGGCATCGGGAATGCCGAAGCGCTCCTGCGTGTCATTCAGCGCAAGAAACACCGGGTCGGCTGTCTCCCCAAGCTGTGAGGCGCGCCACGCCTCGGTCCACGCCGCCATCGCTGCCCGGCGCTGCTCCAGCGTCAACGACTCGTCGTCCGCCAGATCATCGGCCCTGCGCATAAACGCGTACACCGCGCACATCGCATCGGACTTGCCCTGTGGCAACACGCGAAAAGCCCAGTAAAAGTTCTTGGCCTCGTGTTTGGCTATCCCACGGCAGTGCGCGTAGGCCGCCTCAACAGCTGCTGTTCGATCCTGTTTCATACCCCGTCTGCGCGTTCCCGTCTCGCTCCGCTGCCCGCAAATAGCGAGGTCGCTTTGCCCAGCAATGCCCCACCCAGCAAGCGCAGCTTCGCGCTCTTGCTCACCACGGGGCGCGACGCCAGCGTGTCAAATCCCTGCGCCTCAATGGCGTCCAGAATGGCCAGGCCGCCCTTCGTAAACAGCCGCAGCGTCGAGGCGAGATCGCCCTCCACAAGCTCCACGATGCGGCTTCCTCGCCGCAGCCGTGCCCGGGCGTCCTCTACCAGGAACTGCATCATCGAGCGGAAATTTTCATTGAAGCGCCGCGCCGCGATCTGTTCGTCCGTCACGCCGAAGCGTTCCATCGCGTCCGCTGGCAGGTAGCGCCGCCCACGGTCCACCCAGTCCGTCACCACGTCTTGGTAGAAGTTGGCTAACTGCAAGCCCGTGCAGATCTCGTCCGACAGCGAAAAGATCCTCTCATCCCGGTACCCGGAGACAAGCAGCACCAGCCGTCCCACCGGATTCGCCGAATACCGCGAATACCGCTCCAGCGTAGCCAGTGATTGGTGATGGGTATAGACCTGATCCTCCTCAAACGCGGTAATCAGGTCATCGAACGGTTCGATCGGCAACGCGCATGCTGCAATGGTCGGCTGCAGGGCTACATACACCGGATGCCGCGACAATCCGGGCATTTCGAAGCACTCGTGCAGCATGCCTCGCCACTCCCGTAGCAGCTGCGTAGCTAACGCTGTGCTGCCAACCTCATCGCCCAGATCATCCGACGTCCGGCAGAACCCGTACACACTATGAAAGTGTGGACGCAGCTTCGCGGGCAGAAAGAACGTCGCCACGTGGAAGTTCTCATAGTGCGTTTCGGCCAGCTGTTTGCACCAGGCCTGCGCCTGGGCCTGCGTGGGCCTGTGTTCCGGTGTCAGATAGACCGCAGGCGCTCCTGTCAGTGAACCAGGCGCGGGCGCCGTCACCACGCTCATGCCAGTACCTCGGAAGGCTCGGGGACGTCCTCACTGCGCTCCTCGGAGGCAGACGCACCGTGCGGATACAACGCTGTTTTGATCTCCGGCCGGGTACCCTCAGCCGGTCGCGTCAACATCCGCTGAAACAATGCGGGCACCTCTTCCAGCGCTGCCGAGCTTGTCAGAAATGCATCGCAGTCAAATCGCCCGGAACGCAACAGATCGAAGGCAGCACGGGCTGTCGACGGCGTGTGATGAAAGCTCGCCTTGATGTTCAAGTCGCTGTAGTGCAGCAGGTTGGTGTCGAACGCCACCGTCGTACCCGCTGGTGGCCCGCCAAACAGGTTGATCGTGCCGCCCTTGCGCGCCATGCGCACAGCCCACTGCCACGCCTCGGGCGTCGCGACGGCCTCAAATACCTGATCGGCTCCCCGGCTCTCCGGCGTCAACGCCCGTGTCGCCTCGACCGGGTCGTCGACATCGACGATGCGAACCACCTGGACCGCGCCCAGCGCCCGTGCCGTATCCACCTGGTCCAGTCGCTTGACCACGGCGATCACCTGCAAGCCCTGCAGGGCAGCGGCGTGCACGAACAACAAACCAATCGGCCCCGCTCCCAGCACGATCGCCGTCTGTCCCGCACGCGCCCCGGACTCCTCCAGCCCGCGCATCACGCAGGCCAGCGGTTCCGTCAGCGCCGCATGGGCCAGCGGCATGTCGTCCGGAACGTGCAGGGTGTTCTTTTCTACAATGCGCGCCGGAAGATGCAGGTACTCCGCATAGGCGCCATTGTTAAACAGCAGATCGTCGCAAAGATTGTGTTGCCCGTTTCGGCAGAAGAAGCAAACATCGCACGGAGCTGAATTCAACGGCACCACGCGGTCCCCTGGGAGGAAGTCCGTCACACCGGCTCCCACCTCGGTCACCGTTCCCGCCAGCTCATGACCAAACACCCGGTTCGCCGTCAGCATCCGCGCATGGTACCCGCGCCGAAACACCTTCAGATCGGTCCCACAGGTCAGTGCGGCATCCACCCGCAGCACCAGCTCTCCCGGACCGGCCTTCGGCATAGGAACCTGCTCGAGCCTCAGGTCCTCCCTGCCGTGCAACACCGCCGCCAGCATGCTCTCACTCACACCTATATTCTCGCATCCCCGCGCCGTTCGGGCCACGCACCCGAACCCGCGAATGGTGCATCTGTTACCCTGACCACCAGCAGACGCATGAACCTTGTCTCTCCAGGAGCCTTTGCCAAGCGCATCGTGACCTCGGTGCAGGAGTACTCACTCCTCACCTTTCGTGCCGTCGCAGCGCTCTTCTCGGCTCCCCATTACTACGCGGATACCTTCATCCAGCTCGACTCCATCGGAGTCGGCTCGGTGCCGATCGTCATTCTCGCTGGCTTCTTCACCGGGGCGGTCCTCACGCTGCAGTCCACCACCACCTTAAAGCAGTTTGGTGCCGTAGACCTCACCGGAAAACTCGTCTCGCTTTCCATGATTAAGGAGCTCGGCCCCGTGCTGACCGGCCTCATGGTCTCCGGCCGCAACGCCTCCGGCATGGCCTCCGAGCTCGGCTCCATGAAGGTCTCCGAGCAGATTGACGCCATGCGCGCCCTCGGCACTGACCCCATTCGCAAGCTCGTCACGCCGCGCATCGTCGCCACCGTCGTCATGCTGTTCTTTCTCACCATGATCTCGGACACCATGGGCATCGCCGGCGGCGCCCTGGTCGCGGTCACACTGCTCCGCCAAAGCGGATCCGCCTTCTTCCACACCGCCATCTCCGCTCTCGTGATGGGCGATGTCGTCGAAGGCCTCACCAAACCACTCTTCTCCGGCTTCATCATCGCCACGGTCGGCTGCTACTACGGCCTGGCGACCAGCGGCGGCACCCGTGGCGTCGGCAAGGCAACAACACAGGCCGTTGTCACTTCATCCGTACTGCTCATCATCGTCGACACGCTCGTCACCAAGCTCATGATCGGCATCTTCGGCAGATAGCTCTCTCCTTACCATCCCCGAAGGGGATCTGCGTTTTGCAACCGAGCCACACATCCCCTCCAGGCCACACATGCCGATCGCTCCCGCAACGCAAGATCCAATGCTCGCCTTTCGCAATGTCTCGATCACCTTTGATCGCGACCCTGTCCTGCAGAACGTCAGCTTCGAGGTGCAACGGGGCGAAACCCGCATCCTGCTCGGCCCGGCCGGCGGTGGCAAGAGTGTCCTGATGAAGCTCGCCAACGGTCTGCTTCAACCCGATACCGGTACCGTATGCGTCTTTGGCAAGGACCTCGCCAAGCTCTCAGAACGCGAGATGTTCGCCATCCGCGCCCAGATCGGCATGGTCTTCCAGGAGAGCGCCCTCTTCGATTCCATGAACGTCGAGGACAACGTTGCTTACAGGCTGCACGAAGAACAGGTTCCCGAAGCAGAAGTGCACACGCGCGTCGTAGAGGCGCTGCGCTTCGTCGAACTCGAGCAGGCCATCAACAAGTTCCCCTCCGAGCTCTCCGGCGGCATGCGCCGGCGCGTCTCCATCGCGCGCGCCATCATCACCGGTCCCGACCTGCTGCTCTACGACTCCCCCACCGGCGGCCTGGACCCCATCACGTCCACAACGATCATCGAACTGGTTGTGAAACAGCGTGACGTCTCCGGCAGCACCGCGCTGATGATCACCCACCGCCTCCAGGACGCCTTCACCCTGGCCACACATCGCTTCAATCAGGCCACCGGCCACATGGAGCTGATCCCGGACAACGGCATCGATCCCCGGACACGCTTCCTCGTCCTCAACGGCGGTTCTGTCGTCTTCGACGGCACCACCGAGCAGCTGGTCCACACCACGGATCCCTGGCTGAAGGAATACATCGCCTAGCTCTCACCGGCCCTGTTCTTACTTCCCCAGGGAATCTGCGTTTCCAAGCCGAGCCTGCACCTTCGCCATCAGTGCCTCAGCGTCAAAGGGCGCTCGCACCTTGATGTCATTGTCGAAGTACACGTACACGTCGCGCGGACATGCGGGCGCTTCCGTCTCACCCGCCCGGCGACCCTCCGCATACCTCCCCGTCGTCCATGCCACAATCCGATCCGCCCACACCTCCAGTGCCTCATGCTCATACCCGCTCGCATACAACTCCTCTGATCCATGCAGCCGGCAATACACGAAGTCGGAGGTGACATCGAACAGCAGAGGCCATGCCACCGTATCCGCCACCACCAGCCCGATGTCGTGCTCGCGCAACTGCTCGATGAACTCCGGGCAGGCGAAGCTCTCATGCCGTATCTCGACGCAGTGCCGGATCGGCGACTCCGGCACCACCCCCTCCCGCACGGCAGCTGCCGCTCTTCCCTGCAGCCGCGGTCCATGCAGCCTTGCCATCGATGCCGCCGCGCCGTGTGTCCGCGGCAAGGAGGCGAAGAACGCAGCGAAGCGCTCGCGTGTGTACTGCATCTGCGGAGCGAATTGCCACAGCACAGGCCCCAGCTTCGGGCCCAGCTCGAGCAACCCGCTGGCGAGGAAGTTCGCCAGGGCCTGCCCCACGTTCCGCAGCTTGTACATGTGCGTGATCAGCCGGGGACCCTTCACGGCAAAGACGAAGTCCTCCGGCGTCGACTCCGACCACAACCGAAAGCTCGACGGACGCTGCAACGAATAGAACGTGCCGTTAATCTCCACCGAAGCGAACCGGCTGGCGGCAAACGTCAGCTCGCGCCGCTGCGCCAGCTTGGGCGGGTAAAACACCCCGCGCCACCCTGGGTATCGCCAGCCCGAGATCCCGATGCGTACCGTGCCCTGTTCCATACCCCGGCCCAACTCCTTCGCGAACATCCCGCCCTCGCCGCGCGGAAGAGAGATAGTCTACTGCTGAGCCACCATGACCACCCCCCGGCGTTCAACGCCTGATGCCACCTCGTCAACTCGCATCCCTGCCTCCTCAGGAGCCGCCCGCCTTGCTGCCGAAGAGCCCTCACTGGTGCGCAGGCTCTGGCCTTTGGCTCTGCTCTTCCTCGTTGCGGTCCTGCTTTGGGCCTTCCGTCATCGCATCCACTTTGACCCACGAGCCTTTGCGCAGCAACTCCGCTTCGTCTCTGTCCTCGACGTCGTGCTCGCGCTGGTGGCCATCTACATCGCGTTCAGCCTGCGCGCCACACGCTGGGCGATCCTGCTGGCACCCGTTCGCCGCTCCTCCACCGCCGAACTGATCCCCTCACAATTCATCGGCTTCACCGCCGTCGCACTCTTCGGCCGCGTTGCCGACCTGGCGCGGCCTTACCTCGTCGCCCGACGCCTTGGCACGCCACTCGCGACCCAGCTCGCGGTCTACTCCATCGAGCGAGCCTTCGATCTTGCCGCTGCGGCCATCCTGTTCTCCGTGACCCTTGCCTTTGCCCCGCGGGACATGCCCCATCACGACGCGTTTACCCGCGCCGGCCTGCTCTCCCTCCTGGCCACACTGTTCCTTGCCGCCTTCGCCGTAACGGTACGGTTCGCCGGCGAGTGGCTCGCCACACTGTCCGCTCGGTTGCTGAAGCCCCTCTCGCCCGCCTTCGCCGAAACCGTTGCCGCTCGTCTGCTCGACTTCCGCGAGGGCTTTCGTACGGTTGCCTCCTTCAGCCAGTTCGTGGCTACCCTCGCCGTCTCCCTGGTGATGTGGCTCTGCATCGCACTCACCTACCTTGAGTCAGCGCGCGCCTTCAGGAACTCGCCGGTCCTAGGCAGCATGTCCTTTACCGGCATCATGCTGTTGCTGGCCACAAGCCTCGGCGCCTCGCTCTTTCAACTCCCGGTCCTCGGCTGGTTCACTCAGATCGCGGCTACCGCCGCTGCGTACCACGCGTTCTATGGTGTGCCGGTCGAGACAGCGTCAGCATGCGGTACGCTCTCTCTGCTCACCACCTCGCTGAGCATCATCCCCGCCGGCCTGATCGCCGCACGCGTGGGAGGCATCAGCCTTCGCGACGCCTCCCGCTCCCCCCAGGACACGCCGGCTTAATCGCTCGCCACGCCGCCTGCACCAAACGCTGCTGCCCTCTGCAAGCAGATCCGGATCCCCAGACGTCTCATCACGCCGCCTGCATCGCTGCTGGATGCAGCCGGGGGCCCGCACGTCGTCCGGGTGCTCCAATCAACCTAAGGTCGTATGTACGGCATTCAGCGGCGATCCTAGTATCGCTTCAGCTCATTATTCATTGCGCCTGCAGAGCTTTACGCCAATGGAGGAGATTTGCTTTCCATACAGCCTGTGCCATTTCTGGCACAGCCGCACCCTGCTCTTTCCACCCCTGCCGCCACCACTTCCAGCTCCAGTCCTCCACAGCGAACACGTTCTGTCCTGCCGGCCATCGGCATCGTCCTCGGCTCGCTTGCCTTCTGGAAACCAGGCTGGTTCCTGGCACAGTCCTGGGATGCCTTTGGCGCAGATTCTGCCTTTGTGCACGCCACGTTCCGGTTCTACGTGCTCCTGCTTGAAGGCATCCTTTCCGGGTGGCTCGTGCAGCCTTTCTGTACCGCCGCCCTCGCTGTCGCACGCAGCCGGTGCAGCCCTCGTATCCGCCGCGCACTGATCGCTCTATCCCTGGCCGCCACGTGCCTCTTCGTCAGCACCTTCCTCATTACGGTCGGCCGTCATCAATTCGGTGCGTGGGATTACAACATCCTGATCGACGTAGGTTGGCGGCAGATCCTTGGGCAACGGCCTTTCGTCGACTTCATCACCCCAACACCGCCCTTCTTTAACCTGACCGCGGCACTGGCCTTCCGCCTGTTCGGCGTCACGTGGAACGCCAACCTTTACCTCTGCTCCCTCTTCTCTTGCCTCACCCTGACCTGGGCGTTTCTGCTGTTCCGCGGCCTGGGGATGCGCTCCGCGGCTGCTCTGGGCACCTCGCTTCTGATCCAGACTGCCGCCATGCTCACCTGTTGCTTCTGGTGGTACAACAACACGACGCTGGTTCTTGCCGCGCTCTTCTACCTGGCCTCTCTCCATCTGGCCCGGTGCCCCACGTCGCGCTTCGCCCAGATCTCCTTCGTCATCCTGCTTGGGGTGCTTCCGTTAACGAAGCCCAACATCGCCGGCGTCACGATCATCGGTTGTGTCGCGGCGCTGCTGATGAGTTCACCGCATCGCGGGCGTGCCTTGCTGCTCACGCTTGCCGGGCTGCTGCTGTCCGGCTTGCTGCTGCTTGCTGCCCATGTCTCGCTGCTGGACATGATCGCAACGTACCGGGGCATTGCCAGGGAGCGCGGCGCATGCAGCACCTTCGGTTTTCAGCAGCTGTCCATCGGGGAGCAGCGCATGACCTGGATCTGGATGCCTGTCCTTTGCCTTCCATTACTCGGCATCTGGCGCCCGATGCGTGCGGATCTTCGCGGCGCACGTCGGCGGCAAGCAGCCTTCTGGGCCTTCTTCCCGCTCGCGGCAATCATCGCGGTCTGCGGCATCGCCGGTAACGGTGAAATGCGCGATGTGGAGTGCACCCTGCTCATTGCGGCGCTCGGGCTTCTGGCCTGTGTCTTCAATACAGAGAGCCCCCTGCTCACGCGCTTTACGGTTGCTCTCATGTGCGGCATGCTGGTCTCGAACCTCTATGCGGGGCTCGCTCGATTACGCGTGTACTCCATCGGACATCACGTCTTCTTTGAGTGGCACGACAACAACCACCTCTCCCACTCCGGGTTCCTGAAGGATCTGCATGCAAGTGCCTCGCTGACCGAGGTCGACGAGCAAGTCACGCAAGCCATCGGAAGCAATCCGGGCCCCATCTTCTTCGGTCCTCGCCTTGACTTCGAATACGCGACGCACCGCCTGCCTTCGCCCCTGCATTGGGCCTCGTTCTTCCAGCCTGGCACCGCATTCGACCGATCGCAGACGTCCTCCCTCATTCGGAGCTGGAGCGACCAGCGCTTCCGGACACTGGTCTTCCTCAAAAACGAGTACACCTTTTACCCCGACTCGCTCATGACGGAGATTCAGACGCAATACACCCGCGACGACCGCTATCCCTCACTCTCCGTCTACCGGCGTCGGCCCGGCTCCTAGAACCTCAGGTCCCTCGCTCCTGAGGTCTCTGCAAAGCCTCCGGTGACAACCTCTAAAGCGTTGTCACCGGACCAGCCTGACCCAACCCGTCAGCCATCTGCTGTCCCAGGCGCAGACTCTCAGCGATCCCACGGTCTTCCGGGTAGTAGAAGCACGTATCAGCTACCAGGAGGCCTTGAAAAGGCGTTTGCACGGGCGGAAGCTTGGCCGCAAACCCGGGTTCGCACACAGGCTGGCCGTGGCGGATTCGCGCCACCTTGGTCGCCTTCACATCGCTATCCATCAGCTCCGGATTCAGTTGCTGAAGACACGCAAAGGCCTCACCCAGCAACTGCTCGTCCGTCCAGCTGTACTTCGGGTGCGTGGCCGGCATGTAGTACGGAACATACACGACAGTATCCCCACCGACATCCCTCAGGTTCGAGAACTCGATCACCCCCGGGATTCCAATCTCCGGTTCCGATACGTTCACCCAGAAGTGCGGCGAAACACTGCGGCGCAGCTTGAAAATGACGCAGATACAGGCGATATTCGCGATCGCGTCGTACCTGTCCTTCCAGGGCTGCGGCAAGTCCGGGATCAGCGAGGAAACGTACGGCGTTGGCATCGTGGAGACAACGACATCCGCCGGAAAGAAACCCGCAGCCGTCTCCACCCCTGTCACCCGGTCGCCTTCCGTACGCACCCGCTGTGCTGGCGTGCCGAGATGCACCTTCCCCCCATGCGCCTGCAGATCCCGAATCAGCGCATCGATCAGGGTCATCGTTCCACCCTCGATAAACCCGAGTTCTTCCTGCATCACGCTCTTGCGCGAACGCCCGATGCGTCGGATCCGCGTCCAGATCCAGGACGCCGAGATATTGTCGGAGTACTCGTAAAACTTGAAGTCGAACAGCGGCTTCCATAAGCGTGCATACACACTCGCGCCGCACCAACGCAGAATCCAGCTCTTCGCCGATTCTTGCTCGATGGCCTCCCATCGATTACGACGGACACACACCAGCGCAAACAGCGCATACCGGAACTTCTGCCACAACGTCAGCAAGGGGAACCGTAACAGGGCCAGGGGGTCTCCCCACCGGTACATCCGTCCCCCGGTGAAAACGCCCATGGAGGTTGAACGCCAGCGCAGGGTGTCTGCCATACCCAGTTCCTTCAGCATGGCAAATGTGGGCTCATCCGTTTTGCAAACGAAATGGTAAAAACGTTCCAGAGACAGGCCATCAAAGTCGA
Source organism: Verrucomicrobia bacterium Tous-C9LFEB (assembly GCA_964658105.1). GTDB lineage: Bacteria > Acidobacteriota > Terriglobia > Terriglobales > Acidobacteriaceae > Granulicella. Next base: position 2,005 of record CAZZXY010000104.1, on the reverse strand, counting down.
AATGCCCAGCCATCCCGCCCGGATCGCCAGCCGCCTCAAGGACGGTCACATCGTGACCATTCCGCGCCGCCCGAAAGGCTGCAGCAAGGCCCATAGCACCTGCACCGATCACAACAACTTGTGCCATCTTCTCCACCGTCATCTGCAGGTCACCCGGAACACAGGCTCCGGACCACCAGGCTTTCTGCCAAATACGCCCAGACTAACAAACCCTCCCAACCTGGGGATACACCTCGCCTGCAACGTTTCCGTCTTTCCAGCGCCCCGAAGCAGGCAGGGCGGCCTGAGCGGTTGGCTTGCCATTCGGGTTTGGGAGTCTGTAACGTGTGAGACAAAGACGTGGCCCAGCAAATGCTGCCCATCTGTTCCGGCTCGATTCCCTCTACAAGACACAGGCTCAAAGTGACTTCTGCTTCAGCAACGCTTCAGCACCTTCTACCTGCCATTCATCGCCTTCGTACCTCCTGCAGCCGTCTCTTGATCGCACCGCCGATCTCCGGAAAACATCTCGCTCTTGCAGGTTGTGGGCTCTCCGTGCTGCTCCCAGCCATTGCTGGAGCGCAGAGCGCCACTCCTCCACGCAGCAACTACGCTGACTATCCTCAGAAGCGCGGCGATGTCCAGCCCCTGCAATGGACCGAACTGCCGAAGTGGCTCACGCTCAGCATGGAGCTCCGCGGCCGCACCGAAGGCAATACCTCCTACAACTACACCCAGAACGGCGACCGCATCTATGAGCTCACCCGCGTCTGGGGGACCGCTGAGATCCGTCCTGCTAAGTTCCTCACGGGCTATCTCCAGTTCATGGACACCCATGCGTTCGGCCTCCCCACCCACGTGGTCGCGGCCAACATGCGCGACGTCTTCGACGACCGCCAGGCCTACCTGAACTTCCACGTCAAACCCGGCGGCGTGCCCATCCAGGCTATCGCCGGCCGCCAGGAGCTGAAGTTCGGCAGCGAGCGCATCATCGGCATCAGTGACTGGACCAACAACAGCCGCACCTTCGACGGCTTCGATCTCCGCCTCGGCGACAAGAACCGCATCGACCTGTTCAGCACCTCCGTGGTCACCGTGCACCCCACGTCGCTCGACAAGCATGGGGCCGGGCTGACCTTCCACGGCGCCTACGGCCAGATCACCACCTGGATTCCCAAGGTCAACCTCCAGCCCTATGTCCTGCTCCACGACGTCCGAAATGTCGTCAGCCAGCAGGGCATCCACGGCAACCAGTTCGAAACCACCTTTGGCCTTGAGACTAGTGGCAAACTCCCTGCGAACTTCGACTACATCGTGAACGCGTCTCTCCAGCGCGGCAGCTACTCCAACGACTCCATCCATGCCGGTCAAAGCTTCGGCAAACTCTCCTACTCGGCCAATCACCTGCCCTGGAGACCCCGCCTGGGTGGCGAGTACGATTACGCCACCGGCAACTCCCACCGGAACCCGAACCGCATCGGAACCTACGACCAGGAATACCCCTCCAATCACAACGCCTTTGGTCTTTTCGACCTTTTCGGCTACCAGAACATCCGCCAGGAACGCCTCAACCTCGACCTCGGTCCCACCCCCAACCTGACCTTCCTCGTACAGGGCGAGTTCCTCAACCTCGCCAATACGCACGACAATCTCTACAGCAGCGCCGGCGCAACGACCATCAAGGCACCCACGGCCGGCTTCGCCTCTGATCAGATCGGCACCGGCTTCGACGTGTCGAGCAAGTACGTCTACAGGAACTACCTGGTCGCCAACCTCGGCGTAGGCCACTTCTTCCCTGGCGCTCTGATGCTCGAGAACAAACACGGCTCAGCCCAGACCTATGCCTTCTTCTCGCTCACCTACCGCTACCGCGTAGACAAGCACGCCGCCCCACCCTCATCCTCCAGTCCCGCCAAAGCGAACGCGGCATCAACCCACTAGTCTTCCTGCTTGTGATCCCCGCAGGAATCCGCGTTTCGCCCTCTTGCTGGTCATACCCGCAGATAATCTGCTTTTCGCCCTTCTC
>CAZZXY010000103.1:7386-15192 GCA_964658105.1 Verrucomicrobia bacterium Tous-C9LFEB | reverse complement strand
TACTCCCTACTCCCTGTACCTAGAGCAGCCCCCGGTACCAGGTGATCAGCGCTTCGCCGATGAGGGCGTTGACGAGACCTGCACCGCAGAGGAAGCTGCCGAGCGGGAGCTTGGTGGCGGCATTGGCACGGCCGCGGGCGAGCAGATACATGGCGTAGCCGGCGCAGGCGACCATGCCGAGAAAAAACGTCACAAAGGCGTCCCCGAAGCCCAGGAAGGCGGCAATCATGCCCAGCAGCTTGGCATCGCCCAGACCCATGCCCTCGCGGCCGCGGAGTGACTTATAGAGAGCGCGGATGAGCAGCAGCAGGCCGGCCGCGCCAAGAATGGCAGCAAGCCTGCCGAGCACGATGGCCTCTGGCCCGGTAAAGAAGACGTCGCCCCGTGCGGCGAACGAGCCAGGGCTGGACATGCGGAGGTTGCTGCGCGGCCGCAGGTGGATGTCGCCCTCGCCTGTGGAGAGAAACATTGCCTGGACACAGGTGATCAGGAAGCCAATGCCCGTGCCGCTGAGGGTGAAGATGTCCGGCAGCGTGTGGGTCTGCCAGTCGATGACCATGAGCCCGATAAGCGCGAAGCCGAGCAGGGCGACGCCTACTCCATCCAGCAGCAGCTTGGTGGTGTCGATGGGGCTGCCGGCGAGGATGTCGGCGAGGATCGCGTGGTGCGTGACCAGGAAGGCGAGCAGAAACCACAGCGCGGTTCCGAGTTCCACTGCTGGATATCGCCAGGAAATCGGGGTTTTGCAATGACGGCAGCGGCCGCGGAGGAGGAGCCAGCTTAGGAGGGGGATGTTGTCGTAGGCGCGGATGGGCCCGCTGCAGGCGGGGCAGTGCGAGCCGGGGCGGATGAGGCTTTCTCCCTTTGGAATGCGTGAGATACAGACATTCAGGAAGCTGCCTAGCAGCAGGCCGAGCAGAAAGGCCGCAAGCTCGAAGGGCAGGACGGACGACATAAGTCTGAGTATAGGTGGCGCGTTTTGATGAGAAAGTGGCGCTCATAACGCGGTTTTTCGGCTCGAAGTGCATCCCTGCACACGTTTGCTGCCATTGTGCGTAAAAAGCGTGCTCTTAAGGGCCTTTAGAAGCGCAGCAGCATGATGGGAAGGACGGCACCCGCAACGAGGATCCCGGTGACCAGAATTTTGTTCCGATCGTACTTGTAGGCCATGTAGACGCCCGTGAGCGTGCTGGTGAAAAGGCCGATGCTGACCAGGACGAAGAACAGCTTCAGGGGCAGGTGCTGCCGCTGCTTGCCCGCGAGAGTGACCGGGGGCTGTCCCCCGGGTGAGCCGGCGGGTGCCGCACTGAACTTCGGGCCTTCCGCAGCGGATCCGGCCCCGCTGCCGATTCGTGCGGGGGTGCCCGTCGCGCTCGCGGGGCTGTCACGGTGGTTGTCGCTGGCGGGCGGGCGCCGCGCAGGGAGCACCCAGGTCTGCTTTTTGTGAATCTGGCCCCAGATGGCGAGCACGGCTGGTGGCTTGTAGGCGGTGCCCGCGGCCTCGTGCAGGCTCAGGGTCTGCATAGCTCCTGTGAAAGCGAAAAACAGGAGTGCCGGGGCGATGAACAGGCCGAAGTACAGGTGGGTCTTACGTGCGAGCAGGAGAAGCGATTTGGAGGGCATGATCTTGGTGTTCCGGGGTGATTGGGATCGCTTTCGAGATTGTAGCGGGCGGGGTTTGGCTTTTCGGTTGCGGAGCTACGCTTAGTGCAGGCTCCGGGCGGAAGACAGGGGTCTCTCCACTGCGCTGACGGAGTCAGCTCCGGTCGAGATGACGGGTTTGTGGTGGGCGCGAGCGGGGGAATACAAGGGCCTTCCACTGCGCCGGTGTGCTTAGAAGTCGACGTGAGTGCGGACGCTGAAGACGGCTACGGGGCCTCGAGCCCTGTTGTAGCCGGGGTGGGCGATGAGTTGGGTGTCGAAGGCGGTGAAGAGGCCGCGCCAGTTGTGGGCGGTGTAGTAGGCCTCGAGGATGTCTTCGCGGGCGTAGCTTAGCGCGCCGTCGCCCAGGAGGAAGCCGTGGCCGCCTAGCGCGAGGTAGGCCTGGTGGTCGTGCTTGATGGCATTCGTAATACCGACGACACCGAACTTGTCATTGGGCCGGTTCCAGCGGGGGCCGGCCATGTCGGCGCCAGTCTCGAAGGTCTGGTCGACTTCGGTGTAGCAGAAGCTTTCGTGCTGGCCCTCGTTCCAGCCGAAGCGCCCGAAGGCGCGGATGTCGGCGGTAAGCGCCTGCTCGAAGTTGAGGCCGATGCCGTATTTGACGGCCGTGGTCTGCGGGTGGGCGCTGATGACGGGAACGGCCGTGAGATTGCCGTCTGCGCGTTGGTTCAGGGCTGTCGTGTTGGCGCTGCGGTAGAGGCCCATGTCGCCGTGATTGACGTAGCCGGTGAGGCGCACGGCACCGGGACGGTTGGACTGGCCGGTGCGGGCTAGCGCGCGAGTGAGCGGTGTTTTGCGGTACTCCAGCTCGTAGTTTTCGCCGCGGGCGCGCCGTAGATTCCAGTCGAGGTCGATGCCGTTGGCAACGGTGGGCATGAGGGCGACGGCGTAGCGGGCGGACCAGTCGATGTCGTCGTACTCGGCAACGGCGGCGTAGGTATAGCCGCGGGTGTCGGCGGCGTAGTCGTAGGCGCCGTTGTTGTCGGCAGTCCAGTTCATGAACTGCAGGTGGGAGTCGGACGCGGGGCCATTGAGATCGAAGACGTCGGGGAGGCCCATGCGGCCGACACGGAAGTCAAAGCGACGCGCGGGAACTTTCGTGGGCAGAGAGAAGGGCGTTCTGGAGCCGTCGCGGAGGTCCGAGGTGAGACCGATGACCTGATGGAGCTGGATGCGGGCGATGTAGGGCTTGGAGCCGAGATTGGGGTTGCGGACGACGTCGAGATTGGTGAAGCCGGCCAGACCCAGCGCTTCGGAGATACCACGGCCACCGGCGGACTCGAAGTCGAGGAGGAAGTCGGTGGCGTAGCGCGGACGGGGGTTCAGTTGGAAGCCGGTGAAGAGGGTGCCGACGAGCGAGGTTTTGTACTCGCCGCGGGGCAGCATCGAGTTGATGCCCTGGTAGGGCGAGTGAAAGCCGGGGTGCGACTGAAAGATGATGTTGGCCTGCCCGGAGACGAGCCAGCGCGCGGTTTCGGAGTGGGGGAAGACAGTGACGGGCACCTGGGTGGGCTGGTCAGGGGTGACCGGCGCCTCCGTCTCCTGGGCCGTGGCGAGAAGGCCGCCGCTTACGAGCGTAAGCAGGGCAAAAGCAAATTTGTACAGCAGCTTGTACATCAGGAGTGTTTCGGGTCCTGTCTGAGGATCGCGTTGGATGCGGGTCCTCTTAGGATACCGAGGCGGGATGGTGTGCGCTCGTGAACAGGCGATGAACAGAAGACGCGGGGCTGGGCCTGATGGCCTATGCGACTTTGTCTCCCCGGGCACTGAAGAGACCGACGAGCGTTCGCACGCGCTCTTTCTGACGGCCGGGCGGAAATCGTTTGGTTCTCAGGAGCTCGGCGATGCCATGAAGGCTCGCCCAGAAGAGCTCAGAGAGAACCTCTGGCTTCGCGCTATGCTCCTCGAACAGCTGCAGGATCTGGGAGAAGGCGAAGCGCAGTTCGGGAGGCGTCCCCGCCTGATCGAACGGAACGCTCAGGCTGAGGGAAAACATGGCCTCATACAGCCCGGGGGAAGAGGCGGCAAAGTCCAGATAGGCACCCGCGACCGCTTCGACCGGACTGCCACGCTTGACGCGTTTGCGCGCTTTCTCCAGGGCCAGGCCAAGCTCCCCGAAGCCTTCGATGGCGACCGCGGCGAGGATGCCTTCGCGGCTGCCGAAATGGGAGTAGAGAACGGGTTGACTATAGGAGATTTCGTCAGACAGCCGTCGGACGGTGACGTTGGGCCACCCTTCGAGTTCTGCGATGCGTCGCGCGGCAGCGATGATCTGCCCCCGACGAGCCTGCCTGTCCCGCAGCTTGCGTTCAGCAAATCGATTGGTGGCCAGTGTCTCTTCCATACCTATAAATATAGCGCCGCTAGAAATAATTGGACCGATTGCACCTGTCGCGCGTTAATACTAGCGTTGCTAGATTTTGTACTGAGGTGAAAGATGTACTCTGCCATTCCACTCGCTCTTGCCGTTCTCGTATCCGTTGGAGTCCTTGCGATCGGCGGTTTCTACCTTGTCTCTCCGGAGCGGATCGTGGGCGGGTTTGGTCTAAGACTGCCGGCGCCTGACACGGACACTCGCGCCTGGCTCCGCCTGAAGGGCATTCGCGATATCGCCTCGGGTCTGGCTGTGCTGACCCTCATGCTGACCACGAACAACCGGACGGTCGGCATCGTTCTTCTTGTGTTTGCCGTGATCCCTTTTGGCGATATGTCCAATGTTTTGTTGTCGGGCGGGCGTAAAGCCATGGCGTTCTCCGTCCATGGCGTGACCTGCGCGGTGATGCTTGTCGCCGGGCAGCTGCTGCTGCATGCGCTTTAAGGCCCATGCGCGTTCCACGAAGAGCGGGCGTGGTTTACAGCGATCCACGGAGTTTCAACCGAAAAGAGCACCAGGAGTTGATCATGCACCTGTTCAATATGGCTACTGCCATCATCGTGCTTTTGCTGGTGGGCGTCGAGTTTTCTGTTGCTGCCTTTGTGGATCCCGCCGCGTGGCGCCTCGAACCTGAACCGCAGTTGCGGCTACTCAGCCGTCTGGCCGCCGTGCTGGGCAAGGTGATGCCGGTCTGGTACCCCGTCAGTGGACTTTTGTTTGTTGTCCAGACGTGGCTTGATTGGCAGGCACCGGCGCGTGGCGTGCTGCTTATCGCGGATGCGCTCTGGCTTCTTGCTTCGGTGGGATCGATTGTTTTCCTGGTTCCGCTGAATACGCGCATTGCCAACGGGGATGCGGACTGGCAGCGGATTCATCGCGTCTGGGACAGGAGACATCGTGTGCGCACCGTTGCTCTCGCGATCGCGGCCGTTCTGCTGACCTATGTCCTCGTGCGCTGAAGCGGGCGCTTTTCTGAATGGCTGCCTTATTCCGTGATCACGCGGTCGGCCCACTCGACGAGCGAGACGAAGATTGCGGGACTGCCGAACTTTGCGCCCCACTGGTTCAGATCCGCCTGCTCCACGGCGCGTGCACGGCTGCAGGCGCCGCACGCGTAGATCTGCACGTGTCTTTCAGCGACTTTGGCGAGGGTTGGTTCCAGGGGCGGCCAGCCAACGGGGACGACGGCGGCAGCGACGGATTTGCGCATGAGGGAGACTGCCTCGCCGAGCAGGAAGATCTGGACCGAGTGGCCTGCTTCCGAGAGGGCAAGGCCGTGCAGGAAGGGGAAGGCTGCCTTGGTGGGGTCGTCCGATCCCCAGGCACTCTTCATCATGATGTTGAGTGACTTGTGGGCGGACGTCTGGCCCCACGAGGATGCCCCGCCGGCGAATGGAGAGGCCACGAGTTGACGAAGGAAGGACCGCCGCACCATAGCGACCTCCAAAGGAGAGCGAGTATAGCAGGGGCGTCGAGAGCGTAGGGCAAGCACTCCCTTGTACCGAGTCCCGGGCCGCAGAGGATGCCGCCGTATGAGGTCGAGGTGCAGGGAGCCGGGAGTTTCGGGGCGGCAGGACGCGTCGCAAAGTAGAGGCAGGGAGGCTGTTCCGGGTTGGGGAAATGCGGGTGTTCGCTGTTCGAACAGGGCGGCTTGACTCCGGGAAAGACCCGGCGTAAAACAGAAATACACGGGAAAGGAGGATGGTCTAGCCTATGAATTCTGATTGTTCCAGTTGTTGCTTTACTCAACGTGAGGTGACTGAGGCTTAGAGCTCCGCGCTCTAGACCTGACGGTCTGTTTGTAGAACAGTGAAGTCCCCGTCGAGGCCCATCCGAGTCGGATGCCCTCAAGTCAATCCCACCAGATCACCGCATAACGGCTCGTCCTTCGGGGCGGGCCGTTTGTGTTTGTGGTGGTTGTCGTTGTTCGTGGAGGGCTTGCATGGCGGGTTCGTGTTGGTGGCAGCTGGCTCCACGAGCAACGAGCCACGACTTGCTCCGCGAGCAACGGTTCCTTCTGGCGGCGTAGGATTTGGGTATGAGTGGTCTTGTGTTGGAGCGGACTGAGATGGCGGGTGGGTTGGCGTCTGGCGATGAGCTGGTGATTGCGGGGCGACGGTTTCGGTCACGGCTGATTGTGGGTACGGGGAAATACAAGGATGGGGCGGAGACCAAGGCGGCGATTGAAGCCTCGGGCGCCGAGATGGTAACGGTGGCGGTGCGGCGCGTGAACCTGGACCGGTCGCAGGAAAGTTTGCTGGACTTCATCGATCCGGAACGATACTTTTTGCTGCCGAATACGGCGGGATGCTACACGGCGGAAGAGGCCATTCGGGCGGCGCGGCTGGCGCGCGAGGTGGGGCTTTCGGACTGGGTGAAGATCGAGGTCATTGGCGACCAGGCGACGCTGTACCCGGATGTGCAGGCGACCGTGGAGGCGACGCGGGTGCTGGTGAAGGAGGGGTTTACGGTGCTGCCGTATACGACCGATGACATCGTGTTTGCGAAGCGGCTGATCGACGTGGGAGCGGCGGCGGTGATGCCGCTGGGAGCGCCGATCGGGACCGGGCTGGGCATAGCCAACAGCTACACGCTGCGCATGCTGCGGGAGCTGATTACCGAGGTGCCGCTGGTGGTGGATGCGGGGCTGGGCACGGCGAGCGATGCGGCGCTGGCGATGGAGATGGGGTTCGATGCGGTGCTGTTGAATACGGCGATGGCGGGATCGAAGAACCCGGTGCTGATGTCGTCGGCCATGCGCAAGGGGACGGAGGCGGGGCGCGAGGCGTTTCTGGCGGGGCGTATGCCGAAGAAGCTGTATGCGACGGCGAGCTCGCCGCTGGAAGGGATCTCGCGGTAGGGGATTCTTGGAGTTTGAAGCGAGCGCGGCATGCTCATGCGGCCATCAGGACATCCTGATGGCAGCATTCCTTGCTGTAGACGACTGGGTTAAGAGACCTCTACCGCTAGTGGCGGTGCCCAGCTTCCATCCAGTGCAGAGGCCAAGGGCCAGTAAAGGCGGTCCAGACACTGGGCCAGCTCATCGCGGACTGGAGGAAGGGCGGATGTTACTCATCTGGCGTGTGGATGGCTGACACGAGGTTTGCTGGGGAGGGCACGCGCGGGTTTGAGGGCAGGTAGAATTCTCCGAACCAACTTGAGGGTGGCGACGGAATGCCTGTTGGTGGAGGCTGGGTTGATGAAGAGTGCAGTGCGTTGCGTGGCATTGGCGTTGTTGGTTGCGTGTGGGGCTGCCTCTGCTGTGGCGAAAACGCACAAGGCAGTGAATGGGAAGCGTTTTGATGCGGCGGCCGAGGCGGCGCTGGCCGCGATGAAGGCGCGGGCGGCCGAGCTCAAGATTCAGGGCGTGGCAGTGGTGGCGTTTGCGCCCGGGGATGCGATCGCAGGCTGGATGTCGGAGATGGCGGTGGTGGGGCATATGACCGACAACACCAATGGGGAGAAGGGCAACAACCTGCTGGGGATCGCGTATGCCAAGGCGTCCGAGATGGCGCAGACGCTGAAGGACAGCGGGACCGCCGGCAAGGTGCCCATGACGGGCGAGTTTGGATGGCAGGGCGGGGTAATGAAGCGGGTGCCGAATGGCTACCTGATCGTGGCGTTCAGCGGGGGCAAGTCAGAGGATGACGTGCTGACGTCGAAGGCTGGGCTTGCGGTGCTGGAGGGACGGTTGTAGGCGCGGGATTGGGGGGAGATGAAAAACGCAGATTCCCTTCGGGAATGACAACAAAGGGCGGGTGCTGCGGGAT
>CAZZXY010000103.1:492-7286 GCA_964658105.1 Verrucomicrobia bacterium Tous-C9LFEB | reverse complement strand
TGTGGTCGTTGATGATGCCGACGGCCTGTAGCCAGGCGTAGACGATGACCGGGCCTACAAACTTGAAGCCGCGCGCCTTTAGTTCTTTGGAGAACTGCTCGGATAAGGGCGAGGTGGTGGGGACGGGGCCTGTGTTCTGGATGGGTGCGCCGCCGGCGAGGTCCCAGGCCCACTGCGAGAAGTCTGTGCCGGCTTCCCGCATGCGGAGAAAGGTGCGGGCGCCGTTGATCGTGGCCTCGATTTTGGCGCGGGAGCGGATGATGCCGGGATCCGCGAGCATGGCCTGGATCTCTGGTTCGCCGAAGCTTGCGACGATTTCGGGGTCGAAGTTACGGAAGGCCTGGCGGAAGGCGTCGCGCTTGCGAAGGACGATGATCCAGGCGAGGCCGGCCTGAAAGCCTTCGAGCATGAGCTGCTCCCAAAGGGCGCGGCTGTCGCGCAGGGGGACGCCCCACTCCGTGTCGTGATAGGTGCGGAGGAGCGGGTCGTTCTGAGCCCAGGGGCAGCGGTTTTGGTGTGGGCTCATGGTGACGTCGAGGAGGCCTGGCTCTCTAGTCGAGAGCGGCGAAGCCTTCGGTGAGATCGAGGAGTATGGGGGTGTCGGGCACGGTGAGGCCCGTGGGGTTGGCCTCGTGGAGGCCAGCGCTGTCGAAGGTCCAGGCAGCACGCCGGAGTGGGTCGATGAGCCAGATGTTCGGGACACCCATGGTGAGGTAGTCGGAGAGCACCTGCTTTGCGCGCGAGAGACGATCTTCGGGGGAGAGGATCTCGATGCAGATCAGGGGCGGCGTCACCGTGACGCTTTCGCGTGGTGCGTCGGCGCGCAGAACCGCAACGTCACAAATGCGAACGCGGTCCCCGGTGACGCGAATTCGTTGCTCGACCACGGTATTCGTTTTCCAGAGCTTTGCGTTGATCGTGAACAGGACGGCGATCAGTGTCTGTAGCTTGTTGTGCTCGTATTCGCCCATAGAGCGGTCTTGCAGTGTCCCTTCGACGAAGTCGACATCCGGCTTGTAGCTGGTGTGCAAATACTCGTCGATGGACAGAATCGATGGAGCTGTTGCCATGTCGATCTCCACTTGCTCGGATTTTGATCAGGTTCGTGCCATTAATCTAGCGCATACATCGCGAGGCCGCTGAGGAGCTTGGGGTAGAAGTCGGTGGACTTCTGGGGCATGACTTCGAGATTGAGGGAGATGTCCTTCATCTGCTCGAGGGTGACGGGCTTGATGAGGAAGGCGATGTCGGCGTTGCCGGAGCCGACCTGCCGGAGCGCTTCGTTGGCTTCGCGGAGGTAGCGGACGTGATTGCCGGTGCGGACGGCGTCCTCGTTGAGGTGGAGGAGCTGCTCGAGGACGAGTTTGTGGAGCTGGACGACGTCGAGCTGCGCCTGGCGGGGACTTAGGCCTGCGAGCTGCTCGGTGGCTGCTGGTTTGGGCGTGAGGAGGAAATCGCCGTCGCGGGTGGCGGCGATGAAGGCAACGCCGGGCGTGTCATGGAGGCGCTTGAGGAGGCTGCCCTCGCCGGGGTAGTGGCCGTCGGGGGTGTTGGGGATCTCCTCGACGGTGAAGAAGCGTTCGGCTTCGCGCGCGAACTCACGGCCGTTGAAGTGCGCGAGGCCGAAGACGACGCGGTGGGTGGGCAGGATGGTGATGCCGGGCGCGTCCATGTTGACGAAGGTCATCATCATGGCGGCCTCGGGGAAGGGTGGGGTGGGCAGGCTTGCTCGCGCAGGGCTTTCCGCTGCTGCGGTGCTGCGCTCCGTTTCGAGGCCGAGTTGGCCGGCGCGCTCGTGCATGTAGGTGGTGGAGGTCTCGTAGCGGTGATGGCCGTCGGCGATGATGAGCTTTTTGTCGCTCATGTTCTCCAGAATTTTGCCGATGAGAACCGGGTCGGCCAGTTTCCAGACGCGGTGCACCACGTTGTATTCGTCGGTGATTTCGAGGTCCGCGGGACGTGGCTCGCCGGCGGGGGAGTCGAAGATGAGGTGTTCGGCGGTGAAGGTCGGGTCGGAGTAGAGCATGTAGATCTGCTCGGGGTAGGCGCGGAGGGCTTTGAAGAGGGCGAGCCGATCAGACTTGTGCTTGGGAAAGGTCTGTTCGTGGCGATAGACGACGTGCTCGGCGTAGTCGTAGAGGTGGCCGAGGGCGATGAAGCCGCGGCGCTCGCGCACTTCCTCCGTGCCGGGGACGGTGTAGGTCTGCGAGTAGCCGTAGAGGGCGGGCTCGGCCTCTTCGCGGAGGATGCCTTCGTCGCGCCAGGCGTGGTAGGTGTCGGCGGCGCGGGTGTAGACGTTGGTCTCGTCGTTGTCGGAGGGCTCGCGTTTGCCGAGCACGATGCGGATGAGGTTGTAGGGGCTCTGGGCGTAGTAGCGCGCCTGCATCTCCGGGGTGATTTTGTCGTAGGGCTGGGTGACGACGTCGGCCATATCGACGCGGTCGGTGTCATAACGAAGGGCGCGGAACGGATACAGGCGGGCCATTGAATTCATTGTACGGAGTGGCGGGGCTTGCTTTCTCAGGGGAGGGTTGACCTGGGGTGGCAACCGAGGGCTGGATACGAGCAAGCAGCCTGGGGTACCGCCAGAACGGGTAGGGAATAGACGGCGAATACGCGCTAGGGTAGTCTAGGGTGCACGCAAAGCAAGGTAGTTCCGCCACGGTGGAGTGAGTGGAGAGCCAATGAGCGTTCGAATGAGTCGGAGATGGGGCAAGGTGCTGCTTTGCGGGGTGTTGGCGGTGGGCGGCGGCCTGGCGACAGCGCAGGAGAGCCCGCTGGATGCGGTGCACACCGCGGCGCCTCCGCCGGCTGCGCCGAAAGACGCGAGGCCTGTTGTGAGCGGCGCGGACGTCACCGCCAAAGGGACGGCGTCGCAGGGCAAGGCGATCCAGGTGAATGCTGACCTGGTGCTGGTGCCGCTGACGGTGACCGATCCGCAGAACCGCCTGGTAACCGGGCTGGAGCGGACAAATTTCCAGCTGTACGACAGCAATCTGCAGCAGACGATCAAGAGCTTTGCCACGGAAGACGCGCCGCTTTCCATCGGGATCATCTTTGACCTGAGCGGGAGTATGCAGTCGAAATTTGTGCGGGCGCGCAAGGCGCTGAGTGAGTTCTTGCATACGTCCAACCCACAGGATGAGTTTTTTGTGATCGGGTTTAATGACCGGCCGGCGGTGCTGGTGGATTACACGTCAGACGTGGAGGACGTGGAGGCCCGCATGGTGATGCTGAAGCCGGAGAACCGGACCGCACTGATCGATGCGATGTACCTGGGCGTAAACAAGCTGCGGGATTCGAAGTATGCGCGCAAGGCGCTGCTGGTGGTGTCGGACGGTGGTGATAACCGTAGCCGGTACACGCAGGGCGAGCTGAACCGGCTGGTACGCGAGAGTGAAGTGCAGGTGTACTCGGTGGGAATCTTCGATGCGTACGCGCCGACCGTGGAAGAACAAAACGGGCCGCAGTTGCTGCACGAGATCGCCGAGACCACGGGGGGGAGACTCTTTGTGGTGCATGATATTCAGGATTTGAGCGACATTGCGCAGCGGATCAGCGAGGAGCTGCGCAATGAATATGTAATTGGGTACACGCCCACGGATCGCCGTCGCAACGGACAGTGGCGGAAATTGAATGTGCGATTGATGCCACCGCCCGGCCTGCCTGAGCTGACGGTGCATAATCGTGAGGGGTACTATGCACCGTCGCAGTAGCGGTTTTTGGGACAGGTTTGCTACGACGGTTGTGGTCTGCGCAGCGATGTCGTTTGGAGCGAAGGGGCAGAGTACGCCCCCAACGGCCCAGCAGACTCCGGCGAGCGTACCCGCCACAAGCCCCCAGACGCCACCGGCGGTAGACAGCGATCCGGTACCTTCACCGGACCCGACCGAAATGTTGCCGAAGCCGCAGGCTGGGAGTTCAGGCCAGAGCGCGGGCGGACAGGCCGGCGAATCAAATTCAGGGGTGGTATCGCAGCAAGGTGGCCGATACACGTTGCGCGCGGAGGCCAACGAGGTCCGGTTGGATGCGTCCGTTTTTGACGGATCAGGGCGCGAGGTGGAGGATCTGCCCAAGGATGCGTTCCGGGTCTATGAGGATGGTGTGCCGCAGACCATCCTGGGCTTTCGGCATGAAGATCTGCCTGTATCGCTGGGCGTTCTGATCGATAGTTCGGGCTCGATGTATGACAAGCGGGCGGCCGTGGATGCGGCTTCGCTGGACCTGGTGCGCCTGTCGAACCGGGAGGATGAGGCTTTTCTTGTCGACTTCAGCTCTGAAGCTTATATCGACCAGGATTTTACGGCAGACATCCGGAAGTTGCAGCAGGGGTTGAGCTACATCAAGTCGAGTGGCGGGACGGCGCTGTATGACGCGGTGATCGCCTCGGCGGATTACCTTTCGAAGAATGCAAAGCGGCCGAAGCAGGTACTGCTGGTCGTCACGGATGGCGATGATAATGCGTCGAGCGCCACGCTGGAGCAGGCCATACGCCGCGTGCAGGAGCTGGATGGGCCTGCGATCTACTGCATCGGGCTTTTGTTTGGTGAGGACACGGTGCGGAGCGAGGTACGGCACTCGCGGCAGGTGCTGACGGAGCTAGCCCAGCAGACGGGCGGGCAGGCGTATTTTCCGCACGCATTGAAGGAGGTCGACAGCATCACGCAGGCTGTGGCCCAGGACATTCGGCAGCAGTACACGATCGAGTACCGCAGCACGAAGCCTCCGGCGCAGGGTGGCTACCGACAGGTGCATGTGGAAGCCAAGGGGAAAGGCTTTGGCAAGCTGCAGGTGCGCACCCGGGCGGGGTACTTCCCGAGGACGGCCTCGAACGCGGGAGCAGGGTCGGGCGGAGCTCCGGGGCAGTAACACTTGCGGGAAAGCTGCTCTCCTCTTGCCAAGGCCAATGTCAGGGGCGAAGAATGCATCCAAACCGTGAACATGCAAGAACCTGCGTGACGGGATTGCCTGGTAAGGAGCACGATGCTGGAGCTTTCAACACTGAACGATGTGTTTGCGCGCGTGGCAGCACGCGGCGACGAAACGGTTGCACAGTACAAGGAAGGCGGGGAGTGGAAGCCCATCACCGCCAAGCAGATGTACGGCCGGGTGCGCGCGGTTGCCGAGCAGCTACAGGCGTGGGGTATCGGCAAGGGTGATCGTGTAGCGCTGGTGGGCGAGAATCGCTGGGAGTGGCCGGTGATTGACTTCGCCGTGCTGGCGATTGGCGCGGCAGATGTGCCGCTGTACCAGACGCTAACCCCGGAACAGATGGTCTATATCCTGAATGACTCCGGCGCGAAGGCCATCTTCATGTCGAGCAAGGACCAGTTCGACAAGCTGCTGAAGGGCGCCGACAAGATCACATCGATCGAACACGTGGTGGTCTGGGATCAGGGCGAGTACACGGGCGCGCAGCCGCTCTCTGACATCACCAAGCGCGCTTCGGAGCTGGAGGAGCGCGACCAGGATTTTGAGGCGTTGATGAAGTCGGTCAAGCCCGAGGACCTGGCGTCGATCATCTATACCTCGGGCACAACAGGCGACCCGAAGGGTGTGACCCTGACGCATAACAACATGGCGTCCAACCTGCGGCATTCCACAGATGGTCTGGGCATCGTCAAGGGAGACAGCTCGCTTTCGTTTCTGCCCCTGAGCCATGCTCTCGCGCGCCACCTGGACTACGCGATGTATGCCCACGGGTGCACCATCTCGTATCTGCCAAAGTTCGACGACCTGCCGAATGCGATGAAGGCCGTGCGGCCGACGATCTTCCTGGCGGTGCCACGCGTGTTTGAGAAGGTGCGGCAGGCCGTGGTGGGCCGGGCCAAAGGGTTTCAGCAGAAGGTGCTGCAATGGGCTCTGCAGCAGGGTGCCGCGCATAAGGATGAGGTTGCGCAAGGAAAAACACCGGGATCGCTGGGATGGAAGATCGCCAATTACCTTGTCTTCGGCAAGGTGAAAGAGGCGTTTGGCGGCCAGGTGAAGTTGTATATCTCCGGCGGTGCGCCGCTGGGCAAGGAGACGACCGACTGGTTTCTGAGCACAGGGATTCGCGTCGTGGAGGGGTACGGGTTGACCGAGGTTTCACCGGTTATTTCGCGGAGTACCTTCGAGGCGTTCCGCCCCAACACCGTGGGCAAGGTCATTCCGAACCTGGAGACGCGGCTGGCGCAGGACGGCGAGCTTGAGGTGCGCGGATCTTCGGTCTTTTCCAGCTACTGGCAAAACGAGGAAGCGACCAAAAAGGAGTTCACAGAAGACGGCTGGTTCAAGACGGGCGACATCGGCAAGATGGAGGACGGGTTCCTCACGATTACGGACCGCAAGAAAGAGCTGATGAAGACCTCGGGTGGCAAGTACATCGCGCCGCAGCCGGTGGAAAGCAAGTTGAAGTCGGATGGGCTGGTGGAGCAGGCGGCCCTGGTTGGGGATAACCGCAAGTTTGTCAGCGTGCTGATCTCCCCGAACTTCAAGGCGCTCGAGGGATGGGCCAAGCAGAACGGCGTTGCCGTCAGCGGCCGACCTGAACTGGTAAAGGACCCGAAGGTGCAGAAGCTCTACCAGGGCATCGCCGAAAAGGTAAATGGCAGCCTGGCTCACTTCGAGACGATCAAGAAGGTGATCGTTGTGCCGGACGAGTGGAGTGTTGAGGAGGGCGAGCTGACACCGAGTCTAAAGCTGAAGCGCCGGGTCATTCTGGAGAAGTACAAGCAGCAGATTGATGGTGTGTACAACAGCGGGGAGAAAGCGGAGTAGCTTCACCTGAGTGAGAAGGGCCGACTGCTCAGCAG
>CAZZXY010000103.1:0-482 GCA_964658105.1 Verrucomicrobia bacterium Tous-C9LFEB | reverse complement strand
AGTCGGCCCTTCCGATTTCTACCTGAACTTCGTTTTAGGACTTGAAGGCTGCTGCGCCGGCCTCAGCCACAGCGTGATCCTGCTCGCCGCTTCCACCGGAGACGCCGATGGCGCCGACCACCTTGTCACCCTTCTTAATCGGGAGACCGCCGGCAAAGATCATGACCTTTCCGTCATTGGAGGCGTGGATGCCGAAAAACTGGTCGCCGGACTGGGAGTTCTTGCCGAGGTCCTGCGTGGTGATGTTGAAGGCGCGGGAGGTCCAGGCCTTCTTCTGGGCGATGTCGACTGAACCGAGCCAGGCGTCCGCCATGCGCTCGAACGCGAGCAGGTAGCCGCCCGCGCAGACAACGGCGATGTTCATGGGTTGACCGAGGGCGACAGCCTTCTGCGTTGCGGCAGCAATGATGCGCCGGGCATCTTCCAGGTCGAGACTTTCGTGCGTGGTGCTCATGGGAACTCCTTGGGCGTGTGTGCCCCAG
>CAZZXY010000102.1:0-15221 GCA_964658105.1 Verrucomicrobia bacterium Tous-C9LFEB | reverse complement strand
ACCACAGGGGGCGGCGGCACAACCACCTTCGGCGGAGGGGGCGGGGGCGGCGGCGGCAGCTTCACGATCGGCTTGGGCGGCGGCGGGGGTTCCGGCTTGGACATCGTGACCGGATCGATCAGCTCCGCGTGCTTGGTCTTGGGCTTAACGACCGCAGCCTTCACCAGGAACAGAACCGCCAGGGCAATCAGCAGGTTCACGGAAATCGACGTGAGGGCTGCGCTTTTGCTCCGGGTCCCGTCATTCAGGACACCGAAATCGCGGAACGCCACGCTGGGCGGGTTCGGGTCAGTGCTGTGTAGTGGCTTGGGCATCTCGATCAACCTCTCGGTAGCAATTGGAGGGAAGCCAACACGTTACCTGGGGTTGTTACCAGAACAATAGCAGACGTCTGGTTCCTTTTCCCTTGAGTATTCATGTGCTTCACGCCGGTTGAAATCTGTCCGACAACTGCATTTTCTGCAACTGACGGCGAAAAACTTGGGGATGGCTTGACCGCAAACCGGGCAGGGAATCAGCTTCGGTAACGGGTGCTGCGCAGACGCTGCCGTGGTTCGACCTGGTCTGAAACGAATTGGAGGGTGCGCCGTAAGAGCCCAAGGTTTGTGCAGACATAGAAGATGTACGAAGTGTCAAAGCCGAGCACATCCGAGACCGCAATTCGCCGCGTGTAAGGGAAAAGGAACCTCTCGGCATACCAACCGCGACCTGGCGGTCATCTTTCCGTCCCACATGCGCAAACTTCTTCTCTTTAACCCTGAACCTATGATTTAGTTCTTTAGATGCGTCCATTCCGCCAGGGATCAACCTTTTGCCGCGGAACGAAGACGGGTTTGAAGCTGCGTTAACCTCGCTGGCGCGATGGGCATCTCGGCATCCCGCACAGCTGCACGGTAACCGCCCTGGTAGATCGAGTACATGACCGCCAGCGCGCATCCCACGCCGAACGCGAACCCCAGAAAGAACCCGATCATCGCGGCGGAAGAAAATGTCACCACTTACAGGATTACACATCATCTTGTCCACTCAGTCCTTTCCTTAGGTTCCTGCGCCCATTTCAGGTGCGCAGGGTCATCGCTGGTTCTGCTCAGTTAGACGATGCTTTCCTTTTGAGGGGCCACGTCTCTCTTGGCGTGGTTTGAGTGTGGCGGAGCCTGACCCACGTCGCTATAGCACTTCCGCAGGAGTGGCAGACCGAAACAGAAGAAGGGGTCCTACCCCGTTTAGGTCACGTGACTTTAGTTTCCGCTACTTGGGCATGCCGCTTGCCGTGGCTTCCCCCGGATGGCTACACTGCGAGGCACTGCGCTTATTCGCTGCCCGGTGCACTTACCGTATGTCTGTTGATCCCATCCTCTCGCCCCCTCCGCCCCCGGCCGATTCCGGCAACTCAGCCACTTTTCGTTCCTTTATGCGGGAAGAAAGGCTCTTTCCGCCGCCGACCGCCTTCTCAGAGCAGGCATGGGTTCGAAGTGTGTCGGAATACGACCGTTTGTATCGCCAGAGCGTGGACGACCCGACAACCTTCTGGGGCGAGGCCTCCCGCGAACTCGACTGGATGGAACCCTGGAAAACCGTTCTCAGTGGCAGCGGCCCCGATGCCCGCTGGTTCACCGGGGGCCGCCTGAACCTTTGTGCTAACTGCGTCGATCGCCACGCAGCCGGCGAGCGCCG
Organism: Verrucomicrobia bacterium Tous-C9LFEB; assembly: GCA_964658105.1. Taxonomy (GTDB): domain Bacteria; phylum Acidobacteriota; class Terriglobia; order Terriglobales; family Acidobacteriaceae; genus Granulicella. Next base: position 13,547 of record CAZZXY010000102.1, on the reverse strand, counting down.
CGGGAAAGCCGCCCTGATCTGGGAAGGTGAGCCTGGCGAGACCCGGACCCTCACTTTCGCGGAGCTGCACGAGCAGGTCAGCCGGTTCGCCAACGTCCTCAAGAACGCTGGCGTCCGCAAGGGAGACCGCGTCGCCATCTATATGGGCATGACGCCCGAGCTGGCGGTCGCCCTGCTGGCCTGCGCCCGTATCGGCGCCGTGCATTCAGTGATTTTCGGCGGTTTTGCCGCTCACGCCATCGCTGACCGCGTCAACGATTCCGACTGCCAGGTCGTCATCACGCAGGACATCAGCTATCGCCGCGGCAGCGAGATCAAGCTCAAAGCCATTGTGGACGAAGCCCTGGGGCGCTGCCCTGGCGTTCGCCACGCCATCGTCTTCCAGCGCGACGCGACGAAGACCGTGGCCATGACCCCCGGCCGCGACCTTTGGTGGCACGAGGCATTGGCCACCGCGTCCCCCGAGTGCCCACCCGAGGCCATGGACTCCGAAGATCCGCTTTTCATCCTGTACACCAGCGGAACCACAGGCAAACCAAAGGGGTTAGTCCACAGCACGGCCGGTTACGCACTCGGCACGTATCTCTCCAGCAAGATCAACTTCGACCTCCGCGATAGCGACGTGTACTTCTGCACGGCAGACATTGGCTGGATCACCGGTCACAGCTACGTCGTCTATGGCCCGCTGGCCAATGGCGCCACCGTTCTCCTCTACGAAGGCGCCCCTAACCACCCCGAGCCCGACCGCTTTTGGCAGATCATCGATCGCCACAAGGCCACCATCTTCTACACCGCCCCCACGGCGATCCGCGCCCTCATCAAGTGGGGCGCAGACTGGGTGCACAAGCACGATCTCAGCTCACTTCGCCTTCTGGGAACGGTGGGTGAGCCCATCAATCCAGAAGCCTGGATGTGGTACCACCGCGAGATCGGCCATGAGCGCTGTCCCATTGTGGACACCTGGTGGCAGACGGAAACCGGCGCACACATGATCGCGCCTGTCCCTGGCGCCATCGCCACCAAGCCGGGCTCGGCCACAAAACCATTCTTTGGCGTGGTCCCGCAGATTGTCTCCAAGGACGGCCAACCCGTCCCGGCCGGCCATGGTGGCTTGCTGATCATCTCCAGGCCCTGGCCCTCCATGGCGCGCACCATCTGGGGTGACCATCAGCGCTTCCTGGACACCTACTTCGCCGAGGTAAAGGCCCCAGACGGCAACCCCGTGTACTTCACAGGCGACGGCGCCCGCTGCGACGAGGATGGCTATTTCTGGCTTATGGGGCGTGTCGATGACGTGATCAACGTGAGCGGTCACCGTCTCGGCACTGCCGAGATTGAGTCTGCCCTTGTTGCGCATCCCAAAGTGGCCGAAGCCGCCGTCGTCGGCCGTCCCTGCGAACAGAAAGGGCAGGCCATCGCCGCGTTCGTCTCTCTCGAAACCGGCCACGAACCCACCGAGGAGCTCAAGCACGAGCTCAAGCAGTGGGTAGGCAAGGAGATCGGTGGTCTCGCCCGTCCCGACGACCTCCGCTTCACCCCCATGCTCCCGAAGACGCGTTCCGGCAAGATCATGCGCCGGCTTCTTCGCGAACTCGCCACCACCGGCGAGGTCAAAGGCGACACCACCACGCTCGAGGATTTCGCCGTCATCGCAAAATTGCGCGAGAACGACGAGTAGCCCCTTCCGTACCGTTCCGGGCCATCGCTGGCGTGCACCTCCACGCCCGGATTCGGCGTCCATTGATACACTGGATGGCTGAGGCTGGCGCGCCATGAGCCGTAGCGGTCTCGGGAAATGGGTCCTTGGAACACGGGATGAGTGAGTATCTAAGCAGGATCAAGTCGCCGTTGGACGTCAAGCGGCTGAGTCTCGTGGAGCTGGAGCGACTGGCCGAAGAGATCCGTGCCCGTCTTATCCTCGGTGTTGCCAAAACCGGCGGCCATATCGGACCCAACCTGGGTGTCGTCGAACTCACCCTCGCGATGCACTACGTCTTTGACACCCCCCGCGACAGCTTCGTCTTCGACGTCTCGCACCAGAGCTACGTTCACAAACTCCTTACCGGCCGCGAGCATCGCTTCGACACCATCCGTCAGGCAGGTGGTCTCAACGGCTTCATGCTCCGGACCGAAAGCGAGCATGACAGCTTCGGTGCCGGCCACGCTGGTACAGCGCTCTCCGCCGCGCTCGGCATGGCCGTGGCCCGCGACATGTCCGGTGGCGACGAGAACATTGTCGTCCTGGCAGGGGACGCCGCCTTCACCAACGGCATCAGCTACGAGGCGCTGAACAACATCGCCTCGCAGACCAAGCGCTTCATCATCATCCTGAACGACAACGAGTGGTCGATCGACAAGAACGTCGGCGCCATCGCCGAATACTTCCACAAGATCGCCACCAATCCCACGTACGTCTCCCTTCACGACCGCGTCACGGGCCTGGTCGAAAAGTTCGGCGGCAAGGCCGCCCGGCACATCGCCCGGAAGGCTGAAGAGGCCGCCAAAGGCGTCATCGGACGCGGCATGATCTTCGAGGAGTTCGGCCTGAACTACTACGGCCCCGTCGACGGCCACAACCTTCCCCTGCTCATCGAAACTCTCAAGTTCCTCAAAACGCAGAACCAGCCCGTCGTTCTCCATGCGCTTACGCAGAAGGGCCGCGGCTTCGGCCCCGCCCTGGAAAAGCAAAAGAAATTCCACGGTCTGGGTCCCTACGATCCTGAAACCGGTGAAACCAACGCCGTTGGCCAAAAGACCTACTCTGAGGTCTTCGCGGAAAGCCTCACCAAGCTGGCTACCGCGAACGACAAAGTCGTCGCCATCACCGCCGCCATGCCCAACGGCACCGCGCTCGACCTCTTCCGGCCGCATCATCCCACGCGCTACTTCGACGTCGGCATCGCCGAGGAACACGCTGTGCTTTTCGCGGCGGGCATGGCGACCAAGGGCTACCGTCCGTTCTGCGCCATTTACTCCACCTTTCTGCAGCGCGCCTTTGACCAGATCGTGCACGACGTTGCCCTGCAGGAGTTGCCGGTTGTCTTTTGCATGGATCGCGGCGGCCTCTCCGGCGACGACGGCCCCACACACCACGGCCTCTTCGACATCAGCTACCTCCGCGGCGTTCCGAACCTCATCCACATGGACCCCAGGGACGAGGAGGAGCTGCAGGACATGATGTATACCGCCCTGCTCTACAACGGTCCCAGCGCCATCCGCTACCCGCGTGGAACCGGCCCTGGCGCCACGCCGAAGGTCGAGCCGCAGGCGCTCGAGATCGGCCGCGCCGAAGTCCTGCAGGACGGTCACGATGTGGCCATTTTCTCGCTGGGCAACATGCTCCCCGAAGCGGAGAAGCTCGCCCATAAACTTGAAAGCGAAGGGCAAAGTGTGGCAATCATCAATGCCCGTTTTGCCAAGCCGGTCGATGCCGCGTGCATCGCGGGCTACGCCCGCCGGTGCGAACTCCTGGTCACCATGGAAGACCACGTGCTCGCCGGCGGCTTCGGCAGTGCTGTGCTTGAAGCGCTCAACGACGCGGAGATCAACACCCCCGTCATCCGCGTCGGCTGGCCCGACCAGTTCATTGAGCACGGCCGCGTGGACGATCTTCGCCGCACCTACGGGCTTACGGCCGAGGCTGCGCTGGAACGCGTCCGCCCACTACTCAAGCATCACGTTCACGCCTAGGCACGCTCGGCCCTCTGCGTGACACGCCAAACGCCTAGAACCGCCGCCAGCGGCGCCACCATGCAGACCGATATCACCGACAAGCGATGCGAGGTGGGTCCGCCTTCAGCCCACCCAGCGGCACCATAGAAGTCGAACAGAATGGAGGCCGTCAGCACAGCCATTGTGACGCGCTGCCCTACCGAGTTTGGAAACAACCAGCGGAGCGTCGCCGGCTCCAGTCGAAACAGGAAATACACAAGGATGGTGGCGGTCGGAATACCGAACACCAAGAGAAGCGTCCACGGCGACCAGTGAAGACCCAGCTCTACGGCATACATGTCCTGGTAGAAGTCGGTGCCGTCGGTAAAGGTGCGGATCGGCACGTAGTCGATCAAATTGCCGACGCTTGCTACCGTGACCCAGTACCAGAACATGCCAAGGCCGCATGCGCCACGCTGCTTCGCCGCCCCGTAGCCCCAGCGACTCAGGGGATAGGTGATCAGTGCATTGCCAAGCACTGCGCCCGCAGCGCTGATCAGGGCGGCCTGCGCTCCGTGATGACTGGCAAAGATCGGTAGCTCATCCACGTTCTGATCGATGCCTAGCTGGATCAGAAGAACTGTGAGTGTTGGGTGGCCGTAATGAAGCGCGAGTGGATTCGCCTTCCACCCAAGTGCCCAGGCGACGAACGAATGGGCATATTCATGGGCGAAGAAGACACACGCATGAGCTGCCCAGAGCTGGACAGCCAGTAGACCTAGAAAACGACCCCAACCCCAGGTGCAGCCTCTCTCCTGTGGCTTAAGCTCTTCCCGCATCGTCCTCCCTGTACGTGACGGCCGGCTCAGGCCTTCTCGGAGCTACGTCGCTGGAGCGTCGCCGCATACTGCGGAACCAGCTCTGATGCACGCCGCTGTCGGTAGCCGAACAGAGCACGCATTGCCAGGCGCCCCAGCGGTGTCCCCAGGCGGCTCAAAGGGTCCAAAGGCAGGGTGTACTCCACCGCATCGCGGACAACCGTCCCAGGCTCGCCAGAGCGCGTCTCATCCCGCACCGTGTGGCAATGCCGCCAGTAGGCAAAGGGCCCCTTCACCTGCACGTCGCAGAAGCCCTCGTTCCAGCGGAAGTCCTCAATCAGGGCCAGCCACGGCAGCCGTACCGGAACGCCCGGTCCGCCCCGCGCCGTAATCAGCAGCCTCGTGCCACTTCCCGCCACGGTGCCCGGCAACTCGGGAGCGTCCTCCGGCCTTAACGTTGGAGGCACAAGTGTCACCTCATCGATGCGCGCATGCTGCCAGGCTGGCATCAGCGGAGGCAGGTTTGCCGGGTTCGCAAAAAATGCAAACACCACCGCACGCGGAAAGGGAAGCCACTGCTCTGTCATAAACTGCGTGCGCACATTCCCTAGGATGCCGCCCAGGGCAAAGCAAAACGGCGACCCGGTAAGATCGCCGTCAGCCCTACTCCCTACACCCTGCTGTTAGGGCATCAGCACGGTGTCAATCACGTGCACAACTCCGTTGGACTGGAACACGTCCGCCGTCGTAACCATGGCCGATCCGCCCTTGGCATCGGTGATCTTGATCATGTGCATGTCGTCCACGGTGAACGTCAGCATCTCGCCCTGAACCGTCGGCAGCTGCAGAGATCCCTTGGCCTTCTTGATCTCTTTCATCAGCTTCTTGGAGTCATAGGTGCCCTTGACCACGTGGTAGGTCAGGATCTTGGTGAGCTCGTCCTTGCTCTCGGGCTTCACCAGCGTGTCCACCGTACCGGCAGGCAGCTTGGCAAAGGCATCGTTGGTCGGCGCGAAGACCGTGAACGGTCCGGCCGAGTTCAGTGTGTCTACCAGCCCTGCTGCTTTGACCGCCGCCACCAGGGTGGTCAGGTTCGGCGCTGCCGAAGCATTCGCCGCGATCGTCTTGTTGGGGTACATCGGCGCGCCACCTACGGGTGGATCGGCCTTCTGTGCCGTTGCACCCATCGACGCAAACGCCAGCACACCGCTGGCCAATACCGCAAGCAAACTCTTCTTCATCATGTATCCCTTTCAATCGGCGAATATCCGCGGGGTGAGGCTCGCCTCCCTCATGACACCCATAGCTCTAACGCACACCTCTCCGGCACCGGATTGACCTGAGCCGAAGATTTCTTTCAGGTGACCATTCCGCTCCACTCACGCCTGTTCGCGTTGACAAACACACCCAGGCACTCGTCAACTGGATACGGATGGCTGCTGCGGACCAACCCCACCCCGCGAACGACCTTCGTTCGCGCTCCTGCAACGGGGGACCTCCGCCCGTTCGCCCCAACGCGCCTTCGGATCAGCGTGGACTCTTCCTTGTGGGGCTTTTCAAGCTTTGCAAGGCAGTCTTCTTCACGTCCATCGGCGCAGGGGCTCTTCATCTCGTTCACCGCAACCTTGGTGAGCTGGTCATGCACCTGATCGATTCGCTGCCTATCGACCCCGAGGGTCGTGTGGTCAGCATGATCATGGACAAGGCCGACCTCATCGATGCTCACGACCTCCGTCGCATCGGGGCAGGTGCCTTCATCTACGCCACGCTTTGTTTGGTCGAAGGCTACGGCCTCGTCAGGCGGAGGACCTGGGCCGAGTACTTCACCGTCATCCTCACCGCTATGGGCCTGCCGGTCGAATGCTTTGAGATCCTCCGCAGGTTCACGTGGTTCAAGGTCGGGGCACTCGCGGTGAACCTCTTTATCCTGCTCTATCTGCTTTGGGTCCTAAAGAAACGCGGCAAAAACACCTATCCCACAACGGCGTAGTTTCGCCTCTTGTTCGCTACAACTTTTGCGTGATTTGCACAAGGGGGTCCGTGGCCAGGAACCTGAAACCTAAACACAATTCCTAGGGGCTTCGGAACCAGACCCAGCTACCGGTTGGGTTTTCCACATTTGAGGTAGGAAAAAACCTTCGCCTTACTAAATTAGCTCTGGACTAAAAACCGGCGTTCAACCATGCTTGTTCCAGCGGTGGTCAAAAGTGGTGAAAAAGGGTCAAGCCGAATCGAAAACAGGCCTTCCAACACCAGTGTAGGGCGACTTCCGGGCAGAGCAGGTATCAGGGCGGGTTCAACAGCATGGCGGTACGTGGCAACAACCCGACCCGAGTAGACGAAAAAGGACGCCTGAAGGTCCCCACAGACTTCAAGCGCCGGCTGGATGAAGAGTTTGGCGAGACCGAGTACTTCATCACCAGTCGCGATGGGGATAGAGCCGAGATCTATCCGCTGAAGTTTTGGGAAGAGATCGAGGCCAGGATGGCTACGGTGCCCTCGATGAATCCCGCACGAAAGAAGTTTGAAGACGTCACGAACTACTACGGCCAGCAGGTGGGCTACGACAACCAGGGCCGGCTTCTTTTGCCGCAGATCCTGCGCACCAAGGCCCGGCTTGCGGACGACGTCGTTGTAATCGGCAAGGGCAGGCATCTCGAAGTCGTCAACCGTGACCGCTTCGAAGTCAGCCTGGAAGAAAACCGGATGACCGTGGCGGACATGGAGTCGCTCGCTTCCTTCGGAATCTGAGATTGGCAACAAACCAGCTCCCCAGGGAGCGCATGAGGCGGTGGAACGATGCAGCAACCGCAACATGTTCCGGTTCTTCTTGAAGAATGTTTGGACCTTCTGAATGTGCGGCGCGGCGGAATCTACGCCGACGCAACGCTCGGACTCGGCGGCCACACGGCAGCCATTGCGCGCAGGCTGGGCGGGGCGGGGCAGTTGATCTGCTTTGACCGCGACCCGGACGCGATGGCCGAAGCGCAGAGTCGCCTGGCGATTGTCGCCGAAGAGCTTGGGCCGGAGATGCCGGGCATACGGTATGTCTCTCGTCCTTTCTCGGAGCTCGCCGAGGAGATCGCGCCGGCTTCGCTCGATGGCCTGCTCGCCGATTTCGGCGTCAGTAGCCTGCAGCTTGATCAGCCGCACAGAGGATTCAGTTTTCGTACCGAAGGCCCGTTGGACATGCGGATGGACCCGCGCAGCGAGCTTTCGGCACACCAGGTGGTAAATCAGGCGGACGAAGAAGACCTCGCCAACCTGATTTACGAATTCGGAGAGGAAAGGAGGTCGCGGAGAATCGCCAGAGCCATTGTGAGGGCCCGGCCGATCCACACCACGGCGGAATTAGCCAGGGTGGTTTCGGCCGCGGCCCACGCAATGAAAGGTGACAAGATTCATCCGGCGACCAGAACCTTTCAAGCACTTCGAATTCGTGTCAACAGTGAACTCGCCGAGATTCAAACGCTGCTGAAAAGCGCGGAATCCCGGCTCAAACCGGGCGGCCGGCTGGCCTGTATCAGCTTCCACTCCCTGGAAGACCGGTTAGTCAAAGATGCGCTCCGCGACGCACAGCGGGCAGGAACCATGAACACGCTGACCAAGAAGCCGTTGGTCGCCGGCGAGGAAGAAAGCCGGAGAAACCCGAGGTCCCGCTCCGCAAAGCTGCGAGGAGCCGAGAAGCCGGGGTGAATCCCCGAAGTTTTCAGGTAAGTTGTTAATAACTAGTTGCGTACTGGGGACCTCTGCCCAAGAGATGGTGCACGGAAGACAGTAGTTGCAGGATCTATCACACTTTTGGGTTAGATGAACCACGAACGATACTCTGCTTTCCTCAGCAGGCTGTGAAAAACGACCGAGGCAAGCCGGAGAGCAGACAGCAGTACACGAAGCAAAGGGCCTGGAAAGCGCATTGAGACGGACTTTCTAGGGGGGTAGAGAACGATGGCAGCAGCGGCATTTCCAACAGGGCACCTCACCGATTCCACGGCGCGCACCCACACACGGCGCGAAAGCAGCGGCCGCCCCGCCTCGATCGCCTCACTCAACCATCAGCGGTACGAGGCGCAGCGCAGCCAGCGTCGCGGGCCCACGCCCGAGATGTTCTTCGCCAAGCACATCGACAACAGCCGCATAGTCAAGGCCGACGACCCCATCCGTCGCCGCGAGGTTCGCACCTTCACCGTTGTGATGAGCATCTTCTTCGCGCTGACGATGATCTATGTGTGGCAGCACTTTTCGGCCATCGAGGTCGGCTACCGCGTCGAGGCCCAGAAGACGCAGGTCGAGTTGTTGCGTGAGCAGAATCGCCAGCTCCGCTTGACGGAAGCCCAGCTTTCGGACCCGGGTCGCATCGACCGCATTGCCAAGCAGCTTGGTCTGGATGCGCCGTTGCCGGGCCAGGTCATTCGCCCGGAAGGCCCACTGAATGCCGAGCAGCCGGTTCTTGCGCAGGTACAGGCCCCGGCCAACGGGCTGCCAAACTCCGCTCGTTTCTGACGTAAAAAGCGCTTCTGAAACACGGTTTCGTGCACTTCTAACACGCACTTCTGCCTTCCGTTGTCCCTGACGTCATTCTGCACTTCCTAAAGGGTCCTCAAAGGACCCTTTCTCAGGCCGAGACCCGTTACCGATCGGCTAATACGAAGATCTACACGCAAGTCATCCTCAGGCCCGCACTGCCATGAAGCCCAAGCCCAGCAAGCGCCCAACTCTTCGGCCCGCCGCCCGCGCCAGCGGCCCGCTTACCGCGCCGATTCGGCGCGTCCGCTTCTTCTGGGTAGCCATCGCATTTTGCCTCTGGACCGCCGCGATCGCCTTCCGTCTCACCTGGCTGCAGGTGGTCAAGCACGACCACTTCGTCAAAATGGCTGCGCGCCAGCAGCAACGCGGCTTCGAGGTCGCACCGCGCCGCGGCGTGCTCTACGATCGCAACCTTCGCGAGCTCGCGATGACCGTGCTCGTGCCCTCCATCTACGCCGTGCCTACCGAGATCGGTGATAACCGCGAGGCTGACGCGCAGATCCTGGCCAAGATCGTCCACACCGACCCACAGGACAGCTTCACCAGGCAGGACCGTATCCTCGCGCGCCTCGAAGCCAGCCGGAACTTTGCCTGGGTCGCCCGCAAGGTCTCCGCCGATACTGCCCAACGCATCGGGGAGATGAATCTGCACGGCATCTACGTGCAGAAAGAGTTCAAGCGCTTCTACCCCAACAACGATCTGGCCGCCCACACGCTCGGCTACGTTGGCACCGACGACGAAGGCCTCGGCGGTCTCGAGCGCAACTTCGACGAAGAGCTCCATGGCGAGCCCGGCCACATGCTCACCGCCGTCGACGCCAAGCGCCACACCATGGACAGCTTTGAGCAGGAGCCCCTGCCCGGCGAAAACCTTGTCCTCTCCATCGACTCGAACATCCAGTACATGGCCGAGCGCGCCCTCGATGAACAGGTCGCCAAGCTGAAGGCTCTCCACGGCACCGTCGTCGTACAGGACCCGCACACGGGCCAGATCCTCGCCCTGGCGGTCAGTCCCCGCTTCAACCCGAACGACTCCCGCCATCTCAACGCCGACGAGTTGCAGAACCTGGCGGTCAGCAACATCTACGAGCCAGGCTCCACCTTCAAGCTCGTGACCTACTCCGCCGCGCTCGACGGCGCAGGCGTGGAGCCTACCGACAAGGTCGACTGCCAGGGTGGCTCTATGACCATGTACGGCCGGACGCTGCATGACGACAAGTCTGACCACTATGGCGTGATCACCGTCCAGCAGGCACTGGAACATTCTTCCGACGTGGGCGCCGCCAAGATGGCGCTGAAGCTCGGCAACCAGAAGTTCTACGACTACATGCGCGCCTTCGGCTTTGGCGACCGCTCCGGCATTGAGCTCCCCTCGGAGACGCGTGGTCTTCTCCGTGCCCCTCGCAAGTGGGGATCCACCTCCATCCTGTCGCTCGCTATCGGGCAGGAAATTGGCGTCACGCCCGTCCAGCTCGTCAGCATGGTCTCCACCATCGCCGACGGTGGCACCTACGTGCCCCCGCACATCCTGCTCCAGTCCACGGATCAGATGAAGGGCGACCCGCGCCTCAGCGCCGAGCCCTTCCATCCCGTCAACCAGCTTCCCGCGACGCTCCCTGACGGCAGTCACCGCGTCATCAAGGAGCTCACTGCCGCGAAGATGCGCGCCATGATGCAGGGCATCGTTGTGGAAGGCACGGGCAAACTGGCCCAGCTCAATGGCTACAGCTCCGCGGGCAAGACCGGCACGGCCGAAAAGATTGATCCTGCGACCCACACCTACTCCCACACCAAGCTGGTTGCCAGCTTTGCCGGGTTCGCCCCCGTCAGCTCTCCCGCGATCTCCATCGCGGTGGTGATCGACACACCCACCGCGGGTGGCGAGAACATGCACTACGGCGGCGCAGCCAGCGGTCCCGTCTTCGCCGAGGTCGCGCAGCAGGTCCTTGAGTATCTCGGCATCCCTCACGATCAGCCTCTTAAAACGAAGAAGCAGGTTGAAGAAGCCAGGCTCCAGCCCGTGACCGGGGAAGACGGACCCAGCGAAAACATTGCGGACCTCGGCGCGCTCTTCGACCAGATCAATGCGCTGCCCGCGGACGACCCGCTCCGCAAGCCCGCCATCGCCGCCGCCATGGCCACCAATGCCGAGGTCGATCGCGCGCAGGACCAGGTGCGCGAGAACGCGGCGCTGCATGCCGCGCCGCACTCCCCGTGGCTCGATCTGCCGGACAAGGTGCTCGCCCGCTTCCATCGCAACGGCAACACCACCTCTGTCATGCCGGACACTGAGATGGCCGTCAATCATCCCATCACTGCCCCGCACATCAGCCCCACCGTGCAGGCGGAGTCCAACGGTGCGGTGGTGATTGACAACGGCAAACGTGTGCCTGTCCCTGACTTCAACGGCGCGGCCCTGCGCTCTGTCATTGAGCGAGCCGCCACGTCCGGCCTGCGTGTGCAAACGCTGGGCAGCGGCCTTGCCCACGAGCAGGCGCCGGCTGCCGGCACTATGGTCCCGAGCGGCACAGAAGTCGTGGTCCGCTTCAGCCGATAGGCGATCCTGCCCTTCGTCGCTGACGTTCGCGGAACCGCACGATCACGCACAGGCCGGCACGCAAGATCGTCTAGCCCGACCCTTCGTCCCCGTGCTACTCTCGCGTCCATCGAGATGGCAAGCGCGTCCTGTCCCATGGTGAAAGCGAACGCATCAACTTACCGGTGTTCCAGTGGACGGGATCGCACCGCTTTCTCCCATTGGCCCGGCGCGCTTCTTCTCCTCGCCCTATGCCTCGGGGGCCTTCCTCTTTCTGCCCAGGAGCCCGACCCTCAACTGACGCACCACCCGCCGCCGATCCAGGTGAACGTCCGTGAAGTCGTTGTGGATGTGACCGCCTATGATGCGATGGGCTACATGCGTCGCGGTGAGCCGATCCGAGGCCTGAAGAAAGAGGATTTCGAAGTCTTCGAGAACGGTAGACCGCAGCAGATTCGCTCCTTCCAGGATCACGCAGCGGACGGACAGTCCACCTCAAACTTCGGGGAGCACGGCCCAGGTGCTACGGCCCGTCCCGGCATGTCCGTCATCCTCATCGATCAGGCGAGCCTCGGCTTCGAGTTGCAGCCCTACCTCTTGAGTCAGCTGACCAGCTTTCTGCAATCTGCCCCGGAAGGCAGTCCTATCGCGCTGTTCGCCCTGTCGCCTCGCCTGCGGGTCGTGCATGCGTTTACGACCGACCACGCGGAGCTGCTTGCGGCCGTGCGCGACAAGCATCTTGGGATCCACCTTCTGCCCTCGCCTTTTCTGCAGACGCAGGACGAAGTGGATGAAGCCAAGCAGGCCCCGGCCGCACTCCGGGCTGCCGCAGCGGAACACGGCGGCTCGGGCGGGCAACTTGCCGACCAGCTGGAGCGCCTGCAGGAGGGCATGGCCCAGACAGAGGCCATGGAGCGCACCAACAACACGCTGATGGCGTTTCAACAGATCGCGCGCTACCTCTCGGGATTCCCTGGCCGCAAGTCGCTCATCTGGGTCTCTTCCACCTTCACGGACCGTCCCTTTGGTCTGGATACGGAACCCGAACCGCGCGTCAAGTTCACAGCGGACATGCTGGTTGCGGCCCGTGTCGCGGTGTACCCCATTGACGCCAACGGCCTCGCCGCCCCGAACCTGACGCATGCCGCAGCGGCAGTGCCTGGCGTTACAACCGGTCAGGCCGCCGCAGCTGCGCTGGACAGTGCAAGGATGGAAGCCTCGCTCGATCGCAACCGCACACAGAAAACCATGGACGAGGTGGCCGACCGCACCGGCGGCGAAGCCTTCTACAACAGCAACGGCATTGCCTGGGCGATGAACCGTGTCGTGGAGCAGACCAGCCAGTACTACACGCTGGTGTACACGTCGGACGCGCCAACGAACGCGTCCGATTATGCAAAGGTGGTCCTGCGCCTCAAGGGACACCACGGCCCTTATCGGCTCAGCTACAAGCGCGGATACTTCACACGGGAGTCCAGAGCCCTGAAGGAAGGCGCGGTAGATAGCGTCGCGCTGGATCCCTTCATGGATCTCAGCATGCCCGTTGTGTCACAGATCGGGCTGCAGGTTGCTGTCAAGCCCGCACGCAATCAGGAAGCCACCGCACTCAAGACCGTCGCCGGCGGCAACCGCAAGCTGAACGGCCCGTTGCAGCGCTATGAGTTCAGCCTGGTCATCCCCACGCACGATCTCACCTTCACCTCCGACGAGGCTGGTCTGGAGCATGGCGATTTCTTACTGGATCTTGGGGCCTATAACGAGAAGGGGGACCTCGTGAACAGCAGCGTCGCACGGTACAGCCCGTCGCTGGATGCGGAGGCCTTGAAACGCACGCAAAAGGGTGGCCTGCAGCTCTCGCATGTGCTTGACCTGCCGCCGGGGAAGTATGTGCTACGTTCCGGTGTGTATGACCTGCACACGGCAAGAGTTGGAACGGTGGACACCGTGATCATCGTCCCCAACTGACCCTCGTCTTGCCGCAACCCACATGCCGTCATCCTGAGTGCCGCCACGTG
>CAZZXY010000101.1:0-15573 GCA_964658105.1 Verrucomicrobia bacterium Tous-C9LFEB | reverse complement strand
GCCTAGTTCTCGGAGGGCTTCTCGACGTGATCTACCACCAGCACGGGAACGGCGGTCCTGGTGGCATCCAGTTTGAGACCAACCTGCTCCTGGATGGCGGTGAACAGCGGCGGCGGCGCATCCGCGGCTTCTGTCGTCGGTACCTTCACGCCCATGCCGGCAAACTGCGTCTCGTCCGGAGTCCACTTCAGGTTGAAGTTCCACCGCCCCTTCAAATTTGTCTGATCCACCACGGGCCGATCCAGCACGGCCTCCTGCATCAGGTGACTGAAGTCCACCATCGTGGCATTGGTGACATGCAGATTGCCGATTTGGCTGAACCATAGCCCCGGTAGCCCTTCACCTTCCGCCTGGCTCTTCTCCAGCCTGGGCCCGGTCTTTGCAACGGTCAGGGTGTATGCCGCGAGATCACGACTGTCCCTGTGGAACTTCAGCTGAAAGCGCTCAGCCAGCATCTTCTGGAACATGGCCTTCCACTGCCGGTCGCTGGGTGCACCCTCGATGTCCGGTGTGCCGGCAATGTCGAACTTATCTACGTTGATCCAGGCAGGCGCATTCACGATCTGTTTGGGATGAGTGCCATAGGCGAAGTCGATCATGTCGCTAAGCGTCGTGTTGATCGTGGTGAAGCGTCGGCCCTCCACCCGAAACATCTTTCCAGGCTGATCCGGTTTGCTCGGCTTCACCGTGGCCACGTCGAAGGTGGGGTTTGCGTCCGCCGGCATCGGCTTGATGGGCGGAGGCGGCGTCGGGATCTCCCACGCGGTCGCTACCGTGGCACGATCGAAGTTCAGCGAAAGCGCGTTTCCGCCCTGGGTGGAAGTCCCCGTAATCGTGTTCCCGTCCGGCGACATCCTGCCTTCATAGGTCAGGTCAAACGGAGTAATTGCGTATTTGAGCACACCGCCGCTGAAGCTGATGGTGGACACCGGGAAGCCGTCGCCGCCCTGGTCAATGCTGAAAAACTGGCCGGCCAGCGCACCCGAAGCTGACTTCGTAATCTTGACCACCGTGCGAAGGTCATGACTCGGAACGTGCAGCGTTCCCTGCCAGGTGCCCTCCGCTCCGGCACTGTGAGGAGCCGGTGCTTGCGCAACGGACGCCCCGGGCGATACGGCGACGGCCCACGTGCCCAGTCCGAGCAACATCGCCGCCGAAAGGACATAACCTGTTCCCCTGCTCTGGTTCGATAGGCTACTCAAAAGACGGAAACTCATCGTCTGCTGTCCTCGCGGAGATCAGGTTCGGCATGGCGCAGGAGCCATCCTGCGACCCTGCAAGCCGAGGGATACATACAACTTACGTTTCGCGGGCCCGGTGTGACTTGGACAGACTAGCTCCTGAACCCGTTAGCTGGCTTCTCCTTTTTATTGCGGCCGTTCGCTGCTCTCGTGGCTTCTCAGGAAGAACCGCATCGGCAGCAACACCGAGCGCTGCGACGCAGCAGGGGGCCGGTCCCAGCGTGTGCTGTGCGGTTCGCAATCGAGCGAGGATGGAGCCTGCGCGCAGGGGGGCTTTTGCCAAAACAATGAACCGCTGCCGAAGACCCAGGCAGCGGATAGTGGAAGGAGAATGTGTTGGTGGAGCTGAGCGGGATCGAACCGCTGACCTCCTCGTTGCGAACGAGGCGCTCTCCCAGCTGAGCTACAGCCCCACACCAAGCAGCACGGAGATCATCACCAAACGCAAGCGAGGGATCTCATCCGGCTACTCGGCAAGTTTATCAGCAACAGGCGTCAGCAACCAAGCCGTACCTGGTCGAACTATCGACTGTCCGGCATCGTATACAAGGACACGGAGGAGCACGACGCGATGACACCCCAGGAACAGCAGATGATCGACGGCCTGATCAGCCGCATCCGCAGCACAACGGTTCAGGACAAAGACACAGCGGCCGAGGCACACATCCAGAGCGGTCTTGCAGGCTATCCCGACGCGCTGTATGTCCTCGTTCAAACTGTTCTGGTCCAGCAGTACGGGCTTGACCAGGCCCAATCGCAGATCAATGAGCTCAAACAGCAGGTGCAGACGCTGCAGACGCAGGGTCAGACGACCCAGAAGAGCTCCAGCGGCAGCTTCCTAAGCCACATCTTCGGCGGTGGAACCAACTCCCCCTCTACCCCGCAGCAGCCCTCGCCGGGGTACCAGCCTGTGAACAACCCAGGGTACGGCTCGGCTGGCTATCCGGCGGGAGGCTATCTACCACCACCGCCGCCGGCCTATCCACCCCAGGGATACCCTGCCCCGGGAGGCGGCGGCATCTTTGGCGGCGGTGGCGGCGGCGGGTTTCTGCAAGGAGCAATGCAGACCGCTGCCGGCGTTGCCGCAGGTGAGTTCGTTTTCCGCGGGATGGAAGACCTCTTCCACGGCTTCGGCGGCGGGGAACGCGGCTTCTCTGGCGGCAATGGCGGCGGCGAAACCGTGGTCAACAACTACTACGATGAGGATCGCGAGGGCGGTCGCGACTCCGGCGATCGCGATCTGGGTAATCGGGGCAGCGACGACCGGGGCTTCTACAACCCGGACGACGATGCCAGCCGTAGCGACCTGGGTGCGTCCTCACAGGACCTCTCCGACACCTCCGGCCTGGGCGGCAGCGACTTCGCGGACACAGGCTCGGACAACGCCAATTTCGACGACAGCTCCTCAGACGACGGCAACTTCGATAGCGGCGGCAACGATGACTTCTCGAGCGACAACAGCTAAGGCTGTTGTCGCTGTAGCCATCACCGCCGTTCAATGAAAGCCACAGACAGCTCTCAGCAATAGGGGGCGGCAAAGGTACGCCCAGAACAAGGGCGTTCCAATCCTTTGCCGTCGCAAAAAGTCGTCATCTCGGCCGGAGCGGACGGCCTCATCACCTACGGAGTGGAGAGCCCTGTATTTCGCCCGTTGGTGCGCCAACCCTTGCTTCGCGACTAGGCAACACAAGGCTGAGTCCGCTTCATCCAACACAGGAAGATCAGGGACTCTGGCACCGCCTCTACTTCGCAGCGGCCTTCAAGCCCAGTTCTCCCATGACCCGCTGCAAATCCTTCCAGGCCTCCGACTTTTGCCGTGGATCCCGCAACAGAAATGCCGGATGGTAGGTCACCGCCACCTTGGCGCCCCGTGCCTCGAGCCACTGCCCTCGCAGCGATGCCAGGGACTGCCGTACACCGAGCAGATACGTCGCCGCAGTCGACCCCAGCGCCACGATCACCTTGGGCCGCACAATATCAATCTGCTTCAGGAGAAATTGTGAACAGGTTGTCGCTTCGGCGAACTCCGGCGTTCGATTCCCTGGTGGCCTGCACTTCACGATATTCGCGATAAACACCTGTTCCCGCTGCAGGCCCATCGCCCCGATCATGTTGTTGAGCAACTGCCCCGCTTTGCCCACAAAGGGTCGCCCGCTCACGTCTTCGTCGGCTCCCGGCCCTTCTCCCACAAACATCAGATCGGCATTCGGGTCCCCTTCGCCGAACACAATCGTGTGCCGCCCGGCGTACGCCAGCGGACACCGCGTACAATCCCCGATCTCGGCCAGCAGCCGTTCCAGCGCCGCAGACCGGTCACCCGCAGGCAGGGGTGTGGCGGGCATGGGAAACAGACTTTCCAGCGGATTCGGCTTCGGCATAGGCGCAAGGAGCTCCGGAGGAAGCTTCTGCGATTCCTCTTCTGTGGTGAAGTAACTCCGCGGGAGTTCGGCAGCCGGCGGTGCCGCGGCCTGGGGAAGAACAGGCGGCCGCAATGGCAGTGCCGCGCTCGGCGGCGCCTTTGGCAATCGGCTGAGATCCGCGGGCCGGGCCGGTGCTGCGGCGCTTGCAACAGGAAGCGAAGGCGTCCTGTTCGGTGTTGCTGGCGGGGCCGCTGGCACGCGTAGCTGCTGGAGCACATCTTCCGGCAGCGTAGCCCGGGAGGCGTCACGCCGGTAAAGGTCGTACACGCCCATATCGCGCAGGTACTCTACCCATGCGCGAAGCCCTTGCCCTTCGGCCATGCGCGTTGCCTGGCCGGGACTGTCCTGCTCCGGTGCTGCCGCCATCGAACTCCCGTTACATTTACATGGAAGCAGGCGGCATTGGAGGCCGCTTGCCCGTCAAGGTAAAGGTTACCTTGCCGCCGCGAATCTCGTCCTGCGCCACCCTGCACGCCTTCATCGACTTCGACACACCCAGCGGCGGGGCACCGTTCTGCAATTGCCGCGCGCGCCGCGCCGCACCCTTCACGAGGCTGTATTTATTGAAGTACGGATCATTTGCACCATTGCTGACCATGGGAGGACCTCAGATTGTGGAGAAACGGTTTGACAGCATAGTAGCCGGAAACAATCTCCGCTGGCATGACTTCGATTGCCTGTTCCGCTTTAATGCGAACTCGCCAACTCAACTTCAAAGCTCTCAAGAGCCGCTTTGAGGTGCTCGGAGACCGTTTCGGTGAGACAACGCTGCGACAGCGCCTGCTCTTCGGCCCCACCCTCACCCCGCTCTACCAGCACCACCGCACGCATCTCGGAAGCCGCCTCGTCCAATGCATCATTCACCAGTGCGTACTGGTACTGCTCGAGCTTGCTGAGTTCGTCGCGCGCCTGCGAAAGCCGCCGCTCGATCACAGTCTCCTGCGTTACGCCTTCTGCCTGGCTCCGGTTCCGCAGTCTGCGCTCCAGCACCTGCGGGCTGGGTGGCAGAATGAAAATCGAAACCGCATCCGGCATCTTCTCCATGACCTGCAGCGCACCTTGTACATCGATGTCCAGCAACAGGTCACGCCCCTGTTCAGCGGCTCGTTTCAACCCTGAGACCGGGGTTCCATAGAAGTTGCCGAACACCTCAGCCCACTCCAGGAACTCACCCCGTTCGACCATGGCAAGAAACTCCTCCCGTGTGGTGAAGTGGTACTCCTGCCCATCCTGCTCGGAACCTCGCGGTTCCCGGGTCGTGTAGCTGATCGAAAAATCCAGCCCCTCCACAAGACGCCGGACCTCGCTCACCAGGGTGGACTTCCCTGATCCGCTCGGTGCCGAAATGATGAACAGAATGCCTGCCATAGCTAGCTGTTAGGGCTTAGTTTACCTGTCGACTCAGATTCTGCCCGCGCAATTCGTGCGGGCCCATACCACTTTCTACGCAGTGCCTTCCGCACCCGCCGGCACCGGCACGCTCGACCGCAGCCCCGTGTCCTCGCCGAACTGCAGGGCATACAGCCGCGCATAGGTGCCGCCCAGCTCCAGCAGCTGCTCGTGTGTTCCCTCTTCCGTGATGCTTCCGGCCTCCAGCACCACGATCCGGTCCGCACGCCGCACCGTCGACAACCTGTGCGCAATCACCAGCACCGTGCGCCCCTGCATCAGGTTGCCGAGCGCAGCCTGCACCGCCGCCTCGCTCTCCGTATCCAGCGACGAAGTTGCCTCGTCCAGTACCAGGATCGGTGCGTCCTTCAGCAGCGCCCGGGCAATCGCCAGACGCTGCCGCTCTCCACCGGAGAGCCGCGTCCCCCGTTCGCCGATCACCGTTTCGTACCCGTTCGGCAGTCGCAGGATGAAATCATGCGCATACGCTGCCCTGGCCGCCGACTCAATCTGCTCCATCGCCACGTCCGGGCGCCCGTACGCGATGTTGTTCCGCACCGAGTCGTTGAACAACACCGTCTCCTGCGTCACCTTGCCGATCTGCTCACGCAGCGACGCGAGCGTCACATCGCGCACGTCCTGCCCGTCCACCAGAATGGCCCCATCCGACACGTCATAAAATCGCGGCAGCAGGTTCGCCAACGTCGACTTGCCCGCCCCGCTCGGCCCCACCAGGGCCACCACCTCACCCCGCCGCAGCGTCAACGAAATGCCCTTCAACACGTCCGTCCGCTCGCCCTCACGCTCATACGCAAAGCGCACATCCTGAAACTCGATCGCTCGCGCAAAGCCCGGCAGCGTAGCGGCATGTTTGCGCTCCGGAACCTCATCCTGCGCGTCCATAAACCGGAAAATCTCCTGGCTAGCACCTACCGCCTGCTGGAAGCTGTTGTAGTACAGCGGCATCTTGCGTACGGGGTCATACAGCATCATGACTGCCGCCAGAAAGGCGATGAAATTCCCGGCTGTCCCGCCGTGGTGCACAATCACCTCGCGCCCCAGGTACAGCAGCAGCGCGATCGCCACCGCCCCCAGCGCATCCATCAGCGGCGACGAGATTGATTGCACCGCCACCGATCGCATGTTGGCGCTCAACAACCGCCGCGCTGCGCGCCGGAACCGGTCCAGCTCCCACAACTCCATCCCGAACGCCTTCACGATGCCGTTGCCCGTGATCGTCTCGTGCACGATGTTCTGGATCTCCGCCAGGTTGTCCTGTCCCTTGCGCGTCGTCGTGCGCACACTCCGCCCAATCCGCCGCGCCGAGCTCACAATGACCGGCAGGAATAGCAGCAGCACCCAGGCCAGTTTGCCACCCACCAGGATCACCGCACCCACCATGAACACCAGCGTGAACAGCTGCTGCAGCGAGTCGCTCAGCACCGTCGACATCGCCGTCTGCACCCGCTCCACGTCGTTGATCAACGTCGACATCAGCGTGCCCGTCGTGTGGCGCTGAAAGAACCCCGCCGAACGCCGCAGCAACGACTCGTACAGGTCGTTCCGCAGGTCCGTGATCATGCCGTACCCCGCACGATTCGCCAGCACTGTGCCCGTGTAGTCGCACATCGACTTCACCACCGCCGAGGCCACCAGCGCCATCGCCACCACGGTCCATGCGTTATGGAAGTAAGGCGGCAGCCACCGCTGCATGTCCACATGAACGGCCGTGTGCGGGATCGTGAACACCAGCACCTTGGCCGGCGAGGCCGCCGGGCTCAGCACATTGTCCACAATGGGCTTGATCAGCAGCACGCGAAACGCCTGCATCGCGCCCACTACCGCCATCAGCAGAACGCTCAGCAGCGTCTCAACCCAAAACGGCCGCATATAGCGGAGAAGCCGTGCAATGCCCTTCAAGCCGCTACTCCCATTCCTTCTACAAGACGCGCGGCCATCGACCCAAGTCTACGCCCACCCCGAACCAGATCACGCGACCCAGGCTCATCCGAATGGGTCAGCCAACAACGGCACCCCTGACATTGGTGAGTCTGCCTAGTGAGCCAAAGGCAGCCTTGCTGTCAGTGAGCAGTGCTTTGATATCTTGGATTGCCAATCTCGGGTAAGCGCTATACAGCCCGATCGCAGGCAGATTGTTCGCCACGGCCCACGCGTAAAACGCGTCCGAGTTCTTCTCTACGGGCGTCGGTGGCGGATCGCTGACAAACTTGAATAGGGTGTCGAAAACCGGCCCAATGTGCGTTGTGAAGTCCTGGATGTACTTCTGAAAAGAACCATCGAAAATCGTGAAGAAACCAAGATGATTATTCGAAAGGGGCACAAAGTGTGCGAAGTGCAACGTGCCCACCGAGTCTGCCCCCGCAGTCATCTTGCCCTGCGTGGCCCGCAGAACGACCTGTTCCAGAACGAACGCCTTCAGCGTTGACTGAATTGGCAGAGTGATCAACAGTGGCTGCTGTTCCGCGGTGCCCGTAAACCCCGCCTCCGCAGCACATGCCTTGATCTCCTGGACCGTCGCATCCCCAGTTGCGGAATACGTGATCAGAGGCTTGATCTGGTGGTGCTTCACCCAATCGAGAAACTCGCCAGGATGGCTAGCCACCGGCGTGGGCGGAGGACTCACGACGTGCTCGAAGATGGCGTCGAAGACAGCCCCTGAAGACTTCGCAAGCGCTTCCAGAACGTCCTCGCCGTCGCCGTCAATATCGGCAATGAAGACAAGCACGTGGTCAGGCAGCAGCACAAAACGGGAGAAGTGCACCTTGCCTGTTGCGTCCTGGGCCTTGAAGAAGGCGGGCATCATGCCCGGCAGCAATGCCGCCAGGGCATCTGCGTCGGCCGCGGATCTGGCCGCAAAGGCAACTGAAAGATGAGACTGAACTTGGCTGTTCTCTGTCGCGCTCATAAGCCTTCTCCTCGGTATCTGTCACCATGCCCACACGAGCGACGGTGATGTGCGAACGTCGAGATCGGGATCCGCAACGCTGCTTCACTAGACGCGAGGCTAGCTCCAGGCAAGACCTGGGGGACACTGTCACTTCGGACAGGTCGGGAAACACCTGGCCAGCACCACTGCGCCACGCGTCGCACGAGGCCACGGGCGATCTTCTACTCGCAGCGTTCCTTCCGGCGCCCGTCCCGCGCCCGGGAGACGAACCTACCTCAGCGTTCCTATGAGCCCGCTGCCACCAGCTCCCGCTCTTCCTTCTCGCGCGCCAGGAACCGCTCCATAAACTTCGTATCAAACATCCCCGACCGAAACTCCGAGTCCGCAAAGATCCGCTGATGCAACGGAATCGTCGTATGGATCCCCTGCACCACGAACTGGCTGAGCGCCCGTTGCATCTTGTTCATGGCCTCTTCGCGATCCTTGCCATGGCAGATCAGCTTCGCAATCAGCGAGTCATAGTATTGCGGCACCACGCCCTCGGCATACTGCGCCGTATCCACCCGCACGCCATTGCCCCCGGGCACGTTGTAGACCGTGATCTTGCCCGGGCTCGGAATGAACTTCTCCGGGTGCTCCGCATTGATGCGGCACTCGATCGCATGACCATTGATCTTTGGTCTCTCCGGCACGATGTCGATCAGCTTCTCACCCGCTGCGATGCGCAACTGCGCCTTCACCAGGTCCACGCCGGTAATCATCTCCGTCACGGGATGCTCCACCTGGATACGCGTGTTCATCTCGATGAAGTAGATCGATCCATCCTCGTCCATGAGGAACTCGATCGTGCCCGCGTTCCAGTAGCCGATCTCCTTCAACGATTTCTCAATCGTCTTGCCCAGCTGCTCGCGCAGCTTCGGCGTGATCTGCAGGCTCGGCGCCTCTTCAATCAGCTTCTGATGACGCCGCTGGATCGAGCACTCGCGCTCACCCAGGCTCATTACGTTGCCATGCTCATCGGCCAGCACCTGGAACTCAATGTGCCGCGGCCGCTCGATGAACTTCTCCATGTACAGGTCGCCGTTGCCGAACGCATTCAGCGCCTCGGTCGACGCACTTTGGTATAACGCCGGCAACTCATCCGCGGAGCGCACAATGCGCATCCCGCGACCGCCGCCACCGGCCACTGCCTTCAGAATCACCGGATAGCCAACCGTCTTGGCCCACTCCAGCGCCGCATCCACACTCTCGATCACACCATCGGAGCCTGGCAGGATCGGCACCTTGGCCTTTTTCATCGTCTGCCGCGCCGTGCTCTTCTCGCCCATCATGCGCGTCACCTCCGGCGGCGGCCCGATGAACTTGATGTTGGACGCGCGACACACCTCGGCAAAGTTCGCGTTCTCGCTCAACAGGCCATAGCCCGGATGAATCGCTTCCGCGCCGGTAATCTCCGCGGCCGAAATCACGCTCGGCACATTCAGATAGCTCTCCGACGAGCGCGGCGGTCCAATACAGACAGCCTCATCCGCAAACCGCACATGCAGGCTGTTCCGATCGGCTTCCGAATAGACAGCGACCGTGCGGATGCCCATCTCCTTGCAGGCAGAGATCACCCGCAAAGCAATCTCTCCCCGATTGGCAATCAATACCTTACGAAACATGCGCTCCCACTACTGCTGCTGCTCTTATTGCTGTCATCCCGTAGGGATCTGCTGTATGAACCAGCCGACCACCAACATCGCGAAACGCCGTCTCCAGCCAACGCGAAGCGCCAACCTCAGCCAATCACACCCGCACGCCAAACAGCTTCTGCCCATACTCCACAGGCTGCCCGGGCTTGCCGTATACCTTGACGACCTCACCCGACACATCGCTTTCGATCTCGTTCATGATCTTCATCGCTTCCACGATGCACATCACCTTGCCTGTCGCGACCCTGTCACCAATTTTCAGGAAGGGCTCCGCCCCGGGCGATGGCGCGTCATAGAACGTCCCCACCAACGGGGACTTTACGATGTGCAGTCCCGCGTCCTCATCGGCAGGCTCAGCCGCCGAGGCCGACGCAACAGCCTCTGCACCCGCGGTCGCCGCATGAACCGGCGCAACCTCTGCCGGGGCAACACCCAGCGGAGCCGCCGCCGCACCGGACGCCATGAACCGGGCAAGCTGTGTGTAGTCAAAAGCCGGAGATGCCGAAGCCGGGGCCCCGGTCGCCGAAGCAAACGTCAGACGGACCTTCAACTCCGGCCGTTCCATGTCAAACTCTGCCACGCCGCTGGCCTTCAAAAACTCCACCAGTTCCCGCAGCTCTTTCAGATCCCCTTCAGCCATTCGCTCCTGCTCCAAACTCCTAAAGCTCCATCCAGGTCTTCGGACTCGACGCGGTCAATACCTCGCCACCCGTTTCCGTCACCAGCACCATATCTTCAATGCGCACACCAAACTCATCCGGCAGATACACGCCCGGTTCCACTGTCACCACCATGCCCGGTTCCAGTACCTGGTCCACCCCGGCAGCCAGCCGCGGTCCCTCATGGATCTCCAACCCAACCCCGTGTCCCGTCGAGTGGGAAAACCACTTGCCCAGCTTTGCCCGCGTCAACACACTCCTGGCAGCCTCATCCACGGCCGCGCACGTCACACCCGGGCCTACAGCGGCCGCAGCCGCCTCCTGCGCTTCCAGCACCGAATGATACACGTCCCGTTCGCGCTGGCTCGCCTTGCCCAGGTGCACGGTTCGCGTCATATCCGAACAATACCCGTCCAGCACCACGCCGAAGTCCAGCGTCACAAATCCGCGCCGTGGCAGCTTCTGTTCTGTCGCGCGTCCATGCGGCAGGGCACTTCGTTTGGCGCTCGCCACGATGGTCTCGAAGCTCATCGCCTCCGCTCCGGCCCGCCGCGCCGCATACTCCAGCTCCAGCGCCACGCCGATCTCCGTATTGCCGGGCGCGATGTGCTCCAGCACCCCTTCAAACAGCGCACACCCGAGATCCGCCGCGCGTCGCATACGGCTGGCCTCCTCCGCGCTTTTCACCTCGCGCAGCCCTGCGACCAGGCCCTCGGTTGGCGCAAAGAAGCCACGCTTGGCAACACCCTTCGGCAGGGCCTTGCGCATGCCCTCAAGTGCGGAGACCGTGGTCTGCCGCGCGTCAAAGGCACAGCGCGTCGCTCCTCGGGCTACCAGCCACTCCAGCGCCAGCGACACCGCCGAGCGCCGTTCCTTCACAAATGCCCGCAGATCCGGCACCTCCGCCTTTGCCTGCGTGGTATATCGGCCGTCCGTAAACAACGCCGCACGACCGCCCCGTATTGCGACAGCTCCGTTCGATCCCGTAAAGCCCGTAAGCCAGCGCACATCCGGGCCAAAAGTCACCAGCAGCGCATCGGCGCCGGTCCTCGCCGCGGTCCGCATGGCTTGCTTTCGTCTTTCGGGTGGAAGCATCCCATGATGATAACGGCTTTTCCGTGTATCACCTTCACGAGCCATCCCCCCAACGGGGACCTGAAATCATCGGTCGGTACCTCATCTCAGCCCGTAGAATGGACTATGCCCGTCGCCCAGCTCGCGCCAGCGCACGCCAAACGATCCACACACGCACTGCCCGATGTCACCCGCCGCGCCTTCCTCACCGGCGCGGGTGCCGCTGCGGTCGGTCTCGGGATCTACGCTGGGACGTACGGTCGCCACCAGATCGAAGTCACTGAGCGCACCTTTCCGCTTCGCAATCTGCCGGACGCCTTTGTGGGCATGCGCCTCGCCCAGATCTCCGACCTCCATCTTGAGGAGTACACCGAGCCCAGCTATCTCGTTGAGGTCGTCCAGCGTGTGAATGCGCTGAAACCGGACATGGTGCTGCTGACCGGCGACTTCATCAGCCGGGGTCCTGGACCGCGCAGCGTCGGCATCCGTGCTGCCGGGCTGGCCGCTGAAATCCTCTCCGGCCTCAAGGCCCCGCAACGTGTCGCCATCCTGGGCAATCACGACGTGGGCGTCAGTGCGGACGTCGTTGTCCATGAGCTCGAATCCCACGGAACGCCCGTCCTCGTCGACAGCTTTCTACCGCTGGAACGCAACATGGAGCGCCTTTACATCTGTGGCTCCGACGATGCGGGCACCCGCACACCCGATCCCAATCTCGCCATCCCCCGCGAACCCGGTGCGCCCGTCATCTATCTCGTCCATGAGCCCGACTACATCGACGTCTTCCAGCACCATCCTCGGTTCCCGCTCGTCGACCTGATGCTCAGCGGACACACCCACGGCGGCCAGCTGCGCCTGCCCTTGATCGGACCGTTGGTGCTCCCACCCATGGGCAAAAAGTACGTGCAGGGCCTCTTCCAGATCGGCCACATGCAGCTCTACGTCAATCGTGGCATCGGCACCGTAGGCCTTCCATTCCGCCTCAACTGCCCGTCCGAGATCACGCACATCACGCTCGCGCGCGCATAAACCTCGTCAGCCCTGCCGTTACCTGTCTGAGCAACGCGAAAGGGCAGCATCTCCAGACCCTCGCCAGCATCTCCGCTCAGGCAGCTACCGAGCCTTCCGCACCGGCTTGCGCGCCCCAGCCTCAATCACTTCCGGAGCGGGCATCGCTTTCACGCCGCTCTTCTCGTCCATCCAGCCATCCAGCAGGCTCTTCCGGAATCGCCAGCGATTCCCCAGCTTGAACGCTGGCACGAACCCTTCCGAGGCATACCGGTACAGCGTGTCCCCGCTGATGCCCAGGTACTCCGCCGCTTGGCGGATGTCCATCACCTCACGTGTCGCAACCTGCCCATGTGCCGCTCCAGCCATTGTGTCCTCCCGCCTTAAGGCGTTCTTCGGGATTTCCCGGTGCAACACCCCTTCTACCCGGTTCCAACCTGCGAGACAAGCACAATCTCAAGCTTTTGCCCTACCTTCGCCTACGGAGGTCGCTCCCTCGCCATCAACCAGAAAGCCAACAGCCACCTCCCTCACCCCGTTTTCGGGGTCACAACTCAGGTTCGCCTGCTATCTCACGCATCGTGGGATTCCCCGCCCCGACCTCGGAGCGAGCCGCTTCCCTCCACCACCCCGAGTGCAGCTCGCGCCCCGCGACTACCTCCGTCGGCTCACCGGGTGTCGGCAACCACAACGGCCAGCCTTCCCCTGCCGCGATCGCCGTGAGTCGCTCAATCGGCTCCCGCCACCCGTGCAGCGCGAGATTGAACAGGCCCCAGTGAATCGGGAAGAGCAACCCCGCCCTGGCCGGCCCGCCCATCTGCCGGTAAGCCTCAGCCGCTCCATCCGGCCCCAGATGGATGGAGGCCCACAAGGGATGGAACGCCCCAATTTCGAGCATCGTCAGATCAAACCCCTCGTAGTTTGCAGCGATCTCCGCAAAGCCCGGCCATAGCCCCGAGTCTGCACCGAAGTACACCCGGTGCTTCGGCCCCTCGAAAACAAACGAGCTCCACAGCGTCGTGAAGCGGTCCCATGACGTACGTCCTGAGAAGTGTCGTGCCGGCCACGCGGTAACCCGCACGCCCTGCCCCAGCTCCGCCCCGGCGATCTCGGATGACTGCGTCCAGTCCAGTTCCTGGATTCGATCCGCCGGCACACCGAACCCACGCAGGCGCTTTCCCACGCCCAGCGATGTCACCCAGCGTGCCCGCGCCGTAGCATTCAACCGGCTGAGCCGCCGCACCGTCTCTCCGCCCAAATGGTCGTAGTGGTCATGCGAGATCAGCACCGCATCCAGTTCAGGCAGGTCTTCCAGCCGCATCGTCGGCTCAAAAAAGCGTTTGGGACCAAACCACCCCACAGGGCTCGCCCGCGGTTCCCATACCGGATCGACCAGCACCCGAACCCCGTCGATCTCCAGCAGAAACGCCGAGTGCCCGAACCAGGTCACGCGGAGACCTGCCGCCGGCGCCGCCGAATATACCTCCGTATCGGTGCGAAAGGGCCCGAGCGGCGTCTTCGGCTCGGTCTCTCCCCGGTTGCGCAGGTACAGCGGTAGGACCTTGAAGATCATGCCCGGCCCACCCACCGTCGTAGGGATCGGGTTCTCGAACTTGTTTCCTTGCTTCTCCGCGCGTTTCAGCAGTGACATGCATCTTCAGATGCCCGGCATTGCTGGCCGTCGCTCCTGGATTGACCCCGCAACGAAAATACCCCGCCGGAGGGCGGGGTATCTCAGAGATTGCGACCGAACTACTTGGTGAAGATCTGCGTTCCAGGGTTCTTGCCTTCGTTGTCATGCAGCCGGTTCTGCGCACGCTTCGCGCTTTCCATCGCCTCGTGATCTACGCGCTCCAGCGGCGTCTCACCGACCTCGGTAGCCTGCCCACCGCTTGTTTCAATCGACTCGTGCGAGGGACGCGCCGGAGACTTCGTTGCATCAAGACCTTGTGCCATAACTCACCTCACCCCATCGGACGACCCCTGCTGCACAGAGGTTGTCCCCGGTTTCGGCATCCCTTGTCCCACATTTCTGCCGCTCTTATCTGCCCCCCACAGACCCAGCCCTACTTGGAAGCCAGGATCTCCATTTGCTCGATCCGGATCTCGTTGCTAAACAGCTCCGGCGCCTTTGCCATCAGGGCCTTCGCGATCTCTCCACCCAGGTGGGCGTCCCGTCCCGCTTCGTCGTCAAAGGTGTCAAATACGCCATAGACGCCCGGCCCCATCCTCACGCCATACCAGGTCACGGTCTGCGCTTCCTCGTTCGACATCTGCGCGCCTGCCTTCAGAAATGACTCAACATCATCCTCTTTGCCCGGTTTCGCCTTCAACATTACCCAGATTGCCTGCTTCGCCATACACGCCTTCTCCTTGGAGGATCGACCTCCGACCCCCACCATACGCCCGACCCGCCTTTGCGGTACATCGCATCAGCGATACCCTGAAGTGGTTGTGAAAAACGCCTGCTTCCTGCCACCCATTGCCGCTCTCCTGCTCCTCACGCCGGTCGTCTCCACGCTGACGGCGCAAACGTCCGCGCCGCTGCCCGACGCACCCAGCGCCATGGCCCACACCGCGCCGGCCGCGCTCCCGACAGGACCCACCGTGCTCCTGGACACCTCCATGGGCCGGCTCACCTGCCAGCTCTTCGACGCGGAAGCTCCCCAGACCGCAGCCAACTTCGTCGGCCTGGCTACCGGCACCAAGCCCTGGACCGACCCCGCCACGCACGGGCAGGTCACCGGCAAGCCGTTCTACAACGGCACGCAGTTCCATCGCGTCATCCCCGGTTTCATGATCCAGGGCGGCGACCCCCTCGCCAGCGGCATGGGCGACGCCGGCTTCTACATCCCTGACGAGATCTCTCCATCGCTCCGCTTCGACGTCCCCGGCCGCCTTGCAATGGCCAACTCCGGCCCTAACACCAACAGCTCGCAGTTTTTCATCACCGAGGTCGCCAAAGCCGAGCTGAACGGCCACTACACCATCTTCGGCCAGTGCGACACTCACTCCGTGCTCCTCGTCGCCTCCATCGCCCGTGTCGAGCGCAACCCCGATGACAAACCCTACACCCCGGTTTTGCTGAACAGGGTCACCGTCCTCGCAGCAGGCCAACCCATTCCACCCGAACCGGCCATAACACCCCCACCAGCCGCACCAGCAACACCCGCACCAGCC
>CAZZXY010000100.1:0-16264 GCA_964658105.1 Verrucomicrobia bacterium Tous-C9LFEB | reverse complement strand
TCCGTTGTTCGTTGTGCCTTGTCATCCCCGCTGCTCCCTTGTTTGTCATTCCCGCAGGGAATCCGCGTCTGCTCTTGCCCCTCTTGCTTGTCATTCCCCCGGAGGGGAACCTGCTTTTGCATCTCTACCTGTTCTCCCCGAGGAAACCTGCTCCTTGCTCACTACAAACTCCCCAAGCCAAACCACCACGATCCGCATTCGCCCCGCCACCCCCGCGGACGTCCCCACCATCCTCCGCTTCATCCGCGAGCTTGCCGAATACGAGCGTGCCCTCGACAAAGTCGTTGCTACCGAAGCCGATCTGCTCCGGGACGGATGGGGCCTTGCCGCTGACAGCGAGACGCCGCTGGAGCCCACCCCACCCCCACGCTTCCGCACCCTCATCGCTGATTGGAGCCCCGCCCCGGACGCCGCCCCCGAACCGGCCGGTTTCGCCCTTTACTTCACCAGCTACAGCACCTGGGTAGGCCACCACGGCATACGCCTTGAAGACCTCTACGTCACGCCAGCCCTGCGCGGCCATGGCATCGGCAAAGCACTGCTCCGCGAACTCGCCCGCATCACCGTCAGCGAAGGCTGCGCACGGCTGGAGTGGGACGTCCTTACCTGGAATGAACCAGCGATCAACGTCTACAAACGCATCGGCGCGGAGACCATGGAAGCATGGCACATCATGCGCCTCAGCGGGGATGCCCTGCATTCTCTTGCACGTTCGGAGTAGCCACCCTCCAGATTGGAAGCGTCTCGAAAGCCTGACGGCGTAGGGGCCGTATCCTGAGGAAGTGAAAAGAATCCATATTATCGGCGGCGGTCTCGCGGGCCCCGAAGCCGCCCTGCAAGCCGCAGCCCTCACCGCCGGCACCGGCTGCGAGGTCATCCTCTCCGAGATGCGCCCGTTGCGCTCCACCGAGGCGCACCAGACGGCCGACTTCGCCGAACTCGTCTGCTCCAACTCCCTCAAGAGCGAGACCGAAAACTCCGCGCCCTGGTTGCTGAAGCAGGAGATGCGTCGTGCCGGCTCCTTTCTCTTGCAGGCAGCCGACGCCAGTTCCGTCCCTGCCGGTCACGCGCTCGCCGTCGACCGCGCCGAGTTCAGTCGCCGCGTCGCCGACCTCATCGAGGCCAACCCCCGCATCACCGTGCGTCGCGAAGAGGTCACCCGGCTCGACGAGAACGATCCCAGTACCATCACCATCCTCGCCAGCGGCCCGCTCACCAGCTCGCCCCTTGCCGGCGAACTGCAGCGTCTAACCGGCGCCGACCACCTCGCCTTCTACGACTCGATCTCGCCCATCGTGGACGCCTCCACCGTCGACCTGGACAAGGTCTACTTCGCCGCCCGCTGGGATCGCGGCACCGCCGATTACATCAACTGCCCCTTTACCAAGGACGAATACAACATTTTCATCGACGCCCTGAGCACCGCCGAACGCGTCGAGCCCAAAGCCTGGGAACACATCCCGACTGCCTCCTCCGTCGAGGAAATCCCATCCGTTTGCCATCCCGCAGCCCCGAACAAAGCCGACAAGCTCAACTACTTCGAAGGCTGTCTTCCGATCGAAGAGCTTGCCCGCCGCGGCCGCGACACGCTGCGCTTCGGCCCGATGAAGCCCGCCGGCCTCACGGACCCCAAAACCGGCCGCTGGCCGTATGCCGCCGTCCAGCTGCGTCAGGAAACCCTCCGCGCCGACAGCTACAACCTCGTCGGCTTCCAGAACCACATGAAGTTCGGCGAGCAGGCCCGCGTCCTGCGCCTGATCCCTGGCCTGGAGAACGCGAAATTCCTGCGTTACGGCCAGATCCACCGCAACACCTACATCCACGCCCCGTCCCTGCTGTCCGAAACGCTCCAGCTTCGCGCCCACCCATCCATCCTGGTCGCCGGCCAGCTCTCCGGCGTGGAGGGCTACACCGAGTCCATCGCCGGTGGACTGCTCGCCGGCCGTTTTGCCGCCGCGCTGGCCCTGGGCCAGACCCCCACACCTGCGCCGCGCCTCACAGCGCACGGCTCGCTGAATCACTACATCACGCACGCCGAAGGCAAACGCTTCCAACCCGCCAACATCACCTTCGACCTGCTGCCCCCGCTCGAAGAAGACCTGCGTCGCCAGATCCGCGACAAGAAAGAGCGCCACCGCATCCAGTGCGATCGCGCTCTCGAGGCATGGACCGCGTGGTTGCAACACGAACCCGCAGCGGCACTACAGGAACACCTAGCAACCATGAACTAACAACTAAGAACCTGTCTCGAACAGCCCCAAAGCCTTCTCCAGCCCAGCCGGATCTTCCACGTTCGCCGTCACGAGCGACCGATCGATCTGCCGGTTCAAACCGCTGAGCACGCGTCCCGGGCCGACTTCAAGGAAGTGCGTGGCACCGCAGCTGCGGAGCAGCTCGATGCACTCCACCCAGCGCACGGCGCCTGTCACCTGGCGTATTAGGGTATCCCGCGCGTCAGGGCCGCGCTTTACCGCTCTCGCATCGACGTTCGCGACGACCTCAAAGCATGGATCTTCGAAGGCAACAGCTTCCAGTGTGCTCGCGAGACACTCCTGTGCGGGTTGCATCAGCGCGCAGTGGAAGGGCGCACTGACGGGCAGCATGACCGTCCGCTTGGCGCCGGCTTCCTTGCACAAGGCAGCGGCGCGCTCAACGGACTGCTTATCCCCTGAAATCACGATCTGCTCCGGTGAGTTGATGTTGGCCGGGGCGACGATGGCAGACACCCTCGAAGCAGCCTCGGCGATCGTGCTGGCAGGATTGGATGGATCCGTCAGCGCCTCCCGCGCCGCGGCGCTCTGCTCGGTCGGATCGGCCGGGTCTTTCGGCGGCGTCGGTGCCAGCTCATCACACACCCGCGCACAGATGTCGTTTACCAGGTAGTAGTCCAGCCCAAGGATTGCGGCCATGGCACCTTCGCCCGCCGGCACAGCACTTTGCATAAACTGACCACGGGCGCGCACAGTCTTTACGGCATCGCAGAACGAAAATGTGCCTGCAGCCACATGGGCCGAGTACTCACCCAGTGAATGCCCGGCCGCGAAACATACCTTCAAGTCACGGCTCTTCAGCTCGGGCTCCAGTGCCCGCCACACCGCCACCGACATCGTCAGGATTGCCGGCTGGGTATTCTCTGTCATCTTGAGGTCGTCTTCCGGACCTTCAAAGATCAACTTCGACAAAGGGAACCCGAGGGCATCATCGGCTTCCTCAAACACCGCCCTGGCTGCCGGCACATGGTCATAGAAAGCGCGTCCCATGCCTACGGCCTGCGATCCCTGTCCGGGGAAGAGCAACGCAATCTTGGGCTTCTTGGGTGCACTGTCCGTGGTGTCAGCGGAAGCGTCGGTCTGGGGGCGTTCGATTGGCTCGTTCATCGCTTACTAGGATGCCACTACCCACCCTCCACACGTCGTTTGCCTACTCAATCGAGGCGCTGGTAAACGTGTTCTCTGCTTTCGCCGAGGTCAGCCGGTACAGCGCAAATTGCCGGCTGGCGCCGCCCCGCAACTCGAAAAGCAGGCTCGCCCGGTGGGAGGCATCCGGATCTACTGCATCGACCAGGTGCAAACGCGGGCTCCGGTCCAGGTGCAGGCTGTCCGTCACAGCATTCAGCGCCACCTGCAACTCGCCGGAAGGCAACCGCTGCGCGACCACCGTCACGAACGCCGTTGGGTGCGTCGCCGCAGGCGGCAGGTTTCCGGGCTGCGCCAGCGCGGCGGGCACACTCGCCGTGTAGACAAACGTTGGCAGTCCGCCATAGCTCAGCGTGAACCCTGCAATCTCTTCATGGAGCAGGATCAATGGCGAGGTGGCCGGGGCCTTGGCGGTTGTCTTCTTCGGGCCCGTTCTCGCAGGGGGCGCCGTGCTCTTGGTCGGTTGCGATGCCGGCGCCACGCGCGGGTTCGCGGCCGCCGAGGTCGCACCCCCGTACTCTTTGGGCCGTCCCCGCTGCAATGTCGGGGGCGCGCCTGCTCCGTTCTGCGTGGCGGCTGCGGTTCCCTCGTTGCTTTGCGACGGTGTCACGGCGACCAGCTCCGTGGAGGGCACCAGCTTGTTCTCGGCCAGGTAAGCCGCTACGCGAACCTTCGCTGCAGCCGCCAGCGTCGCCAGCGTACCCGTGCGCTCGGAGGGGTTTTCCCATGGTCGCGCAAAGGGATGTGGTTCCCGTGAGACCGGGTCGGAGACCGCGACGGCCTGATGCAGATCCGCAGGCATACCGGTCAAGGCCTTGGTGCCTTCCTCCGCAACGGTGTTGTGGCTCAGCGTCGGCCGGTCCGGGTCGTCACCCGGTGCGGGACCAATCGCTGTCACACTGGCCGTTCCCGCCTTTCCTCCCACCGCCGCTCTGTGGCGGCTGGCATCCTGTGACGGATCACGCCGGGCCAACGTGGGGCGATCCGTATCGTCGCCATCGTTCTCTTTGCCGGACGACTTGTCGGATCCCGAGGCCGAGGTCTGGCTCTTACCTGACCCGCTTCCGGAACTGCTCTCATCGCCTGTTTTATCCGTGCTGCTGCCAGCGTCGCCAACCGGGGTCCGACGTGACATGTGCGGCTTGCCATCATCCGCGTCGGCCTTGGTGTCCGTCTCATGCTCCTTGCCGGAGTCGGACGCGCCCTGGATCACCCCCACGTGAGCCGAACGGTGCAACGCCGGTCCTGCCTTAGGTGCAGCCTCTGCGGTGAACTTGCCGAAGCCATACCACGCCCCCACGGAGTTATCGTCAGCAACGGCGTTGCCCGTGACCACGCGCCCCGCCGTCTCCAGGTTGAGCGCCCCCTCGGGTTCGCCGGAGCGCTCCACGGTGTACAAGTTGCCAGTCTGCAGCGCAAAGGGCACCGGGCGGGCCAGGTACAGCCCTGCATCTTCAAAACGGCCGTCAATGAAGAGGGAAACCGGCACAAAACGCGCCGCGCTCGGCTTGTTCAGATCGCCTGTCCACTCGTACACGCCCACCGCCCGCGTCACGCGCTCGGGTGCTTCGACATGGTGAATCTGGGCGTGCGTCAGCGTCGCCATGCTGATTGCGAGAGCACCGGGTAGGACGAGCTGGGCGAAAAAGAACGGGGACCGCATGCCTGAGCATTAGACGGGGTTCCTCGTCCCCGCGTTTCGGGACGTAATTTAGCCCTAAAGGAAAGCTCCTCTCCGGACGATATGATGAAGGGGATGTTCACCCCAAGCGTCCGGTCTCGGAGGATGAATGGCTTCGCCTGAAGTGATCGCAGCTGCCGCACCCGTCGCGACCGGGGCCGCCCCCTTACTGCGGCCGGGCGTGCCGCTCTGCGTGGATCTCGACGGCACCCTCGTCAAGTCCGACACGCTGGTTGACTCGGTGCTCGCTCTCGCGCGGCACCATCCTGCCGACCTCCTCAAGATTCCGGGTTGGATCGGCGAGGGCAAAGCTGCCTTTAAGCGGCATGTCACCTCGGCAGTGACGCTGGACGTTGCTCACCTGCCCTACAACCGCCCACTGGAAGAGTGGCTGCGCATCGAGCACGGGCAAGGCCGCGCGATTTACCTTGCGACGGCGGCTGACCGCGTCCTCGCGGACCGTGTCGCAGAGCACCTTGGCCTCTTCGCCGGGGTGCTCGCCTCGGATGGCTCCACCAATCTTGCCGGCGGCAACAAACTCGCTGCCTTCCGATCGCACTTTGGCGAAAGCTTCTGCTACATCGGCAACGCAAAGCCCGACATCGAGGTGCTCTCTGCCTGCGAAGCGCCCATGGTCGCCAATCCGGACAGCGCTCTGCTCGCGGGCTTGGCGCGGGGCAACGTCGTCATCGCCCGGACCTTCGACGATCGCACCCCGACGGTAAAGAACTGGCTGAAAGCCGTCCGGCTTCATCAGTGGGCCAAGAACACGCTCATCTTCGTGCCGCTCCTGTTGGCCCATGCCTGGAGCCTCGCGACAATCGCCGCCGCCTTTCTCGCCTTCTTCAGCTTCGGCCTGTGCGCTTCGGCGACCTACATCATCAACGATCTGCTCGACATCGAGGCCGATCGCCGCCACCCGCGCAAACGGCGCCGGCCCTTCGCCGCAGGCGATCTTTCAGCCTTTGCAGGTATAGCTGCTGTCGTCCTCATGATGTGCGCGTCCGTGACCCTCGCGCTGTTTCTTCCACACTTCTTTGCGTCCCTGGGTGGTGTCCACGCCCCTGGTCATGCCATCAGCTTCTTCGACTGGCTGCTCTTCTACACAATCACCACGCTGGCGTACTCCTTCTATCTCAAGCGGAAGCTGCTGCTCGATGTGTTTGTCCTGTCGGGCCTCTACACGGTACGCATCCTCGCCGGCAGTGCCGCTACGGGCGTCGTAATGTCTCCCTGGCTCGCCGGCTTCAGCGTGTTCTTTTTCCTATCGCTGGCCTTCGTGAAGCGTTTCAGCGAGCTGGAAGGCCTGCGCGAAACCGGGAAAGCCGTCACCAACGGCCGCGGCTACTTCGTCTCCGATCTGGAACAGCTCCGGAGCCTCGGCACGGGAGCGGCCTATGCTGCCGTCGTGGTCATGACGCTCTACATCACCAACCCCGAAACGACGTTCCTGTATCACCACACCGTACGGCTCTGGCTCGTCGTTCCCGTGCTTCTGCTCTGGCTCAGCCAGGTCTGGATGCTCGCCAGCCGCGGCCATATGCACGACGATCCCGTCGTCTGGGCCTGCACCGACAAGCGCAGCCTCCTGCTCGGCTTGCTGATGGCTGTCATCATCTGGTGGGCCTTGTAGCGGAGCTACAATGGATCAGCATGCCACCGAGGTATCGGGACATCTTAAAGCGATTGCACGAAGACGGTTGGGTTAGTAAGCAGGCAACGAGGAAGTCACATGCAATGCAAGCATCCGCAGAAGCTTGGCACGGTGACCGTGGCTGGCAAACCCTCAGACGAGCCAGCGGATGGCACGTATCGGAGCATTCTGAAACAGACAGGTCTCAAGCCATGAGGGATTACGCACTGATCTTCGAAAAGTCCCGCACAGGGTGGAGTGCCTACTGCCCCGATCTCCCGGGACTGGCCTCCATGGGCAGCACCTTCGAGGAGGTGCAATCTCTCATTCGGGAAGGGCTGGAGTTCCATCTGGAAAGCATGCTTGAAGATGGAGATCCCATTCCCGACGCGATCACGCGTGTGGATGTTGTTCAGACGGATGTCGTCGAGAACTTCAGGGCGAAACTCGCGAAATCCGCCTAGCCTGTAAGGGAAACACTTGAACATTCCGCATCTCACCGACTTTTCTGAAGCCGCCCTCGATCACGCGTTCGCGGCCGTTCTCGCCGAAGCCCGTTCCTCCGCGCTCGCGCCTGGCTTCGATCCCGAGGCCTTCCGCCTCGATTGGCTTGGCCGCAAGCAGGGCCGTCTGAAGGCCA
This sequence comes from Verrucomicrobia bacterium Tous-C9LFEB, assembly GCA_964658105.1. GTDB lineage: Bacteria > Acidobacteriota > Terriglobia > Terriglobales > Acidobacteriaceae > Granulicella. The sequence continues at coordinate 8,894 of CAZZXY010000100.1, read as the reverse complement.
TCTCCGACGCATGGCTGAAAGCCGCTCCACCCGAGGCCAAGCGCCTCATCGGGCAGCGCTTCAACGCGCTCAAAGAGCAGGTCGAGGCCATGCTCACTGGAGCCGCCGCGGGCCCTGCACGGCCTGCACACACCGGCCAGGTTCTCGACTTCACCCTCCCCGGCGCCGCGCAGCGCATCGGTGCTGAGCACCCGCTGGTTAAGACCATGGCCGAGGTCGTCTCGGTCTTCGAGCGGCTCGGCTACTCCGTGGCCCTGGGCCCCGAGGTCGAGTCCGACTTCTTCAACTTCGAGTCCCTCAACTTCCCACCCAATCACCCCGCGCGCGACACCCAGGACACCCTCGTCGTCGCCGATCAGGCCGGAAAACCGCTCCGCGATCGTCTGCTCATGCGCACGCACACTTCGCCCGTGCAGATCCGCTCCATGCTCGCCCAGGATCCGCCCCTGCGCACCGTCATCCCCGGTAAGGTGCACCGCAACGATGCCGCCGACGCGACCCATTCGCCGGTCTTTCACCAGGTCGAAGGCCTCTGCGTCGGTCCCGACATCACTTTCTCGGACCTCAAGGGCACGCTGGATCACGCCATGAAGGCGCTCTTCGGTTCCTCGGTCAAAACGCGCTTCTTTCCCAGTTTCTTTCCCTTCACCGAGCCCTCCGCCGACGTCCAGATCAGCTGCCCGTTCTGCGGCGGCAAAGGCTGCCGCAAGTGCAAGCACTCGGGCTGGATTGAGTTGCTGGGCTGCGGCATGGTGGACCCCAATGTCTTCCAGGCCGTAAATCAACGCCGCATCGAGCTGGGCCGCGACCCCGTCTACGATCCCCGCCGCATTTCGGGCTTCGCCTTCGGCATGGGCGTCGACCGCATCACGATGATGAAGTACGGCATCGCCGACATCGGCCTGCTTTACGGAGGCGACATTCGCTTCCTCGAACAGTTCGCCTGAGTCGACCTCGCAGGGTTCGGATTCAAAGCTCCTGCATGGTCCGTTACCGCGGAGCTTTCGTCCCCGGTACGCTCATCGGAGCCGAGCGCCGCGCCGTGGTTTGCACCACCACGCGTGTGTCCTTGCGCAGGGTCGTCTCGTCACCGCGCTTAATCCACCGGTTCCACACCGAGATTGCCGCGCCGTAGTACCCGATACCGGCAGCGACGTTTCGCCATCCGCCTGCCGTCCCCACAATGAAGCCCAGCACCCCAAGGCTGTTCGACGCCAACGCATCCTTGCGAAACCCATTGTCGCCGCGGTCCTGGTCGAGCGGTCGCGCTGCCAGGGCAAACAGCAACAGCGGAACGGCGAGCTTGTCCTTGGGCTTGGGTGTCACCTTGCCCTCGCGATCCAGTGCCAGGTTGGCACCCCCAACGGCATCGATGCCTGCCAGCGTCGTCTGCACGTCCTGCCGCACCGGGCTGCCAGGAAACGTCAGCTGGCGAAAGCCAAAGCGAAGATCGCCCGCGCGGCCAAACCGTCGCGCCGGCCGTGCCCGCGTCACCTCGCCTTCCAGGACCGCCCCCTGCGGTACCTCGATCTCGCCCGTGCTCGCATTGCTCACAGGCCGTGCAACGACCGCCCGGACCGGATCGCCCACATGGGTCTTCTGGGAAGACACGGTCTCAGACAGATAGGCTTCAATCGTCCATGTGTGGGAGGGGTCAGTCTGTGCGGGCTGCTGACGCGGAGCCGTCGTTTTCTCGGAAGCTACGCCAGGGTCCGCGATCTCCGGCACGCTTACCGCCGCCGTCGTCTCGACCGTCCACACCGTGCCCGCGGCAATGCGTTGCGGGTGATACGGCATCTGCGAGTACAGCAGATCTTTCAAGCGGTCCGTCTTCCCTGGATCGGTGATCAACCGCACGCGCTCCTTCACCAGCCCCACGCCCGTGGTGAACTCGCGCCGGACGAAGCCACCCTTGGCCGGAGGCGGAGGGGTCAACTGCAACACCGGAGCGCCATCCGATGCGGTTCCCAGCGCAAGCGGCACAGATGTCCCATCCGGCAAAACCACCTCGCGAAACTGGACGACTGGGTGCGAAAACGGCGTGAAATCCCCTCGCAGGCGTGCCTGTAAGCGATGCGGCTTATCTGCGATCAGATCGACGATAGATCCACGCACACGGCTCCCCGCAGGAAACACCTGGCGGTTGTCCGCATAGGTCGGGTACATCAGCGTCCCTTCCACCGGATTCCCGAGGCGCAGATTCGTCGTCCGTGTCCCTCGCACCCACAGGGGCGTTCCGATGGGCAACGCGCCCGTGAGAGGAAGGGGGCCGCCCTGGCCGAGAGTTTGTAAGGCAAGCACCATGGGAAGGAACAGAGAGCACGCCATCGTAGCATTGTCCCGCCGTGACCTTAAGTCAGCCTGAATGGGAAGCTGGCCTGAAAAACGCACATCTTCTCAACGGCAGGACCTATCCCTGATCCCTGGTTTTGGCGTGGGCCTGATTTGGCAGCGGCTCCGGCGCAGGTAGACCTTGCTGTTAGCGGTGGGGGCTGCTCTTGCTGGTTTCACCCGCCGCAAGGAACGCAGCGCTCGCGGTCAGCCGCACCTGCAGCTTGTCGTCCGACATCAACGCGTAGAGAGCCCCCGTAACGGGGGAGCCATGAAACGTCGCCAGGGCTTCAGCGGCGGCTATGCGTGCGCCGGCGTCCTTTGTCTCTGTCGCCGCGATCAGGGCCTTCTCTACCGCCGCGCTGTGAACCCTGGCCAGTTGTTCGATCGCGGTCACCTGGGGCGAGGCGCCCGGCGTCCCCCGCAGGTACCCGTAGGCCCCCATGCCCATACCCACGGGTGGAACAAAAATAGTCAGGCTCTGCATCACGGCGATCTTTGCCAGCGCCTCCGGGCTGTGCAACGTGCGCGTCGCGTTGTGCTCGCTGCGCTTCAGAAAGGAGTAGTCCCCGGCACGCTCACCCTCAGCCGTCGCGGTCAAAACGGCCTCGCCGGCGTTGTCATGCAGCGCCCACAGCGTGCTTGCAGCCGTAAAGCTGAGCTTGGAATCGTTGCTCTCCAGGAGGTCTCGGAGGTCTTCGCGAAACGCCGTGTGCGGGCCGCGATCCTTGTCCATCTGCCCGGCCGCCACGATCGCCGCCAGCCGCACATCGATGTCGGCGGTTGCATCCTTCATCACACCCCGCACCATGCCCTCCGCCTTTACGTCGCCGCCCAGCAGGGACAGCGCCGACAGGGCGGCGATGCGGGTGTCGACCTTCTTCGCCGTCAGGTTGTCCTGCAACATCGCCCAGGCCTCGCCCGTCCGGTCTGCCGGTGATCGCTGCGTCGCGCCCACCACCCCGCTGTCATCGTTGCCGGACTGCGCCCATGCGCCCGGCACGGCAGCCAGGGCTGCACAAAAGACACCCACCAGGATTCTGTTCATTGACTTTGCCGCTCCCCCTCGAAGCGCTCGCAGCGTCTCCGGAAACCTCGAACCTACCACGCTGTGCCGCGCCTCAACCCCTTTCCCCTCCAACCCGCTGACGGACAACTCGACGCGCGGCAATCGCAATTACCATGGGGAAACATGCGCCTTCTGCCGACGCTTTGCTGCCTCTTCTCCACACTTCTTGCCGCAACAGCCAGCGCCCAGGGACACCCACGAGACCACGACATCCCCGACAGCGATACCCGCGCCTGGTGGCACATCACCGAGGACCTCTCAGGTGACAGCATGGAAGGCCGCGATACCGGCACCGCGGCCTATGGGCGTGCCGCCGCGTACGTCGCCAGGCGCTTCGCCGCCGCCGGTCTGAAGCCCGGGGGCGACAACGGCACCTATCTCCAGAACGTCCCCATGCACCAGGTAGACCTCACACCCGAGGGAACCAGCTTTGTCGTCCATCGCGAAAACGGCCCCGATCTCCCACTCAGCTTTCTGCACGAGATCACCACCACGCCCTCCCCCGGAATGCCCACCTCCGGCTCAGGCCGCCTTACCTTTCGCGGTTACTGTGGCGCCGACGCCATGAAGGACATTGCAGGCAAAGTCGTCCTCTGCTTCGGCACACAGCGCACGGGCCTGCCGACAGGCGGGGAGCGCGTCGCTAATGCCCGCAGGGAACAAGCCGCCGGCCTGATCAACATCGACGATCCCTACTTCACCATCGAACCCCCGCGCTGGCCCTACGCCTACGCCCGCTCGGTCACGCTCGCCGACCCGGCGGCACCCGCGGCCAAGCCCAGCCAGAGCAGCCCGATGCTGCCACCCATGCGCCTCAGCGATGCCGCATTTACCCGCTTGCTTGAGGGCTCAGGGCAGGACGCTGCGGCCATTCTGAAAGCGGGCGGCGCCAAACAGCCCCTCACCAGCTTCGATCTCCCCGCGACATTCAGCGCCACCCTGCACACAACGGCGAAGGACATCAGCTCACCCAACGTCCTGGCCCTTCTTCCCGGCTCTGACCCCGAGCTGGCCAAACAGTATGTGGTCGTCGCGGCGCATCTCGATGGCTACGGCTTCGGCACCCCGGTGGAAGGGGACAAGCTCTACAACGGCGCGCTGGACGACGCAGCCTACGTCGCCCTGCTTATCCAGATGGCCGACGACCTCCGCGACGGTCGCGAGCGCCACGCCGTTGAGACCATCGGGATACCCACCGGCACCTACAATGGCGTCACCCTGGCCGCGCCTAAACGCTCGATCCTCTTCTGCGCCTTTACCGGCGAAGAGAAGGGCCTGCTCGGCTCCACATGGTTCGTCAGTCACCTACCGTTCCCCTCGCGCAAATGGCCGGGGACATCAACCTCGATCAACTCCGCCCGCTCTTCCCGCTGAAAACCCTCACCGCGCTCGCCATCCACGACACCACGCTCGGGGAGACAGCGGCAAAGGTGGGCACGGTCGACCACATCCAGATCCGCGAGGACCGCGAACCCGAACGGGGCCTGCTCCGCCGCGCCGATCACTATCCGTTTCTCAAGGCCGGCGTCCCTGCCATCGGCTTCGTCTTCGGCTTTGACCCGGGTACGGATGAGGAACGCCGCTACCGCCACTGGTACGAGGTTCAGTACCACCGCCCACAGGACGACCTTACCCAGCCCATCGACTTCGGTGCCGCGCTCAAGTTCAACGTCTTCTTCTATCGCCTAGTAGAAACAGTAGCGAACGATCCCGAACGCCCGCACATCCTGCCCGGCGCCCACTTCTAACTGCCGGTTCTCTTCATCTGTCGTTCCCCGAACGTGGAACCTGCTTTAGCTTCTCTGCTTGTCGTTCCCCGAACGAGGAACTGCTCCGCTCTTCCGTTTGTCATTCCGTAGCGAAGCGGAGGCATCTGCTGTTCGCTTTTCTGCTCGCGATTCACAGACGGGGACCCGCTTTCCAAGCCACCGAACGCAAGGCGCTCTACTGCCCCGGCGGTGCAGGCACCATCACGGCACCCGGATCCACCTTGGGAATCCCGAAATGCCCGCCCAGATGCATCAGATCCAGCGGCCGTAGCAACCCGGAGATCTCGATTAAGTTCATCTGCCGCGGACCCCGAATCAGGACCGCCACATCGTCGATCTCGGCCCCGCGAAAATGCAGCCAGAGGTCCGTAATCGGCTTCACCGGCGAGGCCTGCTCCCGCGGGCTCACGTTCGCTTCCACCAAATGCTTCCATCCCGCAGCGTTGTACGACGCACGCAGGGCCTGCAACGCCTCCGGCACGTAAAACGCCGGCTCCCGATACCTTGTGTTTTGCACGGTTACCGCGTTCAAGCCCACGGCCTGCTGCCCAAGGATGCCCTGCAACATGTCCCGATCAAAGGTGAAGGCGGTGTGAGACCCCGGCTGCGATGTCAACCCGGCAAGAGCCTGGGATACCCCCAGCGGCTCAAAGGGCGACCCTGCCACGGGCGGACCCACTGGCCCCGGCGCATACACCGGCGGCGGCACCGTAGCCGGCGGTGGTGGGCCATTCGCATACTGCGCCTGCGCGCTCGCCGCAGACACGGCGAAGAACAACCCAAGGACCCGCGGAAGCGACACAGAACGGCTCATACAGCCTTAGACCACAACCCCAACCGCAAAGTTGCGTTTCGACCGCGGGAAGCCACCTCCGGCGGTATTTGTCATCCCGCCACGGGTCTGCTTCCCCGTGTTGTCATCCCGTAGGGATCCGCTTCTCTGTATGTCATCCGCAGGGATCGTTCCCTGTGTTATCACCCCGCAGGGATCCGCTTCTCTGTGTTGTCATCCCGCAGTATCCGCATCCCCTCTGTTGTCATCCCGTAGGGATCTGCTTTTCGCTACTGCGGCGCCCGCGGCGCAAAGTACCCCTTACGCGCATGCACCTGGTACCGCTGATCCAGGGCCACAAGGTAAATCGTCCGGAACGCCCCATCCTGCTTGAAGTCCGCCGGCACATATTCCAGGGCATACTGCGACCGCAGCTCCTGCTCGATGTTCGCGAACCCGATTGCCATTTCTTCCATACGCGTCGGGAAAAACGCCCGTCCACCGGTAGCGTCAGCAATCTGCTGCAGCACGTCGTCGCCCTTGTCCTTGCTCGGGCCCACGTTGGTGGAAATCGTATAAATAATCGTCTCCGCACGCTGGCACATCTTGATCGCATCCGCCTCGTGGGCGCGGCTGTAATCATCATCGCCGTCAGAAACCAGCACCAGCGCCCGCCGTACCGGCTGCTGATCCTTCAGCGTCAGCATCTGGTCGCGGCACGTCTTGTACAGCCCATCGAACAGCGATGTGCCACCGCCGGGCCGCAGCTTGTGAATGCCCGTATCCAACAGGTCGATTCGGTTCGTGTAGTCCTGGGAGATGTCCGTCTGGACATCGAATCCCTCCACAAACGCCCGGTCCATCGGCCGCAGGATCTGCAGCAGGAAGTCCACCGAGGCCTGCTGCTCAAATTCAAACCGTGACCGGATCGAGTTCGACGTGTCGATCATCAGGCCCACGCGCAACGGCAGATTGGTCTCCTGCCGGAAGTGCACCACACGCTCCGGCGGTCGACGGTCGTCCAGCAGCCCGAAGTTCTGCTGCTGCAGATTCGTAATGAACTTGCCCTTGCTGTCCGTCACCGTAAATACCAGGTTCACCTCGCGGCTGAACACCTGGATGGTGGGTGCCTGCGATGGCGGCGGTGCCGACTCATCCCGCGGCTGCAGCGGTGGCGTGCTCGTCTGTGCCGGCTGCTGCGGTGCCTGCGGCGTGGGCTGTTTCGCGGCAGCCGTCGGGGGCGTGGTCCCGGTTGGCTGTTGCGCAGCTACGCTGAAACAGCAAAAAGACAGGGCGAGTCCGGCAGCAATGGCAGCAAAACGGTTTGGGGCAGTGACAGCGTTCATTTCGCCTTGATTCTAGCAACTCGCGCCGGCCGCTGGCCCTTCGGGGTTGCCTCTGCGGTCACCGGGCGAACCTTCCCCAGAAAGCTCTCCAGCTCCGGCGGCAACGGCGCCTTCAACTGCAATGGCTTACCCGTCCGCGGGTGCGGCAGCTCCAGCTCCGCCGCATGCAGAAAATTCCGGTCCAGCGTGCGCTCCGGCGCGTCCCCCGCAGGGTCGTCCGTACGCCGCAGCTTTCCCAGTGCTCCATAGAGCACGTCCCCCACGACCGCATGTCCCAGCGACGCCAGGTGTACGCGGATCTGGTGCGTTCGGCCCGTCTCGATGTGCACCTCCACCAGCGTGAACGCACCATACGGCCCCGGTACCTCTCTGTTCCCCAGCCGCTCGAGCACGCGCCAGTGGCTGATCGCCGGTCTTGCCCCGCTCTCCACGCTGCGCCGCGTCGTCATGCGCGTGCGCCGGACGGGATCACGCCCGATCGGCAGGTCCACCGTGCCCTCGTCCTTCGCCATACTCCCGTGCACCAGCGCCACATACACCTTGCGCAGTGACCGCGACTGAAACATCTCCGCAAGCCTGCGGTGCGTCACGTCATTCTTTGCCACCAGGATCAAGCCACTGGTGTCCTTGTCCAACCGGTGCACGATCCCCGGCCGCAGCGCGCCGCCTTCGCCCGAAAGCTCCTTCTGGAAGTGGAATAACAGCGCATTCACCAACGTCCCACGATTGTGCTCCGCTCCTCCCGCACCCGCATGCACGCTCATGTCGGCCGCTTTATCAATCGCCGCAAGATCGCCGTCCTCGTACACGACCTTCAGCGGAATGTCCTCCGGCTCGGCGCGCAGCGGCGCCAGCTGGGGCTCGCCTTCGACCTCCAGGTGCTCGCCGCCCTCGAGCTTCAGGCTCGCCTTCGCCGGCTTGCCCTCCACGCGCACCTGCCCGTTCTCGATCAGCATCTGCACCCGTCCCCGGCTCACATCAGGGAGAGCCTTGGCCAGGTACGCATCCAGCCGCTTGCCCTTTGCCGCCACATCGGCAACGAAGCTGCGCACGCCGTCCTCGGCCTCCAGGTCTTCCAGCACCGGGATCTCAGCTTCCGGCAGCTTCAGCTCTGCCGTCTCGCCCGCCTCATCCACCTGCTCTGCGACCGGCTGCGGCAGGCCAGACTCTTCCGCACTCTTGCGCGCTGCCTCCCCGTCCCGCACGGCATCGCGATGTACCCGGTAGTCGTGCTTCACGGTCTGCCGCCGCTTGCCCTTCTTGATCATGTTCTTTGACGGCATCAGCGCACGCTCCCCAACTGTTGTCTCACGTCTCTACAATTTTCGCTTTTCGGCTTTGAGCACGTCTGCGGGAATAGCACGGGTTCAGACAAGCTGCAACACACCGATGTGCGTGGCGGTTTCAGCCGCTGCGGGACGTTTGGCGGTTATGACCTCCTCACCTCAGGCTGCGCAGGCCTTTCGGATCCCTGAATCCAGCTCACGACTACCGCCTATGGCATTTCCCGTACCGCATCCGTGAACACCCAAAGCAACGCTCCGGCAACCACTGACCCCAAAGCCACAAACTGCCCAGGCTCCAACGGCAGCGTGGACCCAATGTCC
>CAZZXY010000099.1:0-16483 GCA_964658105.1 Verrucomicrobia bacterium Tous-C9LFEB | reverse complement strand
AGTCCCATTGCGTCTCTCTTTCTGTTGCGCGGTTGCGAGTGAAATCAGCGTAGCAGTTCGGAAGAGAGGATGCTTCAGGCCCCAGGACGATGCGGGCTGAGGCATCCTGACCGACACCTATGCTGCGGCAGCGAGCTTCTCGTACAGGGTGCCGCCGGTTTTCTCGCGCCGCATCTGCTCACGTAGCCGCTGGAGCGAGCCATCATCACTGAGGCGCTTGCGCAGGGTTTCGACCGGTTCGCGAGCCTGCAGAGAGAGCATGAGCAGTTCACGCTCGAGATCCTCCTCGCTCACCTGGATGTTTTCGCGCTCAGCAATACGGTCAAGGATGAGCGAAGCCCTCACCTCGTTCACGGCCTGATCGCGCTGCGCCTCACGAAGGCGGGGGAAGTCCAGCTGACGCATGGCTTCCGTCGTCATGCCCTGCTGGGCAAGAGCACGGAGACCCCGCTCGAGGCGCGCGTCAATCTGTTGCTGGACGAAGGTCTCGGGAACAGGGAACTGAAAGCGCTGGATGAGGTCTTCCAGCATCTTGTCCCGGGCCTGCGTTTCGAGGGAATCTTTCTTGCGCGCCGCGAGGCGATCACGCAGCTTGGCCTCGAAGTCCTGCCAGGAGTCGTAGTTGCCCAGTTGCTTGGCGAACTCCTCGTCGCGCTCAGGATAGGTCTTGCGCTTGATCGCCTTTACCGTGACGTCATAGCTGACGGTCTTTCCGGCCAGACGCGCATCTCCGAAATCGGCGGGGTAATCCACTTCAAAGGTAAGCTCCTGGCCGATGCTCGAGCCGCGAAGCGCATCGGAGAAGGCTGCCAGGGTGTTCTTCCCACCAACCTCGAGCAGGAAATCATCTCCCTTGATCTCAGGGGTGTTGGGGTCCGTCAGCTCCGGAGTGGCTTCAGAGCCCTCTTCCGCGGTGGCCTCGGCAGTCGCCTTCATCTGGCCCTTGTAGCTGATCTCTGCCCAGTCCCCGTCCGCGAGTGGTCGCTCTTCATCGACGGGCTCCACGGTTGCGTGGTGGTCAAGAACACCACTGAGCTCTGCGTCGTACTCCTCGTCCGTCACACTGACCTCGGGACGGTCGACGGCAATCGACTCATATCCGTCGATGTTGATTTCTGGCAGCACTTCAAAGCTCGCTTTGAAGCGGAGGGGCTGACCCTCAAAGAGCTGCAGCTCGGAAATCTGCGGCTGCGACACAGGCTGGAAGGAGCCCTGTTCCAATGCCAACCGGAAACGCTCTGAGACCAGGGAATCGAGAACTTCCTGACGAACATCCTTCGCAAAGCGCGAGCGGACCAGTGCCTCGGGCACCTTTCCTGCGCGGAAACCCGGAATGCGGGCCATGCGGGCGTACTTGCGAATGACCTGGCGAAAGGCGCGGTCCACGTCGGCCGCGGGTGCCTCTACTTCAACGGAGCGCACGAGCTCAGGGTGCAGTGTGGGGCCGTGCTGGTGGTGATGGTGCTCACCGTCGCTGTGTACGTGGCTTTCAGCGGCGACAAGTGTGGTGTCAGCGGAGGAGGAAGTCTCCTGCGCAGCAACGGTCTCTTCCTGTGTATCGATGGGGGTCAAAGTAGGTCTCTTCCGGATGAGCGATGGGGGTGGCTCGAACTTGGTGGAAGGCGGTTGCGGTTGAACGCACGGCACCGCTCGAGGCGGGGTGCCTTGCCACTTCCTTCAGGATACGAGCGGGTTGCGGAGGGGTCAAACCGGGCGATCAATCCAGCGAGGTTGCGCCGGCACGAAAGGTGAAAATCTCGACCCGAACCTTCCATTGCAGGCTGTCTCCGGGCTGAAGCGTGGTGATGCCGGAACTCTCAGTGGTGTCCCACTCCGAGCCAAGGGCGTCGTCGACATTTGTGTACGGCCCAATGGCCACCCACGGCTTATCCGGCGGCGCGATGACCCGCAGCGCCTTGATATTTGCGCTCAGGGGGAGGACTCGAACGCCATAGCCCCACGCCGTATCCCGGAGCTCAGCGATAGGGCTGTTGGCCAGAGGAGCCGTGGTGAGATGGACGAAGGTGTCGTTGATCGCGGTGTGGCCAAGTACCGTGCCCCGGACGCGAACAAAGTCCAGGGCAGTTCCGCTGACAGGGAGCATGCGCCCTGTTGGGATGCCCGTGCTGCGGTTCGTCTCAAGACGGGTACTGGAGGGAATGGTCAAACTGGCGTGGGCTCGATCCTGACTTCCCAGAGCGAAGAAGGGGAGCCAGCCTATGCCGGCAGGCATGGGCGTGGTGCCAGTGTTCTGAATGGTCACGGTGAGATCCAGGCTGCGACCGGAGAGCTCGGCCCGTACCTGTACGGTGCCCGCAGACGGCCAATTTCCGGAAAAGGTGCCCGAGTGGAAAGTCGCGTCGACCGATTGACCGTCGAGCACGACATCGTTGTGCGTGGAGTCGGCCCCACGGTCCAGAAAAAGGCCCAGTGTTGACAGAGCACTGCCCGGAGCGGCGGCCGGGAAGGTTAAGTGCTGACCCAGCCACAGTGTCTGCAGGACATTCGGCGTACCTGAGGGGCGGCCGACAAGTTGCCCCGCCCAGGGCACCAGGAAGGCGCCTCCCATGGTGGAGCTGAGCATTCCATTCGCATCCGGTCCGGATTCGGTGAGCATTTTGCTTACTTCCTCCAGTGGGGGAGCCATCAGTAATGGCACTTCGCCGTGGCCGGGGATGCGAGCCACCAACTGCAGCACGTTCATCCCACGACCGGGCAGCAGAAGAGCATTCACGAACTCCGGCTCGCTGCCAACCGCATCGGGAGTTCGGATCAGCCGAATGACGTCCTCGCCCCCGGGCCCGGTGACGTGCATTGCCGTTGGGGGAGAAGACAGAACGGCAGAGGTGAACCGGTGGAAGTTGCCACGCCCGCGCTCCCAGGAGATGCCCAGAAGTGTGGCACACAGAAGGGCGATCAAGGTGGGCGTGAAGTTCCCGGAGTTAACAAAACGGGGACGCCCAGAGCGAAGATCTGGGCGATGGGGGGCAGGGCTCATGCTGAGGCGAATCTCCGGATCGTGGTTCCGTCAACACCATACCATCGGACGACTTAGCTCCGCGATGGAGCTAACGACGGGAGATGAGTCAACCTGCAACATGCCCCAGGAATCACAGGAACAGCAATCTGGAGGTGGCAGATGAAGAAGTTCTGGATCGGTTTGGCCGTTGGAGCTCTGGTCGGCGGTGTGGCCGCGTTGTTGTGGGCGCCGCAATCCGGTGCGTCCACCCGGCGAAAGATGAAGCGGTCCTTGGAAGACCTGGGGGAAAGCCTGGGAGATGCAGCAGATTACGTCAAGGAACAGGCCGATCGGCTCAGCAAAGAAGCCCAGAACTTGAGCGACAACGGCAAAGGGCAACTTGGTGATGCACTCGATATGGCGCAGGACTATGCCAAAAGCGCCGGGATAAAGGTAAGCACACGGGCGTCACGGTTGATGTGATACGGGCTTATCGAGGTCCGTTTCACATTCTCCGCAGAAAAGGGCCCCGAGTGATTGGGGCCCTTTTTGCGGGTGCTACACCACTGAAAGCGCCAGCCCGTTTGCCGGCTCTTCGGTTGTCCCGTCCGGTGAGACGGGTCGGTAGAAGAGTTGAACGCCGTCAAGATAGACCTCCAGAAAGGCCGGCCGCTCAGGAATTTGCCCGGCGATGAGCGCTTCGGAGAGAGGATCCTCAATGTAGCGCTGCAGAGCCCGGCGGAGCGGACGTGCACCGTAGGAGCGATCCACCAGCGTCTTCTCCAGGATCCAGCGTTTCGCTTCATCCTGCACGGAGATCGTGATGGCTTTGTGGACCAGGTTGTTGTTGAGTTGCTGCACCAGCAGTTCCAGAATCTGCATGAGTTCAGGATCTGTCAGCGCAGAGAAGACAATGACCTCGTCGAGACGGTTGATGAATTCAGGGTTGAAGGTGCGCTTCACCTCGCCCATGACCATCTCCTGCATCTTGTCGAAGACGACCTCGTCCTTGCTTGACTGGAAGCCGAGGCTTTCACGCTTCATCAGGTGTTTGGCTCCGATGTTCGAAGTCATCACGATGATGGTGTTCTTGAAGTCGACCGTGTTACCAAGGCCGTCCGTAAGCTGCCCATCTTCGAATACCTGCAGGAGCAGGTTGAAGACGTCCGGGTGAGCCTTTTCCACCTCATCGAAAAGAACGACTGAGTATGGGCTGCGCTTGACGCGTTCGGTCAGCTGACCGCCCTCTTCGTAACCGACGTAGCCCGGAGGCGAACCGATCAGCTTGGACACGGAGTGCTTCTCCATGAACTCGGACATGTCGAAGCGAATGAGCGACTTCTCCGAACCGAAGAGGAATTGTGCGAGTGTGCGGGCGACTTCGGTCTTGCCGACGCCCGTAGGGCCGAGAAACAGGAACGAACCGATGGGACGCGCTGGGTTCTTGAGACCAGCACGGGAGCGACGGATAGCGCGAGCCAGGGCGGAGATGGCTTTGTCCTGAGCAATCACGCGCTTGTGCAGTTCTTCCTCCACGCGGAGAAGCTTCTGTGTCTCTTCTTCCTTGATGGAGGTAATGGGCACGCCTGTCCAACGAGAGACAACGTCTTCGATGTCTTCCCGAGTCACGATCCCGGAGCTCGACTCGTCGAGGTGGTACTTGTCGCGCAGGGCACGCAGGTTCTCGCGCTCTTTGCGCTCCTCGTCGGAGTAGAAGCGGGCCTTCTCAAACTCGTGATTGGCGATCGCGTTCTCCATGCGGTGCACGATGAACTTGATTCGCTTCTGGACCTCGGTCAGCTCTTCCGGCAGCGTCGTCTGGCGCAGTTTGACGCGGGCACCCGCCTCGTCAATGAGATCAATGGCCTTGTCGGGGAGGAAGCGATCCGGAATATAGCGGTTGGAGTGCGAGACAGAAAAGCTGATGGCGTCATCGGTGTAGCTGACGGCATGAAATTTCTCGTACTTCTCGCGGATGCCCATGATGATCTTGATGGCATCCTCTTCGTTTGGTGGAGGCACCTTCACGGCCTGGAAGCGACGCTCCAGCGAGCGATCCTTCTCAATTGATTTGCGGTACTCCGCGGGTGTGGTGGCTCCGATGCACTGAATTTCGCCACGGCTGAGTGCGGGCTTGAGGATGTTTGCCGCGTCCAGCGAGCCCTCTGCGGAACCGGCACCCACCAGGGTGTGCAGTTCGTCAATGAAGACGATGGAGTTCTGGTTCTCCATCAACTCCTTCATAATGGTCTTCAGGCGCTCCTCAAATTGACCACGGTATTTGGTACCGGCGACGATTAGACTCAGATCGAGGGAAAGCACCTTTTTCTCAGCCAGGAAGCTGGGGACTTCTCCATCGGCGATCTTTTGTGCGAGACCCTCGACAATCGCGGTCTTGCCGACACCGGGTTCGCCGATCAGGACGGGATTGTTCTTGGTGCGGCGGCACAGAATCTGGATGACGCGCTCTACTTCAAAATCACGGCCGACGAGAGGATCCAGGGTGCCGTCTGTGGCCGCCTGGGTAAGGTCGCGTGAGAACTCGGCCAGCATGGACTGCTCCTGCTGTTGACCGCGCTGCTTGGAGCCGCCGCCCGAAGACGAGGAAGATCCCTGGGGCTTTTCCTGCGTGGAGCGCTGCAGTTCCTCGCGGATGGCCGGCAGGCGCAGCCCGCGCTCTGTAAGGATCTCCGCGGCAAAGCACTTCTCCTCGCGCAGCAAGCCGAGCAGCAGGTGTTCGGTTCCGATGTGTTTGTGGCTGAGCCGCTCAGCCTCTTCGGCAGCGTAGGCGAGCACGCGCTTGCACTCGTTAGACAGCGGAAGATCAACCGAGGTCGAAACCTTCTCACGGACCGTGGTGTGCTGCTCAATCTGCTTGCGAATGGACTCTACGGACGCATGGGAACGCAGGAAGCGATTGGTCAGCGCTTTATCCTCGCGCAGGAGGCCCAGCAGGAGGTGTTCGGTTTCAATGTAAGGCGAGCCGAACTGACTCGCCTCATAGCGCGCGAAAAAGATCACGCGCCGCGCCTTCTCTGTATAGCGTTCGAACATGCTCCCCCTTCGACCCACCGCCCTCGCCCGTATTCGGAGAGGGCGTGGTCTGCGATGGAAAACCGAGACCGCCGCGATCTTCTACGGCGAAGGGACCTGAATGCCTGGTAGGGCAGCCAGAGAGTTGCCTTCCAGTGTATCCGCGCCCGACACACTTACGGAAGCGCGAACCAGCTGGGAGTTACCAGAGATTGGACGTCCCTGTGGGAAATCGGTCGCAAGTGGGGCAACTTGCGACCGATCTACAACTATTGTGGCGTAACGAGACCGCCGGGGCCGACTTCGATGTAGTCAACGAGGGCAGGCTCGCGGTAGTCGGGACGTGTACGCGTGTTCTGGTCGAGGGCTCCAGCAGCGGGAGCAACGAACTGCCCGGTGTGCAGTTCAGGTCTAAGATCCGGCAAGGCTCTCAGCTCGAGGATGTCGCCGGGCTTCAGGTCAACATTGTTCAGGGTGTAGCGCGTTGCGTTCTGACCATCCGGGTGAGGGTCGAACTGAGCCGGCGGCAGGGTATCGCTCGCGGTCCAGTGGGCCAGGTCCAGACCGTTCAATCGCAGGGTGTAGCGCGAGGCGCCGCGCCAAAGGTCGAAGTACTGGACGGCGAGGTTATACCGCCCGGCAGGGCGATGCAGCGTGGTGGCCAGGGTGCAGCCGTTCGGCTGGAGGCACTGCATGGCCTTGCCGCCAGAAGCTGTCTCCGTGGGGTCGATGTCGACCGGTGTGTACCCGACCGCCTGCATCGACTCTGCCTCGATGCGATTGGGGTCATGACCAACCCGGTGCTCCATGTCGGCTATGCCCGCGGTGCGCAAGAACCAGGTGTTGATGGCGTCACGCCACTCAATCGCGTGACCCGCCTGAAAGTCGAAAAGACCCAACACCTGCGCGTAACGCTCCGGATCGATTTTGCCGTGCAACGCCGCCCATTGCGGCACATAGTCTGCGGCTGCGAGTGCCGCGGCGTAGTGCGTGTCGTAGATGTCCTGGATGAGGGTCTTGCCGTTGCGAAGCTTGTAGGTGTAGGGAACGTGGTGGAAGAAGAGCAGCAGGTCGTCGGGACAGGTGGCTAGGCTTTCGTATTGGGCCGCGAGCTGGGGTGGGTATTGCCCGGCGTATCCCGTACCCCCGGCGGTGCGATCCATGCCGATGCCATCCTTTTCGCCGCGGAACCACTGCCCCCAGCCGTTGCGCTCGGCGGAGTCGATCCCTGGACCGAAGTGGTAGCCGAGAATGTTGGTGAGCGTGCCCATGCCGTGGGGACCCGTGTAGCCCTCGTATACCTGCCAGCTATTCAGTTGCAGCGTGTCGATCGTCTTGACGACCTGTAGGTCATTGCCCCAGGTTAATCGCGTCCAGGCGTCGATGATGCCTTCGAGCGGCTGCGTCGGGTCCCAGGCTAACTTGCCGAAACCGTAGAGGTTCGCCAGAGCCATGGGGTTGTGGAGCCAGTTTGCGTCCATGCCGACGTTCGTGACGGAGATGAAGCCTCCAGGGCGAGGACGGCCGTCCGGTTGCGGGAAGCGCTGTCCTGTGACGATGTCTCTGACGTAGCTCGGTTTGTCCTCAGCACGAAGATCGGTGTCCAGCACCCACTTCCACATGCTGGGGAGCCACACCATGTGGCGCTGCTGGCCGGTGTACTCCTGCGACGTTTGGAGTTCGATGGCCACGTTGGTGTGGGGCAGGGCAGCAAAGAGCGGGGAGACCGGCTCCCGAGCCTGGAAGTCGATGGGGCCTTCTTTGACTTGGACGATCACGTTGGGGTCAAACCTGCCGTCGTAGCGCGCGAAGTTGTCCACGCCTGCCCTGGCGCGATCCGCCTTTGGATTTTGCCAGTCGAGATGATTGTTGTAGACAAAACCCCGGTAAAGGACAACGCCTTGATGAGGTGCCAGCGCGCGGGCAAGGACGTTGGCCGCATCGGCCGGGCTACGACCGTACTGGGACGGTCCCTTGCGCCCTTCGGAGTCGGCTTTGACGGTGAATCCGCCAAAATCGGGGATCTGCGTGTAGATCTCATCGACCTTGTGCTGCCACCAGGCGATCACGGTGGGGTCGAGCGGGTCAAAGGTAGGTAGACCGCCTACGCTTTGCGGACTGGCCAGATCGATGGACAGAGCGAGCTTGACGCCCCAGGGGCGAAAGACGTCCGCAACCCGGGCAAACTCCTTCAGGTGCCCGGGAGTGAGCAGATCGACGTCGGCATTCACGTTGTTGATGTTGCAGCCGTTGATGCCGACGGAAGCGAGCAGGCGCGCGTATTGGCCTGCGCGGGTGAGATCGGTGCGGACGTGGCCGTTGCTGAAAAAAATGGACGGGCCGGCATAGCCCCGCTCGATGGTGCCGTTCAGGTTGTCCCACTCGTCAGTCCAACGGATGGGGGCCGCAGGGGACTGGTAGTCCACGCCTACAGGAAGTGGCCTCCCGGCGCCAATGAGTTCAAGGAGATGAAAGACAGCATAGAGTTCGCCTCGCGGCGTCTGTGCCTGCAGAATGAGGGAATTCCCGGAGGCGCCCGTTGCGTTGGAGATGAGGAACCAATCCGGATCAAGGTCGCGACGCGCCAGGCTGTTGAAGTGAGGCGGGGGGCCCGGGTGGAGGCGGATCGTACCTGCGGGGTCCATCTTGGACGTAAGGCGGAAAGGCCGTCCGAGCATGGAGGTGAGGCCGTGAACCAGTTCTTCCGCGGCTGCATGAACAACGGGGTCATTCGGCTGAGAGATCGTGATAGCCGAAGGCAGATCGCGATACCGCTCCCGATGGCCGACAGGTGCGTAGCGCAGCCAGGCGGCTGAGCCGTCCTCCGCGCGAGAGATGCGGGCTGTAAGCATAGTGCTCAGCAACAGGAGCAGAGCGGGGGCTCTGCGCTGCATGCGACCGAGGGCTGCCCGAGGGAACACGCGTGTTTTCTCCAGGTCCCGCAATAAATGGGCGGGAACGGCTCATTCTACTAACGCGGGGACGGAGAGGTACAGTGAGCCGATCTGCGAAGCTGTACCTGGAATGGGGCGGCAGTGGAGAAGGCTACCGAAGCACCTGGCGCACGGTGGACACTGCGCACCTGCTGCCTGGACCGGAAAGGCTAGGATGGGCATGTGCAATTTGAGTTCTTCATCGCGTTGCGATACCTGCGTGCACGACGGCGCCAGGCGGTGGTCGGGCTGATCACGGCCATCTCCGTACTTGGCGTGGCAGCGGGCGTGGCATCGCTGATCCTTGCGCTGGCGATCACGAACGGGATGAGGCGCGATCTGCAGGACCGTCTGGTGGGCGCTACGGCGCATGTGGAGCTGCTCCGGGCCGCCGGAGATGGCATTCGGGGATGGCGTCCGCTGATGCAACGAATGGCTGAGACCAAGGGCGTCGAGGCGGTTGCTCCTGGCCTTTATGGGCAGGTGCTGATCTCGCGCGGACCTCGGTCCGGAGGCGCGTTGATCAAGGGAATCGTGCCGGGGGACGAACTCAAGATTGGCAATCTGCTGCAATCGGTCCACGAGGGGAGCTTTGCACCGCTCGCGCCGATCCCCGACGCGAAGACAACATCCGGAGATCAAGCGCAGCCTGGCCTACCGGCAACACCACCCATCGTGATCGGAAGGGAACTGGCGCTGACGCTGGGGGCAGGCGTGGGAGATACGCTGCTGATTACGAGTCCCCAGGGAGAGTTGACGCCCCTTGGGCTCGTTCCCCGCTACCAGCGATTCCTCGTGGCAGGCATTTTCTCGTCGGGGTTCTATCAATATGATTCTGCATACGCCTTTATGCGGCTGAGCGACGCCCAGCGACTTTTTTCGGAGCCCGATCTTGTCAGCGTGCTGAGCTTTCGGCTCCACGATCTGAACCGGGCGCAGGAGATTGCTCAACGGCTGGAGCAGGCTGCCGGGCAGGGCTTCCAGGCCACAACCTGGCAGGAACAGAATCGCGAGCTCTTCCGTGCGCTGAAGCTAGAGCAGGCGGTGACCTTTGTTGTTCTGGCTCTCATTGTGGTGGTTGCAGGGCTGAACATTCTGAGCGCCTTAACCATGATGGTTATGGAGAAGACGCGGGACATTGCCGTGATGATGGGCTTTGGCGTGACCGCAGCCCAGGTACGACGCATTTTTCTCCTGCAGGGCGTGCTGATCTCGGCGGTGGGGACAGCGTTGGGATTGGTTGTGGGGTACGCCGGCAGCTTCTTGGGCGCCCGTTATCGCTTCATTCAGCTTGATCCGGGTGTGTATTCGATCGATCATCTGCCATTTGCGCCCCGTGCGATGGATGCAGTGTTGGTGAGCGTTGTCTCGCTGGGGATCGCGTTATTAGCGACTCTCTATCCGTCACGAGCGGCGGCAGCTATTCTGCCTGCAGAGGCTTTGCGCTATGAGTAAGGGACGATTTGCGTGCTTCCAGGAAATGGGGACCAGCTGATGGCAACGCGACTGCGCTATCCGGAGCTTGCACCGGAAGGCTATGCGGCACTGGCCGCGTTCGGGCACTACGTCAACACGGCGACGGCGCTGGAGCCGGTTTTGTTGGCTCTTGTGTACCTTCGGGCTTCTTTGCTGAACGGCTGCCGATACTGTATCGAGGCGCACAAAGCCGAGTTGCATAAGCACCATGAGCCCGCAAGCCGGATCGAAGCTGTAGAAACCACGCCGGAATCGGACGTGTTCACGCCCCGCGAACAAGCGGCGTTGCGCTGGACCGAGGTGATTACGCGCCTGCGAGGGAGTCACGCCTCCGAGGAGGACTACGCAGCGGTGACGCGGTTCTTTCACGACAAGGATCTGGTAGACCTTACCTTCGCCATTGCCAATATCAACGCGTGGAATCGCATGGGCGTTGCTTTCAAACCGGAGTGGCGGCCGCGAGGTAATGCGCCTGCCTCTGTGCGGGAAACGCAGTCCGGTCAGGGTACGAGTTCTGCCCGGACAGATTTCTCGCATATGCACGCAGATCGAACAGCTGCCACCCCCGAGGCGGAAGACGACGGTGGCAAGGTTGCCACTCATTGAGGCACCCATCAAGGCCACTGACAGGGCTGCCGACGTATGACGGGCCGGTGTTAAGAGCGACAGGACTGTGTAAGAGCTACCCGGCCCTTTCTCCCCTTGGAGCTGAGGTCATGATCTTTCGCGATCTCGACCTGGAGATCGAGGCGGGAGAGATGGTCGCCGTGATCGGGCGAAGCGGGTCTGGGAAGAGCTCGTTGCTTCACCTACTGGCGGGTTTGGACCGTCCCTCAGCTGGCGAGGTCTGGGTTGGAGCGACTGCGATCCAAAGGCTACCTGCGGCGAAGCTCTCGGAGGTGCGCAACCGCCTTATCGGATATGTGTGGCAGTTTCACTATCTTCTGCCAGAGTTCACTGCCCTGGAGAACGTGGCCATGCCGTTGCTGGCTCGCGGAGTGGGCCCGCGAGAAGCGTATGCGGACGCACGGAGATGGCTGGGCCGTGTAGCACTCCTGCATCGTGCCGAGCACCGGTCAGGAGAACTTTCGGGTGGTGAGCAGCAGCGCATTGCGATTGCACGAGCCCTGATTACCAGGCCCTCCGTGCTTCTCGCTGATGAGCCCACAGGCGATCTGGATGCCGAGACAGCCTCCGACCTTTTCGAGCTGTTGCAGGGCTTATGCCGCGAGCAGAACCTTGCAGCGCTGCTCGTGACACACAGCGCGAGGATCGCAGGAGGCTGCGATCGTGCCTTGCAGCTTCACGGAGGCCGGTTAGAGCCGGTCGCGCCGATTGCGGACGCCCGCACCTGGTGAGTCGCCCGAAACGGGGCAGGGAAACGCACCCTGCAGGGCGAGGCGCAGGCCAACGCGCTTGTCGTCTTCCAGCAGTTTCGGGTGGTCCTTCATGTAGTTGACGTAGGCGCGCACAAGCTCACCCATGGGCTGACCATCCGGACAGATTCTGCCGCCACCAAGTTCGAAGTTCGCGACGAAGCCATTCACGTAGCCGATGCAGTAGCTGCCGCTAAGCAGATCGCCCTGGTCTGGCGAGCTAAGGGCAGCGCCTTCCATGAGCCGCAGCTCTGCCTGGCAGCCGCGCAGGAGGGAGGCTCCTTTCGCCGTGTCCTGGCCCACGTCGGCTGAGGTACCGGGAAGGGCAAGAAACATCAGCAGGAACGAAGTGAGCATGTCCGTGAGGCTAACCGGAGGCTACACCGGACCGAAATAGCACTTTTGCTGTCGTTTCAGAGCTTCGGTAACTCAAGATGGCGAAGATGTAACAAGATGAAGCACCGGTCCACAACACGGCGCAGACCTGGCGAAGTTACGCGTACACTTTTGGCGGGTCTCTGTTGTCGGCAGCATGACCGACAGAGGATCGCCGAGGGCTCCTATGCGTCGTGTATGGAATTTGGATTCGTTGGGTTCAGGTCTGCTACTTACCTTGCTGGGTTGTGGCATGCATGGGGGAACTGGGAGCTCGGGGGGCGGCACGGCACCGGTAGCGGCCGCAAAACAGGGCCAGCTGAATGGTGGTGAGCAGCCCGTGAGCGGCGCAGCGATTCAGCTCTACGCAGCAGGGACGGCCGGGGACGGATCCCCTGCGACACCTTTGCTGACGACTCCAGTGACCACCGACGCCTCGGGCGGCTTCACTTTGACTGGCCGTTACACGTGCCCTTCCGCAACAACACCCGTGTACCTGACCGGGACCGGAGGGGACCCAGGCCTTGGGCATAGCAATCCGGCACTGGTTCTGATGAGCGCCGTTGGACCGTGCGGAGCGCTGAACGCATCCACCTTTCTGTACCTGGATGAGCGTACGACCGTGGCAGCTGTCGACGCCTTGATGCCGTTCATGTCGGCACCGGCCGCGGTGGGATCCTCCCCGATCGATGCCCCTGCGCTGAACGCGGCCTTCACCCTGGCGAACCTCCTTGCGAACCCCGCAACTGGGCAGGTTCCCGGGCCAGCTTTGCCTGGCACGGCAACGGCACCTGTTAGCACCGTCCACTCCCTCGCGAATATCCTGGCCGCTTGCGTGAACTCCTCGGGAGGTGTTGCAGGGGATGGGACCTCCTGCGGTCGGCTGTTTGCAGCGACAACGCCGGACGGGGGAATGGCGCCGACGAACACAGTTTCGGCCTTGCTGAACATTCTGCGAGATCCGGCGAGGAATGCCGCCTCGCTGTTTGCGATCACGCCGGCATCCTCACCCTTTCAGCCCACGTTGTCACTCGCACCTGCCAACTGGACGATTGCGCTTTCCGGGCAGGGCGCCCCAGCGCCGGTGCCGAACGGCTGCTCAGCCCCGGACCTGACAGGAAGCACCGTCTTCACAGACTTCACGAAGCAGCAGCCCCAGGTGTGTCGGAAGATCACGACTGCGGACCTCCCCGCACCGAACCTTGCAGGCTCTGCGACGAACTACGCTGTGCAGGTGCGGCGAGCACCCGGTCAGCTTCCGGTCGTTCCGCCAGGTTTCAAAGTGACGCTGTACGCTTCAGGGTTCAGCAACCCCCGCTATCTGCTGGCTGCGGCGAACGGTGACCTGCTTCTTTCCCAGCCGGGCGCGGGCGTCGTGAGCGTGTTGCGTGGCGTGGACGCGAATGGGGCTGCCATCAGCCAATCCACTTACGCGAGCGGGCTTACCTCTCCCTATGGCATGGTGTTTTATCCCTCGGCAGCCAACCCGCAGTACCTGTACGTTGCCAACACCGCAACGCTGGTCCGTTTTCCTTACGCGCCCGGGGATACCGTGGCGTCAGCTGCACCTACCACGCTGGCTACGGATATCCCGAACAGCGGCAACCACACTACCCGCGCGCTGGCCATTACCCAGGAGGCAACGCCACGGCTCTTGGTGTCCGTTGGTTCAGCGAGCAACTTCACAAACACAGATACAGACCACGCGGAGTTCCACCGTGCCGACATCCTGGCGTATTCCCTTGAGGGCACCTTTCAGTCCATTTACGCGTCTGGCCTGCGGAATCCTGTAGGGCTGGCGTTGGATGCGAGTGGACGGCCATGGACAAGCGTCAACGAGCGCGATGGTCTCGGAGATAACCTGCCCTCCGACTATGTGACACACGTCCAGGAGGGTGGCTTTTATGGTTGGCCCTGGTATTACAACGGTGCTCATCCGGAGCCACGGCTTCCTGCTAACCACCCCGACCTTGCTCAGGAAACGATAGTCGCAGATACCTTGCTACAGGCGCATTTCGCGCCCCTACAGATCAACTTCTACACGGGGGCGCAGTTCCCAACGCCCTACCAAGGCGACCTCTTCGTGGCCTCGCACGGCTCCTGGAACAAGGCCGTGCGCGGAGGGTATGAGGTCCTTCGCATTCGCATGGCGGATGGTAATGCGACAGGCGACTTCGAGGATTTCATGACGGGCTTCGTGAACCCTGACGGCAGTGTATGGGGGAGACCCGCAGGGGTGGCTGTAGGTCATGATGGCGCGTTGTATGTCGCGGATGATGCCTCGAACTCTATCTGGCGGGTGACCTATAGCGGTCAGTAAGCGGTACTCTTCACAAGCTTCGAATGACATAAGGGGATGCCCAGTATTGCGGCATCCCCTTCTACACAGACGCGTTGAGTTCAGTTGCCCGGCTGCTCGACCGTAGAGACCGCCGGCCAGCACGATGTGTTCAGGCTTACTGTGCAGCCTGCGAAAGGGCCTCGCCCAGCTCACGAATGTGTGTCGCGTTCGCATTCTGTTCGTCGCCTGCAACAGCCACGGTGTCTTTGCCCAACTTGGACACAAGCGTCTTGATGGAGTCGCCATCTATTTCCTTGGCATGAAGCAGCTTCTTGAGCTTGCCGAGATCCTGAACTACCTTCTTTACACCCTCGTGATCATGTTTGGAGAGGTAGTCCTCCCATCCCTCGATGTTGGAAGTCGCTTTTTCGATGGTGAAGTTCTTAACGCCACCCTTGATGGCCTCAAGCGTTGTTTTAATGCGAGTCGTTGGCATTTGCTTCCTTTGATGGTGCGTGTAACGGGCGTCAGCTTCACCCATCCTCGAACTGCGATGCGGCGCGAAGAGCGAGCGTACGGAACTTCGTACGCGTCCTTTACCCCACCAAAGGCGCGCCTTCCGAGCTTCGTGCCGCGAACATAGCAGGATCACTTCTGCGCTGTCTGCTGGAAGCCTGCTGCTCCAGCACGTCTTCGAGTTCGGGGCGGGCTGCTTCCCTGATCACACAGGACCCAGCGGCAGCCGAGGTGGGGGTGGCAGTTCGATCACCATTTTGTCTCCGGGTAGCACCCTGCCGCCTGCCAGCACAACGGACATCACACCTGCGCGGCGCTCGCGCTGACCCTTCCGATTACGCGGTCCCCAAAGCACCTTCTGCATTCCGGCCCGGTAGCCGTCGATCTGAGAGCACGGTGTGCGCAGACCGGTGATCTCCACCACGGCCTCTGGGCCCAGCCGGATCAGGGTATGGCGCGGTATCCTGAGCAACTCGACTCCGCGTGTGAGCACGTTTTCGCCTATTTCACCGGGTCCAAGCGAGAAGCCAGCGGCACCGAGCCGTTCAAGCTCTTCAGCCGCAAACAGGTGCACCTGGCAAAGATTCGGCTGGCTGGGGTCGCGCCGCACCTGGTACAGGTGCTGCACCGTGCGCCCACGGTGCGCATCGCCCTCCACGCCCTCACCTTTCACAAGATGGATGAAAGGCTGGGGCTCCTTCGCAAAGCCATGACGGAGCGCCCGCGAGACGGACACGACCTCGCTCACATCCCTCATGACAAGCTCCCGTGGACACCAAGGACGGCGTATCTCCTGCGCAGAGTTGAATGCTGTTCTATCGGAAGCAAAGCTGGCTCCTCGTTCCAGTCTTCAAGCCATCCCGCTTAGGTTCAAGACGCAGGAGCACTCAAGTGCAATCACACATTGCTGAATTCAAAGGACCTGGAACGCTTGTTGACGCGGAGGAATCGAACCTTCGTCCTATCGACTAAGACCCAATAGCAGCCCAGCGCGGTTTGGTGAACCAACGCGGGGTCTTAATCCCGGTGGCTAGCGTGGAGACGCTCCGAAGCGGAAGGGTGGGGGTTCCATCATGACCAGGTCCGGGACGTTGTCCACAGACATGGCCGGGATGTCTTCGAGAGGCAGACT
This sequence comes from Verrucomicrobia bacterium Tous-C9LFEB, assembly GCA_964658105.1. Lineage (GTDB taxonomy): Bacteria > Acidobacteriota > Terriglobia > Terriglobales > Acidobacteriaceae > Granulicella. The sequence continues at coordinate 402 of CAZZXY010000099.1, read as the reverse complement.
GGCAAGTTGATCCAGCACCGAGAGGACGGCGTCAACGGGCTCGGGGTCCAGACGGTGCGGGAGGTTTAGTGCAAGCTGTTGCTGGATCTGCGCAGGGGTGAGGTCCTGCCGGTACGACCGGCTTTCCATGAGAGCGCTGAAAATGTCGGCCACGGTCAGAATGCGCGCTTCGATCGAGATTTGCTCGCCAGCCAGGTGAAAAGGATAGCCGCTGCCATCGAGCATCTCGTGATGCTGCCCAGCCAGAACAGCAATCTCGCTGAAGGCGCGAACGCGGGACAGGATCTCCTGGCTGAGGACCGCGTGGCGATGGACCGTAATCCACTCCTCACTGATGAGCGGACCCGGCTTATCGAGGATCGTATTGGGGACGCCCAGCATGCCGATGTCATGCAGCAGGGC
>CAZZXY010000098.1:0-16804 GCA_964658105.1 Verrucomicrobia bacterium Tous-C9LFEB | reverse complement strand
GTGACGCACGGCCGCGGATCGGTGCTGACGATCGATCTGACGAACCGCTGCAACATGATGTGCGATCCGTGCTTCATGGACGCCAACCAGGTTGGCTTTGTGCATGAGCTGACGTGGGACGAGATCAAGACGATGCTGGACAACGCGATCACGATCAAGCCGCGTCGTCAGATGAGCGTGCAGTTCTCGGGTGGCGAGCCGACCCTAAGCCCGTACTTCCTGGATGCCGTCGCGTACTCCCGCAAGGTGGGGTACAACTCGGTCCAGGCAGCGACGAATGGCATTGAGTTTGCGAAGAGCAAGGAGTTTGCCAAGGCTGCGGCCGAGGCGGGTCTGCGCTATGCGTACCTGCAGTTTGACGGTATCGGCAATGCGGCGAACTCGCACCGCAAGGTGGGCAACGCGTTTGACGTGAAGCTCCAGGCCATTCACAACCTGCATGAGGCGGGCGTGGATATCGTTCCGGTGACGACGATCGTCAACGGCATCAACAACGAGCAGGTCGGACGCATCATCCAGTTTGCGCTCGACAACCCGAAGAAGATCAACTTCCTGTCGTTCCAGCCGGTGAGCTTTACCGGGCGCGACGAGGCGGTGTCGGACGAGCGTCGCATGGCGCAGCGTTACACGCTGTCGCATCTGGCGCATGACATTCGGGATCAGACGGGCCTGGGCGACTCGGTTCGCGACTGGTTCCCGATTTCCTTCATGTCGACCTTCTCTGACTGGGCCGATCTGGTCCACGGGCCGGAGCATGAGTGGGGTCAGCTGAGCTGCGGCTGCCATCCGAACTGCGGCATTGGCATGGCGCTGATGATCGATAAGGAAACGAAGGAAGCCGTTCCGGTGACCGCGTTTCTGAAGGCCGATCAGCTCGCCAAGGACATTGCCAAGGTGAACGATGCGTCACGCGGCAAGGTGCTGACGATCATCGGTGCGGCGCTGGCCCTGATTCGCAACTACGATCCGTCAAAGGCTCCCACGCACTTCAGCATTTTCTCGCTGCTGCAGAAGTTCGATAAGTGCTTTGGCGCGACCGGCCACAACTACGGCAAGGTGACGGCGGATCGTACGATCGACGACATCGAGAAGCGCCGCAAGGATCGTTGGAACTTCCTGTTTATCGCGGGGATGTGGTTCCAGGATCTCTTCAACTATGACTTCCGCCGCACCGAGCAGTGCATTATTCCGTATGCGACGCAAGAGGGCGAGATCAGCTTCTGCGCATACAACACGGGCGTTGGCTGGCGGAACATCATCGAGAAGATGCACATGACGTCGACCCTCACCAAGTGGTACGAGGAGCACGGCCGGCATGAGATCTTCGCGGGTGGCAAGAAGGTGGGCATTGAGAAGCAGGAGAAGTATGACCTGGTTCTGAATGAGGCTCACGTCAACTCTGCGGCGAACGACACCTTTGAGAAGTCTGGCATCGCCAAGAATTCTCGTGAGGAAAAAATCCGGGCCCGCGATGCGAAGCTGAAGCAGGATGCCGAGAATGCGCGGATGTCGAAGCTGTACCGCAAGGAAATCCTGAAGGAAGCGGAGCTTCCGGGTGGCTTTGTGGCACTCGGCGAGATCAAGGCTGCCGCACCAGCGCCGGTTCAACAGAAGGAAGAGGATCTGGTCGCAGGCGACTAGTCCGATTCTTCGAAAACGACAAGGGAGGCCACCTTCGGGTGACCTCCCTTTTTTGTTGCGCTAAGCGATCGAGTTGGCGCGGTAGGTGCCGCAGAACATGGCCCGCTCTGCCGCACGCCGCCGCTGTAGACCACGGTTGGGCTGACCATTGACGTTGATCCACAAGCCGAACTGATCCGCCGCACCCTGCCAGTCCTGCGCGTTCACCTTGACCAAGAGGCCCGAACGCGAGAAGTTGCCGGTGCCAGCGTTGAAGCAGAAGTCCACCAGGGCATCGAAGCGGTTTTGGGCGAGCGGCGCCCTGACAAGGCGGTTCACGCAATCAATTGCATTTCGGAGATCGACCCGCAGGAAAGCCTCGGCCTCCAGCGCGGTGATCTCCCCTTCGGGACGAACGTCTTTCCCCGTATGCCCGTAGCCGATGGTCCAAACGCCACCCTGGTCCTGGTAGGCGCGAAGCCTTAGGCCCTCGTACCGCTTTGTCAGGGCCAAACCGGCCTCACTGTATCTGAAATTTTGCATAGAACGGCGCGCCTCCCTGCACGCCGAAGCTGGTTGCACCGAGGTGCGTGTCTGTGAATCCAATGCAAGAGGCCCGTCCGTCGTAGACTGGAAGGGCCGAATCCGCATCGGCATCGCGGCAAGTGGCCGACGAAGCCATGCCGGAACGCGTAAAACGGAGCTCAAGACCCTTGGCAGAAACGATCTACGACCTAGTCCTTATCGGCGGCGGACCCGCCGGCTACACCTGCGCCATCCGCGCGGCCCAGCTCGGTCTGAAGGTCGCGCTGATCGAAAAGACGGATAAGCTCGGCGGCACCTGTTTGCATTGGGGCTGCATCCCGACCAAGAGCATGCTGTTCTCGGCCGAGGTCTGGGACCATCTCAAGCACGCCAGCAGCTATGGCATTGAGAACGTCGACCAACCTCGTCTTAACTGGGACAATGTCATCAAGCGCAAAAACGACATCACACTGAAGCACACCAAAGGTCTTGACTTCCTGATGAAGAAGAACAAGATCACGGTGGTGCGCGGTCATGGCCGTCTCACGGGTCTGCCCAAAGACGGCGTCTGGTCTGTCGAGGTCACCGACGAGGACAAAGCCCAGAACCGCGGCCGCGATCTGCAGGCCGAGGGCTACACGCAGCAGACGAAGACGACAGTGCAGGGTAAGAAAGTCGTCCTGGCGATGGGTTCGGATGCTCGCATGCTGCCCGGGTACGAGGCCGATGACACCATCCTGACGAACATGCAGATCCTGACGCTCGCGCAGATGCCCAAGTCCATGATCGTGATCGGATCGGGTGCTGTCGGCGTCGAGTTCGCCTCCGTCATGAACAGCTTCGGAGCGGAGGTCACGATTCTTGAGGTTCTGCCCCGCATCGTTCCGGTGGAGGATGAAGAGGTCTCCAAGGAGCTTGCACGGCAGTACAAGAAGCGTGGGATCGACATCAACACCGGCATCAAGATCTCGACGATTGAGAAGATCGTGGAAGACCAGGCTGGTGCGCGCGTGACCTGGACCGATGCACAAGGCAAGGAACAGACGAAGCAGGCGGAGAAGGTTCTCATCGCGATTGGCCGCGTGCCCCGCACCTATGACACGGGTGTGGATACGGTCGGGCTGGAGCTTGAGCGCGGGTTCGTCAAGGTGAACGAATGGATGGAGACCAATATTCCGGGTCTCTACGCCATTGGCGATATCGTCGGAGGCCTGCCGCAGCTGGCGCATGTCGGGGCCATGGCGGGCATCGTTGTGGCTTCGAAGGCCGCTGGCAAGTACGCACGTCCCGTTCGCAAGGACCGGGTTCCCGGATGCACGTACTGCGACCCACAGATCGGGTCGGTCGGAATCACGGAAGCCCAGGCAAAGGAAAAGGGCTACCAGGTCAAGGTTGGCAAATTCCCCTTCGTAGGGAACTCAAAGGCCACGATTCTCGATGCTCATGATGGCTTCGTGAAGGTGGTCTCCGATGCGAAGTACGGCGAAATTCTCGGTGTTCATATTATTGGTCCGTCAGCAACGGAACTGATCAGTGAGTGCGTGACCGCGATGGAGCTGGAAGCCACAGTTGAAGAAATGATGTTCACCATTCACGCCCATCCGACACTGTATGAGGCGTTGCTCGATGGGTTTTCGGCGGTTGAGGGCATGGCCATCAACGTGTAGGCAGCGTGGCTCTCGCGGATCAAAGTTTGCGCGGGAGCCACACCCCATCCTGATGTGACAAAGCTCTGCGGGAGACCATGTGCCAGAACAGCGCCCACCGCTCCCACCGTTCACGTTTGAGACGGCTGCTCAAAAGGTTCGAAAGGCGGAGGACGCCTGGAACTCACGAGATCCCCAGGCTGTCTCCCTGGCTTATACGCTGGACAGCCGGTGGCGTAACCGCTCAGAGTTTCTGAACGGGCGTGACGAGATTGTGGCGTTCTTGACGATCAAGTGGCAGCGAGAACGTGACTACCGCCTGATCAAGGAGCTATCGGCTTTTTCGGACGACCGCATCGCAGTACGTTTCGCCTACGAGTGGCATGATGATGCCGGCCAATGGTTCCGTTCCTACGGCAACGAGAACTGGCATTTTGATCAGAATGGACTGATGCGCGTGCGGCACGCCAGTATTAACGATCTTGCCATAGCGGATTCCGACCGCCTCTACCGTTGGCCTTCAGGTCGCCGCCCGGAGGATCACCCAGGTCTCTCGGATTTGGGACTGTAACCTCGACAATGCACCTCAATCTGGTCCAGTTCGGTCGCATACCGTACGGCGAAGGCCTGCGTGTGATGGCTGAAGTCGCTACTGCCCGTCGTGAGAACCGTGTCGAGGACACGCTGCTCCTCATGGAGCATCCTCCCGTCCTGACCTTGGGCCGTAATGCTCACCGTGCGAACATCCTCGCTTCGGACGAGCTGCTTCACCGCAAAGGTGTAACAGTTCACGAGATCAACCGTGGCGGGGACATTACGTATCACGGTCCCGGGCAGCTGGTTGGGTATCCCATCTTCGACCTGCGCGGTGATCTGCCAGGGAAGCGCGGTCCGCATCTTGGCCCTGTGGACTTCGTGCGTCTCATGGAAGAGGCGCTCATCCGTACCTGCAAAGACTTCGGCGTGCTTACACAAAGAATCGCCAAGCGGACCGGCGTTTGGACCATTGCGGGCGGTAGCATCCTCGAAAAGAAGGTCGCCGCCATCGGCATCCACGTCTCCCACGCGATCACAACGCATGGCTTTGCGCTGAATGTAACGACTGATTTGCGTGACTTTAAATGGATCGTGCCCTGCGGGATTGCCGATCGCGGCATTACCTCACTCGAGCTTGAAGCGGATCCCTCGACCGCCGTCACGGTTCTCCGCGCTGCAGACGCAGCGGCGCGAAACTTCGGCCACGTCTTTGATCGCCAGGTTCTAGCGAGGCAGACGCTTGCAGATCTGCTCCCACTGGAGGCTGCAGCGCCCGGTTGAGTCCCCGTCCCGCCACTTCCTTCGGTCCAACTTCGCGGGACACTGAAGAGCTCCACGGCTTCGCTAACCGCCCACAGCGCGCCAGCCCACCGCTGACCTCCGTATAATCTGCAGTTGCCAGAAAAATCGCACCAACTCTCCGGAGAAAGCCGCACCCATGCCGACTGACGTTCTTATGCCCCAGATGGGCGAATCCATCACAGAAGGTACTCTCACCAAGTGGCTGAAGCAGCCCGGCGACACCGTCGCACGCGATGAGCCTCTCTTTGAGATTTCGACGGACAAAGTAGATGCCGAGATCCCTTCTCCTATCGCCGGCACCCTCGGCGAGATCAAGGTGGTGGAAGGAACCACCGTCGGCGTGAACACAGTCGTGTGCACGGTCACGGAAGGTGGAGCGGCTAGCTCATCCGTTTCTTCGGCGCATGCTGCCCAGCCGGAGACTGCCGTTCAATCGCGCACCACTGAGGACACCGTTACACCCTCGGCGGAAGCTACCGCCATCCGCGATACCTCCGCCGCGAATGGCGCATCCGGGCCCGCGACTTCTGGGTCGGACGCAGGCCCCGGTACTGAAGTGCTGATGCCACAAATGGGCGAATCCATTACGGAAGGTACGCTGACCAAGTGGCTGAAGAAGGTCGGCGATGCCGTTCAGCGGGATGAGCCTATCTTTGAGATCTCCACCGATAAAGTTGATGCCGAGATCCCCTCGCCCATAGCCGGCACGCTCACCGAGATCAAGGTCTCGGAGGGCTCGACCGTCACCATCAACACGGTAGTAGCAGTCATCGGTGGTGCGAGCGCGCCTGCGAAGGCTGAACAGGTGCCATCTTCGAGTGCCGCGCCTTCAACGTCCGGCAAACCTTCCGAGCCGACCAGCGCGGCCGCGTCGCAGGGGGAAACTCCACGTTCCTCGCCCCTCGTACGCAAGATCGCTTCCGAGAACAACGTGGATCTGTCCGGAGTGGCGGGCACCGGCGCCTCCGGCCGTATCACCAAGCAGGACATCATGGGTCATCTCGAGGGCGCGTCCAAGGCACCTTCGCTATCCACCCAGCCAGCAGCACAGTTTCAGGGCCAGACAACGGCAGCCTCGCAGCCCTCACCCACTGCCGCGACCGGCCCCACCTACGCGCAGGCTCAATCCGCTGCTGCTACGACCGCTCCCGCAAAAGCCGCCGCCGCGCCAACGCCGCAACCCGGCGAGCTCGTGCCCATGTCGAAGATGCGGGCCATCATCGCAAGGCGCATGGTGGAGTCCAAGGCGACCAGCGCCCATGTCCACACGGTCTTCAAGGTAGACATGACGCGCATCGTCCGGCTGCGCGAAAAGGAGAAGAACAAGTTCGAACAGCGCAACGGCGTAAAGCTCACTTACATGCCGTTCATTACGCGCGCTGCGGTTCAGGCCCTGCGCAAGCACGCCATCGTGAACGCCGCAACGGAGGGCGAGGCCATCCGTTACAACAAGCACATCAACATCGGCATCGCCGTTGCGCTCGAGTGGGGTCTGATCGTTCCCGTCCTCAAGCAGCTTGAGGAAAAGAGCTTCCTCGGCGTAGCTCGCGGCATCGTGGACGTAGCAGAACGTGCCCGCAACAAGAAGCTCGCGCCGGACGATGTCGCAGGTGGTACCTTCACCCTCACCAACTCCGGCATCTTCGGCGAGCAGTTCGGCACGCCCATCATCGCGCAGCCACAGTCCGCCATCCTCGGCATCGGCGGCCTCAACAAGGAAGCCGCTGTGATTACGGACAAAGAAGGCAACGAAAGCATCGCCGTTCGTTCCATTCAGCGCTTCACGCTGGGCTTTGACCATCGCATCATCGATGGCTCCGATGCCGGCAAATTCATGACGGACTTCAAGAGCTACCTCGAGAACTGGTCGGAAGACATCGGCTAGTTTCTGCTGCATCGGCGCTGACGGCAACTGCTCCGGCAGTTGCCGTTTTATTTAAGCCTTTGCTGCCGTCGCAGCAGACAGAATGGCGTTCACCTCCGCCGTGATCGCTGCGATGGTCGCAGTCAGCTTCTGTGTTGTCGCCGCATCCTTTATGCCCGCGGCCGTCGCAACCTGCGCCAAATCATCATTGATCGCATTCAGATAGGTTACGAGTGTCGGGGCCGGCCCAGCCTCTTTCACGACAACGGCAGCTGCGGCCATCGCACTCTGAACCTTCGCAATAAGAAGATTCACCACCGGCGCAGCTTCCGGGTCGACGATCACCACGATCGTCTCCACCAACGGGGCGACATACGTCAACGTAGCTGCGGCGCTGGCTTCCCAGCCTGGTGCATGGGTGAACAACTTCTTCAATTCGGCCTTCACTTTGCTGAAAAACGAAACTTGAACCGTCGAACTCTTGCTCAATGTAAGCTCCATCATCTCTCCTGAACTGCTCTTTTTCTGCAGACAAGCAAACGGCTTTCACCTCTGCCTAACTCTGTGCTTCCGGTTCCTCCGGGCGCACCCGGCCCGCATCCTGACTGATGCCGCTCACGACAGCGGTTAACATGCCACACCCAACGTCGAACCAGTCCCTGGCGCTCATGGCCAGGCGCCCGGTAGCGTCGAAATGCACTCCCCGCTCTGCAGCTAAGGCGAGAACGCATAACCCCACCAGGGTCGACTTTGGACTGCGTGCTATTTGTGAAACATCAAATTTCAGCGCCAAACCTTCTCCTTGTCAGCCTCTCGCAATCAATGCCGGCTACGTAAAACGAACACAACCAGTTGTGCCAGGCCCAACGCGCCACCAAAGGCTCCTGAGACTCCCTTCATTCGCTGCATGCCGCGCTCGTGACAATCCACCCGCTGTTCCAGAAGGTGCACGCGTCCTGGCTGCCCGATCCCCATCAGCTGATGCATCTGCACCTTCAATGCGCTTAAGTCTTCGAGTACCTTCTGCTCAAAGTCCGTCATTTCCACTCCTGGAGCGCCGAAACGTACCGGTGCTCGTCCCTAATCAATAAAGTCGATTCACTCTCGCCGGCACTGGACTAGTCAGCCGGCCAGTTTACGAAGAGCACACTGGAGAACCGCGAATAAACAGGCGGTGTGCTTCCGTCGTAGATCCGGATGTAGAACTGTTCGCCATCCGCTGAACGCGGCAGGCTAAAGCTGCGCACCGGACTTCGAAGCACCAGGTCCGGCGTATCCACGCCTGCACCAAAGGCCCAATCCCGTCGCCGCACTTCGAAGCCGCCCCCCGTTGGGGCAGCCAGCCCCGCATCAACTTGTATGGCAGTGGTCGACAACATGACCACCGACATTTGCTGTAGGTTTCCGAGAGCCTGCCCCGGACCGCTTGCAGCCGTAGCGGGCAAGGGAGCGTCTGCTGCAATCGATGCACTCAGCTTCAGCCCCAGGCCATCAGCCCATTCCGTAGCCCAATCATTCGCGAAGGTGACCTTGCATCTCACAACTTCTGGAAAGGAATGTCCGTCCTCCAGAGTGACGCTTCGCACCAGCACGGCAAGTTCATCACTCGCGCTCGTGATCTGTAGGACATCTCCAGGCCAGATATCCTGGCTCGGGTTCACTGCGACATAGCTTCCGCTCAGTGCTGCTGAACGTGCAGTGGCCATCGCAAGAATTGCCTGGGCCGCTGATTCGCAGTCCGTGCTGGATCGTGCGATCGGTGCGGTCACTTTGCCCAGCCACCGGCTCACGCCGGGCACCTGAACGCCTGCACCCGCTACGCTCTCTGACTGCACACTGGCTGCGTCTGCCAATCGCGCAACAGCACGCCTCTGTGTTCTGTACTGGATCGTAATCCTTTCACCGGCAATGGGCACCCTGCCCGTGAAGAACGACACCTTCCCCACGGAGCCTGCAGCAGATCCGAAGTCTGCCTTGCAGTCGACACCCTGTCCCGCTGCCCCTTGAAGGCGGGTACTCTGCACTCCGTTCGGCAGCGTGCTCACGATCCACATGCTTCCCGGCCGGGTCACCTCGACCGAGCCAATTGAACCGTGAAGCGCAAGCGAATTCACCGCCGCAAAGGCGCATGCAGCTGCCGTAACGGCAACGGGCGCCCCTGCCTGGACGGTGTCGTACAAGACTGTCGCCGGAGTGTTCGAGCTCACGCCTTCATCAACAACGTCGAACACCAGCTGCATCGGCGCATTGATACCGCTGATGGCCCCAAACTCCTGGACCACGCCGTCCACCATGCAGTAGTAACGCTGCGGAATGCGCTGCATTTCCACGCAATAAAGCCGCACTCGCAGCGTGTACGTATGCCCACTTACCGGCGTAAACACCGTGCCTGCTTCCGTTCCATGCACTACTGGCACAACCACGGTTACGCCTCCGGTGACGCTGACACTCTGCCTTACCCGGAATCCAGCAAAGCAGTTCGCCAGCAGGATGTCGCCGTCATAGAATCCCGCCAGCATCCCGCTCGAACCTGCACCGAAGGTGACTCCACCTAGCTCAGCCAGAATGAAGCCACTCATCTCTACCGCGTTGACGACTTCCAGGGTCGTTTGCCCATCAAAGCCATTGCCACCGTTCATCGTCAGGCCGGCACCGGTCAACAACAAGTGGCCACCAGCATCATTCAGGAGCCACTGCGAAGTGTCGATCGTGGCTTGGTTGAAGCTGTCACGTATCAAGCTTCGATTCCTTCCCCTGAACGCCGGTTCGGAAAGGATGAAGTCGGTCGTCGCTCCGTCTCCTTGGAAGATCTCCTGAACGTAGGCTGTCGGTTCTTCTTCGCCTGACACCGTCACATCGTTCGCTAGCTCACGAACGTGTGCTGTGCTCAAGGCAGCAACGCTGAGCGTCCCATCGGCTTCGCTGAAGGCATGCGTGACTGATCCGGCCGGTGTCACCGACACCGCCCCATTCAGCACACGATACGTGGCATAGGTCGCACCCGAAGCGGCGGCGGCGTTGGTGCTCCAGCTCGCAGCAGGCTGTACGGCAAAGGCGCCAAGAGCCCTTGGGTTGCCACCCGTACTCACCGAAACGGGGGTACTCACAGCGATCTGCGCGCCTTGGGTGAGCTGCCCGACAACGCTCGACCCATTCACCGCAAGTGCCAGGCCATCTGTTACGGCATTCGATCCTGACCCCTGCTTATCCAACAGCCACTCATCACTGATTGCATCCAGCCTGACCTTGTACACCGAACCTGTAACGCCCAGGCCCGCGTAGTGTGAGATCGGTTCGGTTGCAAGATACCCAGTGAAGAGCAGCGTACCGGATTGATTGCTCACGACGACACGCCCACGTCGCACAGGCATCGGCAATCCATGGAGGCCCGGGACGATCTCCGCCGTGCACCGCGATGGTGCATTCAACGTACGCTGGATCGTGATCGGTCCCTCGATTGTGACCGCAGCCGTATAGTCGATGGCTCCGCGTCCATCCTCATTGTCGATCGTGATCCGCATCCTGCCTCCACTTTCGTTGCTTGCTGAACCCCGAAGGGCGCTGGTCTACATCCCAATGCACAGCACGAGTTCCAACCTCGTTGCTGAGCACCTCGTTGAAACCGTTTGAAGATCAGTTGGACAGGTAAGTGCGGAAGCAGAGGACTCGTTCCCCATCGACGGCATCCACTACAGGAAGCGCTCTGAAAGCACCCTTCAAACGCAGGGCAAGGTAGCCGCCAGGGCTCTTCGATACATGCTCTGCCGCACTCGCCAGTGCCTGCAATCGCGGGTAGTGCCACAGCACCCTTTCCCCTTGTTGCCCCTCCCCAACAAACAGCGCGGACCATTCCTGGAAAAAGCTGGAGCCCTCGCGATCGCAAAATCCAAGCACGCGGCTCAGCTTCATTCCTGGGGCAGGAGCCCCGGCCAGCAGTGGCTCGTCCAGCGTCAGAACACCACCTGCCACGGAACTCACTCGCCCAACGTTCAGCGTGACGCGCCGTACATAGTCGACATCTGTAAGCGCTACTCTTACATAGGCCCCGCTTACGCCACTCCCCACAAAGCCGGTAGTGCCCGCCGTGTAATCCACGTCCACTGCGACCAGATCCCCAACACTGAAAGCGCCAGCGTCGCTCTGGCTAACATGCAACGTTGATGCGGTGCATCCAGCGAGGAGCGCAGTAGCCGGGACAGCTGTACCTCCGGAACCCGCCACGTTTGCCCCACTCTGCACAGCAAGCAGGTTCATCTGCTGAGTCCCTGCAGCCAATGACAACTGGATCTTGCCCCAGCTCTCAAAGGTGAAACTGACAGAGGACTCGATATCACTCCGTACCTGCATCTGTGTGCTCGCCGGGCTCCCCGCTCTCACAGGCGAAATCACCGTCTCACTCACGCGTTGAAACTCGCCGATCCACCCCAGGTCCACCCACGGGATAGGTGGTGCTTCTACCTCAAAGCTGCCGCTCTGCGCGGGATCGAAGATCGTTGCCCGCTGGTTGCTTCGATCAACGGGAGCGAAGTACGCACGCACGCGCTTGATCGCAGGAGCCATCACCTCTGACGTCATCACAATTCCCCCGCTTCCTCGAAGCACATCACCTGGATGTTGGCTGTGCGCGCTACCTGATCCGCTTCCACCTTGGCCGGCCCAAGTTTCAAGTCGCTCCACCAGATCCTGCTGCGCATGGCGGTTGGTCCTCCACCTTGAACAAGTGCCGCATACGACTTCTTGTCAGCGCTTTGCGGAAACGTGCCCACGGCTGTCAGCAGTTCGGCATCCATAGCGCCAAGAGTTCTGCCACGATCCAGCCCACCATTCCAGGGATTTCCTGCAGTGGCATAGCTGATCTCACACTCCAGCGCGATCAGCGGCAAAGCGCCCTCTACGGTCACTGTCGTCGCTGTCCAGCGCAAATGGAAGCAATCTGTTTGCGAGGCTACGTTGGCCGTTTCGTTCTCATCGACGAGCACGGCAGGTCGTGTAACGCCTCGCACGACAACCGTGCGGTCAGGATTGGCATTGGCCAGCCGATCTCGCAGTACCTCATAGAACGAATCTTTTGCGTTCTGCACGCGCACCCCACTTTCCCTGTCCCGCGATTACCAAAGCGCCGTGCGTCACGGCCACACACTCTGGCTCGCCCTATTGTGACTACGCCCGTGTCGAGGCTTCGACGCTCAACCGATAAGCACAAGCGCCCCCGGCTGCCAGCACAGCTTCGCTCTTCGTGATGAGGTACAGCACACCGTCAATCACGACGCCCACCGCATTCTGAAAGAGGCTCTCCGCAGAAGACTCTGCCTGTGATCCCATGAGGGCCGTCACTGCAGATGCACTCACCAGGAGGCTGTCCTCTTTACCGCACCGACGCCAAATCGCGGGACCTATGGGCATGTCCTGGAATTGTGGTGTTCCAAGTCCCAACTGCTCGGCATCGCTTCCGCTGACCGCGAGTCCTGGCATCCGAAGCTGTATCTCGAACCCACCATTCGTACACAAGGACGCGACGGCAAGTCGAACAGCACCCTCGCTGGATCTCATCGCCATCGCTAGCCCACTCTCTCTGCAATGAACGGCCGCAGGAGCGCCTTCACTTGGCAATCCATCAGGGAATCGCTGAAGTATTCCGTTTGCAACGTGTCCAGCTTGCTCGATTTCACATTCAGGCCAGGTGTCGCCTGGGCATTCTTCACAATCTGCGCGCAGGCAAAGCGGATCGCATCCGGCACCGCCGCCAACCCAGCCGTGTAAGTCACCTCGATCTCGCTATACCGAAGCCCCAGCATGTTGAATGGCAGTTGAACCTCTCCGCTTGCCCTGTCAAGCTGCACCGCAGAGGTATCGAGCGACACCCACTGTCCCGGCATCCCGAACGCGAGCGCATACTCCAGCAGACCGCCAGGTACGTGCTCACGACAAGGTGCATAACGCGCCTGGATTGCCGAGACCTCCATTGCAGGTCCATAGGTCAGCTGTGCCGTCCCACGCTGTCTGTTGACTCGCAATCGCTCCGTGTACGTCGCACTCAACAACGATGCCCTGCGGCAGTAAGCCTCAATCATCGACGCCGCCGCCGCGATCCACGCATCCGACGTATCCGCGCTCAGGCCATACGCCACATATTCCGACGGCACCAGATACGCCATCCACTCCTCCGTTTTCCGCTTAGTCAGTCTCCAGAAGCAAAAACCCTGGGGGAGCCGAAGAGGGCGGTTCAGCCGCCCCCTCCGGTTCACCACAGGAATTTGTTAGCGGTTTACCAGCACCTGGTAATGGGCATAGTTCGCGCCCTTCACCACCACACCGCCGAACTTCACAACGACGTACTGCGAAGCCAGTGAACCGGGCACACCCAGCTGAAACACACGCGGGCTTGCATCCCCAAGCCAGTGATACTCGATCAGGTCTTCCGTCACGATGTACGCAGGCAGCACTGCGGAGCCGGTACCCGGCGTGCCGGTGTAGGGAAGCGTCCACTCAGGGATCAGCGGAATATCGCCGGCCTGTGTCGACAGCGTCTTCACCGTCAACCCACCCTGAACCTGAGCCGTGTTCAGCACAACGTTGAACTCTGACTTCATCTCGCGATCGATCAGGTCCAGCAGCACCGGGTTCGCATAGATCGCCGTGGGTCGAACACCAAAGCTCGAGTTCGACAGCATCTGCGCAACGGTCGACTTCAGCCCGTCAACGATGCTCTCGTTCGCCGCAATCGTGGTCGAGTTGCCGCCCGAAGCAATCTGCGCAGCCGCGCCGAAGTACTGCGCCGTGGTCGGCGAGCTCAGGCTTGTGTCGGTGCCATTCCACAGCGCGATGTCATGCGTACGCAGAACACCGTCCACGGTATCGGCCAGGTCCTTCGCCTGCAGATACGCAAACTGGCTCTGCTGCTTGCCCAACTCCAGATCAAACAGGTTGTAGTTGATCTGCGCAACCAGTGCCTTCAGCGGCACCGAGCGCTCCACACGAGTCGGGCTCACCACCGGGGGCACAATGTTGCGTGGATCCATGAAGCCGGCAGAGGCTGCAGGCGAAGGAATCGCCGTCTCCTCAAAGAAGCGCGACGGATGGCCGGTGGCGGGAACCTGCTTGATCCGCTGTCCAAACGGTCCACGGCGGCGAACCAGGTCGAGAATCTCGCTCTGGTACATGGGTACTTCAATCGCGCCGGGTCCGATGTAGTCAGCAGTAGCATTGATATCCGTAAACTTCGTGTTCATTCCTTCTCCTGGTGTTTCTTTGCAAAGCAAAGGGGCACAGCCTTGGCTGTGCCCCTTGCAATCTCTTGTTCAGGCGTTCCAAAGAACGTCCGCATCTCGACAGGATCTACGGGATCCCGCGTCGAATCTTCTTAACCGAGCAGACCCGCCCGGATCATCTCGGCCTTCACCGCAAAACGCTGTTCGATCGACAGGGAAGCGAGCGCAGCATCCAGCGCCCCAGCCTCCATCCGTCCAGACTCGAGTCCCTCCAGCGCATTGGCGGAGATACCCTGCTTCGCCAGCGTCGCAACCATGCCCACCGCAGCCGTCTTCCGTCCCGCCGGCAAGGCAGTGGCGCCCCCTGCAGCGAGCTCGGCTATGCGACTCTCTGCTTCGGCCAGCTTGGCCTCTGCTGCTTCCAGCCGAAGCGCAAGCTCCGTCTCACGCTGCCCTTCCACCGTGGCCACGATGCGCTCCACGCGCTCATCCGCTTGGGCGGACAGGGAAACCTCGCGCTCGCTCAACCGCTCCGCTGCCACTTCCAACGCGGCAATTGCCAAGTTCATTCGTTCCAAAAGCTCGTCCATACTCTCTCCTCTTCCTAAAGCGAAGTCCTACTGCTGACGCCCGTTGCAGCGCCTCACGCGGAACGAGGTGCCGCGATACGCCGCCTTGTCCCGCAGCAGGATGGCCGCGCCGGTAAACGTCGCGCGCGTCACCGTCCAAACCTGGGCCTTGGTATCCGCCACGTGCGCATCGGCCAACTCATAGCTCATCCCCATCTCGTTTGCAGCCGAGCCTGCGCCAGCAACGATCTTGGCTTCCATCTCCGGGAAGTCCCGCGCATACAGGTAGCCCTTCACCTGCAAGCGCTGACCCTGCAGCTCTGCCGACGTAATGATGCCGCACTTCTGACGAGCATCATGCCCATCCCACCCCGCCTTGTAATCCACCGCCATGCCTAACAGGCTCGGCAACGCTGCCTCCGCTGCCGCCCGCGTCAACATCACACGATGTCCCCGCGCACCGCTCGGTGCCTTATCGCTCGGCACGTCCACCAGCGTCAGGCATCCCTCAAACGGCAGTCGATTCGGATGCCCTGCAACCTCCGGCATCTCCACCGCCATCGCCCGCAGCGAACGCACCTCGCGACCTCTTAGTGTTGCTCTCTCCAAACACACCTCCAACGCTGACACCTCATCGTTCATTCACAGCTCGCAAGCTCATAGCTCAAGGCTGAACATCAGCCCGCGCCGGCAGCCCGCGCATGGTGCGAACCTCATCCACACTCAACACCCCCGCGTTCAGCAACTGCATCTGGATGCTCACCTCGGTAGCCTCATCCCGGCTCTCCAGGTCGCTCCAGACAAACCGCAGATCCTGCCATCCCAGTGCCTTCGCAATCACGTCCCGCGTAATCGCATCGGCAACAAGCTTCGCCAGTGGCACCACCGCATTCTGAAACGCCTCATCGGCCAGCTCCTGCGCCGTCGACCGGTTCACATCATGCGTCACACCCAGCAACATCGGCGGCAGATCGAAGGCATTCGCGATCATCGTCAACTGGAACTGCTGCCAGTTCAGTCGCAGCTCAGCATCCGACCCCTGCGCCAGCCGAATCACTTGCGGCGGCTCTTCCGAGCTCAACACCGGCACATGCCCCGACCCCTCGACCTCGTCCTGCCACCACCGCGTCAGGCGCTCATGCTGTTCCGGCGTACGATCCTTCAGCCAAAGCGCATACTGCACCGTTCCGTTCGAGGCCAGTTGGCTTGCATACTTCTGTGCGCTCAGAAACCCGTTAATCGCCTCAAACGCAACCTCCATCTTGCCCAGCCCAAACACGCTGTGCGACCGAGGATTCAAGCGCAGGTACAGCAGCTCCCGATCCAGCAACGGCGTCCGTCCATCTCCACCCAGCTTGCCCGTCATCTGTACGTAGCGCGGCGTTTGCGGGTCGCCGTCCCACGCAGGATTGACCTGGATCGTCGCCCCGTCCACCGGGTACAGCCGCACCGGGAACTCCGCATCCCCGGGCTCCACCTCGATCGCGCCAAAGCCGCCGACCAGCGTGTCCTCGATCACTGGTTCAATCAGCGTCCGAAAGCTGTCCAGCGCATTCGGCAAAGCAAAGGCTGCCGTCAGCCGAGCCGCGCGCTGGGCACGATCCCCGGTCTCGTCCGCACCCGCACCCGGCCGCGCTTCCACGCGCCACTCCATGCACGCAATCCGGTCCTTGATGCTGTTGATCGCACGCCGCGCCGCCGGCGTCTCCGCTAGACGCCGCAGATTCGCCGCCGTCGGCTTCGGCAGCGTATTCGCCACGCCAGGCGACCGGTAGGGCAAGAACACACTCCCAGGCCCCAGCACCGCCGGCACCGCCGTCGTCTTGCGCTCCCCTAGGCCCTCCGGGGAAGCCCCCGCCTCCATCCCGGCAAGCCGGTCCCACAAACGCCCCACCGTCGCACCCAATCCCATCCACATCTCCTTCCCGCGACCGAGCGCCGCGCGCAAACAAAAAGGCGCAACCGTCTCCGGCCACGCCAACTCACCACCTGGAACCGCCAACGTCAGCTTCTAGCTTCTAGCTTCTCTTCCCC
>CAZZXY010000097.1:0-17058 GCA_964658105.1 Verrucomicrobia bacterium Tous-C9LFEB | reverse complement strand
TTCAAGAATGAGATCGTACTTCTCGACGGCGTTCATTTTGTCGATTGCATTTTGGAAGGTTGCACTCTGCCCTACGATGGCGGTGCGGTCGTTTTGGAACGAACCCGGATCGCAAACTGCGAATACCTCTTCGGTGGGCCGGCGCAACGCACAGCCGACCTCATGCGAGTTTTAGGGTTACTTGGCTTGTCAGTGTAGGCGAGTGTCCAACCCAAAGATCGGGTCCAGTAGGTCTTGCGTCTCCCGTAAGTTTTTGAAAGCATTGATCTCGGATGATGTACAGGGTTACATTCAGGCGCGATCTTCCCGGCACACGCTGCACGCTTTCCGTAGAAGGTCTTTCGGCTCAGAATGGTCAGAGATTTCAGGAGAAGATCGTCTTCGAGACGAACGCACTTCTCGTCCAAGCAGTACTCCGGGCCGGTTTGCCTGTCCAGATAGCGCTGCAAGATCTATGGGGGCCGTTAGAGGTCCAGGCCGAACAACTTAGATTTCTCGGTTTCGGGGAGCTACCCTGACATCGTCCCGGTCAAGTGCTATCTGCATATCGCCTCCGTCATCAGGTATGTCGCTATTATTGAGCCATCGTCCATTGGAGGCGTGTGTGATCCTTTCGGGAAAAGTCGTTAGCCTGGCCCTGGCAGCAGCTTTTGCTCCCGTTGCGATGGCTGCCCAGACTCCGCAGCCGGGTCCGGCTGCACAGGCCGCCACGGCTAAAAATGCGGAGATTGTGCAGATTGCCAACACCAAGCTGGCTGTTTATCTGGCGATGCCTGACGCGCAAAAAATTGCGATCTACGATCAGATTTCCCGAATATACGTTCGACAGCAGAAGAATTCACCGTATGCGACCGCCCTGGAAAATTTCTTGATCTTCAACGAAGCCAACAAAGGCGATCCCATCGGCTATGAGGTCTTTCGTCGATATGCTAAAGGCATTGTTGACGGCAAACATGCAAGTCAAGGCGTCACGGGCGAGACCGCTGGCGTTTATGGAACGATCCTGCACGTTGGCAATACATATCTGGAAGAATTGCAGGAGAAGGCAAAAGCTTCAAAACCCTAGCGCGCAGCCGGGCGCGGGCGTGTCCCCGGCAGAGCCAGGGCCAGGCTCTAGGCGCAAGGGCGCCCCGCGCCGTGCCGTCGCAGCCATTCGGTAACGATCCTCCACGCGCAGCAAGGCAAGCAAGAGGGCTGCGCACCAGACGGTCAAGGGCTGAACGCTGCTCGCGGCCGGCGGGCTGGCGATGGGAAGGGCTTTATATCCGCCTTCATGCTTTCCCGGTCGACGGGGAAATGGTCCGGCGCACTGTGCAGGTAAAGAAGCAGACGACCGAAGGCGACGACGATCAGGGCTGACCCATCGGCAGGCCGGCTTCGAGTCGGTCCGCTTTATATCCAGGTCACGGCCTCGTTCGAGGGCCATGGGATCGATCAATGACGCCCCGATGCGGCCCGCTATGATGGACAGCGTCGGAGGGCAGCGATGAACCGGAGACTAACGATCCTCATGGCTTTTCTTCTTTTGAGGGCTGCACGGTTCCTGCTTTTGCCCAAGGTCCGACCGTTTCCGATTATGTGAAGCAGAACGCCGCCAATGCGCCCTTGGCTGCTGAGATGGTTGCGATCGACGGCGGAGGAGCTTGCGCGTGCGGTGGTGTCACGGAGAGGCTTAACAGCGACTCGCTTGCCTCAGAACCTGACTTCGGTCAGGCTCTTTTGCGTGCGGTAAACGAGTCACTACACGGGTTGAAGGGGAAACGATGGATGCGGCAGAGAAGCAAGAATTAGCTCGGTATCGCGAAGCGCTGGGAGCCGCTATCCAAGCCAGGCGCAAGGCGAGGGGCTGGACCCTTCGACACATGGTCGCCACTCACGGCTTCCACCTCTCAGCTTGGCACGGACATGAGACTGGACGCTTAGGCATATCTCTCTTCACGCTTTTACGCATTGCGAAAGCTCTTGAGATCCAGCCGTGGGAGCTGTTGGCAGCCGCTGAACGTGAAGCCGAAACAGTAATTGGGTGACTCCCCTAGCGCCCCTGAGCCATTGCCGTGAACGTTTCTTGGCTGAGAGCATGACCGCATGCCCCACCTTGAACGAACTTGGCTCGCTATGGTCTCACTTCTGAGTGTGGTGTTCGTACTGCTGACATGGCTGAATTGGCGGGGTCGCAAGTAAAAGCGGCGGAATTGCAGCAAATGATCTTTCTGCCACCTGGTTACCATTGTGTCTCTTCCATTCCGAAGGGGGTAACGTTACGCTCTCCTCACAACGCAACAGAGGAGATTCCATGCGCCTTCGCTTCTTGGCCGCTGCAGGCCTTCTTGCGGCTTCGTTGGCCGCTCACGCCCATACGCTGGTGAGTTACACGATCACGGAAACGGGTCAGGTAAATGTCCCTGCTGACCCTGAGCCACCCGGTTCAGATCCAAACGACCCCCGATCCTATCCATATGACCCCGGTGGGATGCTCGTTATCAACACCACTGGATCGGCGACATACGATGTGGAAACCGACACCTTCGTTGACTTGCACATAGATGCTGAATGCTTCCCAAATGCGGGGGACCTTGCTGGGTGCTGGGGTGGGCAAGATCTTCCTGGGGTGAGACCGTTCGTGGACGACTACGTCGGGTATCGCAGCAGTTTCTCTCTGGATGGGGGCTACTTTGGTCCGGAATTCATCTCATACTTCACCTTGCACGCCACTGCTGACAATATGGCTCACTACTACCCGAGCGGGTCCTACTTCTATATCGACGAGGACTTCACGGGGACATTCACCGAGGTTCCTAACAGTGTCACGCCCGAACCATCCACGTCTGCTCTCTTGGGTACAGGTCTGTTGGGTCTTGCGGGAGTGATAAGGCGACGGTCGGCCTGCCAGTCAAGTTTAAGATAGTCGCGGGTGTATGCTTCTCGTCACCGGAAGACAGGAGATTCTATGCGCCCTACCGCCACCTTAGCCGCTGCCCTTCTGTTGGCCGTTCTCCCCACTATCGCTCACGCCGACACGATCTACACCTATACAGGCACCGTCCTGACCAATGGCATCGCCGTCGTATACCACCCGGACGGAACAGAGGCTCGGACCGACTACATCAACGTCTTGGTCTCTGCTAGTGTGACTGTGAACTTCGAAGTTGGTATCGCCAAATCGATCTACATCAACTTTCCTGATCTTCCCTTTGTGGCTGATAGCTTGTATCTGAATTTCCCGAATCGGTACGACCAGTACGGCAGCGAGATTGAGGTCAACTTCTCCACCGATGACCCTCAACCGACCGACACTATCCAACTCATTGGGTCAGAACTGTATTCGTACAGGGATTTCTACACTGGCGACGATCTCAGTGGCCGTGAAAGCTTCAACGGTGACTTGTCACTCGTTACAAGTACCACCCCCGAGCCATCCAGCATCGCCCTGCTGGGCACAGGACTGCTGGGCATCGCAGGAGTGATGAAGCGTCGCTTCGCTTGAACCGCACCGGTCAATATTCGTTGTTGCTCAGAGAGCACTCATGTAAGCTGCTGCGAAGATCCCCCTTGGAGCTCTCCATGCGCCTGTTCTCTTACGTTCGCGTAACCGCACTGTTGACCATGGCTGCCGCAACCGCTTGTGCGGACGTACTTCACGTAACGGAGAGTGGTGTTTTCAGTTCCACCACTCCATACAGCTTTTTCAGCAGCCCTGGAGGCGCGTACTCGTTCACATTTGATATAGGTGCGAACCCGATCGCACAGACCTCGGATGACGAGTATTTCACCGTGGCTGTTTCCAACTTCAACTACACACTGAACGACCAGCCAATTGGCATTTCTCCGGTCCTCGCAAACTTCTACAGCAGCAGTGTAGATGGGTTGATCAGCCTGTGTCTTGATTCGACAACGTGTGGTTTTGGCCCCGAAAACGGATTCAATATGGGAGGTTTGCAAGCGTTCGCTGGTAGCGTAAGCTCGCCGACCATTCTGATTGGAAGCTATT
Organism: Verrucomicrobia bacterium Tous-C9LFEB; assembly: GCA_964658105.1. GTDB lineage: Bacteria > Acidobacteriota > Terriglobia > Terriglobales > Acidobacteriaceae > Granulicella. The sequence continues at coordinate 13,070 of CAZZXY010000097.1, read as the reverse complement.
CCCCAAGTCCGGCGTATGCTGACGTCTATGGATACGGGAGTTTCGCTCTTTCTAGTGCTTCGAACGTAGAGATCACCAATCCAGATGTCACGGTGACGCCGGAGCCCTCCAGCTTTGCCCTGCTTGGCACAGGCCTGCTCGTCATCGCAGGAGTGGCGAAGCGGCGCTACGCCTAGGGGACTACCTGCCGCCCAAGGCTTCCGCGACCATATCTCGGGCGTCCGCAGAAGCGCAGCGAAAGCAGGCCAGATGTCTTCGGCTATAAGAGGTCAAGCGCCCACAGCCTCTACAGGCAGAGTGGGCGCTCGATCGTGTGAGAACGAAGAGAAGGAGTTTGATCATCAACGCCCCCTCTGACTCAACACGCCGCAGACGACGACATACGGTGGGCATGTGGCGACAATAATGGGGTCTACACTTAGCGCCAACTCGTGCTCGCCTACGTTGTTTGCAAGGGTGACAACTCCGTTACTTTGGGTATAAGCGACGGGCTGCTGCGTCACAACGTCGATGGCTGACGAGACCCGGTACCCGGTGTCGAGAGACATGACGACCGTAGCCCCTGACGGAGCCGGATGCGACATCCAGTTGGTGTAGTAAACCCCAGGCGAGCCAGCGCTGGACGCGGTATACGTCGAGTTGTCGACCGTCCAGACGCCCGGCCCGCTCGCCGAGCCGCTCTGCAGCGCGACGAGGTGGATGTTGAGGATGGCACCGCTGGTAGTCAGCAGGTCGCCCGCAATCAGGGGCGTCGTGTAGCCGCCGGCCTGCTGGTTGTTCAGACTGGTGACGTGGAATGTACCGTCGCCGGGAAAGTAGCCGTTGACCGTGGGCGGATAGCTGCCCTGGTACAGCAGGAACACCTCGGAGTCGGCGGTAGCTATATTGCTCCGAGCGCCCACGACATGGCCGTATAGCAGCGGGTAGGTGCTGCCGGTGTAGCTGGTCACGTTGAGAAGCTTGCTGCTTACCGTGGCATAGGGAACCGGAGGCGCGTACGCAATGGCCTTAGCCCCGCTCACCAGGGTCTTCAGCGCGTTGTAGGAGGGGTAGGTCTCGTTCAGCGACCCGTCGGCATTCAGACAGATCATGCCGAAGGTGTTAACCGGGATGATGTTGCCGGGAGTCGTCTGACAGGCCGGACCGTTACCCGCGTTCGTGGCTCCCTGCGGCCCCTTGGCCGTGTCGTTCATCAGGAACATATCGACGTACGGCGTCTTGAGAAACGCGGCTGCCGTCCACTGGCGCGACACAAAACCGGCGACCTTGTCGTCCTGGCCGGATGTGTAGGCGGAGGTGTTCGTCTCGGTGACCACGGGCGGCAAGGTGTAGGCGGGGTTGATGTATCGCTGTACCGCGTCCAGGTAGTACTCGTACTGGATGTTTGGTCCCTGATCAGCGCCCGGGTATCGGCACAGACCCCAGCTACCTGCCCCGGTCACCTGGTTCTCAAAGCAGGCCTGCGGACCGAAGGCGCGCTCGGGATACATCGCGAACGCCTGGTACGGGTGCGCCGCCTCGCCACGCTTCTGCGTCGGCATCTGAAGCTCTTGCCCCGTGTACGTCAGCATGTGGGTGCCTAAGCTCCAGGTTGCAGAGGTGGCCGTGTGGGAGAAAGCACCATCTCCGTACAGCAGCGACTCCTTGAGCCCATTCCATGCCCCGCTAGCAATCGTGTGCAGCCCGTTGGCCAGCGGGTGCGCGTCTTCCGCCGCTGCGATGTTGTACGGCCCTGCCGAGGCGAGGATCGGTCCAGGGTAAGAGGTGGATGGGATTGCGGCCGTCCAATGCGTCCCATCATCTGTGGCTGGATCAACGTTGTAATTGTTCGCAATGACCGAGGCATAGACGGTGCCGCTGCGCGACACGGTTTGGCCTAGTCCGTAGTTGACACCCGTGCCCCATGGCCCCTGAAAACCGTTCAGGAAGTAGTTGTTGGCGTTGTACGCGTTGGAGTGACCGTCCGTACCGCCAGGTTCGTTCCAGCCTTCCAGGTCGCACACTACGCCCATGCTGGTGCAGTACTTGCCTAGGTTGTTCTCGTAGGTGACAAAGGCAACCACCCACGCGTCGTTTGGCCCCATGGTGGCCGGCAGAGGGTACATGGCCTCCTCGACCGCGTAGACGGTCGTGACCGTGACGGTAACTGGTGTCTCCGGGTTGCCGTAGACGCCCGCCACCAGGGTAGCCGTGCTACCGTCCGCCGAGACGCTGCTGATCGTCTGCGTGGTAGTTCCCGTTCCGTTGCGATCCGAGTTGGGAATACTCAGCTGCATCTGCTTGTAACCGACCTGGGGGAAGCTGCCAGCCGGCCCCGTGATCGTCAGCGTGCCCGACGCGGTCGAGGCCCAGGTGATGTTCGGGATAGACGTGATCGGCGCCGGTAGGGCCGCGGTAAGAGGTGTCGCGAAGTTGAGCGTAGCTGTTGAGCCGTTCACCGTGAAGCTGGAGATGTAATTGCCGGGCAGGTCGCCTCGTGACGTCAGCACCGCGTTGAGTGAGTTGTTGACCAGCGGGCTGACACCGCCCTGACGTCCTAGCTGTGGGGCCGAGAAGTAGTCGTACCCGTTCCGCAGGTAGGTCAGGTCAGTGACGTTGCTCATCCCGCTAGCCAGACTCACGGTGGCTGAAGTCGCACCCACCGGGACCGCTGCCGTAGGTGTCACATACAGCGCGAGATGGTACGGCTCGAAACCATTGGCCATCATTGTGACGTTGAGGCCGTACTGCTTAGCGTACGTTAGCGCGTTGAAGCAGCTGGAGGGTGGAACGTAGGCCGGGCTCGCCTGCGTGTTGCTGGGAGCGGGGGTCTGCTGCTCGAACACCTTCCAGTCGCAAGCCTCTACGCGTACCCAAGTGGCACCCGCATCGGCCGCTGCCTTCCACTCGACAGGGTTGCCCTCGTCAAAGACTGACTGGGAGATGTTGAAACCGAGCTTGCCAGCCAGTTCGGTAGCGTTGATGACGCCTATCGGAACTGTGTCAGTGGCCGATTGAGCGGACGCCCCAGAATTGTGGACGCAGGAGATCGTCGCAAGGAGTACTAGCCCCTTGAGGGTGCTTAGATAACGCATAGCCGTCCTTTAGGGGATGTTGGTAGTCATGACGTTGGGAGCTTCGGCATACCAGCCGACATACGCGCCCGAGTTGACGAAATCAGCGCAGACCATCGTTTCGCTGGGCAGCGTGGCGCTGGGTTGCGGGAACCCGTGCATGTTGGTGGGGAAGGTGATTGTTGCGGGAGAGCCCGTAGAGAAGTTCTCTACGTACAGCAGACAGGCGTGGACGTTGGCGCCATTTGCGGCGTTGGCCCAGGTGGGTGACCACGCTACCCCGGATGCAAAGACCACCGGCGTCACTGCGTTGGTTGCGGGAATCACGGTCGTGGTTGAAGCCGTGATAGTGGTAGCGCCGTTCCGGACATTCGTGCTCGTCAGCGGGCCAGTGAAGGTGCCAGTACCCGCCGTAATGCTGTGCCCGTTCAACACGGTCATATTCCCGCTCGGATCCAATTGCAGACTTCCTGCAAACGACTCCGAACCACGCGGATGCCCAACAGATTGGTATAGGATCACAGCCCCATTTACGGCAGTGCACCAAGCGGAGACGGTGAAGTTCGTGCCCGCCACCATGTAAGAGACGCCGCTGCACAGAGAATTTGCCGTGATGCCCGTCGTGTTGATGGTGTAGGTTGTGCCGCCGATGGTGTACGTCTGCGCCCCAGGTGTCGCCGCAACCGTAAAGGCAGGAATGGCAAAGCTGGGCGTAGTGTTCGTGTCGCCGTTGAACTGCTGCCCAGCAACGTAGGCCGTGCCGACCGTGTTCATCGGCGTCGTGTTGATTAGCGTGCCGACTGCGCCCTTGGGATCGAGGTTGACGGGGTTCAGGCCGGCCGCCGTTGTGCCTGGCGCAAGAATGCGGCCAAGTATCCGCGTGGGAAAGGCAATTTGCTGTGCAGACGTGAACCCGCTGTCGATCGCCTGACCGGCGTTGTTTGCGATTGCGATGTTGCCAGCCGTGGCAGCGCCCGCGAAGTACACCGAAGCCTCACCCGTAAGCGAAACTTCAACGTTTCCGGTCGTGCCCGAAGACATCGCCACACCAGCGAAGGAAGACGAAGATGTGGAAATGACAGCCGAACCGCTGCTTACCGAGACCAGATAGCCAAGCGTCACCCCGCCAGACCCGATAGGGAAGGTTTGCGTCAGCGCGCCGGCAGAGCCAAGCGAATACGAACCGCTGAACATGCTCAGATCCATCAGAGAGCTGATTGCGCCGGTGGAGCAGTTGCGGCGAGACCAGAGCCCTGACGCCTTGGCGAAAACCATCTGATCGGTACCAGCCACACAGCTGTAGAAAGCATCCACCCCGCTCTGACTCGTAGTGCCGGTGAGCGTGCTGCTATGCGTCGGATCACTCAACATCGCAGGCGTGATGGCCACACAGGTCGGCACACCGGAGCCGCTGAGCTTTTGCAGGACTCCTGCAGCGCCAAGGGTCGCTGTACAGTCACCGCCGACCAGATTGCTTCCGATAGTCTGAGCACCCGCAGCAAGCGGGGCACAAAAGAAAAAGAGCGCCACAAGGGCGCTCTGCAGAATGGATTTCATATAGGTTGTTTCTCCGTGTGGTGGTTGGGTGATCAGGGCTGGTGAGATATGGATCTGGAGTTGACATCTAGCGGGAGAACATAGCCGCCGAACGCTTTGATCCACAGAAGCTTCTTTGATCTGACAGCTGCTTGGCTCGGACGGAAAAAGACACCGGGCGCAAAGGGAACAAGATACTTGCCGCCTGGATCAGCCAACTTCAGGGAAGCCCAAACCGCAGCTACATCGGCGGCTGGAAACAATCGGACCCAAGGCCCGTACCGCGGATCAGACAGGTACACGGCCACGCCTTCTTTCTCCTCAGTGATGCCGCTCACCTCTGGGAGCACGAAGTACGCCAGCAACAATCCCGACGTGTCTGTGACTTCAAATCCGACGTTCAGTATTCCTGTCTTCACCTGTCGGAACTCCGCTCGGCCGCGGTGGTAGAACGTTCTTCGCATAGGGGTTCCCTTCCTTCTTGGGAGGTTTTTGAGTCCTGTATGTATTCAGCTGTGCCCCTCTGCTCGCTTTCTTACATCTCTTCCTATGGACGTTGATAGGATTAACGCGAGGTCAGGAACATGGCAAACGGACGATTTGTGGGCCACTTGCGGGTGTCCACCGCGCAGCAAGGCCAAAGCGGCCTAGGACTCGAGGCGCAGCGAGCATGATGTGGGGCAGGCTTAATTAGGTCAGCAACGAACGGAGACAAGTGTAAGGTTCCAAGCAAAGGCAAAACAGGAGAGTATGACTGGTCGAAACTGGAAGCTACTCGCTGAAGTATCCGTCGCAGTTCTTGGAGTAGTTGGTGCAGCTTTTGGCCTATATACAAAGTCGCAAACGCCTCAACAGGCCAGTCAACGAACATATCTCAGCGTGTTTCCTGTCGAAGGTAGCTGGCCTCACCTGGACCATAATTACTGCCTGGCGAAAGCAAAATCGCTAGCGGGAGCACGAGCAGGAAGAGTAACGATCGATGGCGATCAAGTGCTGGAGTTCACAGTTGGAACAAAGACAGTGATGATAGTGTGTTCTGAAACTCAGCTTTCTGTCGTCAGTGGCACTGGCGATGACAATGAGGTAGAAGATTTTGGAATGGCCATAGCCAACCAGATGTTTTACAACGTACCTCAACAGTTTTTAGAAAACCCGCTCAATAAATACCGGCCCCCAAGTAGGTAGCTTGGGAGATGCGGGTCGACCTTCATTTTTCCCTTGATCGCGTCCAATAGACGGCGATTCTCTGACTTTCCTCCCGGTTTGGAGAGTTCGGCCCCTTGCTTCCATAGCTCTGGCCGCCCATGGTGCAGTTTCATGGGCGACATCTTCATTGTGAAGCTCACCGAATCGTGCGTGACGCAGGGTTCAGCGCGGCCTGAACGCCACCAGGGTCTAGCAGGGGAGCGTGCAACGCATTGTGTGGAACATCCGGTCCATGAATTTGGCGGAGGGGACGATAGCACTACCCCATAACGTCTCCTCCACATGGTTGCGGACGTAAGCTGCCCCTTCCGACGTCAAGAAACCAGCCGCTTCGAGACCTTTGGAGGCTTCGGAGCGGCTGGAGAAGAGATAGCACCACAGCGGCGTGATGGGATGCTCTGATCGCTCGCCAACAATGACCAGCGTTAGCCCCTTCCCAATCGTGCAGCATCAGCTCGACGTCAAAGGAGCGGACCTCCCCAGGTAGGGCCATCATGCGGCGTCCACCCGGGCACGCAAACCACTGCCCAAGAGAGGCAATGCCGCTCGAGCTTGACCCGCACCAGCAGGCAATCGAGCAGAGACACCCGGACGCGCCAGCAACGCGCTTACGTTCGTTCCATTTGGCTTCGCCCGCAGCTGCAGAGGCACGACAGGAGCACCTTGCACAGTCGGCGCGTCACGACGCTCGAGAATGGGACCAAACGCCTTGATCCATGCATCTTCTGCCGAAGGCCCGGACATACCCAAGAGAGACGATTGTCCTTCCGGAGACTGGCGAGCATCCTTCGCGAAAGATCCCAAAGCTTCCCGTACAGTGTTGGGATTCTTCGCGAGAACGCGAGCCATCTGTTCCGCAGCCGGCGTGACCGCGTTGTGAAACATCCCACGTTGCGCAAAGTGGTCGTCGACATTCATGCCTGTGACGGCCATCTTTCCGTGTTCTCGGATAGCCGCTCGGATCTCGGGCAGGATGTTGAACTCATCCCCCCGAGCAGCTAAACGGGAGATCGGGCCGATGGAAGCCCCGAGCTTACTGAGGATGTTCTTCGGAGCTGCTTCCATCGTGGCTGTATCTCCCACGGCCGCACCAAGCAGCGCACGCTCAAAGAGGTTCTTACCCTCTGAGGTCATGCCGCCGGTACCGGAATCTACATACTGCGGGCGCTCCGCGGCGGTGATAATGCCGTCTTTCTGCATCTTCTGCAGGAAGTTGTTGGCCTTTGCAGGGTCGCTCATGACGTCGCGCAGAGTGGACCCCTTCCCTGCTTCGTCCAGCATGGCCTGGACCGAGTTCAGCGTTTCCGGCGAGATGCTCTTGCCCATCGACACGGCTTTCTCGGATGCCCCCATGCTTCCGGTCAGAGGCTTGTTCAGAGCGGTAGCCAGCCGGCGCATCCCGTCGACGCCTCCATCCGGACTGACCTCGCGAACCAGGACCGGCTTCCTCATGCCGTTGATGTCGTCAGGAGACAGACCGAACGAGGCTGCCTTTTTCGCCAGAGCCTGCTTGTACGCCGAGCCGTCCTGGCCGTAGAGCCGCTGCAGCGTCATGGTTCGCGAGTTGCCGCCAAGTACCTTACCGTCGGGCGTCGTCACCGGAGGCCCGTTGATTCCATCCGGGCTGTCCGTGACTGTCAGAGCTGGTTTATAGTTCTGCGCATTCGCGATGACGCGGAGCTGGTTCTCCTTTTGCCCATAGTCCCTCTCCTGCACGCCCTCCGGGTAATCCGGATTGGCCTTGAAGGTACGAGCATCATGCGACGGGACCAGGGAATCAGCCTCAACGACCCGATACTTCGCCGGGAGAGAGCCATTCGGTGTGAGCAGCTGTGTATCCGCGCCCTCCAGTCCATCCAGACCGACTCCGCTTGCGTTCGGTGTGACGGGTTTGCCGTAAAGAGACTCCAGACCGTCAGCAGAACTAGACCGATACAGTCCAGACAGCGCAGAGGCAGCACCAGGTAGCGGCTTGAGACCGGCACCTGAGGAGGTCGGCCCCGGAGTCCCACCTGGAGGCACCAAGGCTGGAAGCCTTGCAGAACCACCGCCCGATAGCGCTCCCGGATCCTTCATCAGGAAATCCGTGACGCGCGGTGAGTTGATGAGCTTCGACAGGCCGTACTGCGCACCGTTATAAAGCGCATCTCCAACCAATGGAGCAACGTGACCCGACAGAGCGGCTACGCCCGAGGAGGCCAAGGCGGACATGTCCCCAACCTTGTGCAACAGCTTGCCCGACCCGCTGGGATTCAGATCAGCATTGAGAGCGTGCGTGGTATCGGCGATGTTGGTCAGAGTCCGGTTCTGGTCGGGGCTGAAGAGTGCATCTCGATAGCCTTCCGGCTGGGCATAGAGACGAGTGCCAAAGCCCTGGAAGCGCGGATCCCCCGTTGCATTCGTACCAAGCAGCTTCTCCGCCACCGTCCGCTGTACGGCGCCTTGAGCTTCGGGAGAAATACGCGGGAAAAGATTCTGAACACTCGTAGCGTTCGGACCACCCACGCCACCAGCCAAGGATTCCGGCGCCGCCTTGCGAACCGCCGTGTAATACGGGCTCTGTGGGTCGTCATAGGTGGCCTTCATGTCTTTGTACTTGGCGTTAGAAGCACGGAAGACGTCAGCCTGGTCTGGCGTTAGCCCCTTGTCGGTGATTGCGCTGTCCAGGGACTGCTCGGCACGCTGCAGCCAGCCAGTTCCCTCATCCTTCACGACGTCCGGATTGGCGCGCGTTAACTCGAGAACGTTCGACCGCAGTCGCTGCAGCTCGCTGTAGGACGCAGTGTCTCCAACCTTGCTCAGATCGCGCAACGCGGACACGGCAGTGTTGGGAGTGAACGAAGGATACTTCGTCTGGAATGCCTGATTCCCTTCCAGAATGGCCTGCGCCGACAAACCAACATCGGACGCACCCGGTACCGGCGCATGCGCGGTCATCTCGTCGAGTCTCTGGAAGCCTTCGTTCGCATCCGTATGGAGACCCTGCTGATTTGCCCTAAGGGCATCCTGCACCAACGAACCACGTCCTTGCAGATCCGTGACGGGGCTCATCTGATGGAGCATGGTATCCGTAGAGTTATTGAGTTGTGCGAGGTTCTTCGCCCTCGTCGCCTCATAGGCCGGCGCTCCCATCAAACTGTGCTGGTTCACCACCTTCGCGCCGTTCAGCAGAGGGTGATTGGTCGCATCCGCAGCGTCCAACTGAACGCCGAGATTCTTGGCGGACGCATAGCGCGCCCGCGGTGTTAGCGAGGTGCCGGGCAGAGGTTCGTCCAACCGAGATCGGAGCGGCGAAGCCAGAGTCTCGAGAGGATGCGTCACCGCAGGCACCACGGCCTGCAATCCCCTTGCTGCGAGCTCTGGACCAGCCAAGCCAGCACCGAGGCCCAATAGCGTTCCGACCGCGCCGCCGGTGTTGCCTGCATCCGCCTGCGACGTCGCCTTGTCGTAGACACCGCCGGCAAACGGGATTGCCTTCATCACGTCTTCCCCGAGCTGGGGATTCTTCATGCCCCCATGCTGGAAGTCTGACACGGCCGCCCTAGCATGCTGTTTCGTGTAGTCGACCTGCTGCCCGACAGCCTTCAACAGCGGGTTGCTGCTCTGAGAAATGGGCACATTCATGTTCGCTGGCGTGAAGACCTGCTTGCCGGCGTCCAGCACGGTGCTCACGGTGTCTAGTGGGTGACGCAGAGCGCTACCTAGCATCGAGAGGCCACTGGTGTCCGCAAAGGAGCTCAGGAGGCCTTGCTGATCCGGTACTGCTCTGCTTGCCTGCGAGGGCGCCTTTGGTACGAAGCCAGCCGAGAGATCTACGTTCTGGGCCGGCTGCGTGCGTGCTTTCGGCACGAAACCACTGGAAAGGTCTATAGGAGAGGTTGCCATTACTTCACCACCTGATAGTTCTGTGCTTTAGCCGCATTGATGGCAGCGTTTACGTTCCCTTTCGGGTTCGCTGCCTGCCATGCCGATGCGGAGAAGGTATGCGTGTCTGGCGTAGCAGTAGGCCCGGTTACTGGACCTGGCTGCGGTCCACGTGCTGCGGCTGACCCTCCAGGCCGTGAAGCTGCTGCACCACTCGCGACCCGCGGGGTGCCGGTAGCATGGACATCCCTCATCACGCTCTGACCGGAAGCCAGTTTGCCCTCCAGCTGCTCAGGCGTCTGCGCCAAACCGCCATTTACCTTGTCGAAGTACTCAAGCGCCCCGATGCCGCGCACTGGATGCATGCCAGCCTGGAAGGCTCCATAGCTCACCATGTCGTTGTAGGCCTTCGCCACGGCCGGAGACGCAAATCCTGCCTTGATCTGCTGCTGCGTCAAGCGGCCGCTCACCGGCCCGAAGGCGTTCCGCACCTCGGGATTCTGCAGTTGCTGCAGGATGCTTTGGCGAAGCGCGTCCGCCGTATCCGCACGACCAGCAGCGTCCCTTTGCGTTGCGGTTGGTCTGACGTTCGCCGCGTTCGCAGTGCCGACGGGCGTGCCATCCGAAAGCAACATCGTCCCAGGTAGGGCCTGCCCGTCCGCACCTACGCCGTAGGCGTGCATGTTGTACTGCTCACGGCTCAGGCCCAAGCGACCTACTGCGGTATTAGCATTCTGTTGCGCTACGACAAGACGTTGCTGTGCCAGTCGATATGCCGGGCTACTCGGGTCATTCTGCGCTTTCTTCAAAGCGGCGCTAGCGTCCGATTGTTCTGTCTGCGCGTGCTTCAGGTCTTCGATCGCCTGCATTTGAGGCGACATCTCCTCATACTTCATCGGGACCAGGTTTCCTTGCTCATCCGCCTTGTACCCGTGCTCCGCGAGGTTCGCTGAAGTCTGATCGCCGTACCGCTGGTTTTGGGCGTCCCAGTGCTGGAGCTGGCCCTGTGTTTTCAATGCGGTATTTTCTGCCGCCATCTGCTTTAACTGCGGCTGAGCATCTAGTAGGGTCGTCTGCGCTCGCTGCTCCTGTAACTTCGAGGCGTCGTCCAGCTCACCCTGATCCTGGCCGATTCTCTGCTGAGCCTGCCCAAGGAGCATCTGGTGGTGAAGCTGAGTTCCTGGCGTGTACTGCGCCAAGTGCGGAGCAACGGTGTCGAGCAGCGTATCTCCGATTCTCGCGAAGCCCCGCAGCCACGGTTCTTTGATCTGCGAAACGCCAGAGCCTGTTTGATTGAGCCGCGTGAGTTCCTGCTGGTCGGTATTGAGGCGCATTGCCGGATCACTGGCCTGCCGCGCAACGTTCGCCGCCGGCGCCACAGGGCCCAGATCAGGCAATGGGCCGTTTCCACCAAGATTCGGCACCTTCGACAAGTCCGGAGGAGGTTGCGAAGGCAGAGCCTGAAGCCGAGGTGCCACGAGTTGAGGTCCACCGGCGTTGGGCGTAGGTATAGCTTTCAAACCAAAGCCCGGCCCCACACCTTGAACCGCAGGAAGGTTCCCGAGCCCTGCTCCGTTCCCAGCAATGGCACTGAGGCTTTTCTGCAGGAAAGGGACGAGGTTTGGGGCGATCGCATTGGCTGGATTGGCCGCGAGCCGGGATAGCCGCTGCAGAGGATCATTCGGATCCGGAAGAGTCACGAGGGCACCCATTTACGCCGCCTTTCGCTCAAGCTGGCTGTACATCGCGGTCGGGTCATGGTCGTCCGGTTCATTCGGCGCAGTGGGAGATGGCGCAGGGACGGCACGCCACGTGCCCGAGTGCGCAGCCTGGGCCCGATCAGCGTACAGGCGCGCTAATGCCTCACTATCGAAGGTCTGCGCACCAGTATGGTCGTCAATCGGCTTGTCCCGGCTATCCAAGAAAGCGTTGTCTTCACGACGCTGCACGACGAACTTTGCATCGGGTCGGCCCTTGGTCACTCCTGCGGTTAAACCGTCGCCCTGCTTCTCTGCTTTTCGCCCAATTCCCCATTGTTCAAACATGCGATACACCTTTCGTTTCTTTTGCTGACGTAGAAAAGCCACCCGTAATGGGTGGCTGTCGCTGGAAATCCTTGAGGGCCCTTCAGGCTGGCTGACGTGCCAGGCGGCGATAGTTTTCATCTGCCCTTGCTTGGTCATACGGCTCATCATCATCTGGCACCTGCTCAGCGGGCAGTGGAACAGCCTCCCACGTCCCTCCCGGCATGCCTGCTGCGTTGCGCCGCCTAGCCATGGACCGAGCTACCACCAGATCCGGGTGCACCTCAGCGGCTGCAATATCACTCTGAGCGGTGCCGTTCTCATCCAGAAATGGGCCGTCGGTGCTCCGCCCGAGAACATAGCCCCGCGCTCCTCGATCTGCTGTGCTTTGCGTGTATGCCACGTTGGTTCCTTTCTGAAATGGAGAAGCCGCCCTAGAAAGGGCGGCTCTGGTGCACTTCAATGACGTGAGGTACGATGGCCCTTCCGGAGGAGTTCGGGACACTGTTTTAACTCGCACTCGCCCGCTCAAGAGAGCTCAGCTTGCCACCAGATCAGTTTACGAGAGAGAAGATCACTGCCGCTGTCCATGAACTATCCCGGATCGTTGGTCGTCTCGATCAATTAATAGGAATAATCAGTAGACCAAGGGAGAATGGTGAACAAGCCAAGAGCAAGCAAAGCGCAGCCACACAGGAAGAATACGCCGCTATAGGGAAGGCCTTCCTCTCGTCGCATGAACCAACCCCCGCAAAATATCCCGAGAAACCCAAAAAGCGCTTCTACAAGACTTTTGATTGGTGGAAGAAGGTGGTGGAAATCATCGCGATCCCCTTTGCCATAGGGTATGCAATCATCACCTACTTCCAATGGCGGGATCTTCGGCACAACTTTGAAGCTGACGAAAGGGCTTGGATCAAAGCGGAGGTTAATCTGCCTTTGACTCTGGATCCGAATGCTCCTGTCGTTATTACCGCTCGTAATGTAGGGAAGAGTCCTGCTCTCGAGATGTACGGAGGGGTTGTCGTTGAGGTCGTGGACGCGGACAAGACTCCCTCCTACCCTTCCGGTCAGGACATCAGGCAATTTGTAGCCAGAATGATCTTTCCCTCCGACGCAACTTCGATTCAAAGCGGTCGGACCCCAAACAAGCCAGATGGGACCGTTCTCCCTCTCACTGGAGATGAAGTCCGCAGGCTTGCTTCCGGGCAAGCCTACCTGGCCGCGTTCGGTATTTTGACCTATAAAGACCAGTTTGGAGGCCACTGGACGCGCTTCTGCAGTTCGAAGGGCTACCAAATTGGCCCGAAGGACTACCGTACCCTCAGTTGTGCCAACTTCAATACGGCGGGTGACGGAACTGCTACTTGGAAAGCCCCAGACTAAG
>CAZZXY010000096.1:0-17369 GCA_964658105.1 Verrucomicrobia bacterium Tous-C9LFEB | reverse complement strand
TCGGCGAAGCGCAGGTACATGCGGAAGACCTCGGCGGCAAACAGCGAGGCTTCATCGCCGCCGGTGCCCGCGCGCACCTCGATGACGACGTTCTTGTCGTCATTGGGGTCCTTGGGCAGCAGCAATACTTTCAGTGCCTCTTCTGCCTCGGGGAGCTTCGGCTCGAGCTCTGCCAGTTCCTCGGCAGCCATCGCGCTGATCTCAGGATCGCTGTCCGCGGCCATGGTGCGCGCCTCGGCTACGGCCTGCTGCAGGCTGCGGAAACGCCGGAAGCTGTCCACCGTCGGTTCGAGGTCGCGGTGCTGCTTGGCGACAGCCTGGAATTTCTTCTGGTCTGAAAGCAGGGCAGGGTCAGAGAGCTGGCGACCCAGCTCCTCGTATTTGGCTTCGATCTGGTCTAAACGGTCAAACATAGGTCAGGGCACGCAATCCAGGGCGCAAGGCCCAGCTTGAAGAATCTGGAATGGGGTGAAGCAAGAGGGGATCGGGGAGGCGCAGCTATAGAAAGCGCGCCCGGCCGTGGCTCCGGCGCGATCCGGCGAGTGCTGTCGAGTTTGCTTCGAGTGCTCGCATCCGCTTGTTTGATGGTATCGCGGACTTCATGGATTCGGGGCGGCGGTCCCGAGGCCTACGACGTCGTAGGTCCGTGTCTGCCCGTCCGGGAGCAGTAATTCGTAGGCCTGCGCCAGGTCATAGTTGGCCTTGCTTGAACGGTGCTTCTGCTGCGTTGGTCCCTTCGCAAGGTAGTCCCCGGCGGCCAGAACTGCGGTCAGATTGTCCTCAGAGAGCAACCGCACCTGCTGTGTTCCGATGCTGGCGTCCAGTTGCTGCTTGGAGTCTGGCGCGAACTTGCCATCGGGGTTCAGGATTACCTGCGAGTACAGCACATGGATTTTCACGGTGAACTGGGAAGGATCGGCGGCCGGCGTTGCAGCATAGAGGGTAGACGAGGTAAGGCAAAGGGCGAAGACGGCAGCAGTCCGCATTTCGTGTTCTCCACTTCCAGAGACCCGGACTCGCAGCAAAGGTCGCCGTCCGTCTTGATTACGCGAAAGCTGCACGCCCGGCGAAGCGCTACGGCATGCCGTTGGCGTCGACATCGCCGCCGCGGACGAAGCGCTTCAAGAACAACTCGCGGACGACATTCACGCCGGCCTCGCCGAGCGTGCCGAGCAGGGCGTTGTCGAGCGCCAGCTTGCCTGCGGAATCCGCGGCGGGATGGTAGAGCGTCGATAGAGCGCCCGCCGAGGCATTGCCGAGAATGTGCGAGTAGTTCAGTTCGGTGCGGCCGTTGTCGCCACGGGCCAGAAACGCGGAAAGGACAGCGTGCCGTACGCGCTGTTTCACCGTGCCGTTGGTGCCCATGTAGAAGTAACGGGGGTCCTGGCGAAAGAGCGCCGGCAGCAGGGCTGCACCGATGATCTTGCCGGTGAAGCCGTCCGCGTACGCCGCGCCGTAGCGCTTGCCAAAACCAGCGGCACCGCCGCCGAACTCCGGGAAAGTGTTTTTGATCTGCTCGCCTGAGGCTACGATCCCGGCAGTGACAAAGGCCATGCGATCCGTGGTGGCGTGCAGCCCGAGCGAGAGCTTCTGCCGCGCGTCCATCGGCGCTGCGTTCCAGACGAAGCTGGTGTAGAAATCGGGGAAGCCGACAATCCGCTGCTGTTCGGCGGCGTGGAGCTCGGCGCCGGCGATCTCCCTGCGGCTCAGCGTGACGTAGGCATCCGCGTGATTAGCCGGAATGGCCAGGGTCACCGGATCCAGCCTGCGATCTTCGCCGGCACGTAACGTGAAGGGAAGCGACCGGAAGTCTGTGAAGCCGGGCGCGGTGACGAGCAGGGTGTACTCCCCGGCGGTGACGCCTCGGACGGCAAAGCTGCCCTCTTCGTTCGCCAGGGTGTCGCGATCGCGCTGCTTGCCCGTTGCGCGGAATCGCACCCGCGCCCCTGGAATCAGGGCACCGCTTGCATCCGCCACCTGGCCCGCCAGGCTGCCAGCCGCCTCAGGATCCTGCGGGGAAGCCGCCGTCGCCGAAAGTGCCGAGGGTCCGGTCTGGGCCAGTACGTTGAGCGGACCCATCCCCAGCAGAAGAGCCAGAGTGATCGACAGAGCGACCGAAAGGCTCATTTCGGAGAAACGGGGGAGGCGAGGCGTATCCCGCCAACCGCGTGCTTCTGGGGCCGTGTTCAAAATGGCTGCCGTCCTGTGCGACGCGTGGGAGATGGTGTTCATGCTTTCAGCTGGGTCAACGTCCTTATCCTTGCCCCAACTGTCCGGTTGGCCAATCCCCCAGGCGCGCCATGCGCTTTCCTCCGATGGCTCACTCTGCGGCAAATTGCACGGCTGACTCATCGTGGGACACCGTCTTCCCGTCGCGGCCTTGTACCCTTGGTGTTCGGGGCCGGCTGGCCTTCAGGAGGAACGATGGCGCTGTTTGCCGAGGTCGCGCGTGTGGCGGAGTCGCTCGCCAGTGAGGCGAGCCGCCTGAAAAAGCGCGCCGCGATCGCCGAGGCTGTCGCGCGGCTTGCGACGGCGAACGAACCGGAGCCTGTCGTTGAAGCGGGACGGTTCTGCCTGTACCTCGCCGGCCAACCCTTCCCAGAGGCGGACAGCCGCAAGCTGAACGCCGGCGGCGCCATCCTGACCCGCGCGCTGAAGGCTGTTTCCGGCGCCACGGATGCTGCGATGACCGCCGCCTATCGCAAGCACGGCGACCTTGGCGCAGGCGCCTACGACCTGCTGGAGGCGCCCTACGGCAAGGCCCCGGCTTCCCCCACGATCACGCTCGGAGACGTCACCGAAGCCTTCGACAGCATGGCCACGGCGCGCACCACTGCGGCACGGTCGGCCACGGTCGAGGCACTGCTGCGCCGCGCCACCGCGCTGGAAGCAAAATATCTGCTGAAACTGATGCTCGGCGACATGCGGATTGGCGTGAAGCAGTCGCTCATTGAAGAGGGCGTTGCCGTCGCCGCGAACGCTACCGTTGAGGCCGTGCGGCATGCCGTGATGCTGGAGGCGGACCTGCAGCGGGCCGTTCTGCGGGCCTTTGCGGGCACGCTCGCTGAGGCCCGCATGACGTTGTTTCATCCGCTCGGGTTCATGCTGGCCTCGCCCGTGGAGACCCCGGAAGAGGCCGTCGAGCGTTTCACGGCCAAACCGAAAAAGGTCCCCGCGCCCAAGCCGGCCAAGCACAAGTCCCGCAAGAAAGCAGCCGAAGAGGCGGATGAGATTGTGGACGTTCTGGCTACGGACTCGTCAGAGGCCGGGTTTGCTGAAGATGTGGAACTCGCCGCCGCGCCAGAGCAGCCGGTGGAGCCCGGCACCATTCACGCCTTTCTCGAGGACAAGTTCGACGGCATCCGCGCCCAGGTGCACTGCGGCGATCCCGCCCGGCCCGGGCGTGTCGCCATCTACAGCCGGTCGCGTGAGGACATCACCGAGGGCTTTCCCGAGCTGGCGGAGGCGTTCAGCCAGGTCTCGATCTCGCCGAGCGGCGTGATTTTTGACGGCGAGATCCTTGGCTGGGAGCTCGCCACCGACAAGGCGCTGCCGTTTGCCGTGCTGGGCCAGCGGATCGGCCGCAAGCGCGTCGCCGACGACATTCGCCGGCAGATCCCCGTCGTCTTTATGGCGTTCGATCTGATGTTTGCCGATGGCGAGCTCCAGTTGCCCCGCCCGCTGCGGGAGCGCCGAGGCCGCCTCGAGGGGATTGTGACCGAAATGTTGCCCTCCACGACCTCCGGCCTGACCGCCCCTCCGCAGGGCACGCAGACCGACTTGTTTGCAGCGTCGAACGCCTCAGAACCTGTGCAGCGCCTGCGCCTTTCGCGCGCCGAGATGGTGGAGAGCGCCGAGGGTGTCGACCAGGGCTACCGCGATGCCCGTGCCCGGTCGAACGAGGGCGTCATGCTGAAGGCTGCAGGATCGGCGTATCTGCCCGGCCGTCGTGGTCTGGCGTGGCTCAAGCTGAAGCGCGAGCTGGCTACCCTGGATGTCGTGATTACGGGCGCCGAGTTCGGCAGCGGCAAGCGCGCGCAGTTCCTCTCCGATTACACCTTTGCCGTCCGCGGGCCGGAGGGGCAGCTGCTGAACCTGGGCAAGGCCTACCAGGGCGTCACGGATGTCGAGATCACGGAGTTAACGGAATGGCTGAAGGCGCATACGCTCCAGGACTTCGGTCACTTCCGCACGGTGGAGCCGATCCGCGTGATCGAGGTCGCGTTCAACAACATCATGCGTTCGGATCGGCACAACTCCGGCTTCGCCCTGCGGTTCCCCCGCATCCTGCGATTGCGCGATGACAAGCCCGTGGAGGAGATCGACACGCTGGAGCGCGTGGCGGAGGTTTATGGCTCGCAGCCGGACAAGCCGGTCGAGGTGTAAACCTGCTGCGTTCTAGGCATTGGCGGATGCGATTCACCAGGAAGTTGTACCCATCCAGAGCAGGACTTTCTCGGCAGCCTGGGTTAAAATACTTAAAGACGAATGGCGATTGGCATTTCTCATTTGCCGAACGCAAACCGAAATCCAGACACCTCCCTCCCCCTCCTGGAGATCTCCCTTTTGACTTTTCGTTCTTGCCTTCAACGGATCCTGCCGTCGGCGTCGTTCGCCTCTCTTTCAACCAAGTTGACATCGAACCGGGCTCTCCGACTGGTCGCGGTTGGTCTTTGCGGCACCCTGACGGCTGGTGTGGCTGACGCCACACGTGTGCACCGCCTGTCCTCTCGGCACCGGTCGGCCCTGCACCACGCGATGCGCGCGCAGGCGACGCAGAGCGCGGGAAGCGCCTCCGGGTTGCTCCTGGCCCCTGCCTCGAACCTGGAGGCGGTGTACCCGGCGGTCTCCATGGGGGCGGTGGCAGTAGCCGCTGCGCAGCCGGCGGGTTCCGGCCGCTACGAGCTCAAGCTGCATCACCTGCACACCGGCGAAGACATCGACATTGTCTACCGCATCGGTAACGAGTACATCCCGAGCGCCATCGCGAAGCTGAACTACTTCCTGCGCGACCACCGCACGGAGGACGTCAGCCATTACGACCCGCGCGAGTTTGACCTGCTGCACACCCTGACCTCGTCACTCGGCAAGCCGAACGGCGTCATCGACATTGTTTGCGGCTATCGCACGCCCTGGTCGAACAACTTTCTTCGCACGCGTTCCGCGTCAACGGGTGTCGCGAAGAACTCGCAGCATGTGCAGGCCAAGGCGATCGACATTCGCATTCCCGGCGTGACCACCAGCCATCTGCGCGATGTGGCCCTCAGCCTCCGTGGTGGCGGTGTTGGCTACTACCCGGTCAGCGAGTTCGTTCACGTCGACGTAGGTCCCGTTCGTCAGTGGAGCTTCGGCGGCCGCGGGGAATAACGCGGACATTCAGGAATCACGTAGCAGGCCAGGACATCGTTCCTGGCCTGATCTGCGTTTGCAGGCCTGAACCTCCGCGCCGTCCGCGAATTCCGGCCGTTTGCTCTGGTACCCTTCGGTCACATGCGCCTCACAAGTGTTCTGCCCGGCCTTCTGCTGGCAAGCTTTGCCGTACTCGCCCCCCTTGCTGCCCAGACCCTGCCGGCTACCGCGCCCACCAGCGATGTCGCTGCGCGGACTGCCACGCAGAACGCGCTGTTTGAGGACTTCTACCAGACCAACCTGAAGAACAATCCGGAGATGGCCACCTCGGTCGGCGACTACCGCTACAACGATCGCCTTTCGGAGGAATCGCTTGCGGCCATCCAGCGCCAGCATGCGGAGGACGACACGTTTCTCGCCCGCCTGAAGGCCATTTCAACCGATGGCATGCCCGATCAGGATCGGCTCAGCCACGAGCTGCTTGAGCGCCGGTTGACCCTGGCCGATGACAGCTATGCGCTGAAGAATTACGAGATGCCCGTGAACCAGCAGAACGGCGTGCACACCGGGCTCGCGGACCTGCCGCAGAGCATGCCGTTCGACTCGGTGAAGCATTACGAGGACTACATCGCGCGCCTGCACCAAATCCCGCGCGTTCTGGAGCAGACGACCGAGGTCATGCGCGCTGGTGAAGCGGACCACCTGATGCCGGTTCGTTTTCTGATGGAAAAGATCCCCGTGCAGTGCGACGGTGTGGTCGCTGCCAATCCCTTCCTGTTGCCGACAAAGAAGTATCCCGCGGGCATCACCGCGGCCGATCAGGGGCGCCTCACCGCGGCGATCACCAAGGCCGTCAATGAGGAGGTCTTTCCGGCATACAAAAAGTTTGCCGCATTCGTGCGCACTGACTATGCCCCGCATGGTCGCACGGATCTCTCCATCGAGAGCCTGCCCGAGGGCAAGCGTCGCTATGCGCTCGCCGTGCGCCAGATGACCACCCTGAACGTTACCGCGGCGCAGGTGCATGCGATCGGTCTGAGCGAAGTTGCGCGCATCAGCGGTGAGATGACGACCCTCGCCAAGGCGCAGGGCTACAAGGACCTCCCGGCCTTTCGCGCTGCGATCAACGCGGACCCGAAGTGGAAGCCAACGTCAGAGGGGCAGATTGTGGATGACTTCGCGAAGTACATCCATGCCATGGAGCCGCGCCTGCCGGAGCTCTTCACGCTGCTGCCCAAATCGCCCGTCACCGTGGAGGCCATTCCGGACTTTGCGAAGGCAGAGGCCACGCACTACAACTCTGGCACGCCGGACGGCAAGCGCCCGGGCCGTGTCGTCGTTGCCGTGGCTGACCCGACCACCCGCACGCTGGTGCTTGATGAAGCGGTGGCGTATCACGAGGGCGTTCCCGGCCATCACGATCAGATCTCCGTCGCGCAGCAGCTGAAGGGCCTGCCGAAGTTCCGCCTGCGTGGCGGCTACTCGGCGTATACCGAGGGCTGGGCGCTCTATGCCGAGCAGCTCGGTAAGGAGATCGGCTTCTACCAGAACCCCATCTCCGACTACGGCCGCCTCAACAGCGAGCTCTTTCGCGCTGTGCGGCTGGTGGTCGATACGGGTATTCATGACCTCGGCTGGAGCCGCGAAAAGGTTATTGACTACATGCACGAGAACGACGTGAACGATGCGCTCGCGCAGACCGAGACGGACCGCTACATCGCGTGGCCCGGCCAGGCGCTTGCCTACAAGATGGGCCAGCTCAAGATCCGCGAACTGCGTGAAAGGGCCAAGACGCAGCTGGGTCCCCACTTTGACATCCGCACGTTTCACGACGAGATTATCGACGGCGGTGCGATGCCGCTGGATCTGCTGGATGCCCGTGTGACGCGCTGGATCCAAAGCCAGGCTCCGGCGAATGCTGCTGTTGCGAACCGGAACTGAGCCAAAAGGCCTCCTCTGAATGGGCATAGATTCGCAGTGCTTTGCGCGCTCACTGGCCCATTGTTAGAGTAGCGTCGTGGGCTCAAAGACTTTCGATGGTGTTTGGTTCGCGATCTACTCACACGATCACTCACCACCGCATGCCCACGGCCGCTATGAGGGAGTCCGCGTGATTGTTGATCTACTTGCGGACGGCACCGTTCGGAAGGCATTTCGTTGGGACGCCGTTCTGCCGCCCAATGCAAAACGCAGCGCTGTTCGTCACATTCTGGAGACATCTGCACAACACGCAGCCGAACTTTTGGCCCTATGGGAGCTGACACATGGAACGCCATCCGAATGACATCACCACGGACGCTGAAATCGATGCGGCCCTCGAACACGCGAAGCAGTTTGCTGGCTTTCCAACGATCGTCGAAGCTGTGTACCGGCGGGAGCCGGAGCTACGCTTCCTTATGCTGCGCCTGAGTAACGAGCAACGCCTGTTCATTCCACGGGAAACACTCGGCGAACTTAGACATGCCACAGACGAGCAGGCCGCCACCATGGAGATTGGGCCCGAGGGCCTCGATATCTGGTGGCCACAGCTCGACGATGGCCTCTATCTTCCGGACTTTTTAGAACATCGGTGGGGGAAGCCGTTTCGGGACCTTGCGGCATAGGAGGCCGATACAGCCCGGATTGTCCTTTGCTCAAACCGACCGCAGCTGCCATGATCGACCGATGACGCTTCCGAAGCGGGCAGTAGCAGCTGCCATCTGCACCCTCGCCCTTTGTTCCACGCTCACTGCCCAGGAGAAAGGCCAGTGGCGCGCTGCCAGCACCACCGCCCGGGGTGTCACCGGCGACATCGCCTTCACCGACACCAAGATCGCCATCAACTTCTCCGGCTTCACCGTTGCGCAGATCCGCACGCTGGAACCGGCGGAGATCGGTGCTCTCTTCAATGCGTCGGCTGATGCCGGCGGTAGCGGCAACCTGTTTCGGACCGACATTCCGGGCGACAAGCATTTTCTGCACAAAAACACGCTGTGCGGCTCGGAAGAGACGCAGTGGGTCGTGACGTATGTCGCAGGGAAGACCCTTCAGCTTGCCTTCTTTAGCGGCGCAGCGATGCCAACGCTGACCGCTGAAGGCATCGCCAACACAACCAGTCTTTGCGGCACGTACGCATACGTCCGATAGCGTCAGCCGGCACGCAAACCGGAGATAATGGGCAGCAGGACTCGCACGCACCCTTGAAGAGCTGGATCGACATCTCCGCCCCCCGCCTCCGCGCGAATCTTGCCGCCATCCGCCAAGCGATCGGTCCTGACTTTGACCCGCTGTGCGTCATCAAGGCCAACGCCTATGGCCATGGCGCCGCACTCTGTGCCCCGGTGCTGGTGGAAGCCGGTGCTCACTGGCTGGGTGTCGGTGATACCGAAGAAGGGATCCGCGTCCGCGCGGCGCTGGCGGAGGCCGGTCTTGCCGATCGCCAGACCCACATCGTTGTGATGTGCGGCTTTGAAGCCGGAGACGCCCCGGCGCTGGTTGCGCATCAGCTCACGCCCGTGATCTGGACCGCCGAGCACGTCCGCGCCCTCGATGCCGCGGCAGCAGAAACGGGGCAACGCCTTCCCGTACACATTGAACTCGACACCGGCATGGCCCGCCAGGGCGCCGCCCCTGGCCACGATCTGGCCGTGCTGCTCGACGCACTTCGCGGGGCGAAACACCTGCGCGCGGAAGGCATCTTCAGCCATCTGAGTTCGTCCGAGGTCGCCGCCTCCGGCGCCACGGCGCAGCAGCTTACAAGCTTTCACCAGGCTTACGCCCAGGTGCTCGACAGCTTTCTCCCCGAGTACGTTCACCTCGGCAACACCTCCGCCATCGATGAGCGATCGAGCCTCACGTGGCTGCGTTCCGCGACCGCGCAGTTCGGCGTCCACCTGCTGGTCCGCCCCGGTCTTGCCCTCTATGGCTACACGCTCCGGCTGGAGGGAGATCCGGCCGCGCAGCCGCATCTCGGCCCGCGCCTCGAAGCCATCGGCACCTGGAAGACACGGGTCATCGGCCTGCGCGAGATCGGTCCTGGCGACACTGTCGGCTACGGGGCTACGTACACGGCCGAGCGTCCCATGCGGCTCGCGCTGCTGCCTACCGGCTATGCTGATGGCTTTCGGCGCGAGGCCTCGAGTGGCGTAGGGAATGGCTGGGTGGTGATTGGCGGTCAACGTGCAGCCGTCGTCGGCCGCGTCTCCATGAACCTCACGGTCGCCGACGTCACGGATCACACCCCAACGCCGCAGCTTGGCGACGAGGTCACCCTGCTCGGCGAAGGCGTCACCGCGGACGATCACGCCGCCTGGTGCGGCACTATCTCGTATGAGATCCTCTGCGGCATGCGCGGCCACCACCGGCTGGCCTGACCCGTGGACACCCTTCACTCCGCTCCAGAGTCCGCGGCCGGAAAGCGTATCTCCGAAATGGGGGCCATCGGCCTGGCTCTCGCCGCCTACACCTTCTGGGTGCTGGCCGACACCAGTCTCAAGATGGCAGGCTTTTCCCGCCTCTCCGCCTACCAGGTCATCGCAATTGTCGGTCTGGCCGAGGTCCTGCTACTTCTGGCGTACCGTCTGGCACGCGGGGACGTCCGCCACCTTTGGCCCCGCTCTCCCATCCGGCAAGGCCTTCGCTCCTGCCTTGACCTCGCCAACAATCTCTGCGTGGTCGTCGCTCTTCGGCATCTGCCGCTGGCTCTCTTCTACATCCTGGTGTTCCTCGCGCCCCTCGTCACGGTCGTTCTGGCGGCGCTTTTCCTGCGTGAGCCCATCGGTTTGCGCCGAGGCCTCGCCATCCTTGTAGGCTTACTCGGCGTCCTCGTCGCCGTTCACCCCACGGGAGGCGCGTTGCGGCCGGGCTATGCGGTGGGGTATCTGGCCTGTCTCGTCTGTGTGCTCTGTTTTTCGACCAACATCGTCTGGTCCCGTGTTCTCACCCAGTCCGAAGCCCCCGAAAGCATGACCTTCTTCTCGGGTCTGACCATGGCGGTGTTTGGCACGATCCTGGCTCTCCCGCATCTCGAGCCTGTGAACCTGCGGCTTGCGGGGCTGCTCACTCTCGTCGGCCTGTTCAGCCTGGGCGGAAGTCTCTGCTTCTTTCTTGCGCTCAAGAACACCGCCGCAGCGAACGTAGTTCCGTACCACTACAGCCAACTGGTCACCGGAGCCGCGCTCGCGTTCGCGATCTGGCGTGAGCGGCCCACGCTGGCCATGCTCGCCGGGGCCGTCCTGATTGCGGGCGCAGGCTACTGGACAGCCTCCCTCCGTGACCGGCCCACCGCTGAGACAGCGGCTGACTCCCCAACCTAGCCCGCAGCCGCACCCTGAGTTTCGTACACGGAGGCGAGCCACAAATGTTCCCCCGCCCAACGCTCTGCTACCCCCACCCATCCAAAGGCCCATGGCCCAGCCGCTGAGCAAGCTCTACTACCTCTTTGACCGCGACCACGGGCCACGTGACCGCCTGCTGCCCCGCTGGCTATTTCTTCGCGGCCTTGGCCTGGTGTACTTCTCGGCTTTTCTGGCGCTGGTCTTTCAGGTGCTCGGCATGAGCGGCTCGGGGGGCATCCTGCCGGCGTCACAGTATCTCCATGCCCTGCACGGGATCGGCAATCAGCGCTTCTGGTTCGCCCCCACCGTGCTCTGGTGGAGCAGCTCGGACCATGCGCTCGTTGCCCTGGTCTGGGTGGGCCTGCTCGCCTCCATCCTGGTGACGATCAACGTCCTGCCGCGCCCCGCGCTCACCGTCTGCTGGGTGTGCTTTCTCAGCTGGATTGCCGTCTCGCAGGACTTCGGCATGTACCAGTCCGACGGCATGCTGCTTGAAGCGGGGTTGCTCGCCATGCTGATCGCGCCCACGGGCGTTCGGCCCGGCTGGGGCGCCCGCTCCCTCGCCTCGCGCGCAGCGCTGCTTCTTCTTCTGTGGGAGTGGTTTCGGATCTACTTCGAGTCCGGTGTCGTCAAGCTCGCGTCAGGCGATCCCACCTGGCGCAATCTAACGGCCATGGACGAGTACTACCAAAATGGTCCGCTCCCCACATGGATCGGCTGGTATCTCGGTCATCTCCCTTTCGGCTTTCACAAGTTCACCGCCGCGCTGACGTTGGTAATGGAGCTTGTCCTCGTCTTTCTCGCGTTTCTGCCACGGACCTGGCGCATCGCCTGCTTCGTTGTCGTGACCGTGTGGCAGGTCGGCGTGATCGCCACGGCCAACTATGCGTTTCTGAATTACCTCGTGCTGGTGCTGGGCTTTCTGCTCCTCGACGATCGCGCCCTGCTCCGCTTCGTCCCGCGACGCTGGCGCAGCGAACTCTCCCCGTCAACACGACCGGATCGCAGGGAGGCGGACGAACCTGTTTCCGCCCCCGCCGATGCCGAAGAGGAACCGCCCACCCACACGTTGGCCCCACCCCGCCGTCGGGCCAATCATGGTCTCCAGCGCGATCCCCGCGAGCTCGTCCGCGCTCTCCGCATCGCGCTGACCACGGTGCTGCTTACGATGATGGCCTACGCCACAATCGTCCCGCTGCTTGAGATGTTTCTGCCCAGGCTGCCTCTGCCCGCCAGTCCGATGACGCTTCTTGAGCCCTTCCGGGTCGCTAACACCTTTGGTCTCTTCGCCAACATGACCCCCCATCGATACGAGGTCGAATTTCAGGGCTCGGACGATAACCAGACCTGGCTGCCGTACAGTTTCCGTTTCAAGCCTCAGGACACACACACCCGCCCGCGCATCTACGCCCCTTACCAGCCCCGCTTCGACTGGAATCTCTGGTTCGCCTCGCTCACCACCTGGGATCGGGCGCAGATTGTGCCGCGCACCGAGATCCGTCTGCTGGAAGGCAGCTCCGAAGCGGCACAGACGCTCAGCCTGTTCCGCGACAACCCTTTTCCGCACCATCCGCCAAAGTACGTTCGCGCCGTCCTCTATCGATACTGGTTCTCCACGCCGGCGCAGCATCGGCAGGAGGGCCTCTGGTGGACGCGCAAGCTCCTGGGCACGTACGCTCCGACGGTGACCCGTACGCCGGACGGGAAGTTCGCCGCGGTCGCTGTCCCGGACCTGAACGGCCCCCCGGAATAGAGGCTGGCCAGGGCTGGTGAGGGCAGGAAGTGCTTACAACGCTGCGTCGGGTCGCGGCAACTCCGCATCTCACCCCCGAAGTCCCAAGGAGACACACACCGGTGACCAGGCACCTGCAAACTTCGTACGCATGCGCAGCGCTCGCGCTCTTCATCGGTCTCGGACTTGGATCCGCCCGCGCCCAGAGCGCCACCGCTGTCCCCAAGCTCGACCTGAATAAACTTACCGGGACGTGGTACCAGATCGCCAAGCTGCCCGTGGAATCCGAAAAGAAGTGTCTCTCCGACAGCACCGTCCTGTACGCCCTGGGCGACAAGCCGAACAGTTTTCAGGCCGGCACCTTCTGTACCGTGAAAGGCGGAGATCTGGACTCGATCAACCAGAGCGGCAAGATGAGCAAGGCCGGCGACGGCAAGCTGAAGCTCCGGCGCTTCGTGATTTTGTCCCGGCCCTACTGGGTTCTCGCCACCGATCCCAACTTCGAGTGGGCCCTGGTTGGCACGCCGAACCACAAGTCGCTCTGGATCCTCTCCCGCACCGCTCCACTGTCACCCGAGGTGTACACGCAGGTGCAGAACCTCGCCGCCGCACAGGGCTTTCCGGTGGCCAAGCTGGTGCCCGTAACGCACCCAAAGGGCAGGATCACGCTCGCGTCGCCCTCCGCCAACCCGAACCAGATCGAAACGCCCGCCCCGACTCCGACGCAGACCCCAGCCAGCCCGACCGCTCAATGATCCCGGGGCCATCAAGTCTCCCAGGGAAACCGGGCGCCTGGCGTAATGGCGGACCTGCCCCGCTCTACCTCTGAATGGTGTGGGTACAGCAGACTCGGGCCTGGGACTTCTGAAATCTAGATGACATTCCGAAACAAGCCTCCAGAAATTCATAGAAAGACAATCTGCCCCTGCTCCAAGTGCGGCTAACCCTAGACAGACCAGCAATACAACTTTGGCCCTTCACATGCATGCTCTCCAGTAAGTTCTCAAAGACTGCACCCTTTTTCTGGAGAGACACATGCAATTTAGTTCCTCGCGGCGGGCTGCCGCGGGCCTGCTTCTCGCTCTCTCGGCCGGTATGGCCGGTACCGCTCATGCAGTTGACGTCAATGGCCGCATCAGAGGCGCGGTGACTGATCCATCGGACGCCGTCGTACCTGGTGTTGTGGTCACGGCTGTCAATCAGGCTACTGGTGTCAAGTTCACGACCAAGACCGGATCCGACGGCTCATACATCTTCCAGCAGCTTCCGATCGGCACTTACACGATCACGGTTGCGGCTCCGGGCTTCAGTGCATTTAAAGCCACCGGCATTGTGATCAACATCGATCAGGAATTTGTAGAGACGGTCCACCTCACAGTAGGGCAAGAGAACCAGACCCTTGAGGTTGCAGCAGATGCCGTTCAGATCAACACGACGGACATGCAGCTGAACAACTACGTCGACAAGACGGAGTTCCGCGAACTGCCCCTCTTGAATCGTTCCTTCACCGGCTTGGAGCTCATTCTTCCGGGTGTTCAGGCCTCGAGCGATCGCTTCGGGACGTTCTCGGTGAATGGCTCGCAGAGCCAGCAGTCCTCGTACATGATCAACGGTGCAGATTCCAACGATCTACCCATCAACACGATCAGCTTCACACCGAACCTTGACGCACTCCAGCAGTTCAACCTGGTCACAGGCCCCCTGAATGCTGAGTACGATCGCAACTCGGGCGCCGTGGTCAGCACTGCGGTGATTCAGGGAACCAATCAGTTCCACGGCGATGCCTTTGAGTTCTATCGCGACACCTTCCTGAACACCCGGAACTACTTCCAGCACACGAAGCCCATTTATCACCAGAACATCTTCGGTGGTACTCTCGGCGGCCCCATCCTCAAAGACAAGCTGTTCATCTTCGGCGCCTATCAGGGCACGCGCGCTCGCCAGCCGCAGACTGCTTACGGTGCTGTCAACGTTCCGTCGGCAGCACAGCTCGCCGGAAACTTCAGCACAAGCAAATTCAGCACCAACGTCATTCCCGCCAGCCTGACCATCCCGGGTTGCGTTGCTGGTGTTCAGACCTTCGCCGACTGCTTTGGCGCGAATGGATTGAAGGGTCAGCTGCCTGCCGGCGCAATCAATCCAATCTCTGCGGCCTTCCTGAAGCAGTATGTTCCGTCAGCCAATAACGGCACGAACGCTTATGTCTTCAACCCGATCACAACGACGAAGCAGGATCAGGTCCTCGGGCGCATTGATTACAACCTCAACACCCGGAACCAGTTCACCTTCGTTGGTATTTACCAGACCAATCCCTCCTCGGACGTGATTCCCTTCACGGGAGCGACGCTGCCGGGCTTTGGCGATGTGAACCTCAGCCATAACCAGCAGTACACCTTTGACTACGTTCGCCAGTTGAGTGCTACCGCAGTGAATGATTTCGCGCTGCACTACACGCGCTTCAACTACGGCGCTGTTTCGCCGCAGAACGTAGTCGCCCCTAGCTCGTTGGGCTTCGCCATCAACCCCCAGGATTCGGCCAACCAGAGCGTCCCCTACATGAGTGTTGCCGGCTTCTTTGCGCTGGGTTTCAGCACGAATGGACCGCAACCCCGCGTTGACTCGACCTACCAGGTAGACGATAACTTCTCCAAGACCATCGGTCACCATAACCTCAAGTTCGGGTATGACGGCCGTCGCTTCAACGTCTCCAATCCATTCGACGGCAATAACAACGGCAGCTACTCATTCAGCGCAAGCGGCAATCCCGACACCAGTGGAAGTGCGCTGCTCGACTTCTTCCTCGGCGCGCCAAAGACGTACAACCAAGGTACTGGCAACAACATCATCGCCAGAGCTTTTCTGAACTACGTCTACGCCCAGGACACATGGAAGGCCACAAACGCTCTCACGCTTTCTTACGGTCTCGGTTACCAAATCGATACACCCTTGGATAACCTGCAACACGGTGGTGAAGGTGTAACGTGCTTCATCCCCGGTCAGCAATCCACAATCTTCCCGACGGCTCCGAAGAACCTCAGCTTCCCGGGCGACCCCAACTGCAACAGCGCGAGTGGCGCCACAACGAAGTACTCCAACTTTGGCCCGCGCTTCGGCTTCGCCTACGCGCCGGATCTAGGAGCCTTCTCCGGCGGCAGTGCAAAGAAGCTCTCAATCCGTGGCGGATACGGCATCTATTTCAACCGTGCGGAAGAAGAGTCCGCACTGCAGAACCTCTCTGACCCGCCATATGCCGTCACCTCGCACGGTGCAACTGATTTTGGCGCAACCAATCCCCAATTTGCGAACCCTTTCGCCGATCTGAACGCAATGCCAGGGACAGCCGCTCATCCCAACAAGTTCCCGCTCACCTTTCCTACGCCTGGTTCCTCGGTGGATTTCTCCGCCTTTGAGCCGTTCGACCTCAGCCAGGCAGCTCCGAACTTCCGTTCGCCCTATTCGGAGAACTTCCAGCTCACGGTCGAGCGCGAGTTCCCTTCGCAGATCGTCGCCCGTGTCAGCTACGTCGGCTCTCTCGGTCGGCGCAACCAGATCACGATTGAAGCAAACCCCATCACAGCGGCAGGGCACGCAGCTTGTCTCGCAGATGCGGACTGCATCAATAACGCTTCCGTTCAGAATTACCTCTACCCAACGCACACCCAGTACGGCTACGCTGACACAGCCAACGGCGGTGTCAATCAGTTTCCAAGCATCGGCGAGATCTCAACCGAGGGCGCATCGAGCTACCACTCCCTCCAGGCTGGTATCGACAAAGGTATGACCCACGGTCTAGTGCTGCAGGCGTCCTACACTTTCTCGCATGCGCTGGACAATGGTTCGAGCTTCGAGAACTCGGGTTTCGGCGGCAGCCGTGGCTACAACCAGTACCAAACCGGGTTGAACTACGGAAACTCGCAATACGACGCCCGTCACCGGTTCGTTATTGCACCGATCTACAGCGTTCCCTTTAAGAAGGGCGGCAAGCCCTACTCGTTCCGCAACCTGGCTGCTGCAGGATGGCAGATCAGTGGCATCTCCACCTTCGCCACTGGTTTCCCGTTCGACATCTCCTACGGCGGCGGCACCTCCAATTCGCTCTACTGCTCCAGCAGCTTCTCGTACTATGCCTGCCCAGACGTACCGGTCCAGACTGGACCGCTACAGCGCAGCAGCCTCAGAACGCCTGACCCAAATAACGGCTTTCCGGACGCTTTCAGTGCCAACACCTTCACGGATGAGGCAATCGGGAGCTTCGGCAATATCGCGCGCAACATCTATCACGGACCTGGAATCCTGAACACCAACGTTGTCGTTGCTAAGAACATCCCGTTTTCCAGCGACAGCACACGCTACATCCAGCTTCGTATGGAAAGCGACAACGTCTTCAACCACACGCAGTTCAACCTTCCCGACGGAAATTTCGGTGACGGTGCACCCGTAGACGGCGGCACCTTCGGCCAGGTAACCGGCGCAGCACAGGGTCGTCAGACCCAGCTCGCGGCGAAGATCTACTTCTAACGACACAGAACCTTCAACCCTGGCGAGGCGCCTTCGGGCGCCTCGTTCTCTTTCCTGTGCACTTGGCCGTCCCAGCACCCGCGGTGGCTCCCATCCGCCAAAGCGGCCCTCTATAATAGAGGGTGACGATGCCTGACGACCAGAACGCACTTCCGCTTGGCCCCAATCCTAACGATCCGCCCTCTGCGCAGGACGCCAACTCCAACAACCCGCCTCCCGGCGGCTCTGGCGGCGACGGCCCCAGCGCGCCTACCGGCCCTGGCGCCTTGCACATGTTGCCGATCAACATCGACGAGGAGATGCGCCGGTCGTATCTCGACTACTCGATGTCGGTCATCATCGGCCGTGCCTTGCCCGACGCCCGAGACGGCCTCAAGCCCGTGCATCGCCGTGTGCTCTACGGCATGCAGGAGATGGGCCTCCAGTTCAACAAGAAGTACACCAAGTCGGCCAAG
>CAZZXY010000095.1:0-17702 GCA_964658105.1 Verrucomicrobia bacterium Tous-C9LFEB | reverse complement strand
CTGAGGTGACGGACTCCTGCCCCCAGGCAAGCTGGGGTCCCCTTCCGCAGATCCCGTCCAGTCACCGAGGGAGTGGGTCGCGACGGCACACCCGTTGGGCAATGTATGGTCCGCCGCCCGATTGCAAGCGAAAAGTTCGAATGAGGATTGGTCTGCGGCAATGTATTCGGCCTGTGTTGAAGCTCTCGCTTCTGGCCATGATGTACTCCGCTCCCCGCTTTACCTATCAAGCATGCCGGCATCGAGTGCCTTGCCCAAAGACAGGTTACGGGCGGGCCGGTTTGACCGGTTCTCTCATCAGTTCTTCTGCACGCAATACCGTGGGGAAACTTAGAAAAGCGCGTCGCCGTGTGGTGGGAATGTGTGAATCGCGTCAGCGATTTGCATCATTTCCACCACCTTATGTAGCGGCACGATACTCCTGGCCTGTCGTCAGCACTGCCCAGGCGATACGTGCGATCTTGTTGGCCAACGCCACGACGGCAACGTGGGTGTGCTTCCGTGCCTCAAGCGCATCCATCCACGGACCGAAGTTGTGTCGAGACCGGTTCAGCCGAGCGAACGCAGCTCGCGCACCCTCCACCAGCAGTTTTCGCAGGTACTGATTTCCACGCTTGCTGATTCCGAGCAGCTTCGTCTTGCCACCTGACGAATGCTGCCGAGGCACAAGCCCAAGCCAGGAAGCCATGTCGCGTCCTCTCCGAAAGGCCGTAGCGTTACCGACTGCTGCAACCAGCGCGGTAGAGATAATTGGGCCGATACCTGGAACTCCCATCAGCAGTTTGCAGCCTTCATTGGATCGAGAGATGCGGCCGATCTCGTCAGTTACTCTGTCGATCTTCGCCTCCAACTCCATCCATTCTTCACGGAGAGCCGACAGGATAGTGCGCGCTCGGCCAGTAAGACCGTTCTCAGCATCTTCCAGAATCGACAGCATAGCTTTTCGCAAATGTTCAGAGCCTACCCGTACAGGTATACCCCGCTCCAGCAGGAAGCCTCTGAGCTGATTCGTCAGAGCCACCCGTCGTCCGATCCATCTCTCGCGAACCCGGTGCAGTGCCTGAAGATCGAGCTGCTCCTCAGTCTTGAGTGGCACGAAGCGCATGTTCGGTCGACGCACCGCTTCAGCAATCGCCTCTGCGTCAATGAAGTCGTTCTTGTTCGATTTGACATACGGGCGCACGTACTCAGCCGGCATTAGCCTGACGGTGTGGCCTTGAGCAACCAGCACGCGAGCCAGAAAGTGTGCACCTGAACAGGCTTCCATGCCGATTACCTCTGCTTTCAGGTTCGCGGTTAACACCAGTAGCTGAGAGCGAGAACACTTTTTCTTCACCACGATTGAGCCCTTCTCATCGACGGCAACGAGGTGAAAGACGGTCTTTGCAATGTCGATTCCGACAGTGTGAATTGGCATGACAGGTCTCCTCCTGAACTCGCCTCAGAGTGTAACGAGCGGCGGACCATTACATAAGCTGTGGTCCCCTTCCGCAGATCGCGTCCAGTCGCCGAGGGAGTGGGTCGCGACGGCACACCCGTTGGACAAGCGTGTACCGCAGACAGATGGGATGAGAAGGCTCGCAGCTCTGGTACAAACCGGCCAGGAGGAAACACATGGCTAAGAACATGATCGCAACTTCTGAGGAGTTGGCACACCTCTTTCCGGCAGACGCCGAGAGGGTCACAATCGGCATTGACCTAGGCGATCGCTACAGCCATTGCTGCTTGCTCGGGCCCGATGGCAATGTGCTGGCCGAGGGCCGCGTCAGGACTACACCGGAGGCAATGGCGAGTCACTTCAGCGATCTCCCTCCATCGCGGATCGCCATTGAAGTGGGAGCCCACTCACGGTGGGTCAGCCAGCTGCTCCAGCAATGGGAGCACGAAGTGATCGTGGCGAACCCACGTAACTTGCCTATGATCACGAGCAACATCCGTAAATCGGACACAGTGGACGCCCACATGCTGGCCCGTCTCGCCCGTGTTGATGCGCAACTGCTCTCCCCCGTGAATCATCGCGGGAGCAAAGACTATCCGGCGGTTGTACAGCTCCGGGCGCGTGACCTCTTGGTGCGCGCGAGGACACGCCTGATCAATGCCGTACGAGGGATCTCCAAGGCTACCGGCATTCGAATACCTGCCTGCAGCAGTCCGTCGTTCGCCGAAAAAGCTGCGCCGTTTCTCTCCGAGGAGCTGAAGCCTAGCCTCAAGCCTCTGTTGGAGACCATTTCCCATCTCTCCAAGCAGATCTGCTGCTTTGATAAAGAGATATCCCGCATCGGCCGGCAAGAATACCCACAGACGACTCAGCTACGCCAAGTTGATGGCGTAGGCCCGATCACGGCTCTCGAATTTGTGCTCGTAATCGGCGATCCCAAGAGATTCGCAACCTAACGAGACGTCGGCCCTTACCTCGGACTGACGCCGCGCCGCGATCAATCGGGAGACACAGACCAGCAACTCAGAATCAGCAAAGCGGGCAATAAGCACCTGCGCAGCTTGTTGATCCAGTGCGCCCAATATCTCTTGGGCAGGTTCTCACCTGATAGCAACCTTAAACGCTGGGGATTGAAACTAGCCAGCCGAGGCGGAAAGAACGGTAAGAAGCGTGCAATCACGGCAGTGGCTCGCAAGCTGGCCGTATTGCTGCACCATCTCTGGAACACAGGAGATGTTTACGAACCTCTGCACAACGCTTTGCCACTCGCGGCATGCTCATGATTGCGAGTCCCGCATCTTCCAAATTCTAAGTTTGACCTGGGCCCACGTTTCCTAAATTCGATCATGACGTGTTCACGGCGACTGCGTTTTGTCCGCGGGCGTTCGACGCCGACAGACAGATTGCAGCGCCGACCTAGCTCCGAGAACCCCAATGTGCACACGGCCGTCTACTACGGCCTACAGAGTGCGGATGGAAGCGTGACGGATCAGGTATGAGCACCACGGCGTTTGGAACGAAGCGTTTTGTTTTGGTGCGGGCGGTCTCGAAGCGAACAGACACGGTGAGAGCCCTTTCTCAGGCCCTCTCGTGCCGCTGTGCTCGAAAGTGGGAGAGCCAACCTCCGAGCGCAAGAAAAGAGTTGACACCTTGGCGCCTTCTCATGGAAGCGGACAAACCAGAAGAAAACGGAGCCAAACACAATGTTCAACAAGATCACTCTCATCGGCCGCCTCGGACAGAACGCAGACGCAAAAACAGCCCAGAACAACCGCGAGTACGTCGTCCTCAGCCTTGCAACTCAAGAGAGCTGGAAGAACGACAAGGGCGAGTACGAGACCCGCACCGAATGGCATCGCGTCTTCGCCTGGAGCAATCTCTCGATGTTCGCCCGGACTCTCCAAAAAGGCCAGCTCATCACTCTTGAAGGGACACTCCGGTATCGCGAGGTGGAAGAAGATGTCGACGGCACACGCTTCCGCCACCGTATCGCCGAGACCCACGCCATCAGCATGAAGCGGCTCTCAAAGATCGAGGCCACGGACGATCCTTCGGACGGGCCCGACGAGGAATAGGTCCGGGCTGGGTGGGTGAGCTTGACGGCTCATCCACCTTCTCACGAGCAGTGTTGAGTGCATAAGGACCGTTACTAGATCTGCTCTGACGCCCATGCTCTGGCATCCAATTTGGCAATGGCGCCGAAGCTCACCGACATGTCGACCTGGAATGGACGAACCGGTCAGGATGGTCTGCGTTCCTTCACCGATGATGAGGGCAACTTCTGGCTTGAGCAG
This sequence comes from Verrucomicrobia bacterium Tous-C9LFEB, assembly GCA_964658105.1. GTDB lineage: Bacteria > Acidobacteriota > Terriglobia > Terriglobales > Acidobacteriaceae > Granulicella. The sequence continues at coordinate 13,970 of CAZZXY010000095.1, read as the reverse complement.
AATTGATCGAAGACCTTTAAATGGGCACAGTTCGCCAAGAGAGGGCACGACGTCGCGTGGGAGTTCGGCCCCAACCGTCGCTACACAGGGCGGATGCTGGTTGATGGCGTCGTCCTCACGCCTTCAGAGGCTACAAAGAAGTTCTTAGCAGCCGAGCCGAACACTTCGTCCAAGTGACGGCCCCGAACCGATCTCCGATCAATCAGCGTTTCCAAACCGGGCTTTGCTCGAAACGTGCATTGTCGATTTGGCACTCATGGAGATCACAGCTAATGGAAAAGGCGCCTCTGAGTAGTAACGTTTGACAACGTTGGTTACAGCCTTAACCGTATGGCACGCTATCGACATCTACCCACATCCCCTGTCCGGAGCTTCGTCAGCAAGGCGCGTGTCTTGGAGGGCCGGCAAGTCCGACAAAGATGCGGAACTCGGAACAGACGGGCTCTGGGCGTACGCGGGTATGAATTACTGTGACGGACCAGTCGCGGGAGACGGGGAACCAGTCGTGGGGTCCTCGGTAAATTCCTCACTGAGCCACCTTTTGAACGCCGTCATGTTCACCGGCCTGCCGAGAAACTCCCGCACCGTCTCATTCGCAGACTTCGACCCGCCCGGCTCGAGCACCTGCCGCCGATAGCGCATGGGCGTACCACCCGTAAACGGGTCCGTTCTGTCGAACTGCGCGTAGAGGTCCTCTGCAATCACCTTGTCCCACATGTAGGTGTAGTACATGGACGAGTACCCTGCCAGGTGATTTAGGCTGGCGATGCCGTGCGAGCTCTTCATCGGAACTGCCATTGTGTATCGAAGCCGCTCCTGCATGGCGAGGGCGTAGGGGTCGAAGGTCGCTGGATCAGCGTTGTACAAATCGTAAGACAGCGCCGCCGTCGCGTTCTGTGCGGCCACATAGGATGCTCTAGCGAACGCGGACGCTCGGTTCATTCGCCTCACCAGTTCCGCCGGAATTGGTTCGCCCGTCTTATAGTGCTTGGCAAAGGATGCCAACACGTCAGGGTTCGCCATCCACTCCTCCAGCATCTGCGACGGAGCCTCATTGAAGTCTGGCTCAGCGGAGATGCCACTGACTCCTGCCCACCTCTGCTTGCCCGCCACAATGTGATGGATCAGGTGACCAAATTCGTGAAAGAACGTGACGGCGTTCTCATACTGCATTAGCCCCGGATCGCTCGCCGTTGGGCCAGGGAAGTTACAGATCAGAACACCCTCCGGCAGCGGTCGCCCGGCGATGCCGGTCACAGTGGTGAACGTCGCGTTGTGGTTGTACTTGCCGGGCCTGGGATGCATGTCGAGGTAGAAGCGGCCAATGGCCTTTCCTCCCTCAAGCACATCCCATGTCTCTACAGAAGGGTCCCACGCGGGGGCGTCCTTCTCTTGCCTGAAGTCAAGATCGAAAAGTCTTGCTGCTGTCGCCAACAATCCCTGCTTGACCTGCTCGTACGGGAAGTACACTCGCACCGAAGCCGAGTCGAAGTCGTATTGCGAGCGTCGGACTAGCTCCATCAGATATTGCTGCTGGTGTTGCTGGATATGTGTTGCTTCCGGATCGGTCTTTTTCTCCTCCGCAAGTTCCATCGCGACCTCGCGCGTCTCGGCGGGTCGCACCGTCTTGTCCAACTCGGCGATAAATGCCGCGACGGCTCGTCCGCCGCCCATCATCTTGTCCTGTGCATTCAACTCGCTCCAGGTCGGATACCCCACCAGCCTCGCGATCTCATAGCGTGTGGTCATCATCTCGCGCAGCACCGCATCGTTCTCTGGATACGCCTTGTTCCCGTTCGCCTCCTGCATACGTTTCCGCAGAGCGTCGCTGTGGGCATATGTCATTACAGGAGACGAGTCCGGATACCGCGTCGTCAGATGAATCGCCCCGGTAGCATCCGGTTTGTGGCTTGCGATGAAGTCCTCCGGGAGTCCCTCCAACTCCGTGGCATCATGCACCTCCACCGTGCGGTTACCATCAGCGATATTTCGCTCAAACTGCGACTGCGCCTTTGAGAGGCGGTCCTGTAGCGCATTTAGCCTCCTGCGCGTCGCCTCATCCTTGTCCACGCCGGCAAGTCGAAACTCAAGCAGCTGCCGCTGAACGTAGTACTTCGTCGACTCGTCGGCGCCGGAAACATTCATCATCCGCAGTGCCTGGTACAGCCCAGGATTGAGTGCCATGGCAGACTGCCGACTGCTTACCTTCGATACCATCGCCGTCGCGCTGTCCCGAAACGCTTTGTTCGGATGAACGTTCTGCACTAGGTTCGCGAACTCCTCCGCCTCCCGGAGTTCGTCATAGGCCCGATCGAACGGAACTAGGGTATTCGCCACCGTCCGTTTGCCCTGCACGGCAAGCACTTCCTCGATTGCTGCCTGCGCCAGCGTCAGGTGTTCGTTCTCCAATGCTTCGAACGAAGCGATCGTCTCCTTGCCGCTCCAAAGCCTTGGTTGTGAAGCAGGGAAAGGTGCCTGAGCCATCAACCAAGAGGAGCAACCAAAAACAAGCACGAAAATCCATAAGGAACCCACTGCTGCAGAATGCGGGACTTTCATGAAGACAGGCTACACGACGCGTTAACTCCAGGATGCGCAGTCTCGGAGCGGTGAGTAAGTCCCGCATAGATAGGTTGGCTTCTCGGAAGCAATACGCCCAGGCGTTCTCACGTGACGAGAACAGGCTTACGCACGTTTGAGCCTTTGGGCGCTCTCGAAGAGTGCATTGGCGATTTCGCATCAACTGAGAGCACCGAGCAGATCTCTGACAACACGCGCGTTTCCCGGGACCTATGCGCATCGGAGCATACCGCTTGACCCGCGGGCGTGTTTCGCTTCTCAAGTGATCAGATTTGCGTCAGGATGCAAAGATTGACGCGTTAAGCGGCGGCCCCACAACTTTGATTCCATGTTTCGCATTCACTTCCACTAGCTTCTTTCGGTCGGGCTCGCCCTCAACGCTGACGATGGGCGCATATTCAGCGAAGAACGCTTCCATCTCCCCAGCCGGGTCAAAGAGAAATAACGTGTGAGCGGCTTCCGATCCTAGAGCTACAAAGGCATGCGGAACATTGGTGGGAGCCATGTAAGCATCGCCTGCTTTGAGGATTATTCGATCTTCGCCGCATTGAACTCCAATGCTGCCCTTCAGCACAAAAAACAACTCATTCTGCATGAGGTGGATGTGCAACTCGGGTCCCAGGCCTGGTGGAGTATGGGCCTCGATGATCGCGTATCTGTTACTGACATCGGCTCCTGCCACCTTCGTAAAAAAGGTCTTTTCTCCATGGACAAACCAGAGGCCACCAGGGCGCCCCTCGTCGTCGCGAACGGTGAACGGCCCAGCAACTCGGGTTGCTGCGCTTTGTGCTTCTACGGGCGGTAACGCCGCAGCTGCCAGGGCGGCTGCGCTCGAAGTCAACAGCTTCCTTCTATTTATCGGTTTCATATGCGCCTCAATCCAAGATATTCTGGACCTGAGGCTAGCCGGGGCTGGGGCATGGAGATAGTAAGATTGCGACATTCCGCGGACAGAAGGATGGCTCGGCGCGTGACAGTCGGTTGGTCTGTCCAATCCGGTTCGAGCGGAGGACCTCAGAAGACCAGTCGTAGATGGCTATCTGCGGGAGGGACAACTTTATCCGACCGCAGTGACTTGATCTGCTCGACATAGACTGTCTCCAGCTGATTCAGTGTCTCCGATGGGGTAGAGCCGGTAAATTCGGCAAAGTCATGCACCATATGCATCTGGTCGTAGTAGGCGAACCGATGAGCGACTTCGGCCCATGATCTTTCGCTGGATCGCGCTTTGTACTCGAGAGCTGCCTCGAACCTGGCGATCCGTGCAAACAGCTTAGGACGCATGCCTACCTGCTGCAGGAACTTCCGCTCAAACTGCCGGACGCCGATTCCAGCGTGAGCTGCGAGGTCGGGAATGCGAGCACACCCTCGCGCAAGAATAATCTCCTGCACAGCGACGGAAATCCCGTCGGGGCGGCCGGATTGGAGAGCACGCGGTATCAGCGCGTCTTCGACGATTCTCACACGATCCTCGAAAGACGCGCAGTTTCCAAGGCGTTCGCCGAGCTTCGTAATCACACTCCCCAGAACAGAGTGTGCCTCATAGTCGAAGTCCGTCAGTTCGCTGGTGGGAACGGCAAAGAGGCGAAAGATTCCGTTTGGCTGGAAGCCGATAACGAAGGTATCGAGTGCTCCACGCAGTTGCATCTCCAGGCGGCGATACGTTTGCGGTCCTACTACAACGGCTGAAGGTGACCTGCTTACGGAATGCTTCGCGTAGTACAAGACATCCGTTGGATCATTGAAGTCGAAGACGATCATCGGGGCCGGGCGCGCGGGCACAGGATGTACGATCGTTGCCCCGAGGATTCTGACATCACGCTGGATGTAAAAGCGGACAAAGGGCTCTAGGCAAGCGGCAGGCCTGGCAAACTGACTCACAGGCATGGGCGAAATCCTTTCAGAAGGAGATCAGACGAATCGAGGAACGACGCACGCGGCCATTGTGTCAGATCCAGATAAACAGGCTGAGGGTTTGTCAATGCTGTTCACCGACAAGCGGGTTCGTTCTGACAAGTCCGCTTGTGTCATCTGGCACCAACAGGCCGAGTCTCGTTTTGAGTTTCCGGTGATTTCTCACCAAATGAGTTTGACCTCGGGGGCGTAGACGGCAGAAAACGCCGAACCGGATGGATTGAGAGCGAAGCGATACTGCTTTCACAACTTGGGCGTGCGTCAGCCTGTGACCTCAGGCGTCACAGCAATGTTGTGAAATTCGCTGATCCACCAAAGACCGTTTTCCTTGACGAGGACCAGGCACAACTTATTCCGGAGGACACCGTCCTTCCCCACAGGCAGGCCAGGATAGGCTTTTTGAAAACCGCTTAGTTCTCCAGAGACATCGACGATAGCGACATCTGGACGCACAAAACGAAGCTTCGTGATGGAGCTCCTCGACGTTGTTCCTTTAAAGAAAGTTTTGCCAATTTCCTTATGGCGCTGGATGAACTCTTCGCGGCCAAAACGTACGGTGCCAAAAATGTTAGTGAAGCTCACATCTTCGGTTACATGGTCGGATGGATTGGAGTGCACGAGCTCTTCGATGGCCTTAATGTCCTCTGGAGAGCCGGCGCTGACCGGAGCCGTCGCGGTCGGTGTCGCAGTAGAAACGGAACTGAGCGCGGGATCGGGGTGACCGTAGACCGCGCCACCATCCACGCCCACGTAGGTAGCTTGCCGGGCAATCTGGAGCCACTCGTTGCCAGTCTTCTGCCAGACATTGGTGAAGCGCCTAGTGAGCGGTTTCCCAGCCATGGGTCCGTTGGACATAACGATGTCGTCGTGCCCCATCTCGATGGCGACGTTCTGTACGACGAAAAAGGTTTCGGGGATCGCCTTGGAACTTAGATACTTCAGCTTGTCGTCACGCATAGCGGCAAAGACCTGGTCTCGGGTCAGGATATTGTTGCCCGGGCTATTGACGACCATGGCGGGTGACCAAACTTTTTCGAGGGCAGCGAAGTCCATGGTGCCGATGGCGCGACCGACAGTGCGGCCGTTCGCCGTTATCTGGGCGCGGATGGATGCGGTGTCGGGCGCGGCCTCCTGGGCCTGCAAAACGACGCCTGGCGAAAGTGTCAGGGCAAAGGCCAGGGCGGCTGCTCGTTTGATCTGTGTCTTCATGGGAAAGAGTTTCCTTCAGGTGGAGAGTATCTTCAATAGAGATTTTGGCGAAAACGTGGGGCTCTCCCGATCTCTCGATTCTGAGATGTGGGCTTTCGGAGGTTACAGGCCAGAAGCGTAACATCACCAAGAGCGTTTCTCGTTAGCTGGGACTCTGTGGCTCTCTTAATTGCATGCTGGATTAGCTGTGTGTTCTCCGCAGCGCCAGCAATCCTATTTTGCTGGCGGCTTCATCGAAGCCCGAGGATCGATCTCATCGGATTCTGCTGTGTTGGTTTACAGGATTCACCAGAGCGCGTCATGTGCCGGAAATGCAGATGCCGCTGTGGTGCTGAATACAGATACGTCCGCACGCCGCGATGGCAAGTGGCTGTTCCTGCTGACGACGTCGACGCCGGCACAGTAGAGCGTCCTCGAATCCAGCGGCAGCGCAAGACCAGATATCTATATAGCCTCTTTCAAGGCCTCACCAATGCGTTTACCGCCACAAGTTATCCTCCGCAACAGAACGAGATCAGATGCTCGTCCGAGATTTCCTTCATCACTTGAGTCGGAGCGCCTCCCCCTAGATCACGAAAGTCTCTAACTAAATGCATCTGGTCGTAGTACCCAATTTGATGAGCGATGTCGATCCAACTGCTGTGGCCTGACCGGTACGCCTTAATCGCACGTTGAAAGCGAGAGACCCGAGCCAGGGCTTTCGGAGGCACTCCGGCCCACTCAAGGGACCTTCGCTCAAGCTGTCGCTCGTTAATCCCGACCATTCTTGCAGCGTCCCCTACCTTGCATCCCCCTGAGGCCAGCCGGTGCATGGCGCGCGCTGTCGGATCGAGCGGACGGGCTCGCCCGAGCCGATGGAGGAAGAAACTGTCCAGCAGTTTCACTTGACCGGCGAAGCTTTCCGCATTGCCGAGACGCTCATAGAGAGACGAGATCTGCGGCCCGAATACCGCATGCCCTTCAGCGCCCCCACCAGTAAGCGGCGAAATCGGCACGCCAAACAAACGGTACATCCCCAACGGCCGGAAGAGCACATCCAGCGAATGCACATGGTCGCGCAGAATCAACCGCGTTCTGCGTGCAGCAATAGGCCCGATGACGGTTGCCGCCCAGGAAGGGCGACGCCGTTCCGTCTCGTACTCCTTGACCTCATAGACTGCCGCGAACTGAAAGATAAGCATCGTGCCAGTGCGGGGAAACACCGGCTCAATGACCTCTCCGCTTTCCGAGACGCGCTGCACATAGCATTGGACGAATGGCTGCAGGACCGCATCCGGCATCGCGCTTTCCGTTGTCAGCATCGTGCCTCCGTAACAGAGCGCTAAGGTTTCTGCCCTGGGTTCGAGTAAGGCAGATCCATCTTTTCGACGTTGTGCAGATCCATCTGAGTCGCTCGCCAGTCGCCGCCCTCTTTGAGCAGCGTAAACGACACCAGCATATCGTCCTCCTTGGCCCGATCGAGCTTGCCATCCGGATTCATGACCGGGCTCCTCCAGCTTGCCTGAAAGATGATCACGTTCGGCACAATCTGTCGCACGTCGATCAGCTGCAAGTGCGGCGCGGTGACGTCGTGATAGGGTCCACCGGGGTTGTGCAGGAAGCCGAGAGCCTGTTCGACCGCGGCGCGACCCTGGACCAGGGTGCCGAAACGGTTGACGGTGTTGGCGTCGGAGGTTTGGAGCAGGGCCAGTTGGTGCGCGTCGTGATCGTTCCAGGCCCGCACCCACTTGCTCAGGAACTCGTTAGCCGTTACACGGGCGGCAGCCGGGCTGGTTGGTTCTTCACTTCTGAGGATGGGGGAGGCGGCAAGGACGGTTCCCGTTACCAGGAAATTGCGGCGGGAGATCGAAGAGGTTGTCATACCGAAACCGTAGTGGCTCAGGTGAGACCGGGCCTAGTACGAACCCGACATGCGGCAAGAAAAGTTGGTACCGTGACGTCGGTTTGTGTGGATAAGGCTGGGACTGCGAGAGCTCAGTTGGCGAGAACAGGCCAATGTACTCGTTGAGGCCTGAGCAGGGGGCCTTGGGCCGTTCCGGGTGGATTGTCGGCAGACCGGAAGTTGGCAGATCGGTCCTCAGAGCCAGGCTTATCCTGAGCAATCCTATTGCCCGCCGGCCCGTCGGACACCCCCCGCGGGCCTTAAGGACGTTGGGACCTCATTTCAGGAGGGTCCCGGTTTGGTGTTGTCAGCAACACTGGGCGATCTCAATGCCTGGTAGACAGCCCACCGAGCCACCTGGTTGATGCCTTCAAATCTGTGCTCCTGACCCGATTGAGTATGTAAGGTGTACCCGCCAGATCGTTGCTCGTCAGAGAGGTTCGGCCGGGTGGCTAGCTGCACGACCAGACGCAGAGGCATCGGAGATCGCAGAAGTACATCTCGCCGCCGTCGTCGCTCAGAACGAACGCATGCGGCGAGACCTCCGCCATGTCGTATGAACAGAGTCGACGCGTCATCGTACCTTCACTTCTTCTCACAGCTGGATTGCCCAAGCCACGATATCGGAAGACGGAGGCGCTTACGAGTTCTCCTGATCTGTCGTTTTTCTAATTATTTGGCACATCTTTGTTCTAATTATGTGGCACACTCTCTGCTATGGATGAGCTAGGGTCCCTTCCAGCGGACTCGCGCGAGCTCGCGCTGAGGCGCTTTGAGCTGCTCAGACCCTACCTGGAAGGCCTGCTCTCACTACGCTCTGTTGTGAAGGATCGAGGCATCCCTTATCGGACCGCCGCGCGCTGGGTTGCCGGATACCGCAAAGATGGCCTAGCGGCTCTCGCGCGTAAAGGCAGAAGCGACGAGGGTGCTCGCCGTCTCGCGACGGAGCGTATGGTGCACGCGATCGAAGGACTCGCTCTGGAGCGGCCGCCCGTGCCGATCTCATCGATCTACAGACAAGCCACTGCCATCGCAAGCACCCTGGGCGAAGGGCGGCCGAGCTATGCTGTGGTTCGCCGGATCGTGCGCTCTCTGCCCAGCGGTCTAACAACCCTCGCTCACCGCGGCGCACGAGCTTACGGTGAGACCTTCGATCTGGTCCACCGGCGCGAGGCCTCGAGAGCCAACGCGATCTGGCATGTAGATCATGCATAGCTGGACATCCGCATACTGCAAGAGGACGGCAGTACAGCCCGACCTTGGCTCACGGTCGTGATCGACGATTACAGCCGCGCTGTTGCGGGCTACTATCTTGGCTTCGAGCCGCCGTCTTCCTTGCGTACTGCCCTTGCTCTCAGACAGGGGATCTGGAGAAAAGGCGACCCGCATTGGGAGATCTGCGGCATTCCGGACACGCTCTACACCGACAACGGAGCGGATTTCACGTCGAAGCATATTGAGCAGGTCGCCGTTGATCTCAAGATTCGGCTCGTGTTCTCTACACCAGGTCAGCCTCGCGGCCGTGGACGCATCGAACGTTTCTTTCGAACGGTCAACGAGATGTTCCTCTGTGACCTCGACGGGTATGGTGCACGGCCCAGCCGTGCTCCAAGCCTCACGCTCACAGCTCTGGATCGAGAGTTTCGCACGTTCTTGCTTGAGGTTTATCACCGCCAGCGGAGCTCGGAGGGCAAGCCATCTCCCAAGGAGCGGTGGGAGGAAGGAGCCTTTCTGCCGCGCATGCCGGAGTCGCTGGAGCAGCTGGATCTCCTACTCATCCATGAACTGCGCAGTCGTCGAATACGACCTGATGGCATTCACTTCCACAGCTTCCGTTACCTCTCGCTCACCCTGGCCGCGTATGTAGGCGAAGACGTGACCATCCGCTACGATCCTCGGGACATGGGCGAGATCAGGGTCTTTTACCGCGACAAGTTCCTATGCAGGGCGATTTCGGCTGACCTGGCCGGTCAGACCGTACCGCTGCGAGAGATCGTCCGCGCTCGCAACCAGCGCCGACAGGAGCTGCGCTCGATCGTGAAGAGCCGGCGGCAGACCGTAGATACGCTCCTTCAGCTGAAGCGGAACGATATTCGAGAGGAAGCCCATGTACGCACAGATGCACCCGCCCAGCCGGAACGTCCTCGGCTCAAGCGCTACTACAACGAGTAGCGAACTTCCTGTTTTCGTTCAGACGCTTGAGTATCGAAGGTTCGTCGAGTTTTGCGAGGCCTGCCGGCGCGACCCCTATATCGGTCTCTGCTAAAGGGCCACCCGGTGTCGGCAAGACCCTCTCCGGTATCCACTTCAGCCGAAGCGCACGCATCTTGCCTATCGATCGCTGGAGCGTTCGCACCTCGGACGGACAAGCGATCGACACCATCTTCTATACACCCGATGTGATCACATCTCCGTCGCAGATCCGCAACGATCTCCGCCGTGCTCGTGAGATCGTGTCGAGCACAGCGCAACGCCCGACGCGCGACGAATCTCGCACCCGCCTTGAGGCGATACGCATGCGTGACGAAGCATGGCGTGCGGAGCATCGCAATGACTCTGGCTTCATCCATGGCGGTCCCGTTCCCCTCATCCCTACTTACTTCCAGGTCTTCCGAAGAGTGCGAGGCGAAGCTGAGGCTCATCACCGATCCCACCAGCCTGATCATCGTGGACGAAGCGGACAGGCTCACCATGAACGGCCTGGAGCAACTGCGGTCCACCTTCGACGACAGTGGCCTCGGTATGGTGCTGATCGGCATGCCCGGCATCGAAAAGCGCGTCTCACGCTATCCGCAGTTCTTCTCTCGGATCGGTTTCGTGCATAAATTCAGGCCGCTTCCAGACAGCGATATCGAACTGCTCCTACGCAGTCATTGGGCGCCCACCGGCGTTCAGTTGCCCAAGAGCGAGATCTGTCCAGAAGTCGCGGCGGCGATCACACGGCTCACTCGCGGGAACTTCCGCCTGCTCGCACGTCTGCTGACGCAAATGCAGCGGGTCGTCGAGATCAACCAGCTCAGCGAGTTCTCAATCGATGTGGTGGACACCGCGAGAGAGAACCTCGTCATCGGCCAGTCTTAGATCTATGCCGTCGTTCCCACTCTCATGTGTGCCAAATAATTCGGACAGAAGTAGGCCACATAATTCGGCAAGCGACAGGCGTGTTTCTCGCCATTGAAGGACGGATGGGTTGTGCAGTTCGCTATGGGACGACGTGAGGCTCCTTGTCAGCTACCACGCCTTCGGTGGGGCTGAGGAAGATGTCTCGTTGGAGGTGCGTGCCGGATTTGAGGACGACAGTGGGGCCGAGCTCGGGGTCTTGTGCGGAGGTCCAGCCGGCGTACCCGGGCGCGGTGAGGGTGATCAGAACAGGATGTCGGGGAAGGATGAGTCTGAGGTGCCCGTCCAGGGTGGAACGGTCGACTGGAACGCTGGTGCTCGGGTCGTCGGCGAGGGTCACTTTGTCAAAGAACAGCTTGATGGGTCGGCGGGTGCGTTGGGATCGTACGGTGCAGTCGATGGTGGCATAAGGATCGCCAAGGCGCAGCGTAACCTCGACGGGCGGCACGACCTTCTTCAGATCGACGAGAGCTGTACTAGGATACGCACGGTTCTTACCTTCGTAGTAGGGGCCTACTAGAAATTCAGGAAAGCCTTCGCTCAACTTGCTGGCTGAGATGATGCTTGTTCCGAACGGAAGGTGTTCCAGCATGAAATATCCGCTGGCGTCGGTTCGAGCGACGTTAGGCAATCCGCTGTGAGGGCAAAGTGGGCAGGTGATTTCGGCGTCCATAACTGGGGATCCGTCCTTGTAGAAGACGTGGCCGTAGACGGCGGGGGCACCAAGGTCTCTTTGGGTTGGGGTGGCTTGCGGGAAGGCAATAAGAAAGAGAGCAATGCATTCTAAGAAGCCAGACATCGAGAAGGCCCTCACTTCTGTATGATCTTGCCCTTCAGTGAGGCCGTGGTGCCATGTACTGAGATCGCATCGCTATATACGGAGTCGACACCGACATTACCGATGGAGGTCGGCGCTCCTACGGGCTGGCACCACTCCCATTTCTGACTCGGGATTGTGAATCCGCAGCTGGAGACCTGAGGATTCGGGGGGCAGCCGGGTGAGAAGTTGTCTATGATGATTCCTGTCGTGATCGGTGTGCACACAGGTGTTGTCTTTATCGGCTGACCATTACAACTGCTGTTGATTGACGCTACAGTCTCGAGAACGCTCAGAGATCGAGTTATTACAACATTGTTTATGTCTTCGATGTTGTAAATCATCTTCCTAGTTCGTGAGGGGGCATATGGACAGCTGGTAACGAGCTCTGGGTCGTCATCATAGACATAGAGGTGATCGGGGATAAACGGGCTATTCCTGTCGACGGTATTCCCAATGATTAGTAAGTTGCTTCGTTTCTCCGTTAACGGACCTGGACCGAGCCAGTCGAATGACGTTTCATAGAACTGTGGGGATCCCTCGAAATAGCTGAAGTTGTAGTAGTCGTAATATTCATAATAAGATGGCTGTCCGGGCGGGGGATCAGAATAGTCCCCTAGGTACATTTCTCCTCGGTGAGTACCTGTGGCTGTGTACGTTCCGGCTGCTGAGGCGGTAAACGTCAGCACTACTTGCGCGTATCCTTGTTGGCCATTCGTATCCAGATGAGATCCCGCCGCTACCGTGTTGCCATTGGGATCTTTAACGACACAGTTCACTAGCGCTTCGTAGTACGCCTGAGCGTCATAGTCCAGGTCTGTCTCGCAAGTTGCTGCCCCGGCCCCCGTGCTCTGATTTATAGAAAGATTTGTGCTGCCGCTGATGTCTTGGGCCAAGCATCCGCAGGTTAGGCAAGTTGAGGCAGCGGCAACAAAAAGAGTCAAGGAAGGCTTTCTCATGGTATGTCTCACATCAGCGCATATAGGTAAGTTCTTAATATGACTTCCTACGGCGTTGAACGCCGCACTGTAGACACAAGCACATCAAAATCTCCTTTCGGCATACTTTCGCGAAGGAGGTCGCGGTAGTGGAGAGTCAGGGCAGTCTCTTGCTGCTGCAAGATAGCAAGCTCTGTTGGGGGGCTCGCGTCAGCTCCCTTTGGGATGACTCCTCCTGGAAATCTAGCGTGAAATTTCTCTATGTAATCGAGCGCTTGCTGATGTAGCGGTAACACCTCGTTCTGATAGGCCACAGCGAGGTTCTCAAGGATTGCAGCATTCGAATCACTGAGATGGAATCGGTCCGAAGTGAGATGCGAGAGCTTCGGTTTGGAAATGGCCCCGCTTTCTGCAGCTTCCACGAGTGCCTTGTATGAAGCGGTCTGGCGGAACAGGCTACGAAAGGCCTTCGCATCAGCTGTGTCGGCGGCCTGAGGGGTGGAAATGGCTGATTGAGCTTCGCCTCTCGAGGCTAAGACCAGAAGCATGCCAGCTAGTACGCAAATGGAGACTGTTGAAGCCAGTCTATTGAGATTGAAGCGTCGCATGGCCAGCTACTATGCCGTAAGCCGACCTAATATGCAAGTTATTTTGCTCGACTCACTAGCTTTTCCTTTTGGCTACTCGGTCCATCCCTTAAAGAGGAGCAAGTCTTCGTCCCCCTAAGCCGAGGCTTCCTCCCCGGACACCGCGTTCTTCAGATCCTGCTCGACAGCCTTCCACACCAAACTCTTCGCTTACCTTCGAAACGCCAACTCCACTCGATCATCAGAGTCCATTCGCCGCGCGGATTCCCGGGCGATCCGTCTCGTCTCCGCCTTGGCTGTACGACTCCGAATTCGAAGAAGATGGCTGAACCGTAACCTTGCCATATGCGACTCACCGGTAGATCTATCAGTGGGGCTGAGAACGCGGCAAAAGCAGAGAATTCAACAGTCTGGTTGTGGGGCACTCAGGCAGTCTAACCGGGGCTGGCGGAAAACGGGGTTTTCGGAAATTACTATCAGGAACGCCTACCTATGCTGTTCGCTACCTTGCTCGTTGCTTTGCGCGAGTTCTGTCCTACGCCGCGTCTCGTTAGACATTCCGATGCCTCCCGCCACGCAACCAGCAATAAGAAGCCCGTACACACTTGCGGTCTCCCAGAACGTTCCGTACACGATTCGCCCGTGATCGACCAGACGCCAAGTCCGGCTCTCGGTCGTGTTGGGTACCCTAGGCAGCGTATCGAATTTGTCCACGAGCACAAGGGCGCTTGAGCCGAAAAGAACGACGGCTACGAACAGTGGAAGCATCGTTCGCCATCCTCCTACTACGGGTTGAGACATGAACCTTGCATGGTCGTTATGCGTCCATCTTTGGTGCATGGTGCCAGCCTATCAAACCGCCATCCCCGCAAAACGGCGTTTTGACCAACTTCGACCAGCACGACCGTTTCGTCCGGGCGAGA
>CAZZXY010000094.1:0-17784 GCA_964658105.1 Verrucomicrobia bacterium Tous-C9LFEB | reverse complement strand
TGGCTGTTCTCAGGCCTGCGTCGCAACGAGATCGCCCGACTTCGCGTCGGCTGCATACGCTGGCAGGACGGCGAAGAGAAGCCGGGCAGCCAGCCGGTATGCTTCCTGTATGTTCCTGTGAACAAGATGGGAACCGCGTTTTCCAAGCCTGTGGACGGCGTAGTGGGCCGAGCCGTCCAACTCTGGGAGCAGATGCGCCCACCTGAACCTGCTTCGCTGGATCTAAAGATAGGCCAACAGGTGCATCGACTCTTCTCGCACCGTGGCCGGGCATTGTCACCTCAGTACATAAACCACGTCGTCATTCCCTTGGTCTGCCGGAAGGCAGCGGTGCCGCTTGAAGATGCTCGCGGACGCATTTCCAGCCACCGTGCCAGGGCAACGATCGCCTCTCAGCTCTACAACGCAAAAGAACCGCTCAGCCTGTTCGAACTGCAGGAGTGGCTTGGACATAGCTCTCCCGAATCGACACGCCATTACACAAAGATTACACCGACGAAGCTGGCGAAGTCCTACCAGGATGCGGGTTACTTGCCCGGAACATCCGAGCCGTAGAGGTTCTCATCAATCAGGACGCGGTCACCGCAGAAGCCCACCCGACGAACCGTGGAAGCTCTACGATCTCGGACATGGATACTGCTCCTCCGATTTCTTCGACCAGTGCCCGCACCGCATGGCCTGCGCTCGCTGCGACTTCTAAGTGCCGAAACAGTCCAGCAACGCACAGAGCATCGAAGCCAAGGTCAACCTACTTCGGATGACACAGGAGATTCCCCTGAACGAGGATGAGCTGCGGGCAGTAGAAGACGGGATTGCCGGGCATGAGAGGCTGGTTGCCAAGCTTGATTCATGCCCGACTCCCGCCCCAAATGACTACTGATGCCAAGCCAACTCCTGAGGGCTTTTCTAAAAAACCCTTCGGAGTCAGCGGTATGTGAACCTGCATGGTCGTGCAGTATAAGTCGTGATCAGTCGTGGTGTCGCTGGAATAGTGGCGAGTTAGCCACCAACTCCAAGTTGAATGCTCGATAATGACGCATCGAGCAGTCTTCCGCCGTCCGCTTGCTTCATTGTGACAGAGGAGTCCGGATCACCAGCCGATGCGGTGTACCTGATCCGTGCCACTGCGTAACAAACTCCACCTACAACAGATCGCAGATCTGTGGCGACAATTGACTGGCTCATTCCCGAGTCCTGATTCGCCCAGACGACATAGCGAGTGCCGTTAATGACACGATCCGGCAGCCGCCGTGCAGAACCGCTCTGGAGCCCTGCCGAAAGACAATGGAGGACTGCTTCGGGATCGCGGCTGGCTCCAACCTGAAGAATCTCCGTAACCGAGGTTTCAGGGAATACAGGTGCCGTCGTTAATTGCAAACGCACCACCATTCGTCCCGGTCTTTGGGGGCTCCCATCCCATACCAGGCGCCATCCTGAAGTCATCAACGAGCCGAGTGCGGCACCTGAATATGTCACTTGCGCGATGCGGGGACGCAGCAAGTGCACCATTTGGTCGTCGCTTGTCCACGGCTGTTCAGCCGTTAGGGAGTAATCAGGCTGGCATGCGCCATTCAACTGCATGCAGGCAATAACAAACAGCGCAAACCATCTGGCCTGCATTGTCATAAAGATCCCTTCGTTTTCGATAGCAACCCAAAAAGGTTTGCTGCTCTCCTCAATCACCGCAGTGCTTTATCGCAGGCCGGGGGTAAAGGACTGCCGCGATCCGGGAACGATGGTGCAGGTTCTCCTGATACGCACCCATGAAGGTTGCAGCCCGGAGTCTCGCTGATCACCCGCTTGCCGTGTCTGAAACTGTGTTGCCTTCCACCAGAACATCCTGTGTAGGCTGGTCTGCCGAGCTGTTCCCATGAATGAAAATCCCAGGGAAGCTCTCCCATATGAGGTTGTTCCGTACCTCGACTCCACCCATGCCGTTATCCCAGTAAACGCCAGCATGCGGGGGCAACTTAACCTGCCCTTCCGGTGTGTGGGTGATCTTAGGAGAGACGTTTGCGTGTATCCAGTTGTCGTGAATACGGGAGCCGGACGTGACGTTACGGCAGCAGGCATAGATCGCTCCTCCGTCAACGCGAAGCCACATGGCACCGAAAAGATTGTTGAAAGCAAGTTCCATATTTCGCACCGTCGAGGGTGGCAGCTTGGAGTCGCCGCGCGAGTTGGCGGAGATTGCAATGTCGGCTCCGCCCGAACGATAAATCGTGGTGTGAGTGACTCGCGCGTCGCTAACGTCCGCATCACGATCTCCCAGCTCAATACCGGCCGCTCCATCACCAAAGGTGTCCACATCGTGGATCAGAACATTGTTGACACGCGCTCCGGTTCCATGGATCGTGATCCCATTCTGTGTTGTGTACGCGATGGTGCTGTTCACCAGCGACTCGTCTACACCATCAAGCAGGATGCCGAAGTTGTAGAGGTCGCCGTTTACTGCTGGTGCAAGAGAATGGGGCCGCTGCGTTGCGCTCAGGTAGAGGGCGGTGATTGCCTCCAGGCGATTATGGCCGCTGTGATTGTTCATCACAACCCCGCCGCCGATCAATGTCAAATTTCGAAGAACGATGTTGGAGCGACCTGATAGGTCGACGGTTGCGGGCCGCTGCTTTATGCGGACGGGTCTTTCATTCGGATCGATCCCGGCAGGCGTTTTCCAGCTAAGCTCATGCGCGGCGTCATCATAGAACCACGTATTCGCTGTCAGCAGCTCGGGGGCTCCCAAAACGTAGTACCTGCCGCCTGTCTGAGCAAAATTTGACTCGAAGGCACCCAGTGGAGAGTAGGTAAGCTTGCCGCCAGGAGCTGCGGTGACAGTTCCCTCGTACTCTGCGAACCGCCCGGACCCGGACCACAGATGAATCACCGCGCCTCGACCAACTGTTGAAAATGAAGGAACGTTCCGGTCCACGATTACACCTTGCGCAGTGGCCTGCCCGCTCCTAATATCAGGAGCGGCAACACTCTCAATGGTCGCCCAATTGGGCTTGAGCGGGTCACCACTCGGCGCTGGCCACTGCGCCTCAGGAACTTCGCGCTCACCATCAAACATGGCGTCGCCTGGCCATGTTTGGCCGGGGTGGGACACGGGAATTCTGCGATCCACTGTCACCTTGGCAACAAAGACGCCGCCCGCATGCTTGCTCCATCCACTTACGCGATTGGCCGTCGTGATTACAACCGTCTCGCTCGGAGCCCCCTCAAATACCACGCCATCGTGCGGAGGCGACAGCATCTCTTCGTAGGTTCCAGCATGGATCAGGCAGCGCATCCCTGGTTTCGCTTTCGCAGCGCAAAGTACTATCGTCCGGAACGGTCTGGCTGCAGAGCCATCTCCACTGATGTCCGAGGCCCGCTTTACATCGACGATAAGGGTTGCCGTGTTCTCGCTCTGCGCCGAGGCGGCTCTGTCTAAGATTGGCGCGACCAGCACGAGCACAAGTGAGATGAAGCGCGGGCTCATTGCTGCACCAACCTTTCTATCTCACGAATGCGCGCCTCGGTTCTCTCCACCATGCAGTCGAGATATGCCGGAGCAGCCATTGTGCCGGAATCATCACCCAGTAATGCGCCGCAGTCCTCTTTACGGAAGATGATCCAGGTTCGCTCCGCCGCACGAAGCTTCGGCTGACGATCCGCAGGCAACTTCATCAGAGACGCTGAATAAACTGCGTTCAATCTCCGATTGGCACTAGCAAGGCCGGCTTTTCCGCAGTCTTCCATTGCCACCGTGGTGGTCGCTCTGGCAGCGCACGTCGTGTATGTCGAACTCGGGTCCGGCTGTGTTTGTGCTGGGCTCACAAGCAGCGCAATTGACATTAAGCTTAGAGATAGGGGCATATATGTCTTTGTATGGACCACCGCGATGTACAAGGTTAGGCAAGGGAGCGCGCTTCAGTGCAATTGCCCCTGGTGACGTGCTGTCCGTGCGCTGCTTGAACAAGCTCTGGGGAATCACTCGTATCAATAGCGAGGCAAAGCCGAACGCCCAGCGTTCGGCTTTAGCTTTCATCGAGGAAGGTGAATCCCGATTGCTTCGTTCTCTTCAGGAGTTCCGAGCCACATGCGACCCGCAGCCGATTCCTCTGCAATGCGTTCAAACTGTGCTGGCATAGCCTCCTGCGCTTGGTCTAGCGGAACAGACGCTTCTTGGAAAAAGCGGATAAGCTGGCTCCCAGTAGCGGTCATACAGATGCACTTTTCGGAATTTCTGAGTGCGTGCTTGATGTGACCTTCCAAAGCGAGCACCTCGCCAGCTTGCACCGCCAACCATCCGGCACCGTCTTGATAGACCTCCATGGCTCCTTCAACCACGTGGAAGATTTCCGGGTCGGGATGGCTATGAAGAGGGACGAATAGCCCAGGAGCCATGACATTACGCATCAAGTTTAGGTTGCTCTTGGTTTGCTCTGAAGTGGCAAGGAATTGAAACTGAAGACCGATAAAAACGAACGTCGGGAAATTTTCTGCGATGACGACTGAGTTTGGCATTTGGATCCCTCCCGGCACGTGAAGCTGTGCGCATATTGCTTATAAAGCAGATGCCCTTTATAGTACAACTGTTGCACAAAGGAACCTATGTCACTGGCAACTAGTACACGAGAAAGAGTTCAGCAGAAGATGCGTACCCGACGTGACCTCGTGGTCGCTGCGACGAACCTGTTGACCCGTGGTGAGGTACCAACCATACCCGTAGTGGCGAAGGAGGCGAAGGTCTCACGAGGCACGGTCTATCGTTTTTTCCCTAGCCAACACTCCCTTCTCGCTGAAACCTTGCGAGCAGTAAGCGTGACGATGGAGGATTTGCGCGCGGTTTTTGAGCGGTCTGCGTCGCCAGACGATCCGGAGGAACGCATACGGCTCGTGTGTCGCACTGTGTACCGTGCATTCGGAAAGAACGAGGCCGCCTTTCGTGCGTTTCTCCGATACTCGCTCGAAGACGACGAGGTGACATCATCCGAGAAACGAGTGAAGGGCCGCTTCATGTGGATCGACGCCGCACTTGAGCCTGTCACGTCACAGCTACAGCCCGAGAGACTCGCAACGCTGAGAATCCAATTAGCGACTGTTCTCGGCATAGAACACTTCATCGTCTACAAAGACATCTGTTCCCTCACGAATGAGCACGCAGCTTTGGCTGCTTCTGAAATTGCAGTTCTGATGCTGAGGCACGCCCTCGCGGCAATTGATCCGAATCGTTGACTCCATACCACTAACTCAATCTCCGCCCGAGTGCCGCAGAGGCAAGGAGCCGTCGAAATGATTCTAAAAAGCTATATGCGGATCTTTACCAACGACATCGAAAACACGCTCCGAGTGCTGAAGGCACTCGATGGCAGCGAGGTTGACTTGCGCTTCTCCATCGAACAGACGGGCGTGGAAGTTGCTGCGCTAGGCAAATTTTGTGTCGTTGCGGGTTCCGACCAGGCGCTTGCACAGATCCGATCCTCACTTGGGCCGATTGTTGTCGATGACCTGGCCGCCACAGAGCAGACCCTGCTGTCATGGGCGCAACGATCACCCTAGAGAGATCCAAAGGGTATACAGGCATCTTCCTTTACGCGAAGCACCCGGATGGCTCCATCGTTGACTACGTGGAGTGGGACGAAGAGACAAAAGAGAAGATGCTGAATCGCCATACCCGCCGATGAGCGAATAGTTTGGCAGCGGTAAACAGTCGAGTCTATTTAGGCCAAGGAGCGAATCGTGGAACGAGAAAATCGAGCGTCGGCTTGCAGGCTGATCAAGGCGAGCGAGCAGTTCACAGGAAAACAAGGATTGCGCTATGCCGTGGGGATCTCAGAGCAGTCGGCAGGCTCACGCGCGATCCACATGCAGCTGCTGACCATCCCGCCTGGTGGCAGGGCTTTGGCACATAAGCACCAGAGCCACGAGACGGCCATCTATGCCCTGCACGGGGACTCACATGTATGGCATGGGGATCACCTGGAGCACCACTCGATTGTCAAAGCAGGTGACTTTTTCTACATCCCGGCCGATGTGCCTCATCTTCCGTACAACCCGAGTTCCACCGAAACGGTGACGGCGGTGATCGCACGCACCGACCCGAACGAACAAGAGAGTGTCCAGCTCCTCCCAGAGCTCGAGGGTATCCACCCTGTCAAACATCCTGACCAGTAGCTCACCTGCTACCGGTTCTCACTTGTCGGTTCAACCCTCATCAGCGCATTGGAGTGTCGTCGTGAAGTTCCTAACGGAGTTGTTGCTGAAGTCGACATTCACGGTGTCTGCGCTAGCGACGGCGGCAAATGTCACGTTGGTGAACAATCAGGTCTACTTTCAGCCGTACATCAACAACCAGCCCGGTACTATGCTGACTCTCCAGAATAATTCCCCAGGCGCCCTCGGTGTAACCGACAACTTCGTTCCCGGCTGCAGCTTTGCAGGGTGCCTGCTCGGCGTCACTCCTCCTCCTTTCCCGCCTAGAGCAAACGGCCTCGGAGCTAATCCAACATGTCCTTAACTCTGTCGATTCCCCTTGTCGCGGCTACGTCCAAGGGAGACCCCGGGTTTCAGGAGGCTGACACACTGGTCGTACACATCCCGAAGCTGTTGCGGAAAGTTAAGTCCTCTTCCGTGAAGAAGGCGGCCCCTTCGCTGTTCGTAGGCGGCCTTCTTCTCTTTGGAACTGTCCACGTTTACGCTCAGAAGTCCTCCTCAGTACTTTTGGTAGCCGACCGCATCCTCGATGTTGAGCGCGGGACAATGATTGAGAAACGTGCCATTCTCGAGATCGATGGCGTAATCACCCAGATCGCTCCATTTGAGTCCATACAACGCCCGGCAAACGTGACCGTTATCACGTTTCCAGAGGGAACGACTCTCCTTCCTGGACTGATCGATGCTCATACGCATCTCCTGCAGTCCTTTGATCCCAAGCTGGGTGGAGATGATCCGAATCAGGTGCTTGCTGTCGCATTGCTGGGCACTACACAGAGGGTCCTGCAAGGCGCCAAAAACGCACGCGAAGATCTCCTTGCTGGCATCACAACGGTGCGGGATGTCGGTAATTCCGGCGTGGGCGGGGATGTAGCTCTCCGGAACGCAATCCAGAAGAGCTGGGTCGTCGGTCCCAGAATGCTCGTATCGACTCGAGCATTGTCAGCCGCAGGGGGGCAATTTCCATCTCTCGCTCCAGAAGCGCAGAACCTTGTCAGCATGGAGTATGTAGCAATCTCTGGTCCCCAGCAGGCACGCCAGGCCACACGGCAAGCCATCTATGATGGAGCCGATTTGATCAAGGTCATCGTCGACACGTTTCCGAGGGGTTTGGATGTCGATGAAATGAAAGCGGTGGTGGAAGAAGCGCATCGCGTCGGGAAGAAGGTGGCTGCTCATGCCATCACAGAGATCGCAATTCAATCAGCTATCGACGCGGGAGTGGATTCCATTGAGCATGGCTACGAAATAAGCAATGCATCGCTCATGCAAATGGCCCGAGCCCACATCTTTCTAGTCCCAACGGACTATCTTGCGAACAGTCCGCTCTTTGATGGTTTCACTGTATCAACGGTGTTCAAGAAGGAGTTTGAGAATCGTAGTCAGCAGCGTCTCCGGAAGGCGATCGCGCTGGGGGTTCCTCTGGCTTTTGGCTCTGATGAGTACTACGACCTAGAAGGTCTTAGTCGAGGTCAAGCAAGCCTTCTGCCACTGGAGGCTTATCTGAAAGCTGGCATGTCTGCCATAAGCTTGCTCCAAATGACAACTCTCTCATCCGCACGATTACTCGGCATAGACAAAGAAGTTGGCAGCCTGTCGGTTGGGAAGCGCGCAGATATCATTGCGGTGCCAGGTGACGTGCTTGTTGATCCTTTGCTGCTCCGCCACGTAACATTTGTGATGCAGGGAGGAGAGGTGCGTAAGGCTGTACCTCCGCCAACTCTGCCGATACCTAGTGGCGAACAGCATTAGCTTCTCTTCGCAATGCTCATCTATGCGCAACATGCAACTTGTCTTCGTCAGCAAACGGGTCCGATTGATGGAGGCAATCAAGGGAATCGCGTCCTAGCAGCAGCAAAAAGGAGAAACATGGCTAGAGTTTTTAGTCAATTGCAGCATCAGACAGGCTCATCTGTAAGTCTGAGCGTACTGACAGCGGAGCCAGGGGAGTGGGTCCTCCCGCCGATCGGGCCGCAAAGTCTTGCTTTGGAGTTGAATCCCACACTGCTTCCGACATCGTCTACCTCCCTCTCCATCTGCACGCGAGATCAACAGCGAGTGTTCAATCTGCCGAGAGGCTTTCTATTTGCACAATTTATCGTTCCAGACGATCTGTTGGCGCGAGCGGCGCAGGACGTTATCAGAGATGTCAATTTGGAGTTGAGAGCTAACGATTACGTCGATGATGCCTCTCTGCATCACTTGATGGCTCTCATGTGGATGGAGCATAAGAACGAACACTCCATGGGTACCCTCTATTGGGATAGTCTCGGGGTCGCCTTGGCAGTGAGCCTGCTCACCCGACATTCCCGAGCAATCGGAAAACAGACATTCACACGGGGAGGCTTAGGGCAATATGCGCTGCGCCGCTGCCTGGACTACTTGGAAGCAAATCTCGACTCCCCCATTCGCCTCGAGCACCTTGCTAAAGAGGCCGATGTCAGCTTGTCGCATTTTTCGCGTGCATTTCATGCAAGTGTGGGCGACCCACCTCACAGGTACCTGCAACAGCGACGAATCGAACGCGCAAAAACCCTTATGGCAGATCGAAAGCTTTCGCTGACGGATGTAGCACTGGCCAGCGGTTTCGCTGACCAGCACCACTTGTCACGCGTGTTCCGTCGCAACACGGGGAGCACGCCCAGCTACTATCGCCGCTTTTTGGGCCGCTAGGTGTTGCGCCGAGCAGCGTCTTCGGCCACTGACCGCGCCATTGCGTCGGCATCCAATCCAAGCAAAAAAGGAAAGATAATGCCATACCGATCTGCAGACTGGACTTGCTGGTGCAGTGTGACGGCATCCACAGTAGGAGGCGGATCATTCGCAGCGGGTCTATTTCCTACATCACGAAAGAACGCCTCGTGCAGGCAGGATGAGACGCTGAGAAAGCGTGCAGGCCGATCGGAGCGATTATGAAACGCGTGTAGGCTTCTCATGGTCGCGATCACCGTATCGCCAGCACGTGCTGTGATCCATTCCTCACGATCACTGTTATAGTGTCCGAAACTCATCTCCCCCGCCAAAACGTAAAAGATCTCCGCATAAGGATGGAGATGCACGGGAATGCCTTCACCGGGCAAGACCTCAAGCTCGTAAATAGAGAACGCTGAGTCAGTGTCTTCGGCAGTAACCTTCCACACGATACGTTGGGTCGCAATGTCAGTCTTCTCGCCTTCGTCAGGGCTTAGCTTCTTTACTCCTGGGTGGGTAGGGATTTGAACCAGCATGAAGTAAACTCCTTGTCTTGATGTTGTCGGTGTCACGCGTCAACCACTCCTCCAAGGAGAACAAAACCGGATCAATTGCATGTGGACGATCGTGCTGATGCGTGTCTGATCTTCTCTTAATCCGTAAGCGTCCTGTCTTGGCCGCGTGGACATCCGTCCATCCGGCGAACATCGCTACTCTGTTCTCGACGATCTCTCGGAAATCGCGCTCGCAAAGCTAACCGCTGACGGCTTCACTCCGTGCCCCGTCGTCGAGACCAGTGCCGGCAACTTCCAGGCATGGCTCAAACACCCGGCAGCTCTCCCGAAGCTTCTTGGCTCCATCGCGTCGCAGACCTTGGCGGCACGGTACAACGCTGACCTGAGTGCGGCAGGTTGGAGACGATTCGGACGATTGCCCGGGTTTACAAACTGCAAGCCCAAGTACCGCAGACCCGATGGCCTTTTTCCCTTCGTTCGTCTCAAGACTTGCAGCGGCGAGCAATATTCGATGGCCGACGCTTTCGTCCAGGAAATTACGAAGCTCCACGAACAGCGCGAGCAGCAGCGTGAGGCAAGACGCCAGCAGGCCTCTCTTTCTCCCCGAAGGGGACCGAGGTTCTCGAACCTGTCCCTCGAACGATTTCGGACATCCAGCAAGTACAGCGACCGTCCCGCCGCCGCAGATATCGCCTTCTGTGTTGCCGCTTATGCAAATGGCATGGATGAGGCCCGGATCGAACTTGCCCTCGAAGACGACTATCTCTCGCGCGACCCCAGCCCTTCCAAACGAGCGTCCTACATCCGGAGAACCATGACGAAGGCGAGAGACTGGGCAGAGCGTTAGTCATCGGTACTCTGCGTCGCCTGGTGTTCTTCCTCCTGTGGCAGGCGGATTGACTGTTCTAGTCCTGAGCAGGCTCCTGCTACTCGCGCCTTGAAGCAGGATAGTTGAACAGAGTGGCTCCCCTCCGGTTTGCCTTTCTGTCTGCGTTCAGCGTGCCGCGCTCAAGACACCCACGCCCTTCGGACGCACGCTCTCCTTCCAAGATTCCGCTGCGCGCCTCTCCGAGGTGCGGACTCCTGTCCCCATAGCAAGTCTGGGTCCCCTTCCGCAGAACCGTTCCAGTCGCCGAGGGAGTGGGTCGCGACGGCACACCCGTTGGGCAATGTATGGTCCGCCGCCCGATTGCAAGCGAAAAGTTCGGATGACGAGAAGTGGTCTGCGGCAATGTATTCGGCCTATTGTTGAAGCTTTCGCTTCTGGCCATGATGTACTCCGCGCCCCGCGCTTCCTATCAAGCATGTCGGCATCGAGTGCCTTGCCCAACGACAGGTTATGAACGGGGCAGGTTTGACCTGTTCTCTCATCAGTTCTCTTGCGCGCAATACCAGGGGGAACTTATATCAAGTCGTCGTCGTGTGGTGGGAATGTGCTAATCGCGCCTTTGCGATTTGCATATTCCCACCACTTTACGTGGCGGCACGATACTGCTGGCCGGTCGTCAGTACAGCCCAAGCGATGCGAGCAATTTTGTTGGCCAGGGCCACTACCGCGACGTGGGAATGCTTTCGTGCTTCGAGCGCATCCATCCACGATCCGAAGCTGTGTTGAGATCGATTCAAGCGTGCATATGCAGCCCGTGCGCCCTCTACCAGCAGCTTCCGCAGGTATTGGTTTCCACGCTTGCTGATTCCGAGCAGCTTCGTCTTCCCGCCTGATGAGTGTTGTCGCGGAACAAGCCCCAGCCAGGAGGCCAGGTCACGGCCTGTCCGAAAGGCGGTCGCGTTGCCAACTGCCGCGACAAGTGCCGTTGAGATGATTGGACCGATGCCGGAAATCGCCCTCAGACGCTTGCACCCTTCATGAGTGCGGGAGATACGACCGATCTCCTCGGTCACGTTGCTGATCTTTACCTCCAGCTCGCCCCACTCTTCTCGAAGGGCGAACAGGATGGTGCGAAAACGTCCACTCATTCCGTTGTCGCCATCCTCCAACAGGTTCGGTAGGGCTTTCCATAGATGCTCTGAGCCAACCCGGACAGGAAGCCCACGCTCAAGAAGAAACCCGCGAAGCTGATTGGTGAGTGCGACCTTGCGCTGGATCCAACGCTCACGTACGCGGTGAAGTGCCTGCAGGTCGAGTTGCTCCTCCGTCTTCAGCGGAACAAAGCGCATGGTCGGCCGTAACACTGCCTCGGCGATCGCTTCAGCGTCAATGAAGTCGTTCTTGTTCGACTTCACATAGGGCCGAACGTATTCCGCCGGCATCAACCTGACAGTGTGGCCTTGGTCGACAAGAGCACGAGCGAGGCAGTGCGATCCGCAACAGGCTTCCATCCCGATCGTCCCGGCTTTCAGATTCGCTGTGTACACGAGCAGCTGGGGTCTAGAGAACTTCTTCTTCACTACCACTGCGCCCGCTTCATCAAGGGCAACGAGGTGAAAGACAGACTTCGCAATGTCGATTCCTACGGTGTGAATGTGCATGACAGGTCTCCTCCTGAACGTCACTGAAAGTTTAGCGAGCGGCGGACCATTACATAAGCATGTACCGCAGACAGCGGACAAACCAGAAAGAAACGGAGCCAAACACCATGTTCAACAAAGTCATCCTCATCGGCCGCCTCGGACAGAACGCAGAAACCAAAACAGCTCAGAACAAGAACGAGTACGTCATCCTCAGCATTGCCACCCAGGAAAGCTGGAAGAACGACAAGGGCAACTATGAGAACCGCACCGGATGGCATCGCGTCTATGCCTGGAGAAATCTCTCGAAGTTCGCCAGGACTCTCCAGAAGGGGCAGCTCATCACCCTGGAAGGGAACCTCCGGTATCGCGAGGTCACCGAAGACGTTGGGGGGCAGCCATTCAAGCACCGGATCGCCGAGATCCATGCCATCAGCATGAAGCGGCTCTCGAAAGTTGAGGCCGCTGATGATCCTTCGGATGGGGCCGACGACGAATAGTCGTCAGCCGGGGTGGATGAACCAGAGGATCCATCCACCTCTCCATGGGTAGTTCAGCCCGATGCCGCTTTCCGTTTCTATTTTTCTGGGTGAGCGCATTGGCGATTTGCCACCCGTTGAGAAACCCTTTACGAGCAAATCTGCGGCGGCGCTTTTGCTCGACTAGCTACTTGATCGAAGGAGCTTTGTTCTAAGAATGGCAGATGATAGGGGTCAGATTAGTTCAAGGTATTGGAGGCTCACCGGTCTTGATCTGGTGAAATAATTCACATATGAGCCCGAAGAAAGAAGAATCGACGTCCGATCCGGAGCGCATTCGCAATAAATATCGGCGCGCATTCTCCTGGAGCGTAGCCCGAGGCAGCGCGGACAAGACGCATGAAACCGGAGGCGTCGTTCGTCTCGCCATGTCGGAATATCCGGACATCCTTGAGGATTACCTGTCGATCAGTCGAAAACGGAAGGGGAACAAATTGGCTCTTTCCAAACTCCAGCTTCACATGCTGGAGGACATCGTGGTCCAGGAGAAATCGATCAAGAGCTACAAGGAAAAGCTCGAGACCGAAGCCAATCTTCCCGATCGCGCCCGGGAATTCATCCAGTCTCAGATCACGCTGCACGGTTTGATCGCCAATGCCATACGTCAGATCGGGGATGGTATGGCATGGCGAGTGTTCGACTATGATCGGTTCACCACGCGTATCCTTTGCTCGCACCCGGTAAGGCAAACGATTCTTGCCGAGGGAACCGTTGCTGAGGTGAGCCACTGGGCGGCCATAAACGCCTCGCCAAACCGAAGAGCAATCTTCAACGCGGTCACCAATTCAATCGCTATTGGAGACGTCACCGCTATTGATGACAACGGGGATGTGGAGTTGATTGAGGTGAAGAGCGGGAACGCAAAAAGCCGGCGTCTTATTCGCCAGAAGCAAATTCTGCGCGATGCTGCCGGTGTCCTAACTTCGGGCAGTGGCATCGTAGAGGGAAAATCTGTGATCTCTGGTGTCTTGCCATTGACTCCGAAGAATCATTTAGTAGGACTGCGCGACCTTTTGGCAGAGGCCGGGACTAAGGGGTGGAGTGCAGCGTTGCTTGCGCCGCACTGCTACGTAGAATGCGCTGATTTTTCTCACTTACAAGATGTATCGGAGATAGCCGCAAAACGAAAAGAGACGATCGGCGGCGAGCAAGGCTGGGGGGATGAACTGGACATCGTCTCATCTTCGATGGACCTTATTTCGTTTGTGCCCAACGCTGCTCCGCTCACAGTCTTTCCGCTGGACGACCGTACGTGCGTCGAACTGGCAATTGGGGCTAAGGCTTTCACCACCTACATCAACCTCATGTGGGTGCTCAGCGTCTTCTACGCGGCGGGCTGGAAGGTCGATCACGCAGGTAAAGAAGCCATGGCAGCGACACAAAATGAGGCTTCATTCATCCTCCGTAAGGAGGGGTTCGTCTGCCACCTTCCTCCTTCGGATGTCGCCCGCTTGGCTTATGAACTGCTTTCACCTGAAACACTCGTTGAAGAATGTGAGTTGCTTAGAAAGATGGGCCCGGCCATCGGTGAAAGATACGGAGTCTGGACATGTGAGGCCGAGGGAAGCCAGTGGAATTGAGCTCTCGCGGCCAAGTCCAGTTACCCAGGCGCGCAAGCTGGGCGGCCATGACATCTATTGGCGAAAACAGGCCGAGTCACTCATTGAAACCTTAGTGCGACTCGGATCACTCTCGCTAAGCCGACTTATCAGGAGTAGTCCGAAGAAGAGCACCACGAGCCAGCGAAAGGGCAAGAGGAGAGTCACAGGTGATGGTCATCTTCGGGAGTGTCGTCCTGTATTGCTGGTATAGGGGCGGTAGCGGGCTCCGGTGTTTCCTGTAACCACGGCGGTATCGTCGGGATCGTATACGGATTCACAGGTTGCACAGCGGCTCCCGGAAAGGCCACAGGGATTCCCAAGTCAGCATCCAGGTCATCGTCGTCATCATTCTCGTCGTCGTCCCATACTTCGTCATCTCCGTCTGAATAGTCTGAATAACCGTCTTCCCAAGGTTCGTCGACGTCGTAGAACTCGACGTCGGCGGCCTGCAGTATCGAAAAGAACGGATCTGCGGCGACATAGTCGGCTCCGTCTTTCGAGGGCAACCAACCCTTTACGAGAGCTTCGTAGGCAAGCAACCAGTGGTCCGAGTAAAGACCGTCGGCTGTCATACGGGACTTCCAGAGGGATGAGTTCGTCGGGGGAAAAAGACCCTCTGATTCCAGATCGAGGGCGACCAACGCCACGATGTCATCGTCCACCTTTTTCACGGCACCCGAGACTTCGGCTGGCAACGCGATGCCGAGAGAACGGGCCGTCCAGAGGCTCCATGCCAACTCGAAACCATGCTGAAGCGGCGCGTGATATAGACACAGCTCTGTCAACAGAAGCCGCAACTCGTCAACAGTCCACGATTGCGGCTCAATCCCAAACATCGGAAGAAGAACCGGCAGCATGGTCGGTTCACCAAGACAGCAGCGCATCATGAGTGAGCGGCAGACTTCCCATTCGTGAGCTTTGAGTAACCCCATGTAATGCGTGATTTTGCGGACAGCGTAGGTGAGAACGCTGTCCGTGGGAAAGTCCCGAGCAAGGGTTTGCAGCACGATCGAAGTACGCTTTGATACCTGTGGCGCGCGCATCACTTCGGATGCGCAACAGACGAAGGTCAGTCTTCCATGCAGGTTCGATGGATTCCGGGAGTTCGACGATTTCTGTTTTGAGGCCGTTCAACTGCAATTCAAAACTCTGGGTCACCGTATGAAGAGCGGCAAGTGCCCGCTCCGCGCCGGCTCGGGTCTTGAAATAGAGGTGATAGTCGTCGATATATCGGACCCCGTGCAGATCGGTACCAAGCTCCTTTTGGAGCCGTTCATCGATGCGAGAAGCGATCACTTCCGCGATGAGAAACGACGTGTCTGGCCCGATTGGAATGCCCCCGGTTTGCCGATCTTGACTGGCCTGAACCCATACGTCGAGCTGATTCCCAAACCATTCTTTGGCTCGCGTCGAACGTGCAACCTGCTTCCCATGAATTGCCCATGGAATGCTGTGCGTGTAGATGCTCGGATAGAACGTAGCCAAATCTGTCTTGAGCATGAAGCGAGCGCCAACGGAGCTCTGCGCTCTCCGGACGCCTTCGACTCTCCGGCTGTGCTCTGCGGCAAGTGCGCGTTTAGCCGATGCTATGGGCTTGCTAAGTGAGATCTGAGACTTGTCGCAGACCGCTTTCATTTGGCGCCAGTGTTTCCCGACCGTTAGGCACAACATGATGTGGGCATAAGGATGTGGGATTCCAAAATGTCTACGAAGATGCTTCAGCTTAGGAACCGAATGACGCACCAATAACGGGCGCTTTCTTTGGCCGGCCCGCTTAGCCATCTCGGTACGAGCGGACGCCACGACTTCGTCATAGACATCCTCCAACGAGAGTGAACTCAGTGGCGGGATGATCCGGTCGTGAAAGAGCCCTCGTACGAGGAGATCGCGAGCGTTGGGGTTCGGCATTCAATAACGCTAATTGGAGTCTCGCCATTGTGCCAAGCGCAGACTTTAAACCGACAACCTGAGGGCGATGTTGATCCGGTGGGTCGAGGGGAGGGCTAACCGGTATGGCCCTGTGCCAGCTCATCAGCCGGCTTCTGAGAGGAATGTGGGCGTGATGGATCAGGCCGATGTCCCTATGAGCGACTAATTACTCTCGATAAACGCCCATCTCGAAACTTTGCAGCGGTGAACTCCCAAAAGTGCAGCGCCTGCAACGCCTGAAGCCCGGCTCGACTACTTGAGACTTCAGAGCCGTCTGACATTTGCAGGAGAATGCGGCGGCCAGTCTGATGCGCATGTTTTACATGCGCCAGATTGACAACGTCGCATCGATGGACTCTCACGAAGGATTGCGGGTTGAGCCGTGAAGCCATCTCGCGTAACGGCAGGTGAACCATCAGCCGTTTGCCCTTCGTATAGACAGCGGTGTAGTCATCATCCGATTCCAGACGAACGATGTCTGTCACATGGACCGGAAGCAGTGTGCCGAGATGACGGACAAAGAAGTGTTTGAGGTAGGTTCCTTCGAACACACTGCTCAATCGATCGCTCAGCAGCCCAGGAGCGTCTCCTGTCGCTCTACGTTCGCTGATGCGGCCGAGTGCGGTGGCGAAGCGTTCCGGCAGCACAGGCTTGAGGAGGTAATCGAACGCGCCCAGCTCGAATGCTGTCATTGCATACGCATCGTGTGCGGTGATGAAAATGAGGGAAACGTCACGTTTGATCTGCCGCGCCAGCTCTACGCCCGACATCTCCGGTAGGTGAATGTCGAGAAGCACAAGGTTAGGAGCGGTCCCGTTGACTAGAGCGAGCCCGCTACGCCCGTCGGTGGCCTCCCCAACGAGATCCACATCGCTGTGTAGAGCGAGGTAGGAGCGCAGGAGATCGCGCGCGAGATGCTCATCTTCCACAATGAGAGTGCGAATCATCGAAGCGCCAACCCCTGCTCCGCTTCCAGGGGCTTCTCGGGTTCGCGCACTTATGAAGACCGCTCAGGCGGCACGATTGCCGGAGCTGTCCTGCCCGCGACCGGCCAGCCGTACACTGAGGCGCTGAAGTCCGCTCGCTACGATCTAGGCGGGAATGCGCAAAGGATTGTTGGAGGCCGCTATATCCTCTCAACTCGCTTCGCCGCATCGGACCAGAATCACCGACACCAGTTCGGGGAGGATGTCGAGAAGGATCGTCACGACCTACTCTTTGGCGAGGTATCGCTGCGCGGAACGGCATACAAGAACACATGGGTTTCGGGCGCTGCGGCTCAAAGGGATGGCTACCGTCCTCTCGACGTCCCACGCTTTGCCTACACCTATGTTGTTCCGGGCATCTTCGGCCAGGACGACATCGAAGTGGCTCCGTGGATGAGCATTTCAGGCAGCGCAAGGATCGATTTCCATAACGTGTACGGCGTTTTCTTCAGTCCCCGGCTTTCGGTACTTCTAAGAAAGGCCGGGTGGACAAGCCGTCTCTCGGCTGGGCAAGGGTTCTTTGCACCAACACCGCTCACCGAAGAGACTGAGGCGGCAATGCTGGCCAAGCTTCAACTCCCCGCACCAATCAAAGCGGAGCGCGGTCGCAACGCCTCTGTCGATCTATCGCGGAGCTTTGGGCCTATCTCGGTTAGCTCCACGTTCTTCGCTTCCAACATCGATCACCCGGTCTACACAGATCGCGGGGCGGTGTACGAACTTCTCAATCTGAACGGACCGACGAGGAATCGAGGTGTGGAGCTGCTGGCAACCTACCGGGAAATGTATGGCCCGCCGCGCGATTGCAAGGGGAAGTTTGGTCGAGAAGACAAGTCTGCGCAAATGTATTCGGCCTTTG
>CAZZXY010000093.1:0-17823 GCA_964658105.1 Verrucomicrobia bacterium Tous-C9LFEB | reverse complement strand
GACCGTCGAAATGTTCCTCATGTTCCGCCTCGGCCGCCCCGACGTCCTCCCCGTCACCGACTACGGCGTCCGCAAAGGCTTCGCGCTCACCTTTCAAAACCTCAAACCCGACACCAGGGTCACCCCCGACCTCCTCCCCGCCCCCGAGGTGATGGAGCGCCGCGCTCGCAAATGGGCCCCCTGGCGCTCGGTCGCCAGCTGGTACATGTGGCGAGCCTGCGACCTCGCCGCCGGCAAAACCACCCAGCCCGAGTAAGCGCCCTCACCGGCGCCCGTCGTCGGTCGCCATCCTGACATCCTCCGCTCCTGGGGTACCATCGCGCCCAGAGCTCCTCGGCCCCAGCCTTGCCACCCATTCCCTTCAAGGATCCCCATGCGCCGGAACCACCGCCACCTCCTGCCGATAGCAGCCCTCCTCCTCCACGCCACCACCCAGGTCGCCCAGGTTCCGGGAGGGGACGCCGAACCGAAGATCCGGGCCATCGTCCAGAGCGAGACCGACGCCTGGAACCGTGGCGACGCCGAAGCCTTCGGCGCCCACTACGCCGAAGACGGCAGCTTCACCAACGTGATCGGCCAGCAGCTCTACGGCCGCAAAGCCTTTATCGCCCAGCACGCCACCATCTTCAGCACCATCTACAAGGGCAGCCACAATGCCCTCAACGTCACCAGGATCAAGTTCCTGCGCCCCGATGTCGCTGTCGTTGACATCGATGGCATCCTCCTCGGCGCCACCCGCCTCCCACCCGGCCTCAAAGCCGCCCCCGACGGCGCCCTCCACGTCAAACTCCAGGAGGTCATGACCCTCGAACACGGGGACTGGCAGATCGCCGCCTTCCACAACGTCGCTGTCTACCCGCTGCCACCAGGTGACCCGTCAAAGTAACAGCCCTCTGCTCTCCTTCTCACCGGCAGGAAGCACAAGCAACCGGCTCGGCCCAACTCTAGTGCCTTGTGCTCATCGGCTTCGAGCGTACGGCGAACGGTTCCGCCGCCGGACGATTTGGGCCGAGTTATTTCAAACGGGACCCCGGTTACGGTTCTTGAAGATGTGTGGTTCGTTGAAGGGCCAGGCGTCGCGCCCAAAAGGTCCACGCCCTCCTTCGCCGCCTTCAGTGCCAACGCCTGAAAATCGTCTTGACACTTTGCAACGTAAAGCGCATGCTTTGCATGACAAAGTGAAAGCCCCCTTATGACCGATCTCAACCAGGCTCTTGTTGATATCCGCAGCATCCGTCGGCAGGTCGCCGCATCCACGGAGTTCCGCGGCTACGGCCCTCTGACTCTTTCTTTGACGTCTGCCTTCGCCCTGCTTGCCGGCGTGCTGCAGGCGCACTGGCTTCCGGACCCTGCATCGCATCCAGGGCAGTACGTCGGCATATGGCTCACCACGGCAGTTTGCTCGGCAGCGCTCATCGCCACGCAGATGCTGGCGCGCGCCAACCGCCTCCACTCGGGCATCGCCGATGAGATGATCCGCACGGCCGTCGTGCAGTTCCTGCCGGCGGGCGTCGCGGGCATCGTTCTGCCCTTGGTTCTCCTCCGCGCTCCGGGGGACGTCTTCTGGATGCTCCCAGGCCTGTGGCAGATTGTCTTCAGCCTGGGCGTCTTCGCGTCCTGTCGCTGCCTGCCACGTCCTCTGTACCTGGTGGGTGCCTGGTTTCTCCTTACCGGCTTCGCCTGCATCGTCCTTGGGGACACGCGCGCACTCGCCCCGCAATGCATGGCCTGCGCCTACGCCCTCGGCATGGCATTCGTCGCTGCCATCCAGCTCGTATCCACAAAGAAAGCGTCCCTCGATGAAGACAAAGAGCGGTAAGCCCGAGGCGCCGTTCGCCTACGAAGGCCTCGATCGCGTCATCCACGAACGCGCGCGTCTCAGCGTCCTCACCTCCCTCATCACTCATCCCGGTGGCCTCAGCTTTGTGGACCTCAAACAGCTCTGTGCCTTGACGGACGGCAACCTTGCCCGTCATCTGCAGGTCCTCGCGGAGGACAACATGATCCGCATCACCAAGGACGACGAGAAAGGCCGCGCTCAGACAACCGCTCGCGTCACTGCCTCCGGCCGCAAGCGCTACCTCGAATACCTCACCATCCTCGAGCAGGTCGTCCGCGATGCCGCCTCCGTGCGTGCCGCAGACAAAGAAGATCAGCCTCTCCGCAAACTCTCACCCCTCAACACCTGAGCTCGCTGCCTCTCGCCAGCAATCAGTTCCCTCCTACGCCTTTTAACTTTGCGATACAAAGTAACTTTCCCCAAGGAGACTCCCACCATGAGCACATCCGTCCCAACATCTCCGCTCCAAAACCGCCTTCGCACCCGCTCCCTCGGCGTCAAATTCTTCATCGTCCTTCTGCTCGCCTTCCTCATGAGCATCTCCGGCTTCTTTGTTGAGGGGCTCACCACGGAGCGGGCCGACAGACACGGCTTACTGGCAGCCTCCGCTGAGAGCGCCTCCGGACAACCGAAGTCTGTCCTTGGTATCCAACTCGCAGATTCCTACCGGTCCATGCGCCGCTCGCTGCACTACATCACGCTCTTTCTCGGCCTTGTCTTTCTCACGTACTTCCTCTTCGAGGTGCTGACCGGAAAGAGCGTTCACCCGGCCCAGTACGCCCTTGTCGGCATCGCGCAGACCATCTTCTATCTCCTCTTGCTTTCTTTGTCTGAGCACCTCGGCTTCGATCTCAGCTTTCTTATCGCTGGAGCCTCCACCGTCGCACTCTTCTCGATCAACACAGAGTGGGTCTTCCGCAGCCGCAAACTGGCCATCCGCGCGCTCGTCGTCTTCACGCTCGTCTACGCGTTCATCTACGTGCTCCTGCGCGTCGAAGCCTATGCTCTCCTTGTCGGAACCCTGGCCAGCTTCGCCGCAGTCACCGCCGCCATGTACATCACCCGAAACGTCGACTGGTATGGAACCGGCGAAGCGGCCCCCAACTTCGCATCAGCGGCTCCCGCTACAGGCACCCGCGACTCCTGGCTCGATTGAGCCGGTCAGATGGCAGCCCCAGGGCAGATTGCGTGCAATTAGCTCCAGATCACTAAACTGGAATCAGCCAAAAACACCAGGAGCCCAGCGGACCAGCCGGGCTCTTTCTGTTTGCAAAATCACCCATCCGCCCCGGCATCACTCCCACGTATCGTTCACCCCAATAAACCGACCGTATCCACACTTAAGTCCAACAAGGACAAGATTTTGCACGAAAAGGGGGAGGGGGGGGGAGGGTACCCACCACAAACACTACGAACCAACCGCCAGAGACTTCATCCCAACCAGTCACAAAGCGACGGCCTCAGCCACACAAGCCCCAAGCAAACGCCCACCGCAAAGCGCCATCAGCTCGCCAACGCGCAGCGCCATCCGCTCGCCAACCCTTACGGTGAAGTTTGCAACCCATGCACAAGCATCTCGACACCAGACGTCACTCCACAGCTTCACGCAGGCGCACGAGCGCCGCCCTCCTCGCGCTCACCATCGCTCTGGGCCTTGCCTGGCGACTCGCGCCGCTGCACCTGCCACCGTTCGCCTTCAAGTACGGTGGCTCCGCGCTTTGGGCCGTCGCCGTGTACTGGGCCCTCGCCCTCCTCTTCGTCCGCAGGACATCTGCCCACCTCGCGATGGTGGCCCTCGCGGTCTCCACCGCCGTCGAGTGCTTCAAGCTCGTCTTCTGGGCGCCCCTGGACCGCTTCCGTGAAACCCTGCCCGGCAAACTGCTGCTCGGCCGCTACTTCACTGGCGGTGCTCTGCTCGCCTACTGGCTTGCCATCGCCGCCGTCTTTCTGCTCGATGCTTTCTGGCGATCCCGCGGAAACCAGGCTGGGTGAAGCTGGCTGCCCCCTTCGAGGGGGACTCCTAACACGCTTGCGGAAGCAATACCGCGCGATGCCCCGGTAGGATGGGGAGATGTCGTCTTCGACCGAAACTGTCATGACAGCTCCTGCATCGACCAGGAGCTCGTCCCTGCCGGAGCGCTACGTCTGCGTCCACGGCCACTTTTACCAGCCCCCGCGGGAGAATCCCTGGCTGGAGACGGTCGAGGTCCAGAGCTCGGCGGCCCCCTTTCATGACTGGAATGAGCGCATCACGGCCGAGTGCTACGCGCCCAATGGCGCCTCACGCATCACGAATCAGGCAGGTCAGATTACGCGCATCCTGAACAACTACGCGCGCATGAGCTACAACTTCGGTCCCACGCTGCTGAGCTGGCTCGAAGCCAACGCGCCCCGGAGCTACCGCACCATTCTTGCCGCGGACAAGGCCAGCGCGGAGCACTTCAGCGGACACGGTTCCGCACTCGCCCAGGTCTACAACCACATCATCATGCCTCTCGCCTCGCCGCGCGACGCCCGCACCCAGATCCGCTGGGGCATCGGAGACTTCGAGCATCGCTTCGGTCGCAAGCCCGAAGGCATGTGGCTCGCCGAAACAGCCGTCTCACGCGACGTGCTCGACCTGATGGCGCAGGAGGGCATCAAGTTCACAATCCTTGCTCCAAACCAGTGCGCCCGCGTGCGCCCGTTGTCCAGGCTCCATGCCCACTCCGAACCTGCCTCGGGTGAAGCAGCGCAGAGCAACGGAAGCACGTTCGCGTCAGACCCAGCTTCCGACTGGAGAAACACACAGGACGCTTCGGTCGACCCCACACAGCCATACCTCGTTCAATTGGAAGGCGGACGTTCCATGGCCGTCTTCTTCTACGATGGCCCGACATCGCGAGCGATTGCCTTCGAAAAACTTCTGAACTCGGGTGAGGAATTCGGCAAGCGTCTCCTGACCAGCCTCCGTCCGGACACGGGGCAAGAGCATGGCCCACGGGCCCAGCTGGCCCACGTGGCAACCGATGGAGAGAGCTACGGCCACCACCACCGCCACGGAGAGATGGCGCTGAGCTATGCCATGCAGTGGATCGAAGACAACGAGCTTGCCCGACTGACCAACTATGGCGAGTTCCTGGCCAGGTTTCCTCCAACCTGGCAGGCAGAGGTCGTCGAGAACTCCTCCTGGAGTTGCAGCCACGGCGTGGAGCGCTGGCGGGCCGACTGCGGTTGCAATGGCGGCAAGCCCGGCTGGAACCAGGCCTGGCGCCGTCCGCTGCGCGAAGCGCTCGACTTCCTGCGTGATCGGACGGCCGTGCTGGCTGAGCGGTTTGCCGCACCCTTATTACGGGATCTCTGGGCGGCTCGCGACGCGTACATCAGCGTCGTTCTGGATCGCAGCAAGCGCAACATCGACCGCTTTCTGGCCGAACACGCCACACAGCCCCTGACTCCCGGGCAGCGTGTCAGCGTCCTGGAACTGCTCGAACTGGAACGCCACACGCAGCTGATGTACACGAGCTGCGGCTGGTTCTTTGATGAAATCTCCGGAATCGAAACAGTGCAGATCATCGCCTACGCCGGTCGCGTGCTACAACTCGGGTCAAAGCTGTTCGGCGAAGAGGGCGTTGCACTCGAAGGGGATTTCGTCGAGATGCTTCGGAAGGCAAAGAGCAACGTGCCTGAGATCGGCGACGGGGCCGAGGTCTACCGCAAATGGGTGGCGGATGCGCGCATTGACCTGGAGCACGTCGGCGCACACTATGCGATCGCAACCATGTTTCAACCCTCACCGGACTCAAGCCAGATCTTCTGCTTCGATGTGCAACGCCAGGAGTACGACGTCCTGAGCAGCGGACCGGGTCGCGTGAGCCTTGGCCGCGCCCGCTTATGTTCACAGATCACAGGTGAGGTAGAGGAGATCTGTTTTGCGGTCCTGCACATGGGGGACCAGAACCTCTCCGCTGCGGTGAAGCGCTTCGTCGCGCCTGAGGCCGCAGCCTGGACCCAGTTCACCACCAAGGCGCGCAAAGCCATCCAGCGTGCCGACCTCCCTGAACTCGTTCGGCTGATCGATAGCTTCTTCAACTCAACCACCTACTCTCTCGCCTCTCTTTTTGCTGACGAGCAGCACCGAATCCTCAAAAGCTTGCTCAATCAAACGCTGGCGGAGGTTGAGGAATCACTCTCACGGATCTACGAAGAGCATGCAACGCTGCTGCACTACCTCGGCGAGAACAACGTTCCTGCTCCGCCGGCACTGGCTCTCACCGCCGAGTTTGCCCTGAATGCAAGCCTGCGGCGCGCCCTCGAGAGCGAGACCTACGACGCGCCCGATGTAGCACGCCTGCTGCGACGCGCCGAGATAGACAACGTCAAGCTGGATCTGCCAATGCTGAGCTATGCCGCCGACAGCCGCATGAAGCGTTCCATGGTCGCTCTTGAAGGTGCAGCCAGGAAGCAAAAGATGAATGTCATGGCGGAGACCCTGGAGGTCGCCGAAAGCCTCCGTGCTCTGCCAGGACCCTCCAATCTCTGGCAGGCACAGAACATCTGGAACGATCTTCTGCATCAGGGGGAGAGCCAGCACTGGACACGGGAGTGGTACGACGCCTATGGCCGCCTTGGCAGCGCCTTGAAGATCTCCGTGGAGGAGTTCATCCAGGAGCACGCCGTTCACGCGGCCTAAGCGCCTCACGGACGCGCACGACGGCCCTTGGGATAACGAGCCACTCCGTTCAAACGCACACTGATGCCGGCACTCAGGCCATAGGGATGCAGCGCTCCATAGGTGAACTGCGGCCAATGCTGGTACTCGAAATCCACTGCCCGAAGGCTTACACGGTCGGACAGGGCAATATCGACACCAGCGCCGGGCGCGTACGTTAGAAACCCACCGTGGGCATAGCCATACGGCAACGTGATCCTGCCCGCCCCGGCCAGAAACTTCGCATACGGAGCCCAGGGTCGCGGCCTTGGCCAAATCACGGCTCGAACCCCTGCGAGGTAATTCGATTCGGTCACTTGCTCTTCGGCATGCCCGCGAAGAAACCGTGCTTCGCCTTCCAAGCCGAAGCGCCACGACGGGTTGAAGTCCACGTAAGCAACGCCACCCGCAATCCGGTTGTGACCATAGTCCGTCTCGAAGCCCGACACACCACCCCCGACCGCAACATAGCTCCCAGGACCTGTGGCCGTAGCGAGCGCCTGTGCCTTACACCTACCGTGCGCCAGCCCTAGCAGAGCGCAGACAACAATCGATCCAAGTAGCCCCTTCATTGCGTCACCACCAGGTTCACGGCCTGCGCCTCTGTTGTGTTCGAGCCCTGGCCCGTCCCGATGATCTTGAAGCTGTATGTACCCGGTGGTGTACCGCTCATCTGCAAACCACCGCAACCCGTGAGGCCGCCGGCGGCAATCGCGAGAGTGAACAGCACCGCGAGCAGCATCGGTACACGCTTACGTCTCCCTCGCCCCTGCAGGAGGCACAGCAGCAGAGCTGCCGGAGAGCAGCAAAGCAGCAGGTTGCGGCTGTTCGAGGCAGCGCTTGCCGTGCTCGTTCCAGCGCCAAGCGGATTGCCCGTGTCCAGGATCAATGACGCCGTCGCCGTCCCATCCGCGTTCAGCTTGATCTGCGAACTGCTGAAGGTGCACGTGGCGGCGTACGGCAGGCCGAGACAGCCCAGCGCGATGTTGTCGGTGAAGCCCTTCAGGGAGGCGACAGTGACCGTGACCGTCGTGCGCTGGTGTGACACAAGCGTGATATCCGCACTGCTCAACGACAAGGTGAACTGGGCCGGCTTTCCTGCCGTGATGGGGGTTTGCGCGGACTGCGACCCGCCAAACGAGGCATCCCCACCGTAGCTGGCTACGACCTGTTGGGTCGGTGTATCAAAGATCACGGTGATCGTGGCCACACCCGTAGCATCCACAGACGCCGCGCCCAGCGTGATCGCTCCACTCGTGAAGTTCACCGTGCCTCCAGGTGGCGTACTCCCATCTCCCCGCACAACAGCGATCAAGGTCATCTGTTGCGGGTTCGCCGGATCCGTGGCGGACCCTGTGACCGCAGTCGTGGTCGGACGAACCTGCACAACCTGGTTGTAAGCCGCGGCTTCGCTGGAGAAGTTCGCGTCGTCACCGGTATAGCTCGCCAGAATCGTGTGCTGGCCAGCCGCCATGTGCGGCACGCTCAGCACGGCATGGCCTGTCCCGTCCACGGCCGCCGTACCCAGTACCGAAGCTCCCTCGGTGAAGGTCACGGATCCACTTGTGGGTGCGGCTCCGGGGTTGGTCACGGTAGCTGTCAGATCGACAGCGCTCAACGTCTGCGCCGGGTTGGCACTTGAGCCGATCGCGAGGCTGGTCACCTGCTTCACACTGAACACAAGCGGTGCTGAAGCGGAAGCGCTGGCCTTGCCATCACCGGAATACACAGCCGTAATGTTGTGTACGCCAGGACCGAGCTTGGCCGTTGTAAGGGCAGCTTTTCCGCTCGCATCCAGGGCTGCCGAGCCCACGCGCTTGCCTGCTTCTTCGAAGCTGATTGTCCCGCTCGCCACTCCTCCATTGCTGGTCACCAGAGCCGTCAGGGTGAGTGCGGTCCCGTAGGTGCCGGGGTTCTTGTCAACACTGATCGTTGTAGACGTACTCGCATTCACTATGGTCTGTACAAGCCCTGCCGCGGCAGCCGAAAAGTGCGTGTCGCCGCTGTAGGTCACGGCAAGCTGATGCTCGCCGACGCTCAACGTGCTTGTGGCGAAGCTCGCGCTTCCCGAGCCATCCAGCGGCACCGTCCCAAGCAGCAATCCGCCGTCTCGGAAGCTGAGACTGCCCGTCGGAACGGGCGATCCGTTCATATGCCCTGTGAACACGACGCTCAGGCCGCTCGTGGACGGATTGACGTTGGAGCTAACCGCAAGTGATGCACTCTGCACCACGAGTTCGGGTAGGGCAGGCGAGGTGGAGCCTGCGTGGTTGGTGTCGCCTGCATACACTGCCGTCAACGTGTGCACGCCCAGAGCAGGACTCGCCACCGTGTACGCGGCTGTGCCATTGCCATTCAGCGCCACACTCGCCAACAGGGTTGGTCCGTCAAAGAACCCGACATGCCCACCAGGGTTCGGGCTGTCGCTGGTGACAGCTGCCGTAAGTGCCAGCGATTGCCCTTGCGTGAGCGGGTTTGCGCTGGTGTGCAGAACAGTCCCTGTTTGGGCCTGCTGCACGGTAAAGCTGACCGCCGTCGAAACCGCCGCCGCGTTGTCAGCATCGCCGCCGTACTTCGCCGTAAGCAGATGGACGCCTACCGGGAGACTGGATGCCGTGAACCGGAAGGTACCTGCGGCTGGCACAGCTTCAGTGGCAACGACCAGCGCTCCATCCAGCAGCGTCAGGGTGCCCGACGGCTGTACGCCGTCTGTAGCAAGCGTTGAGATGAACTGGACAGCGAGGCCGGCCTCTCCGGCGCTTGCCGGAGCACTCAGAGTGACCGCCGGCTGCGCTAGACGAACCTGCTGCTGCAGACCGGCGGAGACTGCAGACACGTAATTCGCGTCACCACCGTACACGGCCGTGATGGCATGGCTGCCAGGGCTCAGTCGCGTCGTCGAGAAGGTGGCTTGCCCATTCGCGTTAAGCGGCGAAGTCCCCAGGCTGCTTGCCCCATCCTTGAAGGTAACGCTCCCTGTAGGCACACCAGTGTCGCTGGTCACGGCGACATTGAAGGTTGCAGGCGTACCCATCAGCGTGCTCGAGGAAACAGCACTCAAGCCGACTGCGGCGCCCGTCTGCTGCACCGTCTCGCGCAGAGCACTTGAATGGCTAGCGGCATAATTCGTGTTGCCGCTGAAGGTAGCGACAATGGGGTGCACACCCACACTCAGCCCTGGGGCTGCCAGGGTCGCCTGGCCGCTCGCATTGACCTCAGCGGCGCCAAGAACGGCACCGTTATCGGAGAAAGTGACAGTCCCTGTAATCGGCCCATCGCCGTTCGCGCCCGGAGCCATCTCGACGATGGCCGCGAGGTGAACCACGGCTCCGGCCCGCAGTGGATCGACATCGGCGCCCAGCGTCACGACCGTGCCAACCTGCTGAACGTTCTGCGTGACGATCGCCGATGTGCTGGACGCACTGTTGGCGTCGCCGTTGTACACGGCCGTGAGCGCGTGGCTGCCGGGTGCAAGGGTATTCAGCAAGAACGTCGCCGATCCGTTGCCACTGACCTGTGTCGAAGCGAGAAGGGTGCTCCCATCCACCAGCTGCA
Organism: Verrucomicrobia bacterium Tous-C9LFEB; assembly: GCA_964658105.1. GTDB lineage: Bacteria > Acidobacteriota > Terriglobia > Terriglobales > Acidobacteriaceae > Granulicella. The sequence continues at coordinate 7,738 of CAZZXY010000093.1, read as the reverse complement.
CGCTGCCGGTTGGCGCGGGGCCGTGGTTACTCACAACGTTTGCGGTGAAGGTGATGTTGGTTCCAACGGAGGCATTGTTGTTGCCCGTGCTCAGAACCGTAACGGTGCTCGCCTTCACGATCTCGAGCGTGAGATTGCTCGATGTACCCGCGACGTTGGCACTATCGCCGGAGTATTGGGCAGACAGCACATGCTGACCGACACTGAACCCCGTTGTGCTCCAGGAGGCATTGCCGCCGCTATCCAGCGTGACGGTCTGCAACGCGGTCGTGCCGTCATAAAACACCACCGTGCCTGTAGGTGTACCGGTGGTATCAGCAGCGCTGACGGAGACAATGATGTTGCTCGTGACCACGGCAGGGCTCGCTGAAACGCCCATCGCCAAGGCTGCCTGCTGCTTGATCGTTTCCCCAAAGCTTGGCGACTGACTTGCCGCGTTGTTGTTGTCTCCGGAGTAGTTCGCTGTGAAGTTGTGTGTTCCCAGGGAAAGACCCGGAACACGGCAGGTTGCGGTGCCGTCTGCACCCAGCTGCACCCCACTGCACCACGTTGTGCCTCCCTCGACAAAGTCGACGCTGCCGGTGCGGTTGTGATCGTCACTTGTCACCGTTGCCGTAAGCGTGACGGATTGCCCCAACAGCCCGGGGTTCGCATTTGAGGCCAACGCCACCGCCGTGGGCTCAACGCTCAGCACCTCGCCATACAGTTGATCGATGGGCGTAACGTTTGGGGCGTCGGAGTTCCAGGCCACCGATCCATTCACACTCGTGCCTACCGTGGTGGGAGCAAACTCGATGCCCATGTCGCAGAAGCCTGCAGAGGCAAGCGGGGACTGCCCGCACGTCGTCGTGGTCGCATCGAGCGTGGCCATCTGCAGGCCAGGAGCGCTCAGAGTAAGCGTCTGGTTGCCGGCATTCATCAACTTCTCCGTGATGGGTTGGGATGTCTTGCCCACCTTCATCGTCGGGTAAGGGCCAATGGTCAGAAGCGATCCGCTGATCTCTCGTACGCGATTGTTGAAGCGGTCCGAGACCCAAAGATTGCCTCCAGCGTCAAAGAACAGGCCGTCAGGTCCGTGCATGCGGGCCTGGTTATCCGGGCCTCCGTCGCCGGCATAGCGATCATCACTGGGAGTTCCCGTCAGGGTCACGATGGTGCCCTGGGCTCCGTACACAAGGCGCACGCAGTTGTTCACGCTGTCCGCAATCAGGAGATCTCCCGCGGGATCAAAGGCCACCGCTGCCGGACCTTGCAGTTGCGCCTGCGTCGCGTTGCCACCATCCCCTGTATAGCCCAGGGTGCCATTGCCAGCGACGGTGCTGATGTTGCCGCCGGTGGTGAACAGGCGAATGCGGTTGTTGCTCAGGTCAGCAATGGCGATTGCGCCGTCCGCACGCACGGCGATGCCCGAAGGGTCGTTTAGCTGCGCATGGACTGCGAGAACGCCATCCCCGTTATAGCCAGGGGTGCCCGTGCCGGCAATCGTCTGGATCTGGCCATCGTCCATCGTCAGCACCCGGATGGCAGCGTTGGATGTATCCGCGATGAGGAGGTCGCCGGCCGGGGTAAGCGCCAGCGCCTGGGGCGAGTTCAACCGCGCGCTGGTGGCAGGGCCGCCGTCGCCCGTAAACCCCGAGACGCCAGGCGTACCCGCAATCGTCACGATGTTGCCCGAAGCAGCATCCACCCGGCGGATCGTGTTACTGCCTGTATCCGCAATGTACAAGTTACCCGCGCCATCCAGCGCGATGCCGGAAGGGCTTGTAACCTGCGCCGCCGTCGCTGGTCCGCCATCACCCGCGCTGCCCGCGTTGCCGTTGCCCGCAACCGTGGTGATGGTGTGCGTCACAGCATCCACCCGGCGCACCCGGTTGTTGATCGAGTCCGCCAGATACAGATTGCCCCCGCCGTCCACGGCCAGTCCGGAAGGGAGGTAGATCGGAGCCTGCGTTGCCGGCACGCCATCACCCTGAAAGAACCATTGGCCATTGCCCGCAACCGTGCTGATCTGACCGGGGATCAACACCGGAAGACCACCTCTTCCCACGCCGCTGATCAATGTGCTGGCCAGGAGCTGCCCACCCGCAGTCTTCAGGGTCACGGCGCCATGCCGCACCCCGGGGTAGCGCGGCGAGAAGACCACGGGCACCGTGCAACTCTGGCCCGCCAGTAAGTTCGAATTCGCTCCACACGTGCCTGCCCCAGCGATGGCGAACTCAGCCGCGTTGGCGTCCTTCACTCCCTCAGTAAACGCAACTGCAGGGCCAGCTGTTCCCCCTGACTGGGCCACCAGCGTGACACTTACGGACGAAGAGCTGGCTCCCACGGGCGTTGCGGGGAAGGTGGTCTGTCCTGGAGTAAACGTCCCGGCATGCGCCTGTACGCCCGCCGCGAAAAGCGCAAGGAAGCTCAAAACGCGCCGAAGCGCCCATGACATCGCGTGTTCCCGAAACCAAAACGTCTTCTGAGCCTGAATCGCTGTGCTGCTTGTCACAAGAACCCCCGCGCGCCTGTTTTCCAACCGAAAACGGCCATACCAGGCGCTGTCCGGTTTATCGGCTCGCCACCCGGCGACTTGAGTCCGAACTCGCTACAGTCACGAACGGAAGTGGTATGCCCCGCGAAGCTTCCTTGCCCTCCGTTCTGTGCATCGAAGCGCAGGTGTCGCCCCAGTTCACTTCGGCCCAGGATGGGCCAACGCCTCACGTGCTTGCCCGCGTCGCTGCACCCGCGTCCAGCCAGCTTCCGCTGCCGCGTCTGCTGCTGGTCTACGCGCACCCCGACGACGAGGTCCTAGCCATGGGAGCGCGACTGGAACGGCTGCGTGCCTCCCGGCTGCTTACCCTCACCGACGGAGCGCCGGACAACGGCGAAGACGCCCGGCATCACGGCTTCTCCACTCTGGTGGCCTACCGTGCGGCAAGACAGGCGGAGCTCCACGCAGCCCTTGCCCACGCCGGCTTACCCCCGGAAGTCGCACCCGCGTTTCCGCAGCAGGTACCCGATCAGCAGGCCAGCTTCCACCTGTCCGCCCTGGCGCGCCGCATCGCCTCAGAGGTCCGGACGTTTCAGCCAGACGCCATCCTGACGCACCCCTATGAGGGCGGCCACCCCGATCACGACGCCTGCGCCTTTGCCGTACACGCCGCCGTGCAGATGGTCGCGGAGGAGACCGATGTTCCTGTGATTGAATCGCCCTTCTATCACGCGGGAGAAAACGGCTCCATGCGCACTGGCGTCTTTCTTCCCTCGCACCCTCAGGAAGACATCCTCGCCATCGAACTGACGCCCGAAGAACAGCGCAACAAGACAGCCCGGCTGGCCTGCTTCCGTAGCCAGGCGGAGACGCTGGCACAATTCGGCGTAGAGAGGGAATCCTTCCGCCTCGCACCGCGCTATGACTTCAGCCGCCGCCCCCATGCGGGCCAACTCTTCTATGAGAACTTCCCCTGGGGCATGAGCGGCGATCGCTTCTGCGAACTTGCGATGGCCTCAACGAAAGAACTCCCCAAACCCGGCAACGCTCCCCTCGCGTCCTCGAACCACCTCGCCGCAGTATGAGTCGCCCATCCTCACCAGAGCAGCGCCTCGCAGAAGGGGGCCCTGCTGGCCCCATCATCCTCAGCGTCGCCTTCCCCTACGCGCCCATCGGCCCGAAGGCGGTCGGTGGCGCCGAGGTCATCTGTTCCCAGATCGAAGCCCATCTTCCTCAAGCAGGCTTTAAATCTGTCGTCGTAGCGCACGCGGATTCACTCCCGGCAGGCAGGCTTTACGCCACACACGTGCCCGGTGGCATCATCACTGACTCCTCGCGCCTGGCAGTGGAAGCCGCCCATCAAGCCAACATCGATCGCGCTCTCGCAGAAAACGACGTCGCCCTCGTGCACATGCATGGCCTCGACTTCGATCGTTACCGCATCCCGGCGGCTATCCCCATCCTCGTCACGCTCCACCTCCCACCCGCGTGGTATCCCCAGTCCATCTGGGGGCTTCCCGACAACTACCACCTCCTCTGCGTCAGCGAAACCCAACGCCGCAGCTGCCCCGCATCCGCACAGCACCGCATCGCAGTGATCCCCAACGGCGTCCCTCTACCCGACCCCGCCACGCTCCGCACCGAAGGCCGCTACGCCCTCATGCTGGCCCGCATCTGCCCGGAGAAGAACCTCCACGCCGGCTTTGACGCCGCACGCCTCGCAGACATGCCGGCCATGCTCGCAGGCGAGGTCTTCCCCTACGAGACGCACCTGCGCTATCTCGAAGACGAGATCCGGCCCCGCCTAACTGCCTCCAACGCCACCCATGAGCCCCGCCTCGTCTCAGCTCCAGAGCGCCCCGGCGCACGCTTTCTCGGCCCCGTTGCTGGCGAGGAAAAACAGCGACTCCTGGCGCGCGCTGCCTGTCTGTTGCTCCCCTCACTCGCACCGGAGACCAGCTCCCTCGTCGCCATGGAAGCGCTCGCCGCCGGCGTCCCGGTCATCGGCATGGCCGTCGGCGCCGTACCCGAGATCGTGGAGCACGGCCTCACAGGCTTCCTGGTGCCGCCCGGCGACAACGCCACCGCTGAGCTCAGCCAGGCACTCGGGAAGCTCCCTCTGCTGGATCGCGGACGATGTCGCGCGACCGCCGAAGAGCGCTTTCCCCTCAGCCGCATGATCGAGGCCTACCTCCGCCTCTATCGCCAGCTGGCTCGTCCCCAGCCAACAGCACGCATCCCCTCCGCAGCCGCTCCCCCGCCTGCTCCCGCAGCGACAGCCCATCAGCAAGCCCTGACGCTGGAGCCGATCACCGCCAACAGCGCACTCGACGCGCTCGCGCCGGAGTGGACAGCATTGTGGGCCGCCGACCCACACGCGACACCCTTTCAGCACCCCGCCTGGCTTCTGCCCTGGTGGCGCCAGTTTGGTCCCGACGGCAAGCTCTGCGCCCTCGCCTTACGCCAACAAGCTACGCGGCAGCTGGTCGGCTGGTTGCCGCTCTACACCTACACCCCGCCCAGCTCCGGCCAGCGCCAACTCCTGCTGCTCGGTGCCGGCACGACCGACTACCTCGATGGCGTCTGGACGCCCCGCGCAATCCACGCCGCGCAGCAGGCCCTGGACCACGTGGCCACCCTCAGGATCTGGGACCATCTAAGCTTCCAGCAGCTTCGCCGGCCATCCCCCCTGCTCCGCGCCGCCGAAGCCGCCGGTCTGCCGCTCACCGAGGCCGAGCCCTGTTCCATCCTGGACACAGCGACCGACCTGCCCGCCAAGATGCGCGTCAACCTCGGCCGCTACCGCCGTCTGGCCGAAGCGCAGGGAGCTCTCCAATGCGACCTGGCAGCCAGCCCGGAGCAAGCCCTGCGCACCTTCGATCGTCTGGTTGAGCGCCACAGCCGTCGATGGGAGGAGCGTGGCGAAGAAGGCGTCCTCCGCGATCCACGCGTCCTCGCCCACCATCGCGAAAGCCTGCCCCTGCTCCTCGAAGCCGGCCTCCTGGGCCTCTTCCACCTCACCCTGAATGGCGAGACGATGGGCGTCCTGTACAGCCTGGCCGACCCGCCCCACGCCGCCGAACGCAGCCTCTACCTCTACCTCATCGGCTTCAACGCACGCTTCGCCGCCCTCAGCCCCGGCAGCCTGCTCGTGCACGAGGCATGGCATCACGCCCGTGAGCAAGGCTTCAGCAAGATAGATTTCCTACGCGGCGGCGAAGCCTACAAAAAGCTCTGGGGCGCCCAGCCACAACCCACCTACGCCCTCAACCTAGACCAGCAAACCCCAACCAACAACTAACAACTCCAGAACCTACAACCTAGAACCCAATGCCTTCCAGCGTCATCCACGGCATGCTCTACTCGCCCGAGCGGCAAACCCTCGACATCGTCTTTCGCGATGCCCGCGGCACCTACCGCTACTTCGACGTGACCCCAGCCGACTGGCGCGCCTTCAAACGCTCGCCCTCCAAGGGAACGCACCTGAACGCCACCTTCAAAGCACAGCATCCACGCTACGAGCGGTTCGGCGACCTCCCCACGCAGTTCGTCGGCTCGCTTGCAGCCAGCGTGGTCAAACCACTGCGCGACCTGCCAGACGACAACGTCTGGGGCTTCTACGAGCAAAGCTAATCAGGACCCGCTTCACTGCCCTTCTACCGCTTGTCATCCCGCAGGGATCCGCTTCTGCTTCTGCTCCTCTTGCTGTCATCCCGTAGGGATCCGCTTTTTGCTTCTGCTCCTCTCCCTTGTCATCCCGCAGGGATCCGCTTTTTCTTCTTCAAACCGCAGCAGCCAGCCCCTTGAGCCGTTCCGTCTCGGTATACGTGTACCGAATGCGGTGAATCACCGTCACCGTCGACAGAACCGCCAGCACCCAGAGCGCCGCCGGCATCGCATCCCAGCGCTGGCACAGCGCGCCCAGGATGATCAGCACCACCCGCTCCGGCCGCTCCATAAACCCTACCTTGCAGGAGCCGATCAGCGCTTCCGCCCGTGCCCGCGTGTAGCTCACCATCAGGCTGGTCGTCATCACAAACGCAACCAGGCAGACATAGAAGTACCGGTTGCCGCGCGCATAAAACACCAGCAACCCGAAAAACAGCGCCACATCGGAGTAGCGGTCCAGCACCGAATCAAAGAAGGCGCCAAAGATCGAGACCTGGTTTGTCTGGCGGGCGACGCGGCCGTCCACCATGTCAAACAGGCCCGCGCCGATGATCACCAGGCCCGCATACACAAACATCCGGACGTAGTTTTCCGCCCGCGCATAGCCGAAAAACAGCGCTGCGACGACATTGATCACCAGCCCGATAAACGTCAGGGTGTTCGGCGAGATGCGCGACAGCGCCAGGCCGTTCACGATCTTCTGCAACAGCCAGCCGCTGCCCTTTCCGAATGCGCGTGTCCAGGTCATGGGGGGTCACGGATATTTTAGCGCGACAGCCCGCCCGCCTCGTTTCCCGCCAGCCAAGTCGCATCACAGGGCCACCCCCAGTGCCCGCAACCTGCATCCAACCCCGAAAGACGGTCAAAGCACAGCCGTGCCGGATCGGCGCGGGGATGTTGAAAGGATAGGAAACATGGCGAAGAACGATATGAAGACAGTGAAGCGGTTCTACAAGAACCGGGTTGCGCTGCCGGATGATGTCAAGCAGAAGGTTGTTGAGGCAATGAACGTGACGCTCGCCGCGTCGCTGGATATGTACTCCCAGGCAAAATACGCGCACTGGAACGTCAAGGGCGTGAACTTCTACCAGCTGCACCTGGTGTTCGACGACGTCGCCAAGACGATCTTCAAGCAGATCGACGCGATCGCCGAACGCATCACGCAGCTCGGCGGCACCGCCAACGGAACGGTACGGATGTCCGCAGACAACTCGCCCATCGCCCCCTACAACGTCCAGGCACTCAGCGGCCCGGAGCACGTAGAGGCCCTGGCGAACTCGCTCGGAACCTACGCGAAGGAACTGCGCGAGGCCTCCGACAAGGTCGACGAGATCGGCGACGGTCCAACCTCGGACTTCTACAACCAGCTGATCGTCGACGCCGAAGAAGAGCTCTACTTCCTCGAGTCGCACCTCGAAGCCGGTCCGGACGTTCAGTAGATATTTCCGCTGTCGTCTGTTTGTCACTCCCCGCAAGGGGAACCTGCTTCACTTGGTCTTTCCCATTGTCACCCTGAACGGAGAACCTGCTTCACTTTGCTTTTCTGATTTGTCATTCCCCGCAAGGAGAGTCTGCTGCACTTAGCTCTCCTTC
>CAZZXY010000092.1:0-17860 GCA_964658105.1 Verrucomicrobia bacterium Tous-C9LFEB | reverse complement strand
CCACGACTCCTCAAACAACCACAACGTTTTGAACAGCCGTCATCCTGAGCGCAGCGAAGGACCTCTGTATTCCGCCCCCGCCCAACTCACCAACCACCACCAACTGCCAGCCTCCCTCCAAAACATCGAGTGGATTCTCCGCGATGTAAGCTTCACCGTTGATCCCAACACCACCGCCGCCATCGTCGGCCACACCGGGGCCGGCAAGACCACCATCACCGCCCTGATGATGCGCTTCTACGACATCCAGGCCGGACAGGTCCTGGTAGACGGCGTCGACGTCCGCGAGCAGGACCTCACGGCCCTCCGTCGCCGCTTTGGCGTCGTTCTCCAGGACTCCTTCCTCTTTTCGGGCACCATCGCTCAGAACATCAGGCTTGGCTCAGATTGGATCACTGATGAAGAGGTGGAACTCGCCGCCGATGAGGTCAACGTAGGCGACTTCCTGCGTACTCTTCCGGAGGCATTCAACGAACCCGTCCGCGAACGCGGCGCCGGCCTGTCTACCGGCCAGAAACAGCTCATCAGCTTCGCCCGCGCCCTCGCGCACAAGCCCGGCATCCTTATCCTCGACGAGGCCACCAGCTCCGTCGACACAGAAACCGAGCTCCGCGTGCGAGCTGCCCTCGAGCGCATGATTACCGGCCGCACAAGCGTCCTGATCGCCCATCGTCTCAGCACCGTCCAGCGCGCCGACACCATCCTCGTCATGCACAAGGGTCAGCTACGCGAGCAGGGCTCTCATCAGGAACTCCTGGCCATGCGTGGCCTCTATTACAAGCTCTATCAGCTGCAATACCGTGACCAGGAGATGGGGACACCCTTGGCCGAGACCGCCACAGCCTGAGCCCATCAGGGCGCATTGATGGCCAACCGTGGCCCTCAGCCCTGACATCTCCAAGAGACCCGTAGAGCGGTCAGCAACAACCTCACTTGTGAGAGCCGCCGGCCGCCGGTGCACCGCCGCTGGGCATGGATCCGCCGCTCCGCATGCCGCCACCCGCGCTCGGCGAACTCATGGACGCACCGTTCGAGCTTCCACTCATGGATCGCGCGCCCCCGTTCGGTGACCCCGCCGCACTCCGCGTGGCATTGGGCATGGCGCCAGCGCGGGCAGTGTTCATCCCGCCACCCATCTGGTGTGCATTCGTAGGTGTCGGGGCCAGCCCTGCGGTCGGCATCCCTCGCATCGTCTCGCCACTCCGCGCCACGTGATCGGCAACGCCGTGCAGATTCCCAAACGTCGCCCGCGGAACACCGATCCCCGCGGAGTCCCGCCGGAACGCGAAGCCACCACCGGTGTTGCTCGGTCCCGACATCGTCAGCTGCTTCATATTGACGGGCACCAGCGTCGTCCCCGCGTTCCTCCCCGGGGACGGCGGCACGGGATGCGGCAAACGTCCCGCAATCCGCATCGCGGTCATATTGTTCAGGCCATACCAACTGCCTCCCGGACGCCATCCCCATCCAGCCGAGCCACACGAAGCCCACGACCCTGAATGGAACGGCAACCAACCCCATGGATAGGGCGACACCCACGAGTAGCCCGCACTCGGGTACCAGGTCCAAACCCCGCTTGCAAACGGATCCCACGCCGCACTGGCAAAATAGGGCCGCCACATCGACCCGCAACCCGGCATATCCACGAAGGAGCCGTAGTACCCCAGGTCATTCGAACCGTACAAACCCGACCCACCAGTCCCCGCAAAGCTGGCCTTCTGCTTGTGGTAATCCTTCTCCTGCTTATCCCACTGATCCCAATCGCCTTCTTCCGTTCCCTGCGTCACGCTGGAGACCGTCTGGGCCGACGGGCTCAGGATCACCGTTTGCTTCTTGCCCACCGTGGTACCTGTCCCGCCCACCTGCAGTTCGGCCACGCCCTCGAACACAGCCAGTTGCGCTTGCGCCGTCTGCGCATTCAGCCGGAGGTGAGCGCCCGGCATCAGCACCACGCGCGCCGTGCCATCCACCAGGTTGAACTCGTTTCCCTTGGTCTTTTCCAGACTGACGAAGATCAATCCCTTGACAACATCCACCGTCGTCTCCGTCCCACCCGTAGCCATCCGGCCCAGCTGACCGAAGCGCACCTCGGAGTTCGGCGCAAGCCGCAACGAACTGTTGTCCTCAAACTCCACCTCGGCCACGCCCTCACCCGTGCGCAGCCTCGTCCCGGCAACCACCGGGATATTGGCAAAGGCTGCCTCATAGCCCCGCCCTGTGTTCCGGTCCATCTGCACGATCCCGCGCACCTCGCTCACGCGCACGATGCGGATCTGCGACACCGCATGCTCCGGCATCGTCGCTGGGTCGTCCGTCGGCTGCGGCGGGGCAGCCACCTCAGCCTTCACCGCGCCGGTCTCCGGGGCAACCGATGGCGTCTCCTGGGCACACAGCACGGCGCTGAACACAAGCGCTCCACCCGCCACAACAACAGCTCTTGTCAGCGTTGTGCTCTGCATACATTCGCTCCCTGGACCTCGCGGTCCCTTGCTGCTGGTAGATCGCCGGGGGAAACCAGGTGATCCTCGCAGACGGCTCGGCGTCTGTCCGGAGGAGTGAACCCGGTTCAAAGAGGTTGCGCTATACTCTAGCGCACTCGCCAGACCCCTGACCATGAATTCGTGGAAGCCATGTTGTGGGGACGATTCGCGTCGGCGTACGATACAAAAACCGAGGTGTCATCCATGAAGAGACTGATTGTCGTATTTCTCAGCATCGCCATCGTCCCTCTCGCCCACGCGGCTGCGGCCGCTTGCGCCTCCGGCTGCTGCGCCGGGGTATGTCCCGGCTGCTGCTAAGCCAACCTCTGGCAACAAACAGAACCTGCCGGCCACGGCAGGTTTTTTGCTGGGCAGCACCCCAACCCCTTTTCCATCCACCCGCCGTCATCCTGAGCGCAGCGAAGGACCCCGGTATCTACCGCGCGAGGGCCGAAGGCACAAGCCAGCTCCAACATTCTCAACAACCCTCGCTCCCCGCCATGTACAAAGAGACGTGCACAAGGCGACCTCCACCCTTCTCCTCACCTCCCTGCTCGTCGCACCACTCGCGGCTCCCCAAACGCCGAAGTCCCCGCCCGGCACCCGGCACTACACCGCCGATCTCGCCTCGCTGAAGACCCACACCGTCCCAGCCTGGTTTGAGAACGCGAAGCTGGGCATCTTCATCCACTGGGGCCTCTACTCCGTCCCCGGCTGGGCCATCCTGAGCCATACGAATCACGACTTCGCCAGCACCGACTACCTCAAGAACTGCCCCTACGCCGAGTGGTACTTCAACACCATGCGGATCCCGGGCTCGCCCACGCAGCGATACCAGCGCGACCACTTCAGCGACGGCGACTACTACGCCACCTTCACCCCGATGTTCAAACAGGCCTCCGCGCAGTGGAACCCCGACACCTGGGCCAAGATCTTCAAGGACGCCGGCGCCCGCTACGCCGTCCTCACCTCCAAACACCACGAGGGCTTCACCCTCTGGCCCAGCCAGGTCCCCAACCCCAACCAGAAGGGCCTCAACTCCGAGCGCGACCTCGTCGGCGACTTCACCGCATCCATGCGCCGCAACGGCCTGCGTGCCGGCCTCTACTACTCCGGCGGCTATGACTGGAGCTTCGACCGCGGCCCCATCGAGATCAACGCCGACTACACCGCCGTGCAGCCCGGGTCCCACGCCTACGGCGTCTATGCCGACGCGCAGGCCGAAGAGCTCATCACCCGTTACCACCCCGACATCCTCTGGAACGACATCACCTGGCCCAAATCCGGCAACGCGGCAAAAATCATCGCCGACTACTACAACGCCGTCCCCGAAGGCTTGGTCGACGACCGCTGGGGCATCAACTACGGCGACTACGGCTCCCCCGAGTACGAACTCCGTCACGACATCGATCCGAAGAAGTGGGAAGAGACGCGAGGTCTCGGCGCGTCCTTCGGCTATAACCGCGCGGAAGGCGAAGCCGAAACCATTAGCCCGCAAAACCTCATCGACATGCTCGCCGACATTGTGAGCAAGAACGGCAATCTCCTGCTCGACGTAGGCCCGGACGCCACCGGCACCATCCCGGCCGTCCAGCTCGACCGCCTTCAGAAACTCGGCGCCTGGCTCAAAGTCAATGGCGAAGCCATCTACGACACGCGACCCTGGACACGAGCCGAAGGGAAAACGGACGCGAACATCGACATCCGGTTCACCCGTAAAGCCCAGTTCACCTACGCCGTCCTGCTCAAGAAGCCCACCACGACCACCATCACGGTCCAGAACCTCACGCTGAAACCCAAAACAGCCGCCAAACTCCTCGGCTCCGCCGCCCCAATTCCCTGGCAAGCCAACGGCCCCAACACCACCTTCACCCTGCCCTCTACCCTGCCCAGCGACTACGCCGTCGCGCTCCGCCTCGAAACAACGCCCTGAGCCACGCCAACAGCAACTGCGCACAGCAGCCACTACAGGAGCAGACTTGGCCGACACAAAAAGCGTCATCGAGCAGGCATACGCCGCATTCAACAGGCGCGACATCGACGGTGCCCTGGCACTCATGACCCCTGACGTCAGCTGGCCCCGCGCTTCGGAGGGCGGCAAGGTCGTCGGCAAAGAAGAGATCCGCGCCTATTGGACTCGACAATGGAGTGAGTTCGATCCCCATGTCGAACCGCTCGCCATCGCCGCGGCAAACACAGGCAGGACCAGCGTCAGGGTGCACCAGCTCGTCAGGAGCCTCGGAGGGGATCTTCTTTCCGACACCGAGGTCGTCCACGTCTTCACCGTGAACGACGGTCTGATCGCAGCCATGGACCTCGGGGAAGAAGCCGATCCGACGGCTGGTCCCTCGGCCGCCTTTGCCCATCGATCCTGACCGCCTGCCTCGCGAAACAGGCGAAGGCAGCAAGGATCAGCCTGAGGGATCCAGAGCGCGTGCCAGAAGCATGGCGCCCTACGCGGTGAGACGCTTCTCCAAAACCACGAACTCCAGGTCATCGCGCATCGGCGTCCCGAAGCGCTCATCCCCATAGGGAAAAGGCCGCTTCTCACCCGTAAGCACATACCCTCTTCGTTCGTACCAGGCAATCAGCGTGTCGCGAACGTTGACCACGGTGATCTCGACCATGCGAGCGCCCTGCCGCGCGGCATACTCCTCCGTCGCCTGCAGCAGTTCCCGGCCAAACCCCGAGTTCTGCAAGGCAGGGTCGACCGTCAGCGAGCCCAGGTACCACCGCTCCGGCGAGAGCGCCTGCAGGCTGACACATCCCCGAAGAGCCGACGAGATGTCATCCCTCGCGAGCAACAGACGCGCACCTTCGGCATCCTCTTCCCGGAGCAGCGCCTCGCTCGTACGATCGCCCGTGATATAGCCCGACTCGACACTCCAGCTCCGCTCATTCGCAGCCCCACGGAAGGCAGCATTCATCAGCGCGACCACGGTAGGCAGGTCAGCACTCTCCGCCTGCAGAAGCTTGATCGTCATACATCTGGCAGCTTACAGCGAAGTCACGGTGCCATCCTCAGCCACGCACGGCACGTCATCATTTCCCCGTTGGTCCCCCCCCGGCTCAGATACATTCAACCTGGGCGTACGCTTCTCGATCTCTCGCGGTGTGCCTATAGGAAGCCCCATGCTCAGCGATCGCCGTAGATTTCTCGTCCTCCTCTCCGCCGGCGCATCCATGGCGCTGCGCGGCAACGGCCAGACCAAAGGCAGAGTCGCACCGAAGCCCGCACCTCTGCCGCCCGCGACGCTAAGCGGCCCCGACGCCGCCCAGGCCATCCGCGGGCTGCGCCCCGGCCAGTACCTCTGGGCGCCGGCGATCTCACCCGCGGGTCCGGTCCTCGCCATCATCAGCCTGCCCGTGCAGCGCTGCTATGTCTATCGCAACGGTGTCCTGATCGGAGTCTCCACCGTCTCCAGTGGCAAGAAAGGCCATGCCACACCAACCGGCGTTTTCACCGTCCTGCAGAAGCACGTCGATCACAAATCCAACCTCTACAACGCCGCGCCCATGCCCTACATGCAGCGCCTCACCTGGGACGGCATCGCCCTGCATGCCGGAAACCTCCCCGGCTACCCTGCCTCCCACGGCTGCGTCCGCATGCCCATGGAGTTTGCCCGCAAGCTCTACGCAGAAACGAAACTGGGCATGACCGTCGTCGTCACGGACAGCGACACCGTGCCGCGCGTGGCGCCTACGCCCAATCTGCTTCAGGCAGCGCAGGGTTTGGAAGGTCACGCAAGCGGCGAAGCCTCCTGGCACCCCGAGACCTCCCCCACCGGCCCCGTCTCGCTCCTGCTCAGCGGGGCGGACGCAAGAATCATCGTCCTACGCAACGGCGTCCTGATCGGCTCTGCCCCTGCAGAGATCGCCGGCCCCATCCAGGAAACCTCCGCCTACACGCTGACGGCCATCGAAGGGCAAAGCTTCCGTTGGCTCCAGCTGCCCCTGCCCGGCCAGAACTGGACAGGCAACCGCGAAATGACCGCCGAGCAGCGGGGCCGCGTGCGCCTCCCACAGAACTTCCGCGCCGCCCTCGACAAGGCACTCCAGCCCGGAACAACACTCGTCGTAACCAACGACTCCCTCAAAGCCTCAGGCGAAGGTACCTCCCTCACCGTGCTGGACGCCACCCGCTAACACCAACGCAGCACCACAACACCCTAATCAAATCAGAATACCCCAAACCACCGTCATCCTGAGTGCAACGAAGGACCTCCGTATTCCGCCGCACCAGCCAGCAGCCAAGGTCCAAAGCAAAATCCATCACCTAACGCAAAACCTGCTTTTCGCCATCCAACACCTTCCTCCTTGTCATCCCGCAAGGGATCTGCTTTTTGCCTACCTACCCGCATACCAAAACAGAAACCGCACCATCAACCCCGCCTCTCCGCCAGATCCAACATCTTCCCCAACCGCTTCTCCCGCGCCTCAGTCGATTGGTAGTAAAACACCGCCATCAACTCACCCCTCCGCTGCGCCGGGGTCATCGCCATCCACCCAATCCGAGCCTTCGGCCGCGCGCGAAACGCCTTCTCGATCAACGGCGGCAACTCCACCTCCGCCTCCATCGTGCTCAGCATCCGCTCAGCCACCTGCTGCGCTCGTCGCAACCGCGCCTCGTCGCCCTTCACGCCACAAACCCACTTCCCAATCTCCCGACGCATGTACTCCGTCAACTCGTCATACCAGGCACGCAGCCCCTCAGCCTCATCCAGCAGCATGTCCAGCTCCTCTGGCAACTCGGCCGGTCGTGGCTCGAGATCGGCCTCCACCGCAGACGCCGCTTCCGCACCAGGCACCACGCCTGCGCCCTCCTGCATCGCGCGATTCACCAGCAGCAGGTACCCTTCGCCACCCGGCCGCGGAAAAAAGGACGCCCGAAACCGCATCCCGCCTCGGGGTCCTGTGATCGATCCGCAAACACGCAGGCGCACCATGTTCGGCCACGCGCCCCGCGGATCAAACGGCACGCGAACCACCGTCCATCCAAGCGCCCGATCACCCCGCTCCAGCACCGCCCGGAACTGCCTCACGCCGTCACCCATGCTCATCTCCGCCCGGCTCACTTGCGTGCAATTATCACGCTTTCCGCTACTCTGGAAGACAGATCCTTCACAAATCGCGTAGGGGGATCAAGATCTCTGATCCGGATCTAAGTCTCCTGCTTTGAATATTTTGCGCGAATTAGGGGGAGGGGTATACCCCGGCTACACTGGATCCATCAGCACCCTCCGCTCCAACCCGCGCCTCTTCCTCTCCGCCGGCGAAGCCTCGGGCGATGCCTACGGCGCGCAGCTCATCGCCACCCTGCGCGGCCACCTGCCCGGAGCCACCTTCACCGGCCTCGGCGGCCTCGCCATGGAAGCCGCCGGCCAGGATCGCGTGGTCCGCGCCGAAGACGTCGCCGTCATGGGTGTCACCGAGATCCTTCGCCACGTCCCGAGGATCTACGCCAGCTACCGCCGCCTCGTCCGCTCCATCCGGCAGCAACGCCCCGACGTCGCCGTCCTCATCGACTTTCCAGACGTCAACTTCCGCCTCGCCAGGCACCTCCGTCGCGCCGGCGTACCCGTCATCTGGTTCGTCAGCCCCCAGCTCTGGGCCTGGAAGCCCGGCCGCCTCCGCTGGGTGCAGGAACGTGTCGACCGCATGCTCGTCATCTTTCCCTTCGAGGGGCCCTTCTACCGCAACCGCGACGTGGACGCCGAGTTCGTCGGCCATCCCCTCGCCGAACTCCCCCCACCGGCAAGCACCCGCGAGGCATACGCCGCCCAACACGGCCTCGACCCCGAGAAGACCTGGATCGCCCTCCTGCCCGGCAGCCGCTGGAAGGAGATGCGCGCCAATCTGCCCACCCTGCATGAGCTCGCCATGAGCGACCTCATTGCGACCGCCTCCGCACGCACCACCTTCAATGGCCTTGACCTCCAGCCGCCCGCCGACGCGGCCGCCCACACCCGCTACGAGTTCCTCCTCCCCGTGGCCTCCACCCTCCGCTCCACCGAAGTCCAGGCGTTCATCGAAGAGCTCAACCGCGACCACCTCCGCTACTGGGGCCCCGAGGCCCGCTCGCTCCGCCTCCTCCTCGTCGACGACGCCCGCGAGGCCCTCGGTCACGCCCGGGCCTCGGTCGTCGCCAGCGGCACGGCCACAGTGCAGGCAGCCGTCATCGGCAACCCCTTCGTGGTCGTCTACCGCGTCTCGCCGCTCACCTTTGCGCTGGCAAAAAAGCTCGTCGACTACCCGGAAGACTTCCGCGCCAAACGCGACCTCAGCGGCAACCTGCCGGTCGCGATGGTGAATCTGGTCGCCAGCAAGCGGATCGTCCCGGAACTCCTGCAGAACCGCTTCACCGCCGAAAACGTCGCCGCCGAGCTCGCTCCGCTGCTTCAGGACACCCCGGAACGCCAGCGCCAGATCGACGCGCTCGCCGAGGTCCGCCGTCGTCTGCTCGCGACCGACGCGCCGGGACACACCGCGATCGACCGCGTCGCCGCCGCCGTGCTCGCAGCCCTCAACCGAACGCCTCCGTCCCTCGTCTAAACTACTTAGCGGCTCATTCGCGCGCTTCGCCGTGTCTTTTGTGCACGCGGGGGCTGACAATGGAGCCGCAGGGTCCTCGCACACATGTTTAAGCGCCTCAGTTCGCTGCTCTTCGCCACCGTTGCCCTCACGGCAGCCCACGCCGCGCCGCCCGTTGGCCGCGCCCAGATCGATGTCACCGGCTATGTCATTCACGTCGATCTTGACCCGGGCACCGGCAAGCTCTCGGCCACCGCCGCCGTCACCTTCAGCGCCCTGCAGGATCTCAATCTCGTCAGCTTCGGCCTCAACAATGGCCTGCTCGTCACGAAGCTGACCGACAGCACCAACGCCAACGTGCCGTTTGAGCGCAACACCGCGGACTCCACCCTGCGGATCAGCCCGGCGAACCTCATCCCCAAGGGCACGAGCGCTACCTGGACGTTCACCTACGCCGGCGCGCCCTCGGCCGACACCAGCCCCGTCGAAGGCATTGACTTTGCCCAGGTCGCTGATCCCGTCAGCTTTCTGCTCTACCCCGGCCGCTGGTTCCCCATGAACGGCCTCTTCACTGACCGCTTTACCGCCGAGATCCACGTCACGGTGCCAACGGGCGAGCGCGTGCTCGGCAGCGGCTTTACCGGCGAACACAAGCAGCCTGGTGGACGCAACGAGTACGTCTTCAACTGGACCCGCTCAGGCTTCCCCGGCACGATCATCGCCGGCAAGTTCATCCAGCCGATCAGCGCCCCCGACGCGCCAAACATCCACGTCTTCGTCACTGACGCGAACAAGGGCCGCGCCCAGGAGATTGCCGCCACCGCCGGCAAGGAGTTTGAGTTCTTCACCGACAGGTTCGGCGGGGCGGAGTCGCCCACCATCAATGTTGTGGAGCTGCCCCCTGCGTCCGTCTCTGCCGCCTGGGCACCCGAGCTGGTGGCCGTCAAGCCAGACCGTGCCAACACGCGCCTCGTCGCCAACACGATCGCCCACCAGTGGTGGGGATCGGAGGTCTCCCCGACCACTCTGAACGACGCCTGGATCACCAATGGCATGAGCCGCTACGCCGAGCTGCTGTACCTGGAAGAGGCCAATGGCAAACAGGCATTGCAAACAGCGATCACCGACACGCAGGCCGCCGCACTGGCCTATGACACCGAGCCGCTCACCACGCTGGGCCGCATCGATCCCTTTTCGCCGCAGTTCCAGAACATGACGCTGGACAAGGGCGCCATGGTCTTTCACATGCTCCGCTGGGAGATGGGCGATGACAAGTTCAACGCCTTTCTGAAAGGTGTTCTCTCGCAGAACATCGACAAAAGTGTGCGCTCCGCCGACGTGCAGACCGTCGCCGAAGCGCAGTCGCAGCTACAGCTGACACCGTTCTTCTCACAGTGGCTCGACGGAACCGGCGCCCCCGAGTTCGGCAGCACCTTCTCCGTCTTTCGCCTCAGCAGCAACAAGGGCTTCCGCACAGTCGGCGCGGTCACGCAGGATCTCGATCTATTCAAGATGCCGGTGGAACTGCGCATCGACACGGAAGGCAAGACCGAAGAACGCCGCATCGACCTTTCGGGCACCGAGTCGCCGTACACCGTGACCACCTTCGGCCGTCCGCGCAAGATCACGATCGATCCGGACAACTGGCTCCTGAAGTCCACACCCGACCTCTCCGTCCGGGTAGCCGTCCTGCGTGGACAGCAGGCCGTCGCCCAGGGCGACCTGATCGGCGCCATCACGGAGTACCAGAAGGCGCTCGACTCCAACCGTGGCTCCTCGCTGGCCAACTACCGGCTCGCCGAGGTCTTCATGATGCAGAAGAACTACCAGTCCTCGGCCAACAGCTTCCGTGATGCTCTGCGCGGCGATGGCGACCCGAAATGGACCGAGGTCTGGAGCCACATCAACCTGGGCAAAATCTTCGACATCACCGGTCAGCGCGAGCGCGCCGTGAACGAATACCGCCAAGCGATCCAGACCAACGACAACACGCAGGGTGCCGTCAACGAGGCCCGCTCGCTGCTGCAAAAGCCCTATCAGGCCAATGCACCGCAAAGTGGCGCATGAACGCGCTTTTTGCACCCAAAAGCACTTCAAGGCTCAAAACGCGTCAGGAGTTGTGTTCTTCGCGTTTTTCGCGTCTGCGGGCCGCAAAACGCGATCCGCCGAGACCGAACATCCCGGCCAGCGCAAAGCCCAGAATCCCCAGTAAAACAACGATCGTGATCGCGAGGGAGACGCCGGCCGCAAGAGCGGCGACGGCCGCCGACAGGCATGCCTTGATCACCGCGAAGATTGTATGAATGATGACCAAGGCCCAGGATCTCCAGTGTTTGCCGCTGGTGTTTCCCTATAAGACGCGCGGAAACGACCCGATGCTGCGGGATTCGATCACAACCTTGTACGACGAATGGGCTATCTGGGCATCAGCGCAGGTTCGGCTGCATCGAGGCTAACCTCAGACGTCGCGCCAAGCCTTGCAAACCATGCTTCCACGCGCGCCACCGCTTCATCGGTGGTCAACGGCCCGCGGACCAGATGTACCGTGGTGTCCAACTCCTGTCCAAGCGGCGCCACACCGAGGCAAAGCTCAGGCCGGTAAGTGCAGGAGGCCAGATCGGCGATGCTCAGCGTGGTTGGCGTACAGAAGATGGTCCGGGGCGGGGCCATGCGATCCATCATGCTGAAGATTTCGAGCTTTGACTCCAGTTCATCGGGAACGAAGTCGATAGCAATGTCCGCTTCGCGAACGGCGTCTTCCACGCTGCTCGCTAGACGAAACTGACCTTCCGCTCTGCCTGCGGTGGCCGCGAACTCCTCCTGGGCCTTGCGCAGGTTGGACGAAAGCACATCTTCAAGCACAACGTCGCATCCTGCACGGACACAACGAAAGGCAAATGCCCGGCCCCGCGCCCCCGCGCCGATCACAGCAACGGTTTCTACAGGGCGGGATCCGGGCATCATCTCACACGTTCTTTACAGCGGTTTACTTGCCTTCGAGCGCTTTGACCACAGAGTCGTAACTCGGGTCCGTCTCTTTGATATGCGTGGCGAGACGCTCCCGTTCCTCGGGCGTCAGCATCGGCAGCACGGCCAGGATGCGGCGCAGGGTTACCGAGATATCGTCAACGTAGTTCATGGTGCGGATTGCTTCTCCAGACAGGGGCACAGCGCGTCTCCTTGGTTCGACCTCCAGTGTACCCGCTGCAGGCTCCCCTTAGCGCGTCGCACCCTCCTCGATCCGCAGGTGAGCCTGATCAGTGGGACCACCGGCCCCCACACCTTCCACCTTCTTCTGCCCGCCGTCGCGGTCCGTCATCTCGGTGATGGCGGCGAGCTTTGCGGCGAAGTCAGGATGCAGTTCGCCCAGGCTATAGCGCCACGCCCAGTTGCCCACAGCGGCGGAAGGCCGGTTCATCCGTGCCTCGGTGCCCAGGTGCAGCACATCCTGTAACGGGAAGATGCAGACGTTCGCCACCGACGCAGCCGCCAGCTTGATCATCGTCCAGCAGATATCGCCGTCGTGTTCGATCGGGCGCGTGTAGATCTGCACGTGCTTTCGCTCGTCGGGTGTGGTGTCTTCGCGCCACCAGCCCAGCGTCGTGTTGTTGTCGTGCGTGCCGGTGTACACCACTGTGTTGCAGACGTAGCGGTGCGGCAGGTAGAGATGACCTCCCTGCTCCGCGAAGCCAAACTGCAGGATGCGCATGCCCGGCATGCCGAAGAACTCTCGTAGTTCGTCCACTTCCGGCGTGATGAGGCCGAGGTCTTCCGCAAGGAAGGGCAGATCGCCCAGCACCTCTTTCAGCCGGTTAAACAACGCCTGCCCCGGGGCCTTGACCCAGTGCCCGTTCATCGCCGTCTCCTCATCCGCCGAGATCGACCAATAGGCCTCAAAGCCGCGGAAGTGGTCCAGCCGCACCGAGTCGTACAGGGCCAGGGCCCTGCGGAAGCGGGCGATCCACCAGTCGAAGCCGTGCTCCTGCAACAGAGACCACTTGTAGAGCGGATTGCCCCAGCGCTGTCCCGTGGACGAGAAGTAATCCGGCGGAACGCCAGAAACCCGCGTCGGCTTCCGATTCTCATCCAGCTCAAAGATGTCCGGATGGGTCCAGACGTCGGCACTGTCGTAGCTGACGAAGATGGCAACATCGCCCAGGATCCGGATCTTGCGCTCGGCACAGTAGGCACGCAACGCCGCCCATTGCTCCTGGAAGAAGAACTGCACGACCTGCTCGATCGCCAGCTCGCGGCCTGAGTCGTTCATCAGGGCGGTCAGGGTATCGGGATCGCGAAACGCATAGGCCTCAGGCCAGTCGATCCAGCTCTTCAGCTCGAACCGCCGCCGCAGCACGCTGAACAACGCCCAGTCCGTCAGCCAGGAGATGTTGTCTTGCGCAAACCGCTGAAACCGACCACGATCCTCTGGACCCGCGTTGTCCAGGAAGTTGGCGGCAGCCTCTTCCACCAGCGGCAGCTTCCGTGCGAACGCTGCCTCAAAGTCGCACGGCCCCTCATGCCCGGGCAGCCCCTCGATCCGTTCCGCGGCGATCCAGCCCTGTTCGACAAGCCGCTCGAGACTGATCAGGGTTGCATTGCCCGCGAACGCCGAAAGCGCCGAGTAAGGCGAGCTCCCATACCCCGTCGGATTCAGCGGCAGGACCTGCCAAAGCCTCTGCTTGGCCGCCACCAGAAACTCGACGAACCCATAAGCCGCCGGGCCGAAGTCGCCTATTCCACCGTAGGAAGGCAAAGAAGTCACATGCAACAGAACGCCGGAAAGCCGCTGCGAGTCCATCCAATCTCCATGGCGTCCGCTTGCTGCGCCCGCCTGGTCCCTAGGACGTGCAAGGGCCACCACGGGATGCCGCGTGGTGACCCTCCTGCCATTCGTTCTTCCTGCGGGAAGTTGTTGAAGTGCCTGCTAGCTCACCGGCAAGCCTGCTGCAGGCTTCCGCGTGTAGACAATCGCGCCTGCGTTGGCATAGCGCTCCATCAGCGTGCCAGCGAAGACGTTGAACGCCTCAGCCCGCTGCCCATCCAGCAGTTTGTCGCGCGTTGCTCCCAAGTTCTGGGCGACGTCCGCGGGGGTTGGCTGATCCAGCTCCAGGAGCTGGGCAA
Organism: Verrucomicrobia bacterium Tous-C9LFEB; assembly: GCA_964658105.1. Classification (GTDB taxonomy): domain Bacteria; phylum Acidobacteriota; class Terriglobia; order Terriglobales; family Acidobacteriaceae; genus Granulicella. The sequence goes on along the minus strand of CAZZXY010000092.1, from coordinate 3,728 downwards.
CCACACCGTTCGGGCCCTCATTGATGGGCGGCGAGATCCCCCCCTTGGGCAGGGTGAAGATGACTGCAGCCTGGCCGCTCAACGAGCCGACCTCCTGCACCTGGCCATCGCGGCCGACCAGATCGCTTGTCTTGACCGGGACGTTCATCTCGGCGGCAGCCTTGCGCAGATCGCCGAGCTGCCTGGCGCGTGCGTCCAGCTTGCCGAGTTGCGCGGTCAGGAGCTCCGGTGCTTTCTGATCCCGGTAGTCGTCGAGCACGTGGCTCTTCCAGTCGGCGAAGGCTGGTGCATGCGCCGCCTTCACGTCCACAACCTGGAACACGGCATTGCCTTCGCCCGTCGCTGCGGTCTGGGGCGCTGCGCCCTTGGCTGCGCCAAACGCCGAGGATAGGAGGCTTGCGGAATCGGGCAAGCTCGGGATCGTGCCGGTTTTCCCAACGTAGTCCGTTGTGATGAGATTCAGGTTATGGGCCTTCGCCGTGGCAGCCATGCCGTTTTTGCCGGACTCACTGGCGAGCTGCGCGGCAAAGGCGTTCCCCGCTGCAACAAACTTCTGCGCGGAGAGCTTGCCGCTGATCTCGTCCTTCACGTCCGCCAGATTCTTGGTGGTAGCCGCCTGCTTCTGCTCGGTCTGGATGATGTGGTAGCCAAACTGAGATCGCACCACGTCCGAGGTCTGTCCCGGGCTGAGGGCCATCGCCGCCCGCGCATACGCCGGGTCCAGGCTGCTGGTCGGGATCATCGGCAAGTCGCCACCCTGGTCCTTGCTGCCCGGATCATCCGAATTCTTTTTGGCGAGGTCCGCAAAGTTCGCGCCCCCCTTGAGCTGCTTCAGCAAGTCCTCCGCCTTGGTCTTTGCCGCAGCATCCGTCTTTGCATCCGCACCCTTGGCCACGGTGATCAGGATGTGCCGGGTCTTGACCTCTTCCGGCAGCTTGTAGTCTGCCTGGTGGGCGTTGTAGTAGCTGGCGATCTCGGCGTCGGTCACCTTGGGTGTTCCGCCCGGCAGATTCGAGCTGTCTACTTGAAAGAACTGGATCTTGCGTTCTTCCGGCACCGCCGTGGCGTAGAGCGAAGCCTTGCTCTTGAAAAACTGCTCCAGCTCCGCGTCGCTCGGGTTGATGGTCTTTTTCAGATCGTTGGCCGCAAGCACGGCGTAGTCGAACCTGGCCTTCTGCCCCTGCTTCAGGTAGGCATCGCGCGCTGCTTGCTCGGAGACGCTGACGCCGCCGGTCACCAGGGCCTCAAGGCGCTGTAGTTCCATATCCGACTTGACCTCGGCCTCGAACTTGACGACGGACATGCCGCCGGCCGGTCCACCGAAGTGCTGAGAGATGAAGTTTTCGTAGGCTTCCTGGCCAATGTATTGCCCATTCGGGAACAGGTACTGCCCGAGTGGGCCGTCCTTCAGCTCACGAGCAAGGTCCTCATTGCTCACCTGCAACCCGAGCCGGTCGGCCTCACGCACCAGCACCGCCCGTTCCACCTGCTGCTGCCCGGCCTGCGACATCACCAGCGGCAGATACATGTCTGGCAGCTGATTGCGCTGCAGCATCGCCCGCGCGGTGTTTTCCACCTCGGCGTTGCTGACTGTGGCGCTGTCGGTGCCAAAGCGCCCAAACCAGCCGGGCGAACGTACGGTGGCGAACGTGGTGCCATTTGCCGCTGTGCTGTTGTCGAAGATGCCGGGCACAAGGGTGACCACCATCGCCAGAATGGCCAGGCCGATGATCACGGCAAAAATTGCCTTGGTGGCGCGATTGTCCTGCTGAAGACTACGAATCATCTGCGGGGAAGACCTTCTCTTTCACTGGCGCGACGCGTTGCGCGTTCCGCGGACTCCATCGCGCCCCGGAGTAGCACCGGAAAGCGCGGATAGACCAAGCAAAAGTATAAATCAGGCAAACTCGCGCAGGTACTTGAACAGGCCTGTTGGAACAAAGGGAGAGACCGCCAGACGCGGTCCCTCCCGGCCTATGCTCAGCCTAGTAGGGATACGGATACGGCGCTGGCGCGTAGTACGGCGAGTAGTACCGGCGCCGCACGACCGGTTGAGGCCCTGGCCCCGACCCAGGTCCGGACGCGTACGCCAGGCGCTGCATCTCCCCTTCGGACACCGTACGGACCTCAGCGGGCTGCGTCAGATGGAAGCTGAGCACGGCCTCCGGCGGCACAATCACCCGTCCGCCGGGCGAAGCGGCAGAACCCGCCACGCCGACGCCGGCACCTACGCCCGCGCCCACAGCAGCCCCTGCGCCACCTCCGGCTACCCCGCCGACGATGGCACCCAGCACCCCCAGGCCGAGCGCGCTGTTGACGGTACCCACCGTCTTGTCGCGGCCCTGGCGCTCCCACAGATCGGAGACGACCGGGTAGCTCGTGCCTGCGAGCATGACGCTGTTGATCTGCAGGGACAGCTGCCCTTCACCCTTCAGAGCGCCGGCCTTTTTCGCGTCCACAACGACGCCCTGCACCGAGGCTCCGCGCGGGATGGCAATCACGCCCCCTCCCGCCACGTCGCTCAGGACGGTGCCGTCAAAGGTGGCGCCCGGCTGGATGTGATTGGAATCCAGACCGCGATTGATGCGGACTCTTAGAAGCGCACCGCTGGGGATGGTGACCGGGAGGCCGGCTGGCTGCCCTCCCTGCGGCGCGTAGCCACGTTGTGGCGCGTACCCCTGCGGTGGGGGGGCCTGAGCGTACCCCGGGGCCGGATAACTCCCGGGCTGGCCGTAACCGGGCTGCGCATACCCTGGCGCGGGCTGGCCGTAGGGGGTCGCCTGCCCATAGGCCGGAGGCGCGCCACCAGGCTGACCATTCGCGCCCTGCTGCCCGTACCCTGGCTGACCAGAGGGGGCCTGCGCATTCTGCGGTTGCGAATAGCCCTGTTGTCCTGCGGGGGAGCCGTAGGGCTGCCCATTGTCGGCTGGCGGCAGCCCTGCCCCTTGGGGGGCTGCTCCGGTGTATGGCGTTGCGGGTTGTGCCGGCTGGGGGGGGGCATACGTGCCATCCGACTGCAGCACCGGTTGCCCACTTGCGTCCTGTCCCACCGGGGACCCTTCCTCGGCTGAAGATGCGTTGGCGGTGTTGCTTCCGTTGCTTGGGGTACCGAGCGTCAGCTCGTCCACTACTTTTTTGACGCCGTTGGCCCGTGCGGCCAGGTTCTCTGCCCGTGTACGCAGCGCCTCCGTCTGCACGGTTCCGCTGAGGGTCACGACGCCGTACACGGTCGACGACTGGACATCCTGGGCCGAAAGTTCCGGCGCCCCCGCCAGTGCTTTGAGTACATTTGCTTCTACCTGTGCATCCGGTATCGCGGACACGGTTTGCGCGCCCGCGACGCTGGCGCCTGCACAGGCTAAAGTCAGTCCGCCGGCCAGCACCGCTTGTATGCTCGCTGCTCCCGCTGTCTTCCTTCGCACGATCATTGCGACTCCCCGTCGGGCTCTTTGCACGCAGACGCTGCCATCCGCGTTGGTTGTCAGCCCGACATCAGCTACAGACGCGCTTTCGCCCGGAAAGTTCCGGTACCCGGGATGGCACCTTTGGTGGATCGCGTTGGCGAACAGCGCGCATGCCGCTGGCACCCGTGAACACGAGGACGATGCCCTGGGGTATGCACCAATGCTCGCCCGCACTTGACCCCAAATTCCATCATTGCTATCTTGGGAATGCGGGGTGGAGCAGCCCGGTAGCTCGTTGGGCTCATAACCCAAAGGTCGTAGGTT
>CAZZXY010000091.1:0-18045 GCA_964658105.1 Verrucomicrobia bacterium Tous-C9LFEB | reverse complement strand
CGTGGTGCCCGTGGTGCCGGTCGTGCCGGTGTTGCCGGGGCCTGTGGTGGATAAGGAGTTCCCGCCACAGCCCGTTAAGACGGCCAGGGTACCCGCGAGGGTGAATGCAACAACTCTGGAGACAGTACGCATAAGCTTGGCCGGCAAGTCCTGTGGTGAACCTACAACGGAGGGTAACGGTACGTGAATGCACCAAAAGAGGCAGACGCACTGAAAGCGCGCAGCTGCGCGCCAAGCTGCATTCGCGTTTGCGTCGATCTGCCGGTGGTGGTTTCCGCCCTGAGGAGCACAGGGATCGGGCGCGCCGCGGCGTTGCCCAGAAGGGCGTTTGCGTCGGGCCGGCTGTAGACGAGGCCCAGGTGGGTCCGTTCGCTCGCCCATTGCCCGCAGCGCAGCCCGGAACACAGGGTGCTGGCTTCGAGATAGGCCGAAACGCCGTCGTCAAAGAGCGTGCCGGCGAACTCGACCGGCCCATCCCTGGTCGGCAGCGGCATGGTTCCATGCCACAACCAGTTTTCCCCACGGGCCGCATGACATAGCAGCGTGTCATGGGCACCCAGCACCGGGGAGACACCCACCGCAATGGCAGATGTCGCTCCCGGTTCGGCATATTCGGCCCATTCATAGAGGGTTTGGCCGGTTTCCAGCTTCTCCGGCCACCTTCTCCGCAGATGGTAGTTGCCGATCTGCGCGGGGAAGCTGACCTGCGGCGGAGCGGCCGGGCGCGGCTTCAGCCACGCTCGCGCATAAGGCGCCGAGGTCACGAGAAGGACGGCTGTCAGTGCGGCGATCCGCCAGGCGACGTCTCCCGCAGGGCGGACCGGTGGCTTCGCTGGACGGAAGCGCAGCGGCGGCAGGCGCAGGCCCCCGTCCGGGTGAAAGCGACGGATGGTGGCAAACAGCAGCATGGCGGCGAAGAAGAACAGCGTCGCGCCGATGCAATAGTCGGCTCCTTCGGCATGCCCCTGCAGCCAGCGCCAGTGGAGGGCGACTACGTAGTACAGCACCAGCACGCAGAGACGCAGCAGGTTGAAGACGTAGCCCAGGGCGACTGCGCCGGCCACCATCCCAGCCCATACCCGCACACGCAGCCCGTACAGGAAGCCGGCTACGAGCGCGATAAGACCCATGGTGACCGACCCGCGGATGCCGTTGCAGCCCGGGGCAATGAACATGCCGAAGTCGGGTGTAAACATCAGGTAAAGCTGATCGGGCGTCAACCGCTGGCCGAGGCCGTGCGCCAGGCCACGGGCGACCAGGGCAGACGCGTGTTGCAACGGCAGATCCACAAAGCGGTTGAAGACATGGGGCAAGGGGTTGACGAGCAACATGAGGGCAATCGGAAACCACCCGGCGCGGCAAAGACGAGTGCCTCCGAACAGCAGGGCGAGCCCGCCCGCGTAGGCAACGGCGACGAGTGAGTGCGGCGGCAGGGTGATCGACCAGGACGGCGTCACCACCAACTCGAGCACAGCGCCATCCCGCAGGTGCACCGCGGCGATCGTGATGGCGACGATTGCGAGGCCCCACCAGCTTCCATGCGTCTCCCACCCGAGAGCGCGCCAGACCCGCAGGATCTGCCACAGGCTCACAAAGGGGACGAAGACACCGATGGACTTCAGCGGATCGGTCGTCCAGAGCGACCAGAGCAGGAGATCCGTGGGCCAGATACTGACCACACCGACCACGGCCAGGAGCACGGCCGCTACCGCACCGGGCGGGATCGAACCGCCGCCCTGCAGCTCGCCAGGAGCCGGCGGACGGCTCCGCCCCGTGCCGGACAAAGCATCCACCGGGGTTGGCGCGGGCAGCGGCAGCGTGGACATGGCGCGATTCTATCGGTTCCCTGAGGGCGAGGCCTTCGCGGAAGCTTCGCAGCTGCGCGTGAGGACTTCCTCATGGAGCCTCAGCTTAGGCTGGCAACGAGGCAGCCCGCTCGGAACGGCCGGAGAGTTCGGCGGCGCGGGTCTCCGCGTAGGCGGCGGCGCCCAGCAGCGCGCAGGTGTCGTCCAGGATGATGCGTACCGGGATCGTCTCCAGGATGGGACGCATGCGGCCCTTGTCCTGGAATGCGTCCGAGAACCTGCCGTTCTGCATGAGCTTCAGCACCTTGGGCGCAATCCCGCCGCCGAGGTAGATGCCACCGACGGCGAGGAGACTCAGCGCGAGATTACCCGCCTTGGCTCCCAGGGCCGCCGCAAAGACGTTCATGGTCTCGACGCAGATCTGGCTGGAGCCGTCTTCAGCACACGTTCCGATGACCGCATTGGGGTCCTCGTGTGCCATGCGCTCGCGGAGCCAGGCTGGTTCTTCCATGCCCTGATCGTCGCGAAAGAAGGCGTACACATTGCGGATACCGAGACCCGAGACGACACGCTCAAAGCTCACCCGGCCCCCCAACGTGCGGCGCAGGTAGCCCAGCAGCGCAATCTCGATGTCGGTGCGGGCGGCGAAGTCCATGTGGCCACCCTCGGAGGGCAGGGGTGTATGCCGCCGCGTCTTGCCATCCCACACCAGCAAGGATTCCCCAAGGCCGGTGCCCGCGGAGATAAGTCCACGGTGCCCTACCCCGCCCGGATCGCCGTCGCAGAGGGTAAAGACCTGGTCCTTGGCCAGCTCCGGAATGCCGTAGCCGTTGGCCTCAAGATCGTTGATCAGGAAGATGTGTTCAATGCCGAGACTTTTCTGCAGATCGCGGGAGTCCAGCGACCAGGGGAGATTGGTGAGCTTCAGGCGACCATCGCGCACGGGGCCGGGGCAGCCGAAGCAGGAGGCCACGATCTGCGATTTGTCTTCCGTGCCCTTGCCAAGAAAGGTCTTGACCACGTCATCGAGGCACGCGTAGTCGGCTGCCGGGAACTTCTCATCCCGTACCGGGACGAGGCTGCCGCTCTCGAAGTTGTACAGCGAAAGGTGGACCTTGGTCCCACCCACATCACCCGCCAGAATCATGCGCCCCTGAACCTTTCTCTTCCCGCGCGGCGCGGGTTTAAATCTCGAGTGTGCCCACTCTTCGACGACCTTCCGGAGTGTCAAAGAGCTCGGTGGATGAAGGTAACTTAGCTGCCGCCCCCTCGTCCACCTGGAGCATCAAGCGCCCGTTTGCCGGGCGGATCAACTGTGAAGGCAGGCGCTCGGGGTCACGCGGTCCTGTGAACACTTCCCCTACGCGCTCCGCCTTGGGAGCGCCGCCGATCTCGAAAACGACCTCCGCGGCCTGATTGATCACCGGCCACGTCAGGGTGATACGCCAGGTGTCCTTCTGGGGTACGTGATTGGCGATGCACAGGCGTCCGATCGCTTCCAGGCCTTCGGTGTGCGGAAACAGCGAGGCCGTATGCCCGTCATCGCCCATGCCCAGCAACAGAAGATCGAATGCCGGCGACTCGGCGCCTTCCAGCTTCATCGAGTTTCGCAGGACGCTCTCATAACGCGAAGCGCCCTTTTCCGGATCCAGCTCGCCTTCCATGCGATACACGTTGGCTGCCGGGATAGCCACGTGGTCCAGCAGCAGCCGCTTGCAGACGCCGTAGTTGGACTCGGGATGGTCCGGCGGAACGCACCGTTCATCCACCCAGTAGAGGTGCACCTTATCCCACGGAACGGTGTTGGCAAAGGGCTGGGAGGGGTCGGCGAGGAGGCTGAAGGCGGCCTGCGGTGTGGAGCCGCCTGAGATGGCAATCCGGGCTACGCCGCGCTTCGCGACAGCGCGCTCAATCTTTTCCGCGAAGTGTCGCGCTGCCGCCAGGGCCAACGCATGGGCATCAGGCCAAATCACATACGTAACAGTTACAGGTGCCGGCATTTCTCTTCCGTTCAAGGGTGAAAAGTGAATCGTGAAAGAGCGACTGGATCTTCCTCGACCCCTCCACTCTCTCACGAGTCACTGTGTCACTGTCTCGCTACAGCTTTGCCCACTTCCGTCCGGACTCCCCCAGCAACTCATCGGACGCCTTGGGTCCCATGGTGCCGGCCTCGTAGTTCGGAAAGTCTTTGGGCGGGTTCGCCTTCCAGGCCTCCAGGATCGGCGTCATCAGCGCCCAGGTCGCTTCGACGCCTTCACGCTCGGCGAAGAGCGTTCCGTCGCCCAGCATGGCATCCAGCAGCAGCCGTTCGTACCCGTTGGCCGAGCTCTTGCCAAAGGCGTCGGCGTAGCTGAAGTGCATCTCCACCGGCTTCACATTCGTCGTCGGTCCGGGGACCTTGGCTCCGAAGAGGAGCGTGATGCCCTCGTCGGGCTGGATGCGCAGCTTCAGCACATTCGGGAAGACCTTGGAGTCCGGCGCATTGCCCTTGAAGAGGTGCAGCGGTGGCTGTTTAAAGGTCACTGTCACTTCCGTGACGCGGTTCGCCAGGCGCTTGCCTGCACGGATGTAGAACGGCACACCAGCCCAGCGCCAGTTCTCGATCGAGAGCTTCATCGCCGCAAAGGTTTCAGTGGTCGACTCGGGGTTAACGCGGTCTTCCTGGCGATAGCCGATGACCTGCTTGCCGTCTACGGTGCCTGGTGCGTACTGGCCGCGCACCGTGTCCTCGACCGGGATGGGCTCGATGGCCTTCCAGACTTTCAGCTTCTCCGTACGGACGGCGGCGGACTCAAAGTTATCCGGTGGCTCCATCGCGACAAAGCTCAACACTTCCATCACGTGGTTCTGCAGCACATCGCGCAATGCACCGGCGGTTTCGTAGAACGGTCCACGACCCTCGATGCCGATGGACTCGGCCGCAGTGATCTCCACGTGGTCGACGAAATTGCGGTTCCAAACCGGCTCAAAGATCCCGTTGCCGAAGCGGAAAACCAGGATGTTCTGCACGGTTTCCTTGCCGAGGTAGTGATCGATGCGAAAGATCTGGTTTTCACCGAGGACCTTATTGATCTCCGTATTCAGCGTCTTTGCGCTCTCAAGATCGACGCCGAAAGGCTTCTCGATGATGACGTTCACCCACGATCCCGCGGGCGCCTGCGTCATGCCGTGCTTGCTCAGCCTCTGCGCGATATCGGCAAAGAACTCCGGCGCCACGGCGAGATAGAACAAGCGATTGCCCTTCGTCCCGAGCTCCTTATCGAGGTCGGCAAGGAAGCTTTTCAGCTTTTCGAAACCGGCGTCATCGTCGAAGTTTGTGGCGAAGTAACGCACGCGATCCATGAACGGCTTCAGCCTGGAGTCGCCTGCGTCCACGCCGCCGCCCTTGACGATGCCATCCTGCATGTCCGCCGCGAAGGTCGCGGAGAGATCACGCCGCGCTACGCCGACCACGGAAAAATCCTTTGGCAAAAGGCCCTGCTGCTCCAGGTGGTACAGAGCCGGCAGCAGCTTGCGCTTGGTCAGATCGCCTGATGCGCCAAAGATCACCACAATGCACGGATCCGGCACGCGCTCCGAAGAAATCTCTCCTGCTACGTCCCGATCCGTCATCGACTTCCCTACCTCTTCTGCTGCCATACTGCGTCTCCTCTACGTTCCCTGGAAGGGCACGGCCTGGCCGTGCCCTTCTGCCCACAACCAACTGCACTGTTGTGATCGACTACTCTTTTTTGATGGCATGCCCGCCAAAGGCGCCGCGCATGACGCTCAACATGCGGTCGGTCATGTTGTTCTCTTCGCGTGACCGCAGACGGCGAATGAGCGACTCGGTGATGACCGGAGCGGACACGTTGAGGTCGATGGCCTCGAAGACCGTCCAGCGGCCCTCGCCGGAGTCCGGGACGAAGGGAGCGATGCCGTTGAGCTCCGGATTCTTCTGGAGTGCATCCGCGGTGAGGTCCAGCAGCCAGCTGCGCACCACCGAACCGTAGCGCCAGATCTCGGAGATCTGCGCGATGTTCAGGTTCAGCTCCTTCTTGGCGTCCATGATGGAGAAGCCCTCGGCATAGGCCTGCATCATGCCGTACTCGATGCCGTTGTGCACCATCTTGACGAAGTGCCCGGCACCAGCGGGACCGGTGCGGCCCCAGCCCTTGTCAGCAGCCGGCGCCAGTGTCTCGAAGATGGGCTTCAGGGAATCAACGACCGATTCATCGCCGCCGACCATCATCGAGTAGCCCTCGGTGATGCCCCAGATGCCGCCGGACGTGCCCACGTCGACGAACTCGTAGCCCTGCTGCTTCAACTCGTCATGCCGACGCATCGAGTCCTTGTAGTTGGAGTTGCCGCCGTCGATGAAGATGTCGCCCTTGTTCATCAGGGGCTTGAGCTTTTCGATGGTCTGATCGACAGGATCGCCTGCAGGCACCATGATCCAGACCGCGCGGGGCGACTGGGTCAGGTTCTTGACCATATCTTCCAGCGTGTTCGCGCCGACTGAACCGGCATCGCTCAGCTTCTTCACTGCGTCGGCGGAGAAATCGAAGCCGACCACCTTGTGCCCGGCACGGCGCAGCCTCTCGGCCATATTCCCGCCCATTTTGCCGAGCCCGATCATTCCCAGTTCCATCTCTTCACCTCGTACAAAGCAACTCTATGAGCTTACCGCGAACTGACTGCCCTGCCGTGAAACGTTGTGTCGTGCTGCCCTAAGCTTTGCTGCCCGCATAGGCTGGCGTCGTCAGCGAGTTCTCGCTGTCCGGGAAGTCCGCGCCGTTGGTCAGATCCGCCCACTGGTCCAGCTCCTCGTTCCACTCCTGGAGATGGGTGCGGAAGCGGCCGAGAGCGATTTTGCCCAGCAGGAGATGCTTTGGCGGCTTCTCTGCGCTGATTGCCTCCACCACGGCTTCGATGGCACGCTGCGGGTCGCCGGGCTGTTTGCCGGCCTGCGTTTTGAAGTAATCGCGGGTCTTGCCGACAGTGTCTTCATAGTCGGTAATCCGCAGCTTGGCTTCCTTGCCCGAACGCCCCAGGAAGTCCGTGCGGAAGGGTCCCGGCTCTACCGCCATCACCTTGATGCCGAACGGCGCGAGTTCACCGCGCAGCGCTTCAGTCAGACCTTCGACGGCGAACTTGGTCGCGTTGTAGAAACCCCAGCCGGGCGCGCCAATCAGGCCGCCAATAGACGAGAAGTTGATGATGGCACCGGAGCGCCTGTCGCGAAACTGCGGCAGCAGGGCCTTTGTGAGATTGATCAACCCAAAGACGTTGGTGTTGAACATGGGCATGAACTCGTCTTCATTGACCTCTTCGAAGGCCCCGCAGACGCCGTAGCCGGCGTTGTTGACCAGCACGTCGATGCCACCCGTGTACGCGATGGCATCGGCGACCGCGTGGGCGATGGAGTCCTTGCTCGTTACATCCAGGGGCAACACAAACATGCCGGCGTAGTCCGTCGTCAGCTCGCGGAGGTCATCCACGTTCCGCGCCGTGGCCACCACAGTCGCTCCCAGCCCGTGAAGATGTTGCGCCAACAACCGCCCAAATCCGCTGGATGCCCCGGTGATCAACCAGGTCTTTCCCCGCTGTGCCGTGCTCTCCGCATTTGCCATGCGTTATGGGATGGTGATTCCGCACGTGGCGATGCTACAGATTCACGGCGCAGGGACCCCCGAGCGAACATAGCTCCCCCGCGTGCGGAGAACCACATCGGCGGGCTTCACGTCGGGGTGCCCCGTAAAGAACGCCGGACTGAGCCCTACCTTTATGTGACATACGGTGCCGTCGGGCTTCGCGGTCGAGGGGCTGTAGCCGAGGGTGTAGCGTGCGCGGAGCTCCCCCAGCAGCGCGCTCAACCGCGTGGCCGCGTCATTCGCCGTGGCCTGCAGCACGGGTCCTCCGGTCAGCGCGGCAAAGCGTTCGAGATCTCCGTAACGGCCGGTGCCGTGCAGCTCGCTTCGTTCCAGCAACACGCTCACGACCGCACCCGAGCGCAGCAGCGCCGCCGTGGCCTGCTCTTCGCCGTGGAGCGGCTCAGGCGCCTTGTGGGCCAGCCTGCGATCTCGATCCTGATCGTTCCCACTGCCATCTGTGACCCACACCTGGACCCGCCGCGCGTCTTTCACGCGGCTCCGGTCCGAGACCAGCGATGCCTCCCAGAGGTCCTCAAAAAGGAACGTGGGTTCGTGTGGGTCATAGCTGGCCGATGCGGCGTCCAGACCCTCCCGGGCCAGCATTTTGTTGCGGGTAAACCGCTGCTCGATGCCTGTGTGCGAGGAAAAGGTCATCACGGCGACCTCATCCTCGTCGCGAAGCTGGCGCAGTACCTCGGCTGCCCCGTTTGCTAGGTGCTGCAGCACCGGATGCACGGTATCGGTGAGATCGAACAGGAAGACGAGCGATAACGGCAGCTCGTCCTGGCTCACGGTGCGGACCACCTGTGGCTCGCCATCCTCCGCGACGAGGAAGTCCCCTGCGCGCAGACCAGTGACCGGCCTGCCTGTCTTCTTCCATTCCACGGAGGCGTCCAGCAGAACAAGCTGCACGTTGACGTGAATGGTCGGGGTGTCCGCCGCGGGCTCCTGAGACTGCATGGGGCGCGCAGCATGGCCCAGCGCGACGGCCGCCAGCAGCAACCCGTGCAAGCGTCGGAACGGCGATGGACGAAACAGGAGGCCTTCCGGCAGGCAGCGTGCCCGCGAGGGTAAGATGCCACCGTGCAGACCCGCTTCGCAATGCCTCATCCGGAGAACTCAGCCTTGTTTCAGCACCGCGCCGCCGCTTTCGCTTTCTTTTTCCTGCTCACCGCCCCGGGTCAGGCGCAGCGACCTGACCCGCCTACCCGCGACCCGCATACGCCGGGCTACGTGCAGGCGACGGAGGTGCCCGATGGGAGCAACGCCCCGGCACATCAGAACGGCAACTTCCTCCTTGGCCCGACACACCCGCCGGCCCCGGAGAGCACCGAGCAGCCTGGGGTCCCGCACGGAAAGGTGTACGAGTTCACGATGAACTCCGCCGACAGCAAACTCTACCCCGGCATTGCGCGCGATCCAGGCACCTTTGGCATGCCCGATCCGAAGGACCCGGCCAGCCTCGTCGTGACCACCAGCCACGCCGCGCCGTACACACGGCACGTGGCGGTCTACGTGCCTGCCGGGTACGTCGCGGGCACCGCTGCGCCCTTTCTCGTGGGTGCGGATGGCCCTGACCGCCTGCTGTTTACCGTGCTCGACAACCTGATCGCGGAGCGCAAGGTGCCGGCGATGGTGGCCATCTCCATCAGCAATGGGAGCGGCGACGCGCAGGGCTCGGAACGCGGCCTCGAGTACGACACGATGTCCGGTCGCTATACCGAGTTCGTTCAAAGCGAGGTCCTGCCTCGTGTCGAGCAGGAGGCCCATGTCAGGCTGACGCACGACCCCGACGGCCGCGCGACGATGGGTGGCAGCTCCGGGGGCTCCTGCGCGCTCATCATGGCGTGGTATCACCCTGAATGGTACCGCCGGGTCCTCGCCTATTCGGGCACGTGGATCAACCAGCAGTGGCCGCATGATCCGGCGACACCGCACGGCGCCTGGGGCTTCGCGGAGACGCTGATCCCCAGCACGCCGCGCAAGCCGCTGCGGGTGTGGATGGAAGTGGGCGACCGCGATCTGCTGAACCCGAACGCGATGCGCGACGGCATGCACGACTGGGTAGTCGCCAACGAAGACATGGCCAGGGCGCTCGCGGCGAAGGGGTATCCGTACCAGTTCGTCTTTGCGCGGAACGCCGGCCACGTGGACGGCCCGACCAAGCGGCAGACTCTGCCGGAAGCGCTGGAGTATCTCTGGGCGGGCTACCCGCACGCCGCCACCGCAAAGTGAGCACGCATTTTCTGTTTCGCTTCCGTACGGGACGCTATTTGCTGCAGCCTGCTACGGCCGTAGCTCCCGTACACCGTTCTCGCCGGCCACCAGCGCCAGTGTGGCCATGCCCAGAAACAAGCCATGCTCCACGACGCCGACGATCTTGCGGATCTCTGCCGCGGTCTCTTCGGGGTTCCCGATCACGCGGCAGTGGCAGTCCAGAATGACGTTGCCTTCATCGGTAATCCATGGCCCGGTGCCGGTGCGTGCGGGCCGCAGCACCGGGTTTAACCCGAGGGCCTTCAGGCGACGCATCACCAGCGGCAGTGCCAGTTGAATGACCTCGACGGGAAGCGGAAATTTCCCCAGATGCTCCACGACCTTGGTTTCATCGGCTACGACGATGAAGTGCTTTGCAGCGGAAGCCACGATCTTCTCGCGAAGCTGCGCGCCGCCACCGCCCTTGATGAGCGCTAATCCCGGTGCGACCTCGTCGGCACCGTCGACGTTCACATCGAGCACCGGTGTGTCCTCAAACGTGGTGAGAGGAATGCCGAGATCCCGGGCCAGCGCGGCACTCGCGTCGCTGGTTGCGATGGCCTGAATTCGGAGACCACCCCCCACGGCTTTGCCCAGTTCGCGAATGAACAGGGTCGCCGTCGTTCCCGTGCCCAAGCCCACATTCATGCCGTCGGAGATGAACTCCACGGCCCGCTTCGCTGCCAGCAGCTTCGCTTCGTCCTGCGTCATGGGAGCATGGTACCGCCATCGGACATACCAGGACGCAGATGGTGTGAACCGTGCCGTACGCTCCGCGGTACCCATCGCTGGCGTGGTGGATGCGTACACTCTTGAGAGCGGAACAAGCTCTGAAGCAGACAACATGACAGCCCCCGATGCAGTGAACCAATCCATCCCACCAGCGCCCAGACGCATAGTTGGGACCGGGATCATGGCCAACCAGGTCCGCGCTTTTGACTGGAATGTCACACCTCTCGGGCCGATCGAGGGATGGTCGGAGACGCTGGTTTCCGCGGTGAACCAGGTGCTTTGCACGCCTTTGCCTGCGACCTTGTCCTGGGGCGACCAATTCATTTTCTTCTACAACGACGCAACGATTCCCACACTGGATCGCAAGCACCCCTATGCCCTGGGTCGGTCCTACCGTGTCGTCTTTGCGGAGGCGTGGCATCTCGTCGGGGAGGACATAGAGGCCTGCTACGAACTTGGCCAGACCGCCGTTCGCGAAGACGTGCTGATCCCCATCTTCCTGAACGGCGCTGTAGAAGAACGCTACTGGACGTACTCGCTTATTCCGATCTATGAGAACGGCCATATCGCCGGGGTCTTCAACCCCTACCAGGACACAACCGCAACGGTGATCACCGCTCGCGAGCGAGACAAGGCCAACGCCCAGATCGGCCAGTTTCTGAGTGCCACCACGGATGCCGTTGTGGGTGTGAATCGCGACTGGGTTATCACCTACCTCAATGCGACTGCACAGAAGACCTACGGCTCAGGCCGCGAACTTCTGGGCGGCGGGCTATGGGAGCAGTTTCCGGATGCCGTGTATGAGGGCTCGCCGTTCGTGGAAAGCTACAACCGCGCCATGGACGAAGGCGTTTCAGGTTCCTTCGAGGCGCACTATCCCGATCCGCTCAATATGTGGATCCAGCTCGAGGTGTATCCGACGGACGAGGGCATTGTCACTTTTTCGCGCGATGTCACGAAGCTCAAGCAGACCGCGGCTGCCCTGTTGCAGAACGAGAAGCTGGCCGCGGTCGGCCGCCTGGCGTCCTCCATCGCCCACGAGATCAACAACCCTCTCGAGGCCGTGACCAACCTGCTGTATCTTGCGAAGATCACTACGGAACCGGCGGAGGTGAATGAATACCTGGAGACAGCGGAACGCGAGTTGCGGCGCGTCTCTGCCATCAGTAGCCAGACCCTTCGCTTCCATAAACAATCCACGAGCGCCAGCATCGTCTCCTGCACGGATCTGTTCGGGGAAGCCCTCTCCATCTACCAGGGCCGCCTGTTGAACTGCAACATCCTCGTCGAAAAGCGCAAACGGGCAATACGGCCGGCTGAATGTTTCGAGGGCGAGATCCGGCAGGTGCTGAGCAACTTCATCAGCAACGCGATCGATGCCATGCAGCCCGGCGGCGGCCGGCTGCTTCTGCGCAGCCGGGAAACGACCCACCCGAAGACCGGCGAGAAGGGCCTCGCCCTCACCGTGGCGGACACTGGCACGGGCATGCCAGCGGCCCTGGAAAAGAAGGTCTTCGATGCCTTCTACACCACGAAGGGCATCGGGGGCACGGGTCTTGGGCTTTGGGTGAGCAAAGAGATTGCCGATCGACACCGTGGCGCGATCTCTGTCCGCAGCTCGACCAAAACAGGCGCGAGTGGCACCGTCTTTGTGCTGTTTCTGCCTTTCAACGCTGCGCAGCGCTAAGCGAACGTGCGCCTTTTTGTTTGCGGCACCGATACACCCCACAAACAAAAGGGACCAGGCCGAAGCCTGATCCCTTTTACTTCTCCACTGCGTTTACTTTTTCACGAGCGACTTCGCGGCTTCCACCACATGCTCCACGGTGAAGCCCAGCTTCTCCATCGCAATCGGTCCCGGGGCCGAAGCACCGAAGCGATCGAGCCCGATAGCGATGCCGTTGCCGGCGATGTACTTGTACCAGCCCATGGTTGCACCGGCCTCGACCGTGACGACCGGCACGCCGCCGCCTGGGAAGATCGACTTCTTGTAGGCCTCGTCCTGCTCTTCGAAGATCGCAAAGCTGGGCATCGAGACGACTGTTGCGTTGATGCCGGCGGCCTTCAGCTGCTCACCAGCCTTCACGATTAACTCGACCTCTGAGCCAGTCGCGACCAGGATCACGTCCTTGCCGTAGCTCTCGAGCACATACGCGCCCTTGCGAACGCCCTCGAAGACCTTGTACTTGTCGGCGTCGAGCACCGGCAGGTCCTGCCGGCTAAGCGCCATGAAGTGCGCGCTCTTGCGCTCTACCATGAGACCCCAGCATGCCGAGGTCTCATTGGCGTCGGCTGGCCGCAGATCGGTCAGCTGAGGGATCGTGCGTAGTGCCATGAGGTGCTCTACCGGCTGGTGTGTCGGGCCATCTTCGCCCAGGCCGATCGAGTCATGCGTGAAGATGTAGAGCGAGTGCGAGCTCTGCAGCGCGCCCATGCGCAGCGCTGAGCGGCAGTAGTCCGAGAAGGTGAAGAAGGTCGAGCCGAAGGGCAGCACGCCACCGTGCGCGGCCATGCCGTTTACCGCGGCCATCATGCCGAACTCACGCACGCCAAAGAAGACGTTCTTGCCCTTGGGATCGCGGCGGAAGTTCTCCGAGTCCTTGAAGATCGTCTTGGTGGACGAGGTCAGATCAGCCGCGCCGCCGAAGAGCTCCGGCAGCACCTTGCCGAGGGCCTCGAGCGCTACCTGACCGGCATTGCGGGTGGCCACTTTCTTTTCGACCGGGAACTTCGGCAGGGACTTCTCCCAGCCGTCGGGCAGCTTCATCTCCGAGGTCCGCGTGTACTGGGCGGCCAGTTCGGGGAAGTCCTGCTTGTAGGCCTCGAAGCGGTTATGCCAGGCGGCCTGCTCGTGCTTGCCCTTGTCGATGGCCTTGCGCCAGTTGGTCACGGCCTCTTCGGGCAGGTAGAAGTTCTTGTCTTCGGGGAAGCCGAAGAACTTCTTGGTCGATTTCACACCATCCGGACCGAGTGCCTCACCGTGTACAGCCTTGGTGCCTGCACGCGGCGCGCCGAAGCCGATCACCGTTCGCACGCGGATCAGCGAGGGCTTGGTGCGCTCCATCTTGGCAGCCTCGATGGCCTTGTTCAGCTCCTCGAGATCGTTGCCGTCGGAGACGTACTGCACATGCCAGTCATAGGCATGGAAGCGCTGCGTGACGTCCTCGGTATAGCTGAGGTCCGTGGGACCGTCCAGCGAGATGAGGTTGTCGTCATACAGAACGATCAGCTTGCCCAGCTGCAGCGTGCCGGCCAGTGACGCCGACTCGTGCGAGATGCCTTCCATGAGGTCACCATCGCCGCAGAGTACATAGGTGTAGTGGTCCACGACCTTGTAGTGATCGTTGTTGTAGACCGCACCCAGGTGCTTTTCGGCAATGGCCAGACCCACGGCTTCGGCGAAGCCCTGCCCCAGCGGACCGGTGGTGACTTCGACGCCTGGCGTCTCGCCGTACTCCGGATGCCCCGGGGTGTGCGATCCCCACTGGCGGAACTGCTGCAGCTGCTCCAGCGGCAGGTCGTAGCCGGTCAGGTGGAGCACGCCGTAGAGAAGCGCCGACGCATGGCCATTCGAGAGGATGAAGCGATCCCGGTCCGACCAGAGCGGGTCGGTCGGGTTGTACTTCATGAACTTGTGGTACAGCAGATAGGCGATCGGGGCGCAGCCGAGCGGCGCGCCAGGGTGGCCACTGTTGGCCGCCTGCACCTGGTCAACCGCCAGAATGCGCAGGGTGTTGATCGAAAGCTGGTCGAGATCGTTCCCGGTCACTTGTTCCACAACGGGGGAGGTCTGCTGGTCGCTCATGCGATTGGGGATCCTTCACGAAAGAGAGTGCGGCCCGACGACGGCAAGGAACAACGCCGTGTCCTGGAGTGCCATGTCCGCGATGCCTAGTGTACAGGCGTGGGGCGCGACGTGTGTCAGAGCGCGGGCTGCGGCTGGCCGTCGGCAAGGGGCCCCGCTTTAGCCTCTGACCGGAGAGGTTCGGCATAAAGCGCATCGAAACGCGAGCGCAGAATGCGGTAGCACTCGCAGGCGCGACCCTCCAGCGCGGTGCGATCGACGATCCGTACACCGCCGCGTCGGCCCTCGACGGCCCCCACCCGTGCGAGGCCAGAAGCCACCTCCGCGACCGTGGTGCGACGGGTGCCCAGCATCATGGACATGAATTCCTGCGTCATGGGCAGATCCTCAGACTGGATCCGATCCGCCACCATCAGGAGCCAGCGGCTGAAGCGCGCCTCGGCCCGGTGCAGACGGTTGCAGGCCAGCACCTGGTTGGCCACCATGGTCTGGTGCTGGACATACTCCAGAATCCTTCGACGGGTCTCGGGAACACTGTCGAACTCCCGTTGCAGCAGGGCTAACGGAACCTGGTAGCCTGCGCCACTGACCTGGATGTTGCAGCCTCCATCCAGCACGTCGGGCCCCAGCAGGTTCACCCAGCCGATCAGCCCCTCGTTTCCCTCTGTGGAGAGCTCCACCGAGGTCCCGCGTTCGGAGTAGAAGACGATGGAGGCGATGCCGGTTGTTGGGAAGTACAGGTTTTTCGGGCGCCTTTCCCGTTCAAACAGGATGCTTCCCAAGGGCAACTTCACCTCGGACGCGCCACTCAGAATGCGTTCCGCGCAGGACGGGGGCAGTGAGTCTAGAAGCCTGTTTCTCAACGTTCTTCGTTCCATATCCACACGGCTACGGTGTGAGACAGACCCTCCGTCTGCCTCTATGAAGCTTCGATGTACCGCTTCAGCCGGTCGAGCGTCCGAACGATTCTTACGAAGAGTTCCGGTTCCTGCTGCATTTGTCTGAACGTTTGCGTCTTAGGTTGAAACGCGCTCCACGCCGTCAGCCTGAGGTCCCTTTTCGCCCTGAGCGATCGAAAAAACCACTTCATCCCCCTCGGCAAGCGACTTGTAACCCTCGGTCTGGATACTCGTAAAGTGCACAAACACGTCAGGGCCGCCATCATGCATCAGAAACCCATAACCTTTGGCGTTGTTGAACCACGCCACCTTACCGCGCAACTTGTCCATAGATTTGACTCCGATTCACCTGGTTTCACCGAGGATAGAGACGTTCAAGCGAGGGTGTCTGCCCGGTAGCGGACAAAGCTTCCCAAAATATCAAAGCGAGGCTGAATTTGTTTTCAGCACGAGAAAAACGAAATACCGTACAGGAAAGGGGCGCGCGAAGCCGTTCAGGCGAAAACCGTAGAAAACGAACGCCGTCGGCCGAACAAAAACGCCCCATTCGACGTATTCTTCGGTGCATTGCTTCCCGAGGAGATCTCATGTCCGCCTCCCGCCTCTCTGTAGTCGTCGTCGCCCTCCTGCTCGCGCCGGTGGGCTGCCACATCGATACCCATAAGAACGGCAACGGCAACGACAACGTCGACATCGGCACACCGTTCGGCTCCATGCACGTGAAGACCGATGACAAGGCCAGCGGCGCCCAGACAGGACTGACGCCCTACCCCGGCGCGACCCTGGTGAAGAAGAACGGCGACGAGGACGGGGCTGCCGACATCAGCATGAACTTCGGGGAGTTCAAGCTCGGTGTCCATGCCGTGGACCTGCGCTCCGATGACTCGACCGACAAGGTCGTTGCCTTTTACCGGAAGGATATGGCCCGATACGGCGACGTCCTCACCTGCAAGGGCAAGACCTCGGTCGGCACACCCGTCCGCACCAGCCAGGGCCTCACCTGCGGGACTGATCAAAAGGGTTCCAAAGGTGATTCCGACCATCTCGAACTGCGGGCCGGCTCTGAGCGCCACCAGCACATCGTTGGCGTGCATACGGAGGACGGTGCCACGCGCATTGGCCTGGTCGCGCTCGACCTGCCGGGCGGCTTTTCGCATCATGATGCAAGCGATCGCGAGTAGGGCAGAACTTACCCGAGGATTGCTCTCCCCCGCTCCGTCCGGTAGCCTCAAACACAGGTGAACGAACGACCCTGCATCCGCTGCCAGCTTCCCGTCCTGCTCGAGGACGGACACCTCGTCTATTGCAGTCATTGCGGCGGTCCCCAGATCTTCCTCTCCGAGGAGTTGCAGGCCGAACTCTCCGAGACGACACGCGCCTACAACGAGCGCCAGGATCCACCTGCGCTGCAGGCCGCTGGCGATACAGCTGTTCCCGAAGGGACCGGCGCCCGTTGGAATCCCCTGCGCAGAGCCCGTCCGAACCCCGGGCAGGGTCCCGTGGATCCCTGGACGCTCGGTGTGCATTACGCGCTGCTCAGCGCCTGCATCGCCCTTTCGCTTGGCCTGCTCAGCCTTCTGCTGCCGCCGGTAGGCCTGCTGATGCTGCTTTGGGTGGTGAGCGCACCCATGCTTACCGTGGCCTTCTTCAACGGCCAGGCAGGCACCGCGTCCCCCGCCGACGCAGGCTTTGCGGCCCGCCTTGGCCTGCTTACAGGTCTGCTGGTCGCCTGCTGCTGCGCGCTGGTGTTTACCCTGTCCCTTGTGCTCACGCGCTTTGTGTTCCACAACGCCACGCTGCTGGATGCGCAACTGGCGGCCAGCTTCGCCCAGCAGCGCACGCTTGTGCTGGCGCGTCTCGGCGCCGAGGCCAGACCCACCCTGGACCTGTTTACGGTCCCCGAGTACCGCGTTGGGAT
This sequence comes from Verrucomicrobia bacterium Tous-C9LFEB, assembly GCA_964658105.1. GTDB lineage: Bacteria > Acidobacteriota > Terriglobia > Terriglobales > Acidobacteriaceae > Granulicella. The sequence continues at coordinate 997 of CAZZXY010000091.1, read as the reverse complement.
TCTGCTCTCGGTCACGGCTACCAGCGCCTGCCTGTATCTCCTGCTTTCCGCGGTTGCGGGTGGAGTCGCCGGCGTACTTCTGCGTCGCCGCGGCGCCTAGGCCCGCCCCGGGTGACGACCCCTGGGCCGTACGTGGCCCCACTGCTATCATCCTCACCATGAGCGACACCGCACCCGCTGCCGCCGAGACCTCCTCCACCGCCACGCCGACCGGGCACCAGTTGCGCGAGAAGGGCCGCCTGCTGTCTGCCTCGGAGATTGAGCGGACACTTGTGCGCCTTGCCCACGAGATCGTCGAACGCAACCATGGAGCCACCAACCTTGGCCTGGTCGGCATCAAGCGCCGGGGCGTACCGATTGCCCAGCGCCTCGCGAAGATCATCAGCACCATCGAGAACCAGACCGTCGATACCGGTGTGCTCGATATCAGCTTCTACCGTGACGATCTGACGACACGGGACAGCCGCCCGGTCGTTGAAGCAGGCGAAATCGGATTCCCCATCGAGGGTCGCGACATCATCCTCATGGACGACGTCCTCTTCACTGGACGCACGATTCGCGCCGCCCTCGACGCCCTGTTCGACCATGGTCGCCCGAAGAGCGTGCAGCTGCTCGTCCTGATCGACCGTGGCCACCGCGAACTGCCCATCGAAGCCAAGTACATAGGCCGTGTCATCCCTACCTCCCGCCGCGAGATTATCGAAGTCAAGCTCCGCGAGGTCGACGATGACGAACAGGTCCTGCTTGTAGAACTCGTCGACGGCTAGAGCCGGCTCTGAAGCGCGCTTTCCTGCCCTTCTAAGGAGAATGGGACAAGCAACTCCATGCAATTTGATCCATCTGCTTCGACCCCCACTCAAGAAGACGCACGGCTCTCTACGGCAGCGGAGTCTACGTTGCGGCAAGGTATCTGGCGCACCCTTTTCTTTCTGTTCCTGCTGGCTCTGAATGTTTACTGCATCAAGAACGCCCTCTGGAACATACGTCACCAGGACGG
>CAZZXY010000090.1:0-18164 GCA_964658105.1 Verrucomicrobia bacterium Tous-C9LFEB | reverse complement strand
AGCACCGGGGCGGCAAGCACCGGGGCGGAGATCGTCCTTACCCGCGATGCGCGCTTTGGGTACACCAGCACCCGTTTCTCTGATGTGCTGACCGTCTTCAGCGTCGATCCCGGGACTGGGAAGCTGACGCAGGTGCAGCAGCTACCCTGCGGGGGCAAGGTGCCGCGCTTCTTCGCGCTTGATCCCAGCGAACGCTGGCTGCTGTGCGCCAACCAGGACTCAGATACGGTCACCGTGTTCGCACGCGACACGACGAGTGGCCAACTAACGCCAAAGGCAACGTACCCGGCAACCAATCCACAGTGCGTGCTCTGGGTGTAGTCCATCTGAGACACGAAAAAGGAGGAGGCGAGCCAGGGCTCGCCGCTTCCTCCTTCTCCGTATCGTTACGACTGTTGCAGCGTCTTGGCATCCAGCACAAAGCGGTACTTCACATCGCCCTTCAGCACGCGCTCATACGCCTCATTCACCTTGTCGTAGCCGACAACCTCGACATCTGCACCGATGCCCTTCTCGGCAAAGAAGTCGAGCATCTCCTGCGTCTCTTTCATGCCACCAATGCCGGATCCGGCCAGCGAACGACGGTTTGCCACCACAGAGAAGGGCTGCACGGAGAGCGGAACCTCGGGCAGTCCAACCAGGCAAAGCGTACCGTTCAACCGCAGCTGACCCAGCAGCGCATCCATGTCATGCGGCGCGGAGACGCAGTCCAGGATGAAGTCGAAGCTCGCGGCTTGCTTCTTCATGTCGTTCGCATCCTTCGAGAGGATGACGTCGTCCGCACCCAGACGCTTGGCGTCTTCGGCCTTGCTCGCAGAGGTGGTGAACAGAACGACCTCCGCGCCAAACGCCTTTGCAAACTTGATGCCCAGATGCCCCAGGCCACCCAGCCCAACAACGCCGACCTTCTTTCCCGGCCCCGCACCCCAGTGGCGCAACGGAGAGTACGTCGTGATGCCCGCGCACAGCAACGGCGCGACCGCGGGGAGGTCAACGCCTGGCTTCAGAGTGTGCACGAAGTGCTCCGGCGTTACGATGTTCGACGAATAGCCGCCCATGGTGCGCTCACCGCTGCGCAGAACGGCGTTGTACGTGTCACGTGCGCCACCGTCGCTGCAGTAGTTCTCAAGATCGGCGTTGCAGTTGTCGCAATGCAGGCAGCTCTCGACGATGACGCCCACCGCGGCCGGATCACCAACCTTGAAGCGCGTCACCTCAGCGCCTACCGCCTTCACCGTGCCGACAATCTCGTGTCCCGGCACCATGGGATAGAGCTCCTGGCCCCACTCCCCTTTGACCTGGTGGATATCCGAATGGCAGATGCCGCAATACGCAATGTCCAGCACGACATCCTTGGGCCCGGGCTCGCGCCGATCGAAAGAGTAAGGGGCAAGCGGTGTCGTTTTGGATTGAGCGGCGTAACCGAAGCTTTTGGTCATGTTTCTCCTCGGCAGCATAGGATGCGGCGAACGCACCGCCCGATCAATCAGCGAGGAAACCCACTCACCGGGATTGAGCGGGGCCGTTCAGGTTGAAGTTGACAGTGATGGTTGTTGTTACGCTCACGGGCGATCCGTTCAACAGGTAGGGCTTATAAGTCCACTCGCTGACTGCATTGGTTGCAGCCATGGTCAGCGAGGCGTTAGGACTGGACAGCGGAAAGAGGCTGGCGACTGTGCCTTCCTTAGTGATTTCCGCAATCAACACAACCGTTCCAGAAACGCCCATCTGCCGCGCGGCGGGTGGATACTCCGGTCGAGGTCCGCCTATCTTGTTTCCCGCAATCACTCCTCCCGCAAGCCGAATAGAACCTGGCGGAGAGGCTTTGGTCTCTTCCGGGGTCTTGGGTTTCTCTAATTCAGTTGTTGCGTCAGCGCCGCGAAAGCTCTTCAATGCAGTGATCTGCCCCTTAATGGAAGCCACGTGTCCCCACTCAATCGACAGATCCAGGGCAACACACGTCAAGCCAAAGTTGCCGAGGCGATTGCGCACGATCACATATTCTGGCGTCTCCACCAAGCGGATCGTGCCCGTCTGTGCATCGGCGCAGACCTGAATCGGCAGGAGAGGTTGCATATGATCACTTGGCACCGCAGGGTGAAGACACGTCAGGCTGCTTGAGCCCATGGTTCGCTGTTCACTTTCAACCTGCGCCCGTGGCAATCCCAAACCCGATCCGGGAGACCGCGCTGCATCAAGCAGCTGCGTCGCCAGATACAAGGTGCGTCGCGCAAGGGGGCTTGTCAGGCCGTCCAGTCGGGAGTTGTGGACTGTTCCGAGCGAGGGCGCGGTAACGTCCAGGTGAAATCCATCTGGCCCGGCCCACCAGTACTCGATGGTTCCCTGCTCAGCTGGCTTTCCTTTTAGGTCGAAGACCTGGAAGTCCATCTTGAGATGAAAGGGCCGGCTACCCTCCGCCTGCAGCGTGTTCGCCTGCACGATGGCTGCCGGGGAAAGGTCTACGCTGGCCTTGGCGGTGTCACTGGCAGGCGCTGGCGACGACGGATCCTGTGCCACAGCCCGACTTCCCAAAAGCCCCATGAACAGCAGGCACAGCGCTGCCCTATTCCGAGTAATGCAACAAGCTGAAGACTTCATGCCCAGCCAGCTTATCGCGGCCATTCAAAAAATCAAGCTCGATGGCAAACGCAATGCCGACGACCACGCCGCCCAGCTTTTCAACCAGTTCCACCGTCGCCTGCATGGTGCCGCCGGTGGCCAGCAGGTCGTCAACCAGCAGTACCTTTTGCCCGGGCTGGATCGCATCCAGATGCAACTCCAGGCAGTCCTGCCCGTACTCCAGGTCATAGCAGACCTTGGCGGTCTTGGACGGTAGCTTGTTTGCCTTGCGCACCGGCACAAAGCCCGCATTCAGGCGGTACGCGATTGCGGGCGCAAAGATGAAGCCGCGCGCCTCTGTGCCCAGCACCAGGTCGACATCCTTGTCGATATAGTGCGCCGAGAAAGCGTCGATCATCTGCGCGAAGCCGGTCTTGTCCTTCAGCAGCGTGGTGATGTCATAGAAAAGAATGCCCGGCTTGGGGAAGTCCGGAACGGTACGGATGAGCGCCTTCAGCGGCTCACAGAGAGAAACATCAACCATCGGTGCCTACCATGCTCCTTCAATCTGAAACGGTCCCAGGGACTGCCCTTCACTTTCGGCCAGCTCGTGCTCGATTACCTGGTCGACCCGGCTGCCGCGTGAGCCCTTGTGCAGTTCGGCCCGCAACTCGGCAATCACCTCGGGTTCTCCCGAGGCAATGACCTCCACGGCACCGGCATCGGTATTGCGAACCGACCCGTGCAAGCCCAGTTCGGCGGCTTCCCGGTGCACGAACCAGCGGAAACCGACCCCCTGCACGCGGCCTCGCACCAGAAAGTGAACGACCATGAACGTTCAGTGTCGCAGAGCGCTACAACACGATGCAAGCAAACGCGAAGGCGAGACAAACAGACAACCCACCAAACTCCCACGCGCGTCTGTTTGTATGAACACGTAGTACCGGCCAACAGCACCGAACGCCCTCGCTGTTGTAACGCTTTAAGCGAGAACGTCGCTGTCTGTTGCCTCTCTGTGTGGCAGTGTCGTTCTCTCCCTGAACCACTTATGAGGAGATTCCAGATGATGCCCACGTTCCGCCGCACAATTCCTGCCATCCTAGCTCTGTCCGCTGCGTCCTTGACAGGACAGGCGCAATACTTAAAAACGCACGGGGCCAGCCTGTCCGTTGGCGGAACGGGCCAGTTCGACCGGATTCTCACCAGCGACCCAAGCTACCAGTCGTTCACCTACCCCATCCAGAACGGGACAACAACGACGTCCATCTACAACCAGCAGCAGTTCACCACGTGGTCTGCCGGTTTCGTCACCTCACTCCAGTTCCATCCAAAGCCCTGGGCCGGTGTAGCCCTGAACTACGGGTTCACGCACTACCAGGAGCGGTTCACGTACAACTACGCCAACACGAACGCCCAGGGCGAGACCCGCGTCCCCACCGATGCGCATGAGTTTACCGGTGGCTACCTCTTTCACCCGAAGCACATCCCCCTCCAGCCCTATGTAGAGGTAGGTGGTGGCGCACTGGACTTCACACCATCCACGGCATCGAATCAGTTCCGTGGCGCAGGCCTGTTGGAGACCGGCTTTGACCTGCCCGTGAAGAACGAGCACATCGGCTTCCGCGTCTCGGGTCGCTCGCTGTACTACCGCCAGCCCAACTTCTATAACCACGACATCAGCACGCGTGGCTGGCGCGTGACGATGGAGCCTGCCATCAGCGCGTTCTACCGCTTCTAAGCTTGCTTTCCGGAGCAAAGAGCAAGGGCGCAGCGAAACTGCTGCGCCCTTTGGCTTTTCTGAAAGCCCGTGTCTACGCCCGGCTCATGTAGGCGCCTTCCGCCGTGTCCACCTTGATCTTCTCGCCTTCATTGATGAACGGCGGAACCTGCACAACAAGCCCGGTCTCGGTCTTGGCGGGCTTCGTGACAGAGCTCGCCGTGGCCGACTTGATCCCCGGCTCGGTCTCCACGACCGTCATCTCGACCGACGGCGGCAGCTCGATACCCACGGGTTTGCCGTCGTGAAAGCTGACGGAGATCTGCAGGTTCGGCGTCAGGTAATCGACCGAGTCACCGAGCGTCTCATGCTTCAGGTTCGTCTGCTCGTAGGTCTGCTGGTCCATGAAGTAGTAGTCGTCGCCATCGTTGTAGAGATACTCCATCTTGATTTCGTCGACGACAACCCGCTCAATGGGATCGGGCGAACGAAAACGCTCCACAAACATGGAACCGGTGCGGATGTTGCGCAGCTTGGCCTGAATGAAGGCGCGCAGGTTACCGGGCGTGCGATGCTCGACCGAGAAGACCAGATGCAGGTCGTCTTTAAACTTGATAATCATGCCGGGGCGCATCTGCGTGGCCGGAATCGCCATGGAAAACTCCTGAAACTTGAAGAATTGGTGAGTGTAACGGCCTTCGGCGGGATGCCGCGACCAACCCTAAGATTGTAGCCCAGTCATCTAAGGCCGTTCCGTCACCCTGTCGCTAGGAGCCGCCAAACATGCGGTGAAAGAAGTGGCCGATGGCGTGGAAGAATCCACCCTGCCGTTTGCGTGCCGCTGGGGTTGCGGTGCCTCCGGTCGCTCCGGTCGCCGGAGCGTCACCTACACTTGGCGGCCGTCCCTGGTTCTCGCCATAGCTGAAGGTCGTGGCCACTTGGGAACTTGCCGTGCCCACGGGCGCCTCGTTCGTAGTGGCCGAAGGCTGTGCCAGGCCTTCGCTCTGCGCCTGCGGGAACGGATGCGCCGCCGCGGCCTGCACCGCCGAAGCCGGCTGCCCGGGCTTTCCGGCCAGCATCTTGGGCGCGACTACCGGGGGACACCCGCAGGAACTCCGTTCATGATCCACCACTCGGTGGACATCACCTGCCACGAACAGCAGGTGCTGCCCCGGCAGAACCCGGTAGTTTGCTGAGGAGAAAGGGTCGGTCACGTTGAGCACTGGCGCCCCCGCTCCCGCGTTCTCCACGCAGGTGTCGCCCTCCCGCGTCACGCGCACCTTCAGATCCAGAGCTCCCTTTGTGACCGGCACAAACTTCAGATCCGGCGTAAGCACGGCATCCTGCGGCCGGGTATCGGATTGAATCTCGATCGCTCCACGATCCAGGCCGAAGATCAGCGCTCCGCTGCCCCCGGAACGCAGCAGGTGAAACTCGCTGGTGGAACAGACGAGCACATGACCGCCACGGTGCAGGGCCACCGGCGCGTCGTAGTCATACGCGGTCACGCTGACATTGGTCAGCAGGCGGGCGACGTCACCCTGGACCTCAAGCCCCCCATTCACCCGCGCATCGCGTGTGGCCACGGATCCCATCGCATCAGCTGATTGTTGCGCGTTCGCGGCAAGGCAGCCGAGCGCAAGCAGCAAGCCGCCTACTGCCAAGCCTCGGTTCGGTATGGAGCAAACGGCCATTTATTGCCTCAGAAAATTGCCAATGAGCTGTTTGCCGTGATCGGTGAGCACGCTTTCGGGATGAAACTGGACGCCCTCAATCGGCAACGTGCGGTGCCGCAGGGCCATGATGGTCGACTCGCCGGCGACCCGCGCCGAAATCTCCAACTCCGCCGGCACGCTGCCTTCCTCGACGATCAGGGAATGGTACCGGGTGCAGGTCATCGGTTGCGGAAGCCCCGCGAAGATGGATCGGCCGTCATGTTCGACCACGCTGGTCTTCCCGTGCATCAGCTGCGGGGCCCGAATGACCCGTCCGCCAAAAGCAGCGCCGATCGCCTGGTGCCCGAGGCACACGCCCAGGGTCGGAATCTGTTCGTCCTCCGGAAGGCTGGCCAGGAGTTCGATCAGCGGGATCAGAACGCCCGCCTCCTGCGGCGTACACGGGCCGGGCGACAACAGGATGCGCTCGGGCCGCATCGCAACGATCTCTTCGGGCGTGACCTCATCATTGCGCCGAACGACGATATCGTGGCTCACGGCTCCGACCTCCGCGCCCAGCTCCCCCATATATTGCACGAGGTTATAGGTAAACGAGTCGTAATTGTCGAGCACAAACACCATGCCTCAAGTGTACGGCCCGCCGGGATGCAGAGCTCCTGTTGCTACTGTCTGCCCACCAAAGGCAAGTCCAGGCCCAACACATAGGCATTGCAGACCTTGCAGATGTGGGGCACGCACACGTCCCCGGCTGACGTGCGAGCCATACCGCGTACCTGGTCATCACTGGCTCGCCGCAATGGCGTCCATCGATGGCGGCACGTCAGCAGCGGGGCAAGCCGTTCATGCAGACGCTTTACGGCGGCCCCAACGCCGTCCTTGTCGATGTGTTCGATCAGATGGGAAAAGAACAGCGGCGACAGGTCCGCAATCACCGCGCGCCGACTGACGTCGAACTGCACGCCCTCATATTCAAGCTTCTCGATGAAACCAAACGCTTGCTTCGCGTTAAGCCGAAGGTGCCCAAGCGCACGCTCCAGGTGTTGTAGCTGATCTTCCAGGTCGCCGGCCATTGCTTCTTCACCTTAGCGCAGAAGAAAGTCGGTCCCCTACAACTTGTGTTGCGTGCAAGCGCCCATAGGTTTAAGGCTCAACTACTGCCGCGTCCCATCGTGGATCACGCTCCCCTTCGCGCCCGTTCAATCGCTCTCACCACAGCACGGGCCTTGTTCCCGCACTCCTCATATTCGCTCTGCGGCACAGAGTCTGCCACGATGCCGGCGCCCGCCTGGATATGACCCTGCTCGCCATCCATGAACAGGGTGCGGATCGCAATGCAGGAGTCAAAGTTCCCACTGAAGTCCGCGTAGACGATCGCGCCCCCATAGACGCCGCGACGCGCCGGCTCCAGCTCTTCAATAATCTCCATCGCCCGGATCTTCGGCGCGCCCGAAAGCGTTCCGGCCGGAAAGCAGGCACGAAACGCGTCCAAAGGCGTAAACCCCGCACGCAGCTTGCCTTCCAGGGCGCTCACCAGGTGCATCACGTGCGAGTAGCGTTCGATAAACATCAGTTCCTTCACCCGCACCGATCCGAACTCACTCACGCGGCCCAGGTCGTTGCGGCCAAGATCCACCAGCATCACGTGCTCGGCAACCTCCTTGGCATCGCCGCGCAGGCTTTCCTCATGCGCAAGATCGGCGGCATCGTCCGCACCGCGCGGACGCGTGCCGGCGATGGGCCGATACTCCACGCGCCGATCCTTGACACGCACTAGCAGCTCCGGCGACGAGCCCACAATGTGGCAGCGCCGCTCGCCGCCACCGGACGCCAATCCGAATCGCAGAAAATACATGTAGGGCGACGGGTTCACCACCCGCAGCGATCGATAGATCTCGAAGGCGTCCACCTCCGGGACGCAATCAAAACGCTGCGATAGCACGCACTGAAACACGTCCCCCGCGGCGATGTACTCCTTCACCTTATCGACGGACTCCAGGAAATCTTTAGCCTCTGTACGCGGCGTCAAGGTCAAGGGCGCTTCGATCCTGTTCTTCGGCGTGCGTGGCAGAGCCGCTTCGAGCAGCGCCTCCAGTTCATCCAGGCGCGCTTCCGCATCGTCAAACGCGGCGGCTGCATTTCCCGCGGTCAGCGGCACACGCGCCCCGGCGGTCACCATGAGGTGAATGGCCTGCCGGACGTGATCGAACGCCAGCACCTGATCGAAAAACATGAGGTGCGCATCCGGCGCATGCAGCTCATCGGCGGCCAGTTCCGGCAGCCGCTCGATGCGTCGCACGACGTCATAGGCAAAGAAACCCACCGCGCCTGCGGTGAACGGCGGCAAGCCCGGGAGTTTCGCCGGATGGTGGCCCTCCAACTCACCTTTCAGCTCCGTGAAGATGTCGCCCATGTAGCTTTTCGCAGGGGATCCAGCGGGCCCGCCCTGGCGAACCGTGATCTCCCCGTTGCAGGCCGTCAGCGTCCGATAGGGCCGCACGCCGATAAAGGTGTATCGACCGATCTTCTCCCCGCCCTCGACAGATTCCAGCAGAAACGCCTCGGGTTCCTGCCCGGCCACGCGCAAAAAGGCGCCCACGGGCGTTTCCAGGTCAGCAGCCACCGTCCGCGTCACGGGGACCAGTGTGTGCTCCTGCGCAAGACGTGAAAATTCGGGTAAAGCGGGTGTTGTCTCGTACTCGGACATAGGACTCATAGTATCCAACCGAGTACCACCTTCGTCTCTTGCCAAGGGAGCTAAGGGGGGCCTACTATCGCCCAGTTTGGCCGGCTCCAACCGCCGGCGTCGCAGCAGATAACCCGCTCCCGACCACCCCCGCGTACATCACATAAGAGGTGGGGCTTAACAGCCAGGAGATCGAAATGGCCCGTGAAAACCTGGTACCGACGCCCGAGTCCCTTGCCGCGCGTCCGGTACCTGTAGGAAAAGGAAACAGCAGTATGGCTTCAGCAGTAAGTAGCAGCAACATGGTCTCGCTTGCGCAGGAGACCAATCCCTGGGAGGCTCAGGCCGCCCGCTTCGATACCGCCGCACAGAAGCTGGCGCTGGACCCGGGTATCTGGAAGGTCCTTCGCTATCCCCAGCGCGAGATCATCGTCCACATCCCCGTCCAGATGGACAACGGCCAGGTAGAAGTCTTTACCGGCTACCGCGTCCAGCACTCCATCGCCCGCGGCCCGGCCAAAGGTGGTATCCGCTACTCCCCGGACGTCTCGCTCGATGAAGTGCGAGCGCTCGCCAGCTGGATGACCTGGAAGTGTGCCGTCGTGAATATCCCGTTCGGTGGCGCCAAGGGCGGCGTGATCTGCGACCCCAAGCACATGAGCCAGGGCGAGCTCGAGCGCATGACCCGTCGCTACACCGCGGAGTTGATCGAGTTCATCGGCCCCGAAAAAGACGTCCCCGCCCCCGACATGAACACCAACGAACAGACAATGGCCTGGATCATGGACACCTATTCCATGCACATGCGCCAGACCGTCACGTCCGTCGTCACCGGCAAGCCCATCAACATGGGCGGTTCACGTGGCCGCAAGGAAGCCACGGGCCGCGGTGTCTCCGTGGTCTGTGACGAGGCACTCAAGCACCTGGGCATGCGCCCCGAAGGCACCACCGTCATCGTGCAGGGCTTCGGCAACGTCGGTTCCAACGCAGCCAAGATCCTCTGGGACAAGGGCTACAAGGTGATCGGCATCATCGAATACGATGGCGCTCTCTATAACCCGAACGGCCTGGATATCTCGGATCTGCTCGAGTACAAGGCCCGGCACGGCACCATTCACGGCTACACGGAAGCCGAGGCCGCGGATAAGGACGAGCTCCTCACAAGGCCCTGCGGCATCCTGATCCCAGCCGCTACGGAGAACGTCCTCACCAGCCTGAACGCCGATCGCATCCGCGCGCGCATCGTCTGCGAGGGAGCCAATGGTCCCACAACCACGGTAGCCGACGATATCCTCGCCGCCAACGGCGTATTCGTCATCCCCGACATCCTCGCCAACGCCGGCGGCGTCACCACAAGCTACTTCGAATGGGTTCAGGACCGCATGGGCTACTTCTGGACCGAAGAGGAAGTCAACCAGCGGCTGGATCGCATCATGTCGTCCAGCTTCACCGACGTGCTGCAGTACGCCGTGGCCCACAATGTCGACAACCGTATCGCGGCCTACATGCTGGCCATCGACCGTGTCGCCTACACCACCAAGCAGCGCGGCATGTACGCCTAGGGCGATACAACGATGAACCCGGCATCCTGAGTGCAACGAAGGACCTCCGCATTTGCTTCGGACAGCCACAACCGTCCGAAGCAGGTACGAGGCCCTTCGCAGCTTGGCACCACAGGTGCAAGGGCTAAGGCGATCCGCGCTAGCTTTGTCCTGCTCGTTCCAGTTCGGCGATGTCGAGCTTCTTCATGCCCATCATGGCCTGCAACGCCTTAGGACTGCGGATCAGGCGCGACATCTCTGTCGGCACCACCTGCCAGGACAGCCCAAAGCGATCCTTCAACCAGCCGCACCGGCCTTCCTTGCCGCCGTCCGCCGTGAGCTTCGACCAGTACTCGTCCACCTCTTCCTGCGTGTCGCAGCGGATCACGAAAGAGGTCGCCTCCGTGAACTCGAAGGCAGGACCGCCATTGAGCGCAAGGAATCGTTGACCGTCGAGTTCGAAGGAGACTGTCATCACCTTGGACGCTGCGTCAGAAGCGCTTCCGCTGGACGTCGTCCCGAGGATGCGCGCGTTCCGGAAGATGCTGACGTAAAGGTTTGCTGCTTCTTCAGCCTGCGTCGCAAACCAGAGAAAGGGCGTAATGCGTGGAGGCTGCTCAAGGCTGCTCATGTCGTTCTCGCCGGAGTTCGAGGATGGATCCACGCCTGAGTCACCTTTGCGTGAACGGTCGCCAGTGTAGCGCCTCGCCCCGCGCTTATGGAATCAGCCGTTCGGCACGCAGCTTCGTAAACAGGTCGAAGAAGCTGTCGTCGGTAGCCTGGTATTCCCGAAAACCGAACCTTCGGCTCTTGCTCATGTCCGTCACCACTTCCACCGGCCGTCCAAGATCGGCGTCCGTATGCCACGCTGACGTCAACACGTTCAAATCCGGCTCCGAGAGGCTGTACTTCGAGGCGATCTCCCGCCACAGCTTCGGCGCGTCCATCGTGGCGAACTGGGCCTCCAGTGGCGAGTGCTCTGCTGGGAACGGTGCCGGCGCGATGCCAAACCACGCCGCCAGGCGCTCCCACATCCACTTCCACCGAAAGACGTCCCCATTCACCACGTTAAAGGCCTGATTGCGCGCCCCGGGCGTCGTCGCCGCCCATTGCAGTTGATCCGCCAGCAGACGGGCGTCCGTCATGTCTGTGAGTCCATTCCACTGCGCCGCCGATCCCGGAAAGACAAACGGCTGTCCCGTCTCGCGACAGATCGTGGCGTACACCGCCAGGGTCACGCCCATATTCATCGCATTGCCCACAGCAAAGCCAATGATGGTGTGGGGACGGTGAATGCTCCAGCCAAATCCGTCGCGCGCGGCGGCGGCGTAGACCTCATCCTCCTGCGCGTAGTAGAAGTTCTCAATCTCCAGCCGGTCCTGCTCTTCCCGGAACGGCGTTGCGGGCAGTGTGCCTTTGCCATACGCCTCAAACGGCCCCAGGTAGTGCTTCAGGCCCGTCACAAGCGCCACGTGCTGCACCGTGCCCGCAGGCCGGACCGCATCCAGAAGATTGCGCACCATGCCCGCATTCACGCGAATATTCTCCGCCTCGGTCGCCTGCCGCAGCCACGAGGTAAAGAAGATATGGGTGGGCTGTTTGCCCGCGAGCGCCGCCTGTAGGCTGGCCATGTCCGTAAGGTCCGCAGGAACGCTCTCCACGCCCTCCATCGCGACAGGCCGCCGCGCCAGGCCCAGTACCTGCCAATCATTCCCTGCCTGTAAACGCTCTGCCAGGTTCCGCCCAACGATGCCGGTCGCCCCGGCAATCAGTGCAATTTTTTCTGCCATACGTGTCTAGATGCTCGGGACGGTCAGATTGACCGGATGTGGCTCTTCGTTCCTCCCGGGAAGCATGCCGCAAAGGATGACGAAGGCGTGACAACTCAGAGACAACTCGGCCCCCCGCTGGCCCGTACGCTTCGTCTGCGCTCGCAAGTTCGATCTCGGCCGTCTTCAAACACTGGCTTCGAACGCACATCCCAGCGAAGCTTCCACGTCGCTGCTTCAGGAGCTCCACCCATGCCACTGATTCCGAAGCTTTCGTCCGCCGCAGCGCTCGCCCTTTCGGCAACGCTGTGCGTTTCTTCCTCCTTCGCCCAGAACAAACAGCACTACACCCAGAGCAACCTGGTTGCGAATGCCCCAGGCATGGCTGCCTTCACCGATGCAAACCTCGTCAATCCCTGGGGTCTCTCCCGCGCTACGGGAGGTGCCTGGTGGGTAGCCGATAACGGCACGGGCCTTTCCACCCTCTACTCGGGCACCGGCTCCATCGTTCCGCTCGTGGTCACGGTGCCGGGCGCGCTCCCAGGCGTCTCAGGCACACCTACCGGCACCATCTTCAACGGGGGGACAGGCTTCGAGCTCGTGAGGGGCAAACCGGCAGTCTTTCTCTTCTCCACCGAAGATGGCACCATCTCCGGCTGGAATCCCACCCTGAACGCCAAATCAGCCGTGGTCATGGTCAACACCAAAGGGGATTCGATCTACAAAGGGATGACCATGGCGACGATGAACGATCCGACCAACGGTCCCCAGCAGTTCATCTACGTAGCCGACTTCAGAAAAGCCAAGGTCCAGGTCTTCAACACCTTCTTCCGCCACGTGACGGAGATGGAAAACCGCTTCACCGATCCCGAACTCCCTTCCGGCTATGCCCCGTTCAATGTTCAGAACATCGGCGGCAACATCTACGTCGCTTTTGCAGCCCAGGGCAGCGGCAACCACGATGAGGTCGACGGCGCAGGCCTCGGCTACGTCGACGTATTCAACGCCAAAGGCAAACTTCTCCTGAGGTTCGACCACGGCACCTACCTGAACGCACCGTGGGGACTCGCGCAGGCCCCCGGCGACTTTGGTGACTTCAGCCACGACATCCTCGTCGGCAACTTCGGCTCCGGCGAGATCCTCGCCTTCAACGCGCTCACAGGCAAGTTCAAAGGCACACTGAACGACAAATCAGACGCCCCCCTTAAGATCGCCGGCCTATGGGGTCTCTCCTTTGGCGGCGGCGCTACCTCGGGTCTGGCCACCACGCTCTACTTCGCCGCCGGTCCAGGAGGCGAGTCGGGCGGTCTGCTCGGGTCCATCACAGCCGTCGAGAACCCGCAGGGCAACGACAGGTAACCCCTGCCGCACCACGGGCCATTTGAACAGCTTGAACCGCCGGGTCCGGAATCTCCGGACCCGGTCCTGCGAGAACACGTCCCTTCCCCCGGTATGACAAAATGTGATCACTGACTGGCGCCGACTGAAGAGGTCTCGCGGACCCGCACGTGAATCTGCCCAACTCCATCACGCTGACCCGCATCGCCGCCGTCCCGGTGCTGATCTGGGCGTTGTCAGACCACTCCCCGGTCCACGGCACACACGGCGAGCAGGAGATCTTCGCCTCCCTGATCTTCATCCTGGCAGCCATCACCGACGGCCTGGACGGCTACCTCGCTCGAAAGAATGGCCAGATCACCACGCTGGGCATGCTGCTGGACCCCTTGGCGGACAAGCTCATGATCAGCGCGGCCTATATCGTGCTGGTCGCCTACAACCCATCCGTCGTCAAGCCCTGGATCGCCGTTCTGGTGATCGGTCGCGAATTCCTCGTCTCCGGCCTCCGCTCCATCGCTGCCTCCGAGGGCTTCACCATTGAAGCCTCCGACATCGGCAAGCTCAAAACAGTCATCCAGATCGTCTCGGTCGTTGCTGCCATCCTCAACCACCGTTGGTACGAGTGGGACTTCGGCGGCCCCTTCGTCGTCGGCGTCCACTTCATCGCGGTCACCTCGATCTACTGGATGACGATCGTCTCGATCATCTCCGCGGTCGATTACTTCGTCGGCTTCTGGAACAAGGTCGAAGGTGCCAGCGAGACCCGCCGCCGACGCCGCCCCTCCGTCCTAAGCCGCCGCAAGCGCCCAGCACAAAGCCAGGCCTAGAGTCACACGCAGCCCCAGCTTCGCTGCATTGTCATTCCGCAGCGCAGCCCATGAATCTGCTGTGGCTGTGGTTGTTGCCTTTGCCTTTGCCTTCCTTTTTGTCATTCCGCAGCGCAGCGGAGGAATCTGCTGTTGCTGTGGCCTTTACCTTTGCCTTTCTTCTGTCATTCCGCAGCGCAGCGGAGGAATCTGCTGTTGCTCTGGCTGTTGCCTTCGCCTTTGCCTTTCTTTCTTGTCATTCCCCGAACGGGGAACCTGCTGTCTTACTCCCCCGCTCCTGCAGCACCCCCAATACCGCCTCAGCCAGCGCAGCCACCGTCGCCTCGCGAGCCTCCGCATGCGGCGCCAGTCTCAACTCCCGCATCGTCTGACTCGTAATCGGCCCAATCGACACCCGCAACGCCCCCTCAGGCAGCCGAATCCCCGCTGCCTCACACAGCGCCACCAGGTTGCGCGCAGTCGAAGAACTCGTAAACGTCACCGCATCCGGTACGTCTCCCCCGCTGACAAGCAACCCCCGCAGCAGGTCCACCGACCCCTCCGGAATCACCGTCCGGTACGCCGGTACCACTCTCACCTCAGCCCCCGCCGCCCGCAGCGTCTCGGGCAGTACCTCGCGCGCCTCTTCCGCCCGAACCAGCAGAAATCGCCCTGCGCGGCCATCAGGCTGCCGGGCAAATGGCAGCAGTTCCGCGGTCAACGACTCGGCCACAGCCTGCGCCGGGAGCAGCGTCACGGGCACCCGCATGGCGTCCAAAGCACGGGCCGTCGCCGGTCCAATCGCAGCCACCCGCAGCGTCTCAGGCAGCTGGAAACCGGAGCCGACCCGTCGAGCAAACGCCTCCACCGCCGTCGCGCTCGTGAACACAAGCCACCCGTACGAATTCATCTGCCCAAGCGCATCATCCAGCGCAGCAAACGAAGAGGGCTCCACGGTCTCGATCGCCGGGATGAGAATCGGCTGCATCCCAAGCACACGCAGCTGCTCAGCCAACGCGGACGCACCCTTCGGCGCACGCGTGACCAGAACGCGAAACGGTCTACTCACGCTGCAGCCCGCGCAATACGCCGCTAAACCTTTGACACACCAAGAGAACCTCACCTTGCACGTAACGGCAGCATAACGGAGCCAGGCCAAACGCGACTCCCCTGCACCTCACGGATGAATGCGTATAATTTCGTTACGCCCGCTGGAACCGTCTGCGCCTTAATGCACGTCGCGCGCCCACCCGTGCGTACTCGAGGAGTGTTGATGCGTTTGCGTTTTGTAACATGTTGTTTCGGCTTTGCCATGCTCGCGGCGGGGCATGCCTCCGCCCAGGTCGCCAGTGAGATCAAGGGTCGCATTGCCGATCCGTCCGGCGCGTCCGTCCCAAGCGCCCAGGTCACGGCCGTAGAGCAGCGCACCGGCGAGAAATACGTCTTCACCACAGCAAACGACGGCTATTACGACTTCACCAACCTCGTCTCCGGGCGTTATCAACTCATCGTCGCCGTCCCCGGCTTCCAACACCTCACGCGCTCGGGCCTCACCCTCGCCGTCGGTCAAACCCTTGGCGTCGATCTCACCCTGACCGTCGGCAGCGAAGCCCAGACAGTCGACGTCTCCGCCGACGCGCCGCTCCTGCAAACCCAGACCAGCAATATCCAGTTCACGGTCCCGCAGCGCCAGATCCAGGCCATCCCGCTCAACTCGCGCAACTACATCCAGCTCACCACGCTGGCCCCGGGCGTCGAACTGCCCCCCGGCACCCTGCTGCCCCGCATCAACGGCGGCCGCCCGCGCACCAATGAATACCTCTACGACGGCATCTCCGCGCTGCAGCCCGAACCCGGCCAGGTCGCCTTCTTCCCCATCATCGACTCCATCCAGGAGTTCACCGTCGAAAGCAACAACGTCTCCGCCGAGTTCGGCCGCTTCAACGGTGGTGTCGTCAACGTAGCGACCCGCTCCGGCACCAATCAGATTCACGGCTCGCTCTTCGAGTACCTCCGCAACGAAGACCTCAACGCCCGCAACTACTTCGCCCCTACCGGCCGCAAGCCGGAGTACCGCCGCAACCTCTACGGCGGCACGGTTGGCCTGCCGATCCTGAAGGACAAGCTCTTCTTCTTCGGCGACTACCAGGGCATCAAGCAGCTCGTCGGCGTCACCCGTATCTCCACCGTGCCCACCGTGGCCGAGCGCAACGGGAACTTCGCTTCCCTGCTGACCTCAGGCTGCACGGGCTACACCCTCAACGCAGCCGGCGTCGCGATCTGCCCCAACGGCACGGTCAACCCGAATCAGATCTACAACCCTGCGGCAACACAGGTCGTGAACGGGCGCTACGTTCGCACCCCCTTCCGCAACAACCTCATCACCACGCCGGGGGACGCAGCCGCCACCTCCCTGCTCGCCCGCATTCCCACCCCGACCGCCAGCGGCGCAGCCAACAACTACTCGCGCACGGCGAACGACTCCGACCATCAAAATCAGTTCGACATCCGCCTCGATGCCGGCCTCGGCGTCAAAGATCACGCCTTCGCCCGCTACACCTACTACAACGAGGTGGAAACGCCCGTGACGCCGTTCCCTGACGGCTCCGGCGCCATCACAGGCTCTGTGCTGGGAACCGGCAACGTAGCCGGCCCCTCCAACGTTCTCGGGCAACAGGCCGTCGTGAGTGAGACACATGCCTTCACCACGCACCTCGCCAACGACTTCCGCGTAGGCTACACGCGCCGCGCGAACTACCAGTCGGGCGCGGTGCTTCCGACCACAGCCTCGGCGGCACTGGGCATTCCCGGCATCCCCACCAACACCGACTTCAACAACGCCCTGCCCCTCTTCACCTTCACCGGCTTTGGGCAGCTCGGCTCCTCCGCCTCCACCTTCACCACCTATCAAACGGGCGTCTACGAAGTCGTCGACGAGCTCCTCTTCACGCGCGGCAAGCACGACATCCGCGTCGGTGGCGACCTCCGCTGGTACCAGCTGAACGCGATCTCGCCGCCAACCCCCACAGGTTCTTTCGCCTTCACCACCACCGGCACTGACACCCAGGGCACAGGCACCTCGGCCGCTGCCACCGGCGGCAACTCCTTCGCCAGCTTCCTCCTGGGCCAGGTCGATACCTTCTCCATCGACCTCCAAAGCAGCACGCTCCGCCCCCGCGATCACCTGCAGGAGTACTTCGTGCAGGACGACTGGCGCGTGACCCCGAAGCTGACCGCGAATATCGGCCTTCGCTGGACCTTCAACAACCCGTCTACCGAAAAGAACAACCAGGGCGCCATCTTCAACCTGAATACCCAGGTGCTCGACTACGTTGGCGTTGACGGCAACCCGAAATCCGCGCGCGAAACGCACTACGACAACCTCGGTCCACGGTTCGGCTTTGCCTATTCACTCGACCCGAAGACCGTCATCCGTTCCGGCTTCGGGGTCGTCTTCTTCGACCAGTCCGGCATCACCACGCCCTTCACCGTGCCGCAGTTCCCCTTCATCCAGAACGTGCGCCAAGCCACGCAGGACTCCATCAACGCACCCTTCGCTTTGTCCAGCGGCCCCACCGTCGCGCCAATCGCCCCCACGCCAAACGCGGGTCTCGGCCAAAGCGTCTACACCGCCGATCGCCAGGCCGGCTCGGGCTATGTGCAGCAGTGGAATCTCGCCGTGCAGCACTCCCTGACGAACAGCCTGTCCTTTGAGGTCGCCTACGTCGGCTCGAAAGGCGTGCATGTCGGCGTCCCCGACCAGAACCTCAACCAGCTGACCACGGCGCAACTTGCCGAAGGCAGCGCGCTCACCAAACAGGTGGCAAACCCCTACTACGGCCAGATTCCCGCCTCCAGCACCATCGGCGGCAAGACCGTCGCCGCCGCCCAACTGCTCAAGCCCTACGCCCGCTTCCAGAACGTCGCCATCTACCGCCAGAACACCGGCCAGACCAACTACAACGCCGTCGAAGCCAAGGTCGAAGAGCGTCTCCGTCGCGGGATCGCCTTTACCTTCGCGTACACCCACTCCCGTCTCATCGATGATGCCTCCAGCGTCTTCTCCTCCACCGTC
>CAZZXY010000089.1:0-18276 GCA_964658105.1 Verrucomicrobia bacterium Tous-C9LFEB | reverse complement strand
GGACGTGGAACTCGTCAAGGCAGCCGAGCAGCGTAGCCCAACCGATGGTGTGCCAATGCTTCCCGAACTCGCCGTCGCAGACTAGCGCTTTACGTTGCCGTTCCTGGAGGGAGAAGCAAACTCGCCAGGAACGGCAAGAACGCAAGCTTTATGGCCAAGACGATGCGCCTGTAAGTCATCGCCTGCAGCAACAGAGTCACCCGCAGCCCATGGCTGCACTGGAGACCAGAAAATATGTTCCGTACCAGCCCGTTTGAAATGGCCGGACCCATCACCGACTTCGATTCGATCAAGATCCAGCTTGCCAGCCCCGAGAAGATTCGCTCGTGGAGCTTTGGCGAGGTCACGAAGCCGGAGACCATCAACTACCGTACGTTTAAGCCCGAGCGCGATGGCCTGTTCTGCGCTCGCATCTTTGGACCGATCACCGACTGGGAGTGCCTCTGCGGCAAGTACAAGCGCATGAAGCATCGCGGCGTCGTATGCGACAAGTGTGGCGTGGAAGTTACCGTGTCCAAGGTGCGTCGTGAGCGCCTAGGGCACATTGAGCTGGCGTCCCCCTGCTCGCACGTCTGGTTCTTCAAGGGCCTGCCGTCGCGCATTGGTCACCTGCTCGACATCTCCCTGCGTGAGCTCGAAGCGGTGCTGTACTTCGAGAGCTACGTAGTCGTCGATCCAGGTGATGCGCCCGTGAAGGAGCGCGAAGTCATCAAGGACGAGAATCGCTTCCGCGAGCTCGACCAGCAGTATCGCCCTTCCGGCTTCAAGGCCATGATGGGCGCCGAGGCGATCAAGGAACTGCTGAAGCGTGTCGAGATTCAGGAGCTTGCGATTGAGTTGCGCGAGCGCATGAAGACCGAGACATCGTTGCAAAAGAAGCTCAAGTACTCCAAGCGACTCAAGGTCGTTGAGGCCTTCCGTAAGAGCGACAACAAGCCGCAGTGGATGATTCTTGACGTGATCCCCGTGATTCCGCCTGAGCTGCGGCCGCTCGTGCCGCTGGATGGTGGCCGGTTTGCGACGTCGGATCTGAACGATCTGTACCGCCGCGTGATCAACCGCAATAACCGCCTCAAGAAGCTCATGGACCTCCATGCGCCTGAGGTGATTGTGCGCAACGAAAAGCGCATGCTGCAGGAGGCCGTCGACGCTTTGTTTGACAACGGCCGCCGTGGCCGCGTGCTGCGTGGAGCGAACAACCGTCCGCTGAAGTCGCTCTCTGACACCCTGAAGGGCAAGCAGGGTCGTTTCCGTCAGAACCTGCTCGGCAAGCGCGTCGATTACTCAGGCCGTTCGGTCATCGTGGTCGGCCCGGAGCTGAAGCTGCACCAGTGCGGCCTGCCGAAGAAGATGGCGCTCGAGCTCTTCAAGCCATTCATCTACCACCGTTTGGAGCAGACCGGTCACTGCACCACCATCAAGCAGGCCAAGGAGATGGTGGAGCAGCAGGAGTCCATCGTTTGGGACATCCTGGAAGAGGTCATCAAGGATCATCCGGTCCTGTTGAACCGCGCCCCGACACTGCATCGGTTGGGTATCCAGGCTTTCGAGCCGGTGCTTGTGGAAGGCAAGGCAATCAAGATCCATCCGCTTGTCTGCACCGCCTTCAACGCGGACTTTGATGGCGATCAGATGGCCGTGCACATCCCGCTCAGCCCCGAGGCGCAGATCGAAGCGTCGGTGCTGATGCTCGCTTCGCACAACATCCTGTCACCAGCATCGGGTCAGCCAATCACGGTGCCGACGCAGGATCTGGTGCTGGGCCTGTACTACCTGACGAAGAGCAAGCCGAACGCGAAGGGTGAAGGACGCGTCTTTGCGAATGTCGAGGAAGTCTTGATGGCGCTGGATGCCAACCAGGTGGAGACGCTGTCGCCGATCCGCCTACGGTACACCGGCCCTGTGCTCGACATGACCGCGGCCTACGATGATCAGGACATCCTGCACACCGACCCGGTGGAGTTTCACAAGCAGTTCATCAACACCACGGTCGGACGCGCCATCTTGAATGATGCGCTACCCGAGGGCATACCGTTCATCAACGGCCTGCTGAAGAAGAAGGGCATTGGCCAGCTGGTGAACTTCTGCTACTTGAACCTGGGCCTTGAGGTCACGGTAAAGGCGCTCGATCGTATCAAGGAGCTTGGCTTCCAGTACGCCACCAAGTCCGGTCTGTCTGTAGGCCTGGATGACATGGTGATCCCGGAGTCGAAGTACACCGTGGTGCGCGATGCCGAGCGGCAGGTTGTGACCATGCAGCAGCAGTATCTCGACGGCTCGATCACCAACCTCGAGCGCTCGAACAAGGTTACGCAGCTGTGGTCCGGTGTCACCGATCGTGTAGCTGACGAGATGTTCAACAACATGAAGCGCGCGGACAAGGAAGGAGCCATGAACCCGATTTACATCATGGCCGACTCCGGTGCGCGTGGTTCGAAGCAGCAGATTCGTCAGCTCAGCGGTATGCGTGGTCTTATGGCCAAGCCCAGCGGTGAGATCATCGAATCGCCCATCAAGGCGAACTTCCGCGAAGGTCTCACGGTGCTCGAGTACTTCATCTCGACGCACGGTGCACGTAAGGGCCTGGCGGATACCGCGTTGAAGACCGCTGACTCGGGTTACCTGACCCGTCGTCTGGTCGACGTGGCGCAGGACGTGATCATCTCTGAGCACGACTGCGGAACTTCGGAAGGTATCTACGTGATGCCGATCATTGAAGCCGGTGAGACCATCGAGCCGTTGCGCGACCGTATCATTGGCCGCGTCTCGCTCGAGCGCCTCAAGGACATCGATGGCCGGACGATTGTAGAGATCAACCAGGAGATCGACGAAGATCTCGCCGGCGCTGTGCAGGCTGCGGGTATCGAGCGCGTGAAGATTCGCTCGGTGCTGACCTGCGAGTCGAAGCGTGGTTGCTGCATCCTCTGCTATGGCCGTAACCTCGGCTCCGGCAAGATGGTGGAGATGGGCGAGGCTGTCGGTGTCATCGCGGCGCAGTCCATCGGCGAGCCAGGCACGCAGTTGACGATGCGTACCTTCCACGTCGGCGGTACCGCCAGCCGTGTGCACGACGCTTCCAAGGTGGAAGCGAAGAACACCGGCAAGGTGCACTTCATCAATCTCGTGACCGTGCGCGCCAGGGAAGGTGGTCTGGTAGCGTTCAACCGCTCCGGTTCCATCGCCATCCTTGACGAGAAGGGCCGCGAGAAGGAGCGCTACGCGATCGTCTACGGTGCGAAGCTTCGTGTCGAAGATGGCGCTGAAGTGAAGCAGGGCGACATCCTGGGCGAGTGGGATCCGTACACCTTCTCGATCCTCACGGAGATCGCCGGCACGGTCAGCTTCAAGGATCTGCAGGAAGGTCTCACGGTCAACGAGGAGATCGACGAGGTCACCGGCCTTAGCCGTCTGGTTGTCGCCGAGTCGCCGGATGAGAAGCGTCAGCCGACCATCCTGATCAAGTCGGGGGGCACGCAGAAGCGGTACATCATGCCGTCACGCGCGTACCTGATGGTGCAGGATGGCGATGAGGTCTCGCCGGGCGATGTGCTCGCCAAGATCCCACGTGAGTCCTCGCGTACCAAGGACATCACGGGTGGTCTGCCGCGCGTCGTTGAGTTGTTCGAAGCGCGTAAGCCCCGCGATCCCGCGATCATCTCGCGTATCGACGGTGTGGTCCGCTTCGGTGATGTGAGCAAGGGTCAGCGCAAGGTGTACGTCACGGCGGATAACGGCAACGAGGAAGAGTACTCGGTACCGCGTGGTGTGTACATCAACGTCCAGGAAGGCGAGCGTCTGCGTGCAGGCGATGCGCTGATCGACGGACCGCGCAACCCGCATGACATCCTCGATGTCCTCGGCGAGCGTCAATTGCAGATCTATCTCGTTGAGCAGATCCAGGAGGTCTACCGCTTACAGGGCGTAGGCATCTCGGACAAACACATCGAGACGATCGTGCGGCAGATGATGCGCTGGGTGAAGATCGACGATGTTGGCGACACCAACTTCCTGCTTGAGCAGCAGATCGATCGCTTCCGGTTCAACGCGGAGAATGATCGCGTTCTGGCCGACGGCGGCCGTCCGTCCATCGGACGTCCTCTGCTTCTCGGCATCACCAAGGCGTCGCTTTCCACCGACAGCTTCATCTCGGCGGCAAGCTTCCAGGAGACCACCCGCGTACTCACCGAAGCGTCTATCAACGGCGCGATCGATGGTCTGCGTGGTCTCAAGGAGAACGTCATCGTGGGCCGCCTGATCCCTGCCGGCACGGGTATGGAGTACTACCGCACCGTCGCGCTCTCGCCAGAGCTCGAAGAGGCGGCAGCCCAGATCCAGGCCGAGGTCATGGAAGCGCACGAAGCCGAAGAGCGTGAGCTCGAAGCGATGCGCATGGAAGGCGAACAGGAAGAAATGGCCGCCGAGTAAGTCCTGGGCGGACGGCCACACGATCGCTTCCCGAGCAAGAACAGAAGGGCGGACTCGCAAGGGTCCGCCCTCTTACTTTGCCTTGCGTGTTGAAAGAGTTCGAAGCGAGCTGCTCCATCTGGGAGACCTCGCGCGATCCCGCGGGCTATGCTACAAGTCCCAGCATGGAAGTGCACCTGATTGACGGTACCTACGAGCTGTTCCGGCACTTCTACGCCCTTCCGCGGGCCAAGGACAGCGACGGTCGGGAGGTTGCCGCGGTAAGGGGCGTGCTGGGATCCATCCTGGGCATGATCCAGGGCGGAGCAACGCACCTGGGGGTCGCCACAGATCACGTGATCGAGTCGTTCCGCAACGAACTCTGGCCCGGTTACAAGACAGGAGAGGGCATTGACCCTGAGCTGCTGAGCCAATTTCCACTTCTGGAGGATGCGCTGACCGCGTTGGGCGTCGTGGTCTGGCCGATGGTCGAGTATGAAGCCGATGATGCACTCGCGGCGGCAGCCGCCAAAGCCGAGAACAATCCCCGTGTGAGCCGGGTAGTCGTGTGCACACCGGACAAAGATCTGGCCCAGTGTGTTCGGGGAACTCGCGTGGTGCAACTGGACCGGCGTAGAAATCAGGTGAGGGATGAACCGGCGATCATTGCGAAGTTTGGCGTTCGGCCTCAGTCCATTCCGGACTATCTTGCCCTGGTCGGCGACGCCGCGGACGGCTACCCCGGGCTGCGCGGATGGGGTGCGAAGTCCACGGCAGCTGTGCTCTCCCGGTACGGGCACATTGAAGACATTCCGAGTCGAGCACGCGACTGGCATGTCCTGGTGAAAGCTCCGGAAGAGCTTGCTGAGTCCCTGCAAGCGAACCACGATTTGGCTTTGCTCTTTCGCGATCTGGCTACCCTGCGTACCCACATCGCCGTTTTTGACAGTGTCGACCAGTTGCGGTGGCGTGGGCCAACCCCGGCCTTCGAGGAGATGGGCAGACGTTTCGACGCCGCTGTCATCGAGAAGACGACAAAACACCGAAGCAGGCGAGGCGCGACATCTTCGGGGCAGCCAGGCTAAGGCGGGGTCCTTGGCCTGCCCTGCCTTCTGCTTCGGGTGGAAGATCTAAGGCACGTCTGTCGAAATCGGCGGTACAGGTGGTGAACTCGGCTGGTTCTTGGGCCCGCCGAAGCCGAAGTTCACGCCCATGGCGCTGAGCAGATCGAGTGGCAGCGGGAAGACGACCGTGGTGTTTTTCTCGACGCCAATCTCGATCAGTGTTTGCAGATAGCGTAGGGTGATCGCGATGGGCTGGCGGCTGAGGACCTCGGCGGCTTCGGCCAGTTTCGCTGAGGCCTGGAACTCGCCTGTTGCCGCGATGACTTTGGCACGGCGTTCGCGTTCGGCTTCGGCCTGCGCAGCGATGGCGCGCTGCATCTCCTGCGGCAGGTCGAGTTGCTTCACGTTGACCCGCGTCACCTTGACACCCCAGGGTTCGGTGTGATCGTCCAGAATGACCTGGAGCTTTTCATTGAGGATCTCTCGCTGGGAGAGCAGGTCATCGAGCTCTACCTCGCCAAGCACCGATCGGAGTGCCGTCTGTGCTGCCTGCTCGACGGCAAAGCGGAAGTTTTCTACCTCGAGAATGGCTTGCGTTGCGTTCACGACCCGGAAATAGACAACTGCATTGACCTTAAGGGAGACGTTGTCGCGCGTGATGATGTCCTGCGGCGGCACCTCCCACGTGACCACGCGCAACGACACCTTCACGATCCGGTCGATCGGCCACAGGATGAGCACCAGACCAGGGCCTTTCGCGTCCTTCAGCACGCGGCCGAGCCGAAAAACGACCGCGCGCTCATACTCCGGCAGTATGTTGAGGCAACGCACGATCCAGACAACAAAGAGGAAGACAAAGGCGGCGAACAGAACTGAGATGTTGACTGGCATGAAAGCTCCCGAGCTGCATCGTGCGTCGAGCGCTCGCCCGCAGAATGGCTAAGCCTACACCATCACCTTGCTGCTTCAAGGCGCAAAAGAGGCCCTGTCGTTGACCTCACCAGACGGCCGGGGCTCGACTATGCTGTACCGATGAAGAGAACAGTATTGGTCACTGGAGCCTCCCGGGGCCTTGGAGCGGCAATGGCCGTGGCACTTGCCGAAGCCGAGCATCGCGTGGCAGTGAACTACTTCGCCAGCGCGGCTCGTGCGGAAGCCATGTGTGCCGATCTGCGTGCACGGGGATCTCAGGCTGGGGCGTTCGGAGCCGATGTGCGCGATGGGGCGCAGGTCAAGCGACTGATGACCGAAGTGGAGGCGGCGTTTGGTCCGGTGGAGGTGATCGTGGTGAACGCGACGGGACACCAACCGATGCTGAGCGTGGAAGACCAGACCTGGCAGGCGTACCTGGATCAGCTTGAGTTTTTCGTGAAGTCCCCGCTGCTGCTGCTCCAGGCTGCGCTGCCCGGTATGCGCGCGCGGCGGTTTGGTCGAATCATCCAGATCGGCAGTGAGGTGGTTGAGCTGGGGAATCCGAGGTTCGCGAACTACGTAGCGGCGAAAGCGGCGCAGCTGGGCCAGACGCGATCCTGGGCAAAGGAACTCGGACCCGATGGCATCACGGTCAATCTCGTAGCGCCGGGGTGGATTCCCACGGAGCGCTCTTTCGACGCGACTGACGCCGAAAAAGAGGCGTATGCGGGGAACGTTCCACTGCGGCGCATAGGTCTGGCGGAAGAGGTCGGGAAAGTGGTGGCATTTCTCGCCAGCGACGATGCGAGCTTCGTGACCGGACAGAAGATCGCGGTAAACGGCGGCAATACGCTGGAGTGAGTTCCGGCCGCACAAACGTAAAAAAGGCCTGAGCAAAGCTCAGGCCTCCTTCTGGTTCAAGCTAATCGGCGTGCTTGGGCGGGAAGTGATCGAACATCTTGTCAACTGTCTTCTGCACGAGGCTGATGTTCTTTTCCTCTTTCTTGTGCATGTCCGCCTGCGCTCTTCCGCGGAAGACGAGATTGTGTGTTTTTGTGTCGTACAGATCGACCATGAGGGTGCCGACCGGGATCTGCTGCACGCTGGTGGTAGTGACGCCATCGCCACCCCAACCGCCTCCCCACCCACCCCATCCACGGTAGCCGTAACCTGGTCCAAGCCCGCTGTAAAAGGTGTTGTACTGCTGTTGATCGTGCACGCCGCCGATCGCCGTGATGGCCAGGTCGCCGCCGGAGGGAACCAATTGCATGCCATGTTTCTGCAAATCGGCGGTGATGTCATCCCGCAGCCGCTGCTCGTACAACGGATCCTCTGTATGGACCTTGGCAAAGGAAAACGTGTGGTAGTTCTCAAACTGCGCGTTGTGATCGTAATCGGTGTGTACCTCCTGCGCTCGCATTACAGGAGCAAGGGTGACAGCGGAGAAGAGAGCGGCACCGAACAGCACTTTGCGTGGCAGGGTCATTGATCTCATAGGGAACTCCAGAGCAGGATGCTTGTGCATCCTACCGGCTAATTTGATGCCCTGAGCGAACGGGGAGTTCTCTTGCTCCCTGCTGCAGACTGAAGGCTTTACCTGGCTGAAGCGCGGGCGATCAAGGTTGCCGTATAGGCCGCGCCGAAGCCGTTGTCGATGTTTACCACGGTGACGTTGGGGCTACAGGAGTTCAGCATGCCGAGCAGCGCAGCCGCACCCGCGAATGAGGCACCGTAGCCGACCGAGGTAGGCACGGCCAGCACCGGGACAGACACCAGACCCCCGACCACCGAAGGCAATGCACCTTCCATGCCGGCGCAGACAATGACGGCATGCGCCTCGGTGAGCTCCTGACGTACGGCAAGGATCCGGTGCAGGCCGGCGACACCTACGTCGTACAGCCTGGTGACACGGGTCCCAAAGGTCTCGGCTGTGCTCGCGGCCTCTTCAGCCACGAAAAGGTCACTGGTGCCGGCGCAGAGAACGGCGATATGCCCAAGTGTGGGTGTGGTCGTTTGGCGTAGCGCCACCGTGCGCCCAACCGCATTGTGCACCGCTTGCGGGAACTGCGCGAGGACTGCGTCTGCGGTGGCCTGGTCGGCACGCGTCGCGAGGACGTCGACCCCGTCACGGGCGAGGCTGTTGAAGATGGCGGCGGTCTGCGCCGGCGTTTTGCCTGCCGCATAGATCACCTCGGGAAGACCGGTGCGCAGGCTGCGGTGGTGATCCACCCGCGCGTGCCCTAGATCTTCAAAAGGAAGGGAGGCGAGCCGGCCCGCTGCCGCTTCCGCGGATAGCTGGCCACGTTCTACTTCGGCTAAGAGGGTGAGGAGGTGCGCTTGCGTCATGGTGTCTTTACAGGTGTGTTGAGATAAGCCGCCAGGGCGCTTCCCTGAACGCTTTTCAGAGGAACACGGTGCTGCAGCGCGGCCGCCTTGCAGTCCTCGAACTCGGGGGCCGCGTTGTGAACCTGGCCGTCATGTGTGCCAAGCTTGACGCGGATCAGACCATACGGCGTCTCGACGACCTGGTGCTCGCGGTCCAGGCAGACGCGCTGATCCTGGCGAACGCGGACGCCCAGCGTAGGGGTCTCGCGGAGGAGCAACTGCTGCATCGCAGCGCTGTGTTCCGGGCTGCAGAGAACCGTCAGAAGTGTTCCAGGCCGACCCTTCTTCATGATGACCGGCGTCAGCATGACGTCCAATGCGCCACCGGCGAGCGCCTGCTCGGCGACAAAGGCCATGAGTTGCGGTGTGGCATCGTCGAGAGCGGTTTCAAGCACTGTGACCGTCTGCGTCCCCCTGCTCTCAAGGGCCGAGGGGACGCTGCTTTCATTCGCCGATGAGGCCGCGTCCTGGTCACCAACGCTGAGCCGCAGCACATTCGGGAAGTCTTTCGGATTGCGTGTGCCTGCGCCATAGCCGATGCGGTCTACGCGCATCGGCGGCTGTACGCCGAACTCGGGGTTCAGGGCGCGCAGCAGCGCTGCTCCCGTGGGCGTCACGAGCTCCTTCTGAATATGCGCGGAGTACGTAGGCACACCTCGCAGCAGATCCGCCGTTGCAGGCGCAGGGACGGGAAAGGTGCCATGAGCGCATTCGACCATGCCGCCGCCCACGTTCAGCGGAGAGCTGTACCACTTGCCGATCGCGAGGTGGTGAATGCCGGCTGCTGACGCGACAATATCCACGATGGCGTCAACGGCGCCAACCTCATGAAAGTGGATCTCCTCGACAGGAACGTTATGAATCTTGGCTTCAGAGTGGCCGAGAAATTCGAACGCGCGAATTGCCGTTGCTTTCACTGCGTCCTGTAAGGGCGCCTGTTGAATCAGCGCGCGTATAGCGGTCAGCGAGCGGCCATGCGTGTGTGGGTGATCATGCCCATGCGCGTCCTCAGCATGGGTGTGCTGGTGGTCCCCCTCGTGCGTGTGACCCGGCTCATGCGTGTGCGGGTGACCGGTCTTATGCTGATGCTGGGTCTCCGGCTGGCGCGTGAGCGGCTCGGATGCGTGGGTATGCTGTTCGAGCGGTGCGTGCTCGTGCGTGTGGGCCCTGGTCTCGGCCAACTCACCCTTCTCAAGCACGTGCACCTTGGTGCAGGAGATGCCGCTCCGATCAACACGCTCGATCTTGAGACTCGCCCCCACGTTGAGCGCGCGAACGGCATCGTGGAGGACATCTTCCAGCACACCCGTATCCAGCAGAGCCCCGAGAAACATGTCTCCGGCAATGCCGGCAAAGCAATCCAGGTAAGCGATACGCATGGTGATTCAGTCTCCTGGCCGGTGGCGGGTCACGGCGCTAGTGTGTAGGTTGCGGTGCGCCGGTCAGCGCGGAAACGGGCAGGATGTCGTTCATTGATCCGGAACGATAGCCCTGTGTGTCCAGTGTGACGTACTTGAAGCCCAGGGCCTTCAAGGCAAAAGTGATCCGGTCAAGCACAGGCATGGACAGCGCAGCTGGCAGGTCATTGCGCGCGATCTCGATGCGGGCCAGGTCGCCGTGGTGGCGTACACGGACCTGCCGAAAGCCGAGATCGTGCAACGCGTCTTCCGCCTGCTCCACCTGCAGCAGGTTTTCAGCCGTCACGGGACGGCCATACTCGATGCGAGAGGACAGGCAGGCGCTGGCCGGCTTGTCCGCGAGTTCGAGACCGGCTTCGCGAGCCAGTTCGCGGATCTCCTTCTTGGAGAGCTGCGCTGCCACCAGTGGCGCCTGCGCATGGTGGAGTGCTGCAGCCTGCTGACCGGGACGAAACTCCCCTTGGTCATCCAGGTTCATGCCGTACGCGATGTGGTCAAAGCCGAGTTCCGCACGCTTTCCCTCCATCTGCGCAAACAGCTCATCCTTGCAGTGGAAGCAGCGCTGGGCGTCATTGCGTGCGTAATCAGGATTGGCCAGCTCGCCCGTGTGCAGGATTTCGAGTGGAATCCCATTCCCTTCGGCAAAAGCGATGGCCGCCGCAAGCTCCTTGCGTGGCAACGAGGCCGAATCGGCGATGACCGCCAGCATCCTTCCCATCAATGCCCGGTGGGCGGCATAGGCCAGAAAGGCCGAATCCGTGCCCCCGGAATAGGCCACAAGCACGGAGCCGAGGCCCTCGAGGGTGTCATGCAACAGAGCCGACTTTTGCCGAAGATCCACTGGTTGATTGTAGGTCAAGAGGTGAGATGCAATGTGCGGACGTCAGCGAACCAGCGCCGGGAGGCGGTCGCTCAGGCCGAAGAGAAAGATCGTGCCAATCGCAAAGCTGTAAATCGCCGTCAGCGATGTAACGGCAGCCTGCAGGCGTGGGCGCGCGACGCTGCCGGCAAAGACGCCGCTGGCGCTCGCCGTCATCAGGGTATTCATGGTCAACAGGCCGACGATAAAGGCGAGCAGACCGATAAGGCCGCGGCTGGTGCCGCCAAGGTTTGCCGCGAGCAGAAAGAGCAGGAGCTGCGATGGTGTCTCGGCACCAAGGCCATGAATGATGCCCACAGTGAAAACCGAACTTCGGTCGTAACGGAACGCAAACGGATCGGGCCTGGGTCGCGTCGGGTCGATCAGCTTGCGGACGCGCCACCCGGCATAGCTGACGCCGGAGATGAGCAGGGCGATGCGGCTGCGATGGATGTGGGCCCCGTGGTGCGCCGCTGGGTCCGTCAGGTGACCACGACGGCGCCACAGGGTGGTCAGGACATAGATCGCCAGCACGATCAGGGTTGCGCCTACGAGGCGTTCTCCCACGGCGTCCAGGTGGTGCGGAAGCGATACATGCAGAAACATGACGCCGATGCCCAGCACGGCGACCGTGAGTGCGTGACCCAGCGCATAGAGAAAGCCCAGCCGCATGCCTTCACGCCAGCCCCGCTGCACGCTGGTGATGTCGGTGATCGCCGCGAGATGGTCGTAGTCAAAGCCGTGGCGGAAGCCCAGGAGGAGGCAGGAGAACAGGGCGAGTTGCAACGGCGAAAACATGGGGCACGCCTAGGGTAAACCAACGCGTGCACCCTCCGTCACGGAATGAGTTTTTTGGACGCCGGGAACGCAAGGTCTACGCTCCTGCGATCCCGCGCACACTCGTCTCAGAACCTGCGTTGCCCTGTCCAGCCACGGCGCTTGGACATCGCCACTTCGTAAAGCGAGGGTAGCGCTTTCATGTCTTTACGCGTAAGTGGGCCGACGTTTCAGTTCGAATCCGAGCATTTTTCTGCATCGCCTTTCGCCGAAGGGGAATCAGACACTCAACATTCACCCAGGTCTTTGCTCAGACACGACCTCAAGGACAATGCGTGATCACAGTGATAGGGAACGACGGAAGCCGTCAGTCGCGACGGCTCGTAAGCGGAATCGCAAGTGCCGCTCTGCTGCTCGGATTGTCCGGCTGCAGTGACGATGGAAAGAAAGCGAAGGCCGGGGCAGCGGCTGATCCAGGGCCGATGCCGGTCTCGGTAGCCAGCGTGCAGCAGGCGGATGTGCCGCTGACGGGTGAATGGGTAGGTACGCTCGACGGCTATGTGAATGCCCAGATCCAGCCTCAGGTGAGTGGGTACCTTGTTCGCCAGCTTTACAAGGAAGGCTCGCCCGTCACGAAGGGTCAGGTCATGTTCCAGATCGATCCGCGGCCCTTCCAGGCCGCCCTGGAGCAGGCACAAGGTCAGGTAGGGCAGGCAGAAGGCCAGCTTGGTCAGGCGCAGGCGCAACTTGGGCTGACGCAGATCAACGTGAACCGGGATGCGCCCTTGGCAGAGCAGCGCGCCATCGCGCAGAGCCAGCTGGACAACGACAAACAACAGGCACTACAGGCGCAGGCCGGTGTACGGCAGGCGCAGGCGCAGATCGCTGCCGCACAGGCAACCGTGGCCACGGCCAGGCTGAACCTTGGCTTCACTCAGGTGCGGTCGTTGATCTCAGGCGTTGCTGGGCAGGCAACCACGCAGGTCGGCAATCTGGTCAGTCCTCAGTCTGTACTTACCGCTGTCTCCCAGCTCGATCCGATCAAGGCGTACTTCTCGATCAGCGATACGGAGTACCTCGCGCTGACGAAGAGGGGCCAGGGCAGCAAGGGTGACCTTCTAAGCAAGTCAGGCAATCTGCCGCTCTCCCTTACACTCGCGAACGGCACGAAGTATGCGCACGCGGGGCATGTGGTTTTTGTTGATAGGCAGTTGAACCAGCAGACGGGCGCCATCCGCGTTGCGGCAGCTTTTCCCAATCCAGGCAATGTGCTCAGGCCGGGGCAATTCGCGCGTGTGCGTGCCAACACAGAGGTTCTCCACAACGCGCTGCTCATCCCTCAGATTGCGGTGCAGGAGCTCCAGGGACTCCAGCAGGTGTACGTCGCCGGTCCGGATAACAAGGTGCACGTTGTCACCGTTCAGCTGCGGCAACAATTCGGCAAGCAGTGGATTGTGCAGAGCGGCTTGCAGGCAGGTGAACGCGTGATCACGGACAACCTTCAAAAGTTGAAGGAGGGTGTACCCGTTAGTCCGCATCTGGCCGCGGCCGACACGGAACCTGTGGCCTCCACGAACCCTGACGCGACTGGACGGTAGCCGATGTCAAAATTCTTTATTCGTAGGCCCATTGTGGCCATCGTCATCGCAATCGTTACGGTGATCGTCGGGCTCGTCTCGCTCTTCAGTCTGCCAACCTCGCAATACCCGGATATCGTTCCACCCGAAATCCAGGTCCAGGCGACCTACCCGGGTGCTGATGCGAAGACGCTGGAACAGGCAGTAGCAACGCCGATCGAAGAGCAGATGAATGGCGTGGACAACGCCATCTACATGTACTCGCAGAACGCCAACAACGGGCAGTCGACGCTGTATGTCGACTTCGACGTCAAGACCGATCCCAACATCGACCAGGTGCTGGCGCAGCTGCGTGTCGCGCAGGCTCAGTCCCAATTGCCGGCGCTGGTAAACACGTCCGGCGTCATCGTGCAGAAGGCCCAGACCTCGCCGATGATGATCGTCGTCGTCAATTCGCCCTCTAACAAGTACAACGCGGAGTTCTTGACGAACTACGCGATCATCAATGTTCAGGACGAGCTGACCCGCGTCAAGGGCGTCGGCAAGGTCCAGGTGTTCGGCGGCCAGTATGCGATGCGCGTCTGGGTGCAGCCGGACAAGATGGCAAAGCTTGGTGTCACGGCGAACGACGTCATCACGGCGCTCTCTACCCAGAACAACGTGTACCCGGCGGGACGTATCGGCGGAGAGCCTGTCCCCTCCGGTCAGCAGCTGACCTATACCGTACGCACTCAGGGCCGCCTGGTGCAGCCCGAAGAGTTCGAGAACATCATCCTGCGATCCAATCCGGATGGGTCGGTGCTGCACCTGCGTGATGTGGCGCGCGTGCAGCTGGGATCGCAGAACTATGATCTGTCGGCGCGGTATAACGGCGCGCCGGCTGGCATCATGGGCGTTTACCAGCTCCCCGGATCGAACGCCGTGCAGACGGCTGCCGCCGTGCGGGCGCGCCTGGACCAGCTGTCGCAGCGCTTTCCCACAGGTCTGCAATATGCGGTAACGCTGGACACGACGAAAGCCGTCACCGCCGGCATTCACGACATCACGGTGACGCTCGTGATCGCTCTGGTGCTGGTGATCCTGGTCACCTACCTGTTCCTGCAGGGCTGGCGCGCAACGCTGATTCCACTGTTGGCAGTTCCCGTATCGCTGATCGGCACGTTCATCCTGTTTCCGGTCCTTGGCTTCTCCATCAACACGTTGTCGCTGTTTGGACTCGTGCTAGCTATTGGCCTGGTGGTGGATGACGCCATCATCGTCGTGGAGGCGGTGGAACACCATATCGACGAGGGCATGTCACCCCGCGACGCTACCGAAAAGGCAATGGAAGAGGTAGGCGGTCCTGTAGTGGCGATCGCTCTGATCCTTGCGGCAGTGTTTATCCCGACGGCCTTCATCCCCGGCATCACCGGACGGCTCTACCAACAGTTCGCCGTGACCATTGCGGTCTCGGTGCTGATCTCCGCTTTTAATGCCCTGACACTCAGCCCGGCGCTTGCTTCGCTGCTGCTGAAGCCCAAGGATAAAGAGCGTAAACCCGGGCCACTGCAGCGGTTCTTCAACTGGTTCAATCGGTTGTTCACCCGCGCCACGGACAACTACGTTTCCACCTCAAACGTACTGATCCATAAGTCCGCGATCACCATGGTTGTGCTGGGCTGCATCGCGTTGTTTGCGGTATATCTCGGGGGGCGGCTGCCGACGGGCTTCATCCCTACGGAAGACCAGGGCTACATGTTTGTGGCGCTTCAGCTGCCGGACGCAGCCAGTCTGGAGCGGACCGACAATGCCGGCCTGAAGGTGACCAAAGCTCTGCTGGATACGCCGGGCATCGGCGGGGTCATGCAGGTCAACGGCTTCAGCCTGCTGACCTTGACGGAGAGCACCAACACGGCGTTCTTTTTCGTCGCCCTGAAGCCATGGGATCAGCGCAAGACCAAGGAGCAGCAGCTTGCAAGCATTCAAGGGAGTGTGACAGGCAAGCTGGGCGGAATCCAGGAAGGGCTGGCCTTCAGCTTTCCACCGCCCGCCATCCCTGGCATCGGAACTTCCGGTGGCGTGACCATGATTCTGGAGGACCGTTCCGGCTCGGACGATCCGAAGTTCCTGACGCAAAACATCTATGCATTTCTGGGTGCCGTTTCCAAGCGTCCGGAGATCGCCGCTGCTATTCCGTCGTTTCTGCCTGCGGTGCCGCAGCTCTATGCCGACGTGGATCGCGAGAAGGTAAGCCAGCAACAGGTGGACCTGAACAATGTGTACTCGACCATGCAGACGTTCCTTGGCGGGTACCTGGTGAACTACTTCAACCGGTTTGGCCGCCAGTGGCAGACCTACGTGGAAGCCGAGGGATCTTCGCGTACCAACATCGCGAACATCAGTCAGTTCTACGTGCGCAGTGCGAACGGCAGCCAGGTGCCCCTGA
This sequence comes from Verrucomicrobia bacterium Tous-C9LFEB, assembly GCA_964658105.1. GTDB lineage: Bacteria > Acidobacteriota > Terriglobia > Terriglobales > Acidobacteriaceae > Granulicella. The sequence continues at coordinate 2,455 of CAZZXY010000089.1, read as the reverse complement.
GCGCATTGGTGCACACCAGACAGATCACCGGGCCAGAGTTCACGACGCGCTTTAACGAGTACCCAGCCGCGCAGATCAACATCTCCGGCAAGCCTGGGTACAGCTCGGGCCAGGTACGAGCAGCGCTTGAACAGGTGTACAAGCAGACGATGCCGACTGGCATGGGTTTCGACTACTCGGGCATCACCTACCAGGAGCAACGGGCAGCACAGGGCGTGCCGGCATCGGCGGTGTTTGGTCTGTCGCTGTTGTTCGTCTTCCTCATCCTTGCGGCTCTGTATGAGAGCTGGACCCTGCCGTTCAGTGTGCTGCTCTCGACACCAGTGGCCATCCTTGGCGCGTACATCGCGTTGAGTCTGCGCTCCTTCGAGAACGACATCTTTGCAACGATCGGGCTCATCATGTTGATCGGTCTGTCCGCCAAAAACGCGATTTTGATCGTGGAGTTCGCGGTATCGAACTACAAGGGTGGACAGCCGATTGCAGAGGCAGCGCTGAATGCCGCGCGGTTGCGCTTCCGGCCGATCGTGATGACGGCGCTCGCATTTATCTTCGGCTGCTTGCCGCTGTGGGTGGCCACGGGCGCGGGTGCAAGCTCGCGGCAGATCCTGGGCACGGTTGTGGTGGGCGGCATGATCGTTGCGACCATGTTCGGCCTGATCTTCATCCCGGTGACGTTCTCCGTGGTGGAGTATCTGAGCCACCGATTCTCCCGCGGCGGCAAGGGAACCACGATGGACTCCAACCACGATATCGATCCTCGCGAGCTGGGCAAGCGGGCCGGTGGGGCGCCGGAGCAGAAAGGGGAGCACGCGTAATGCAGCAACGGAACGAAATCTCTGTGATGCGTGTTCTGGTAGGCAGCTGGCTTCTGCTGGCTGCTGCCGGATGCAATGTGGGACCGAAGTACACGCGGCCCCAGGCGCCGGTACCGCCAGCCTTCCGGGGCGCGGACGAGGCTGTGATCTCGAGCGATCCGAAGGGCTCGCTGGGCGACCAGCAGTGGGCCCAGGTCTTCAAGGAGCCTGAGCTCCAGGCTCTGGTCAAGACAGCGCTGACGAACAATTTCGACCTGCGGATTGCAGCCGAGCGCGTGCTCGAGCAGCAGTCGCAGGTGCAGATCACGCGCTCGCAGGAGTTCCCGCAGATCAGTGTGGGTGGCCTGGGTGCCGGTGCGCGGCTCCCGAACACGGTGACGAGCTCGTCGTCCTCAGACTCCTCGTCGACATCGTCGTCCTTCCCAAACCCCTTCATCGTGGGCTCGGTGAGCCTGTCGGCTTCATGGACGCCGGACTTCTGGGGCCTGTACCGGAAGCAGACGCAGGCCGCGCGTGACCTGCTGCTGGCCCAGGAGTGGGCACAGCGGGCGGTGCGGCTGACGCTGGTACAGCAGGTTGCGACGACGTACTTCCAGATTCGCGCGTTGGATGCGCAGCTGGTGACGGCGAAGCAGACCAGGACCACGCGTCAGACGTCCGTGGACCTGACCAGAACGCTGGAGACGGGTGGCGCGGCGCCGTTGTCCGATCTGCGGGAGGCTGAACAGCTGCTGTACACGGCAACAAACCAGATTCCGTTGCTGGAGCAGCAGATTCAGCAGAACGAGAACGCCTTGAAGCTATTGCTCGGAGAGAATCCGGGTCCTGTGGCGCACACGGATCCCCTTGCGCTGGCGCCGCCACCGCAGGATCTGCCGGTGGGACTGCCGTCGCAGTTGCTGGAACGTCGACCGGACATCCAGCAGGCCGAGGCGCAGCTGCGCGCGGCGAACGCACAGGTCGGTGTCGCGAAGGCGCAGTTTCTGCCGCAGTTCCCGTTGAGTGCGTCGGGCGGTTTCGGCAGCAACGAGTTCTCCAACTTCTTCGATCCGAGCGGGGCGACGATTTATGGACTTGGTCAGCTGACCCAGTTGATCTTTACCGGTGGCAAGCTGCGTGGGCAGCTGAACCTGTCGGAGCGCCAGAAGGAAGAGATGGTGCTGGATTACAAGAGGGCCATTGCCACGGGGATGCACGATGTTTCCAACGCACTGATCGCGGTGAACAAGCAGAGGGCTGCACGCGTGGAACAGGAGAAGCTGGTTGCGGCGGCGCAGGATGCGACACGGTTGGCCCGGGTACGCTACCAGGGTGGCGCCACGAGCTACCTGGAGGTTCTCACGACGGATACTAACCTGTTCTCAGCGCAGCTGAACCTGACGACCTCGCAGCAGAACGAGGCGTTGACGCTGGTGCAGCTGTACAGTGCTCTGGGTGGTGGCTGGCAGTAGTACCCCCCCCCGGGGTCTTTTCGTAAGATCTTCTTGGAAAAGGACTTAAGAGGGTACCTTGGCGTGCTGCTCGGTTTGTACGGTGTAGCTGGTTGGGGGGTTTCTTGTGGCGTCTGGATCTATTCTACTGATCTGGGCGCTTTAACAAGCAGTGTTGGTGTGCATCGGGCGTGGCTAAAAGCCACG
>CAZZXY010000088.1:0-18818 GCA_964658105.1 Verrucomicrobia bacterium Tous-C9LFEB | reverse complement strand
GACCGCTGACCGCTGACCGCTGGTTGGATTCGCCCTGCCGCAAACGTGTCATCTCGACCGGAGCCTCACGGCTGTATCGTGAGGCGCAGTGGAGAGACCCCTGTATTTTGCCCGGGGTGCCACATCCGCTTCAGAAGACACCCATGGACAAGCCGGGCTACGTTTACATCCTCGCCGGTGGCTTCAAGCACCTGTATATCGGCGTCACCTCGAACCTCGAGCGCCGCATGTGGCAACACAAACAAGGCACCTACGCCGCAGCCTTCACGGAACGCTACAACATCAAGCAACTGGTCTACTTCGAGCGCTTCGCCTCGATGGAGACAGCCATCGCGCGAGAGAAGCAGCTGAAACGCTGGTCCCGAATCAAGAAACTGCGCCTCTCCGTTGCGATCAACCCTGACTGGCAGGACTTCAGCCTTGAATGGGGCACGCCGATCAAAGCGTTCTCGGAGGCCGCGACAAGCCGAGCCCTTACTGCAGGATCAGCTGCGCCGCCTGCGCCACCGACATCCGCTGTGGCAGGAGCCGGATTTGCGTCCGTCGCACCTCCTGCTCGCGGGTCAGCGACTTCATGAGCAGGATGCGGCCCTGCATGTGCACGCTGATCGAATCGGACTTCCAGTGGATGGCATCCACGGGATTGCGCTCCAGGCGAAAGTGACCTCCCTGCTGGATCTTTCCCAGCAGGCCAAAGCCAAACTCCACGGGCCGGATAATGGTCGCCTGCAGAACACAAAGGCGGCGGAGCGGTTCTTTGAACGACACCGTTCCGGTCATCGCCACGGCGAGTTTCTCCTCGTAGGTGGAAGGCTGAAATGCGGGGTTGGCGCGAAAGGCGAGTTGCGTGCAGCCATTGACCTCCCCTGCGGGCGTCATCAGAAACGCCTTGGGCAGAAGCTGCAGCAACTCCTCTGACCGCGCCTCATCCCCCTTGTGCGCGTTGCCGAGACGGCGAAATTCCGCGGGATCGCGGACAATCCCCTGGATGCGCTCGGTTTCGGCAATCGTCTCGGCAGGATTGAGAGGCCTGCCGTCGATCGCCAGAAGCCGGTGCAGCGGGCCGTCGGTGGTCTCGACCACCTTTTCCGACCAGCGATGCCCCCCGGTGCGATCGGAGACCTCGTCGACGTTGTAGGTGTAGAAGTTGTCCTCGTTTTTGGCCGCTACTTCATTCGCCGCCATCGACGTGACCATCTGCACCGGCGTCTGCGCATGCGAGATCTTCAGACAGCCGGTGAACACGAGGGCAAAAGCCCCAAAGCACACAAAGTGCAACGCCGAGAAATGCAGACAGGTCACCCCACTGCGATTCTCACGCAGCCAGCTTAAGTGTGACTGAAGGACAGCGCCCCTGCCGTTCTGCCGCTGATTTACGGCGCGGAAAGCTCATATCAGCCTTTCCGGCCCTTCCAGCTGCGCCAGTTTCGCGGCCACCAACTCCACCCCGCGCTGCGCCGTGGCTCCGTCCACCTCACCACCCAATGCGAGCCGGAAGCCATGCGGGGCCCCTTCGCAGGTCACAAACCAGTTGCCGCCGCTCAGGCAGACGCCCCGTTCACGCATACGCGCCTCGAAGTCCTGCGCCGTCACTCCCTGCGGCAGCGCCACCCAAAGATGCCACGCTGCCTTTGCTCCTGGCCAGCACCGGTTGCCCAGCACCGCCCGCGCCGCCGCGTTCCGCCGCGCCCCCTCAACGTTCTTTGCCGCGATGACCCGGTCCACACTGCCGTCCGCGAGCAGGCCGCAGGCCGCCATATGGTGCACCAGCGAGCTGCCCGTCGCCGTGTTCTTGACTGCTGCCGCGATGCCCGCATCGAAGCGCTCCGGCGCGACCAGGAAGCCCATCCGCGAGGCCGGCACGTAACTTTTGCTGAGCGAGCCGACGTAGAACGTCCGCTCCGGCGCGAGATCCACGAGCCGGGCCGGGGCTTGGGGCTCCATGAAGCCGTAGGTGTCGTCTTCCACGATCACGAAGTCAAACTCGCGCGCCAGGGCTACCAGGGCCTCTCGCCGCGCCAGCGAGGCCGTGCAGCCGAGCGGGTTATGCACGGTCACCGTGGCGAAGATGGCTGCCACCGGCGTTCCGGTCTGCTGCCCACGCTCACAGGCCGCCCGCAGATCCGCGGGGGTCATGCCCTCACCGTCCACGGCGCAACCTACGATGGGGCAGGCCAGAGCCCGGGCCTGCTCAAGAGCCCCGGTGTAGGCCGCTGCGTCCATCGCGATGGGCTTTCCCGCCAGTCCGGCAGCCATCATGGCGATCAGGCAGCCGTGGTGCGCGCCGTCGGTGAGCGATAGGCGCTCTTCCGGCAGCCGCAACCAGGTGGCGGCGATCTGCTTCAACTCCGGCTGCGGACTCCGAAAGGTCGGCCGCAACGCCGCGTAGTCCTCATCCCCAAGCTCATCCACCGCCCGGCGAAGCCGCCCTCGCCACGCCGCCGGCAAACCTGGCAGCAGCGGGAAGTTGTATTGCATCTCGATCATGTAGACAGGGTACAAGGCAGTTGGGTTCTAGGTTGTAGGGTCTGGGTTGTAGGTTGCAGGTGCGGAGCGAACGTGCAGGGCGAGAGAGAAGGTTCTGGCTCCTCGCCTGGAACCTGGAAGCTCGTCGACCTGCTAACCTCACCTCCGATGAATATCCTTTTTGTCGGCGATGTTTTTGGCTCCGCCGGCCGCCATATCGTCCATGAACATCTGCCCCAGCTCCTGGAAACCCACGCGGTCGACCTGCTGGTGATCAATGGTGAGAATGCCGCGGGAGGCTTCGGCATCACGCCATCGATTGCCGAAGAGCTTTTTGACCTGGGTGCGCACGTGATTACCACCGGCAACCACATCTGGGACAAGAAAGAGATCTTTGAGTACATGACCGTGCCGGCCGACTCGCACGATCGCGGCCGCCGTATCATCCGCCCTGCGAACTACGCCGTGGGCACGCCGGGTTTCGGGCTCTACGAAGGCACACTGCCTACGGGTCAGCCCTATGCGGTGATCAATCTCCAGGGCCGGGTCTTCATGAGCTCCTGTGACGATCCCTTCCGCAAGGCCGACGAGCTCCTTTCGCAGATCAAGGCGCGGGTCATTCTCGTCGACTTTCATGCGGAGGCGACCAGCGAAAAGGTCGCCCTGGGCTGGTATCTCGACGGCCGGGTCACCGCGGTGCTCGGTACCCACACGCACGTGCCCACCGCCGATGAGCGCATCCTCCCGGGAGGTACGGCGCATCAGACGGACGTCGGGATGTCCGGGCCCTACGACTCCGTCATCGGCGTCGAGACCGAACTGATCCTGAAACGCTTTCTCACGGGCATGCCCGGCAAGTTCGAGGCCGCCAAGGGAAATCCCAAACTTTGTGCCACGTTGATCACCTGCGACGGCAGCGCAGGACAGGCCAGTCACATCCGCCGCTTTATGCTGGGCGAGTGACCTCTACCAACATTTAACGAGTTCCAGGATCCTTATGACCGGCGCACGCGCAGAAACGATCACCCAGATCACCGACATTCTTCTCGACGCCCGCCGGGAAACCCGTCCCGTCCCGTCGCTTCCCGCGGACCTCCTTCCCGCGGATATCGACGAAATCTATGCGATCCAGGATGAGGTCGCCGCGGCCTTTGGCGCGATCGGCGGGTGGAAGGTCGGCGCTCCCAGCGCGGAGGCCACGCCGATGTTCTGCCCCATGCCCGCAGCCTGGATGGCGCCATCCGGGGGCGTGCTCTCCGGCCCCCGCTGGCAGTATCGCGGCATCGAAGCCGAAATTGCCTTCCTGGTTGGTCAGGATCTACCGCCACGCCCCGCACAGCCCTACACCCCGGAAGAGGTCCTCGGTGCGATGGCGTCCTGCCATCCCGCGCTCGAGGTGCTTGAGACAGCGTTTACCGATCCTGCCGCCGTCGCCCGCGAGGCCATGCTCGCTGATCTGCAGATGCACGGGGGCTTCGTTTACGGCCCTGCTTTCGCCAACTGGCGTGGGGTGGACTTCTCCCAGGAAAAGGTTACGCTGATCGTCGACTCCGTCCTGCGTGCCGAACGCACCGGCTCCAATACCTCCGGAAACCTCCTGAAGCTGCTGCCCTGGCTGGCCAACGAGGGTGCCGCCCGGACCGGGGGGCTCCTCAAAGGCCAGTGGATCACCACAGGGTCCTGGACTGGCAACACGGTCGTCTTCCAGCACTCGAGCGTGAGCGCCATCTTCTCCACGGTCGGAGAAGTGGATCTGCGTTTCGGCTGAGAGGGGGGACCCGGTTGGCTTGCGCCGGGACCACAGCCGCTACCCCGGGCACGAGAGAAAGAGCACGACACCCTACGGACCGCCGTCCAAACTCGGCGGGCTCCCCCGGAAGGTCTGTTGCTGTTTCGTCATTAACTAAGTAGGCAAATCGGCGACTTAGATGCAGCCTTTGGTCATCATGTGCACTGATTTCAGGCACACGTCCATCTTCCGGTACATCCCTGAGCCTGTTTGCGCTACTCTCATGCGGCAGGCGAAAGAACAGAGGTGCGCGTATGGCACGTCCTTACTGGAGCGGGCAGATCACCATCTCCCTGGTCTCCTTTGGCGTAAAACTCTTTGTGGCAACCGAAGCGAAGAGTCAGATCTCGTTCCATCAGATTGACCGTGCGACCGGTGAGCGCATCCGGTACCAGAAGTTCACGGCAAGTGCCGCAGAGGCCGCCGCCAACGATCCGGAAGAGGCGCCAGCGGCCGCTCCCGTGCAGCAAAGCCAAATCGTAAAGGGCTACGAATACGCCAAGGGGCAGTACGTCACCATTGAGCCTGAAGAGCTGGCTCACCTGCGTGTCCCTTCCAAGCACACCATGGAGGTCGCGCAGTTCGTCGACGAAGACCAGATCGACCCCATGTACTACGAGAAGCCCTACTTTGTGCTTCCCGAGAACGACGCCCAGACCGAGGCCTTTGCCACGGTCCGCCAGGCGCTGATCGATACCAGAAAAGTAGCCATTTCCAAGATTGCGTTTGGTGGCCGCGAGCATGTGGTCGCGATTGCGCCCTACGGCAAGGACGCCAACGGCGGCCTGATGGCCTACACGATGCGCTACGCCGCCGAACTTCGCCCGGCCGTGGATTATTTCCGAGATATCAAGAAAGTCGACGTCGCTGCGGACTCTCTTGAGCTCGCCAAGATGCTGATCGGGCGCCGTGCCAGTGAGTTCCAACCGAATGAGTTTGTTGATGGCTACGAGGTTGCCGTGAAGGAGCTCGTGGACGCCAAGCTGCAACACGCCCCCGTGCCGCAGGACGTCCAACCCGCTCCGGCCCGCGGCAAGGTGATCAACCTGATGGACGCGCTGCGCAAGAGCATCGGCGGAGGCGGTCAGGCCGCCGCGGCCGAAGAAGCCGAACCGGAGCAGGTCAAACCGCCGAAGAAGGAACCCAAACGGGCTGCTGGCGGGGGAATATCGCTCGTCAAGGGCGCCACGCCCAAGGCTGCTGCGAAAAGTTCCGCAAAACGCGAAACAAAGACTGCGGCAAAGTCAGCATCGAAGCGCAAGAGTGCGTAGGAACTGATGCATGCCGACCAAGAAGACAGCGAAGAAGGCTGCAAAGACAGCCCCTCGCAAAGCCACAAGCAGCGCCAAAGCAAAGAGCTCAACAAAGATCGCCGCACCCGAGGCTGAAGCGCGGCTCAAAGCCACGCCAGGGCGGACTCTCGCCAAGGGCGCGGCACAGGCTGCCCAGAAAACGGCGCCTCCTGCGGTTAAAAAGGCTTCTCCGGCGGCAGCAAGGAAGCCGCCCGCTGCCGAGAATGCCGCTGCCACGTCGGCGATACCCACATCCCAGGCAAGCGCCGTGAGCCCGGATGCTGATTCGGCCTCGGATCTGGTGGATACGCAGCTGGCCAAGTACCGCAGCATGCGGGACTTCAAGGTCACCGCCGAGCCTTCCGGCACCCCCAACGAAGCTCCCCCCAAAGCGACACCACGCACGTCCACACCACGCCCCAAGCCCAATGGGGGTCTGCCCTTTGTTATCCAGAAACACGCGGCCAGCCATCTTCATTACGACTTTCGCCTGGGCTGGAGCGGTGTGCTCAAGAGCTGGGCAGTAGCCAAAGGCCCCAGCTATGTCGTCGCGGACCGCCGCCTGGCGGTTCAGGTGGAAGACCATCCAATGGAGTACGGCGGCTTCGAGGGCATCATTCCTCAGGGCCAGTACGGCGGCGGCACCGTGATGGTCTGGGACCAGGGCACATGGTGGCCCCAACCCGGCCATGAAAACGTCGAAGCCGGCCTGCGGAACGGTTCCCTGAAGTTCGAAATGCACGGCACCAAGATGCTGGGCAAATGGACGCTGGTGCGCATGCACACGACCAAGCCCTACGGCGGCGACAAGGGCCGGTGGAAATCGAACGACAAGCCCCAGTGGCTGCTGATCAAGGAGCATGATGAGTTTGAGCGACCGGAGACCGCGCCGCCGGTCGTCGAGGAAGCGCCAAACTCAGCGCTGACGGGTCGCACCATGGACGAGATCGCCCACCAGAGCGATCACGTCTGGAACAGCAAAGAAACGGCTGGCACGGGTCAGGCCTGGTATCGCCAGGAGGCCGCCCCCTCTTCCGACCGTGCACCTGAGCGGACCGAATCGGAGTCGAAGGACCCGCGTAGTCCGAAAGCAGGGGCCCCCGTCAGAAGCCCTGCAAGCACCTCCATTGCAGACGCACCGGCACTCCGCGTCGCCGCTCGTCCGAGACCTGCCGCGGCACCCGGACCCATGCCACGCCCCAGCTCCCGGCCTTCCGCCGCCGTTGCCGACGCATTGGAGGACCTGCCTCGGGAGCCCCAACCCGAGTTTCTGTCCCCGCAACTCGCCCAGGAAGCCGAGCAACCGCCAGAAGGTCCGGGCTGGTTCCATGAGCTTAAGCTGGACGGCTATCGCATGCAGGCCCGCAAGAGCGCCCGTGGTGTGCAGATGCTCACGCGCAGCGGCTTGGACTGGACCTATCGCGTGCCTGCGGTCGCTGAGGCCGTGGCGCAATTGGCCGTTGAGAGCGTGACCCTGGACGGAGAGGTCGTCGTACTGGCGGAGGACGGCAACACGAACTTTGCCGACCTCCAGGCCTCATTCCAGAGCGGCGAAAGTCACCCGCTAACGTATTTCTGCTTCGACCTGCTGCATCTGGAAGGCCGCAATCCGCGCAACCTGCCTCTGCAGGAACGCAAAGCCCTGCTTGCCGAGATCCTTCCCCGAACCGAAGGTGCCACGGTGCGCCTTTCCGAGCACATGGAGATCAATGGGCGCCTCATGTTCGAGCAGGCGTGCCAGCTTCATGCCGAGGGCATCATCTCCAAGCGCGCCGACGAGCCCTACCAGGTAGGGCGTCGCTCCGGCTGGCTCAAGTCCAAGTGCCTCCATGTGCAGGAATTTGTGATCGGCGGTTTCACCCTTTCCTCTGACGGTCCCGACCGCATCGGCTCCGTGCTGCTGGGTTACTACCAGGACAGCAAGCTCATCTACGCCGGCCGTACGGGGACTGGCTTCACCCAGAAGCAACGGAAGGAGCTGCGCACCCAGCTGGCTCCCCTGCAGACCAAGGTGCCGGCGTACGCGCAGGTTCCAGCCGAAGCGCGCCGCGACGGCGCCCTGTGGGTTCGCCCCGAGCTGGTCGCGCAGGTTCGCTTCGCCACCTGGACAGCCGAGGATTTCGTTCGCCAGGCGGCGTTTCTTGGGCTGCGCGAAGACAAGCGGCCCAGCGAGGTCTTTCGTGAAGAAGCCACAGTCGCGCCTCAGCCCAAGGGCAACCGTCGCAAGCAGCCCGGGGCCGTGGTGGGCGCGGAAAGTCCGGGTACGTCAGACGCTGCTCCAGCTGTCCCTGAAGAGCCCGCTTCAAAGCCGGCAAAAAAGACCACCCCCAAGGCAGCCCAGCCACTCCCGGCCGCCCCTGTCCGCTTGACCCATCCGAAGAAAATCCTGGACCCGGAGTCGCAACTTACAAAACAGCAGCTCGCGGACTACTACTGGGCGGTTGCTGAGCGCATGCTCCCCCACGTGGCCGACCGGCCGCTCTCGCTCGTACGCTGCCCGGACGGCGCCGGGAAACCCTGCTTCTACCAGAAGCACGTCAATCACATGCTCCCGCCAGGGGTTGGTTCGGTGATGGTTGCCGACAAGAAGGGCGGTCCGCCTGAGCCCTACATCACGCTGAACAGCCCCGAAGCGCTCGCCGGCCTGGCCCAGATGGGTGTGCTCGAGGTTCACCCCTGGGGGTCGCGGAACAACAATCTTGAGTGCCCGGATCGGCTCATCTTTGATCTGGATCCGGACGAGTCGCTCAGTTGGTCCGTCGTCAGCGACGCCGCCCGCGAGGTGCGTACCCGCCTGAAGAAAATTGGCCTGGAGAGCTTCCTCAAGACCACTGGCGGTAAGGGTCTGCACATCGTCGCACCCATCACCCCGGAGCATGATTTCGCCACGGTAAAGGAGCTTGCACATCGCTTCGTTCTTGCGATGGAACGCGCGCATCCGCGGCTCTACCTCACGAAGATGACGAAAGCTGCCCGTATCGGCAAGATCTACCTGGACTATCTCCGAAATGAACGTGGCGCGACCGCCGTGGCACCATTTTCTCCACGTGCCCGTCCCGGGGTTACCGCGTCCGTGACCCTTGACTGGAAAGAGCTCAGCCTCGCGGAGCCACCCCGATTTGCCGTAAGTGAGTTTGCGTCCTGGCAGGATCGGCTTCGCCGCCATCCGTGGAAGCAGATGAACGCGCTGGAGCAACATCTGGACCCGGAACGTCTGCGTACCTTGTAGGGCCGGCGTTCCGCGCCCGCGTTGTGCTGTGAGTGTTGAGCCGCGCTTCGAGCCGTCGCCGGCGAGTACTGCTGGACGATCGGCAAGGCTCATATATTCGTTAATCGGCCCCGAATCGCCACTTTTCTGTCGTCACAAGCTTTTTCAGCATCTCAAAATATGTTCGTTACGGAGATGCAATCATCGCCACCGCAGTCCTTACTTCCGAGATGTTCGCCATGCCTACACTTGAGACCGCTCAGCGCGCCGACGACCTCAGCCGTTCGAACGACGACGGCCTACGCCCTTCTGTCGACCCCGAAGCCGCAGAGGAACTTCTCTCTGAAGCCCGGCTTGGGCAACGCATCAAACGCCTTCGCCTGAAACGCTCCATGGGTCTGGTTGAACTTGGCAAGCAGACGGGTCTTTCCGCCAGCTTTCTCTCTCAGCTTGAAACTGGACGCGTTATCCCGACGCTGCGCAACCTTGCCCGCCTGGCGCTCGTCTTCGGCAAGGACCTTTCGTACTTCTTTGATGGCGGCGATACCTCGGTCTTTCGCGTACAGCGCGGCAAGGATCGCGTGCGCCTGGCCATGGGCTCACCCGAGCCGGATTATTACGCAGAGAGCTTTGGCATTCTCGTCCCCGAGGGCGGCCTGCGCCCCTGCATGGCCGAGTTCCGTCCCGGCGATGGACGCGACCCCTTCTACCCCGAGCTTTACCCGGGCGTGGAGATGGCGCTCGTCCTATCGGGCTGTCTCATGCTGCAGAGAAACGGCGAACGGCACATCCTGGGTCCGCGTGACGTCGTGTACATCTCCGGGGAGACTGAGCGCCACTACCACTGCAGCGGCAAGGAACCCTGCACGGCTCTGATCATCAGCTTTGACTCGGAGACGGGCGAACCACGCCGGGTGAACCGTCGCACTCCGGTGGGCATCGTCGCCAGCTAGATCTCTTTGCATTCATTACAGCGCGGGCACCCCTCGGGGTGTCCGCTGTTTTGCTCCATCAGCACTGGAATCGTCGCCTAACTGTCGCTGGTCGCGCTAACCGTCTCCGGCACCCGCGTCGCCGCACAGTGCTCATCCGCCAGATGCAGCCAACGATCCAGCGTGTCGATACCCCGCACGATCTCTTCCTCCGTCACGATCAACGGTGGCGCGATCACAAAATGACTTACCCAGGCCTGGATGATGACGCCTTCGCTCAGTGTCTTCGCCGCAATCTGATCGACCAGCAACGGTCTTCCGCTGATCTTGTCCGCATAGGTGTTGAACGGCTCCTTGGTCAACGGGTCCTTGACCATGTCCACAGCCCAGAAGAGCCCCTTGCCGCGCACGTCGCCCACACTCGGATGCCTGGCCTTCAATGCTTCCAGCTTCTCCCGCACAAACGGCTCCAACTCCTTCGCGCGCTGCACCAGGTTTAGGCGCTTCATTTCCCGGATGGTCGCCACCGCCGGTAGCAGCGTCATCGGGTGCGCCTCGTACGTATGCCCATGCGCAAAGTAGTGATCCTGGAAGTAGTCACCGATCTTCTCGCTCGTGGCGCACAGTCCCAGCGGCACATAGGCCGACGTAATTCCTTTCGCGGTCGTCAGGATGTCCGGCGTAACACCCCATAGATCCATGGCGAACCACGCCCCGGCGCGGCCCCATCCGCTCATCACCTCATCCGCGATGAGCAGCACGCCCGTCTCATCGCAGATCCGCCGCAGCTTCGCCATGTACTCCTGCGGCGGCACGATGACGCCGTTCGTCCCCACGATCGGCTCCACCAGCACAGCCGCCACGTCGCTCTCGTTGCGAATCATGTGCTCGATGTAATCGGCACAGGCGATATTGCAACCTGGATATGTATGCCGGATGGGGCACTTGTAGCAGTGCACCTCTGGCCCAAACACCACGCCCTGTTGTTTGCCGCGCGGCTCCATCGGCCAGCGCCGAGGATCAGCCGTCGCCGCGATCGAGCCTGCGGTTGAACCGTGATAGCTCCGGTACCGCGCCAGGATCTTGGTCTTGCCCGTGTACATGCGCGCAATTTTGAACGCTGCCTCGTTCGCGTCGGTACCACTGGTGGTGAAAAAGAACTTGTTCAGCCCTTTCGGCAGTACTTCCAATAACAGCTTGCTGAGTTCCGCCCGCGCGGTCGTCGCATAGCCGGGCATGGCATAGGCCAGCGTTCTCGCCTGTTCAGCGATGGATTCGACCACCGCAGCATTCTTGTGCCCCAGGTTCATGCACATCAGCTGCGAACTGAAGTCCAGATACCGCTTCCCGTTTGCGTCGACGATGTAGCAGCCTTCGGCGTCGACGATGTGCATGGGCGTCCAGCCCTTCTGGAAACGCCACGTGCCGTAGTTGGTCTCCTGCGTGATCCGCACCACCTCTTCACTCGTCAAGGGCAGGTCGGTCGGTGCAGCGTCAGTGATGGCGGGCGGCAGGAGGCTCTCGGGCATCTTTCAACCTCACGCCGGATTGCGGACCTTGTCAAGGCTTTCCCGCAACGCCGCCCCGCAGTCCCGGACTGTTTTTATAATGGTCGGTGGGAAACACCATGGCCAAACAAGAGTTCCAAACCGAAGTCAGTCAGCTGCTTCAGCTGATCATCCACTCCCTCTACTCACACCCAGAGATCTTCCTTCGCGAACTGATCTCGAACTCCTCGGACGCTCTCGACAAACTACGCCACCTCACCGTGGTGGACGAGACCTACAAGTCCCTGCCTTTCGATCCGCGCATCGATCTCGAGCTCGACGAGGAGAACCACACGCTCGTCATCAGCGACACCGGCATCGGCATGAACGAGGAAGACCTGATCGCGCATCTCGGCACCATCGCGCGCTCGGGCACCAAGAACTTCCTCTCACAGCTCTCGGGCGACGCGCGCAAGGACTCCAACCTGATCGGCCAGTTCGGCGTCGGCTTCTACAGCGCCTTCATGGTCGCCGACAAGGTCGAAGTCATCTCCCGCAAAGCCGGCGAACAGCAGGCCTGGCGCTGGACCTCCGACGGCAAGACAGGCTTCGACATCGAACCTGCCGAGCGCGCCGTCGCGGGCACGACCGTCAAGCTCTTCCTCAACGAGGAGGGCAAGCAATACGCCAACAGCTGGCGCCTGCGCGAGATCGTGAAGAAGTACTCCAACCACATCGCGTTCCCCATCTTCCTCACCTTCGACAAGAGCGACTGGAACGCGGAGACCAAAGAGTCCAACAAGACCCGCACAACAGAGCAGGTCAACGCGGCCAGCGCCATGTGGCGTCGTTCCAGGTCCGAACTAACCGACGACGACTACAAGGAGCTGTACAAGAGCCTGTCTGGCGATCCCGAGGACCCGCTTTTCTGGTTCCACACGCGTGCCGAAGGCAATCTCGAATACACCACGCTCTTCTTCGTCCCCTCGCACGCGCCGTTTGACCTCTATCAGGCTGACTACAAGCCCGGCGTGAAGCTCTACGTCAAGCGCGTCTTCATCACCGATGACTCGAAAGAGCTGCTGCCCACGTATCTGCGTTTCGTGCGCGGCATCATCGACTCCGAAGATCTTCCACTCAACGTCAGCCGCGAGATCCTGCAGCAGAACCGCATCCTCACCTCGATCCGCACGGCAAGCGTCAAGAAAATCCTCTCCGAGCTGAAGAGTGTTGCCGAGAAGGAACCCGAAAAGTACCTCACCTTCATCGAGCAATTCAACCGCCCGCTTAAGGAAGGCCTCTACAGCGACTTCGCCAACCGCGAGCTCATCCTGGATCTCATCCGCTTCAAGAGCACGAAGGTCGAAGGCCTGACGAGCCTCGCCGACGCAAAGTCGCGCATGAAGGAGGACCAGAAGAGCCTCTACTACATCACCGGTGGCGCCGAAGCGCTGCTGCGCACCTCGCCTCTGCTCGAGATCTACCGCAAGAAGGACATCGAGGTCCTCATCCTCGATGACGACTTCGACGAGATCATCTTTGCCGGCATCGACAAGTACGGCGAGACCGACTTCAAGGCCGTCAGCAAAGCTTCCACGGGCGACGACCTGAAGCAGGAAAACGAGCCCGAACAGGACGCCGCACTGCAGCCCCTGCTCGACAAGCTCAAGGCCACGCTGGGCGACCGCGTCAAGGACGTACGCGTCAGCTCACGTCTTGCGGACAGTCCGTCCTGCATCGTCTCTGACGAAGAGGAGCCTTCGTTGCAGATGCAGCAGATGCTCCGCGCCATGGGCCAAAAGGAGATGCCCACGCCCAAGCCCACACTCGAGATCAACCCGGATCATGAGATCGTGAAGAAGCTGCTGCCACGCGTCGACGACCCTGTCACCGAGGACGCCGCCTGGCTGCTCTTTGATCAAGCCCTGCTGCTTGAAGGCCTTCCGCTGCAGGAGCCCGCCAACTTCGTAAGCCGCCTCAACCGCGTGCTCAACCTGTCCATCTAGCGCAACGCAGCGTTTCCCCTCGGGAATGACATGCTTCTTCGTTGTCATTCCCGAGGGGAATCAAATGCTTCTTCGTTGTCATTCCCGAAGGGATCACACGCTTCTTTGTTGTCATTCCCGAAGGGAATCTGCGTTTGCTCTTACTTCAACGGCGCCAACTGCATGTTGCGGAAGAAGACCTCCGCGCCCTCGGACTGGAACAGGATGCGGCCCTCTTTCGGGAACGGATCCGTCCCCACATTGGCCAGCTTGCCATTGACGTACTGCCGCACCGTGTTGTCGTCGACCACAACCTCCAGCGTGTTCCACTCGCCGTGCGGCTTCTCAAACTCGCCGGAAGTGTTGCGGAAGCCAACCACATTCTTCTCAGGCCCCTTGTCGATGTGCCCGATGTTCAACGCCGAGCCCGGCGGTCCGGTCACACGCTTGCCGTCGCTCCCCGTCAGGGCAGCGCCGTCCGTCATCCAGAAGTCCCCCGTCTCACCCTCCTTGATCTGGAACTCGAGCGACCGCGGCCACACCTTCTGCTCGCCCTGGATGTTGAAGAGAATGCCGCTGTCACGTGCCTGCCCGGCCCGCTCGCCAAACGTGCCCTCGCCCCACTTGAACTCGGCCCGGAGATAGAAGCGGTGGAAGCTTTGCCGCGTGATGATGTAGCCCATCTCATGGCCGGACACATGCACCGTTCCGTTCTCCACCTGGAACACATGCTCAGGGTCCGAGTTCAGCCCACGGCCACGGAGGAA
Organism: Verrucomicrobia bacterium Tous-C9LFEB; assembly: GCA_964658105.1. Classification (GTDB taxonomy): domain Bacteria; phylum Acidobacteriota; class Terriglobia; order Terriglobales; family Acidobacteriaceae; genus Granulicella. The sequence goes on along the minus strand of CAZZXY010000088.1, from coordinate 4,892 downwards.
GATGTCGAACTGCGACAAATCCGTTCCGTTGAACAGCGAAACCACCGGCCCATGCGCGGGTATGGCACTGGATGGAGCCGTCTGGGCAAACAATCCCGGGCCTACCGGCAGCCCAACGGCGAACGCAACGACACAGCGGCACGCAATCTCAATCGTTCTTCCTAAACGCACTGCACTCTCCTGAGGTCTCGCAACAGCGCATCCAGTCTACGCAACGAAACAGACAGCCGTCCTACCGCACCACCTCACCACGCTCCAGCATCCCGATCGCCTCCTCCGCACGCTCGCGCAACGCGTTCCGCTCCGTCGCACTCTTCTTCAGCATCGTGTTTAGCGGCATGCGCATGCGAAAGTTGTCCGCCAGCTTCGCTTCATTGCGCTCCAGAAAACTCCAGTACAGCGCTGTAAACGGGCACGACCCCGGCCCCGTATTCTTCTTCGGGTTCAGCGCACATTTGCCGCAGTAGTCGCTCATGCGATTGATGTACGCGGCCCCGCTCACATAGGGCTTGGTCGCCGTCAATCCGCCATCGCCAAACGTTGACATTCCCAGCACGTTCGGCTCCACCACCCAGTCATACGCGTCCACGTACGCAAACCAGAACCAGTCGCACAGCTCCCGCGGCGCAAACCCGCACAGCGTCGCCAGGTTGCTCAGCACCATCAGGCGTGTGATGTGGTGCGACCACCCCTTGTCGATCACCTGCGCCACCACGGTATCCATGCAGCGCATGCCGCTGGTTACGCCCCAGTACACCGGCGGCAGCTTGCGATGCGCATCCAGGAAACTCGGCGCGCCATCCTTCTGCACCGTCCGATAGCCATCCGTTGCCTCGTGCAGATGGTGCATAAACTCGCGCCACCCCAGCAGCTGCCGAACGAATCCCTCCGTACTCTGTAGTGGAATCTTCCCCGCCTCGTAAGCCTCGACCGTCTGCGCCACAAGATCAACGGGCCGCAGCAGCGTAAGGTTCAACGGCGCTGAAGTAAGCGAATGGAACAGATCCGGATGCGCCACACTCATCGCATCCTCCCACGGCCCAAAATGCGGCAGCATGTTGTCCAACGCAAACTGCCACGCCCGCTCCGCATCCGCCCGCGTCACCGGGATGTCAAAACCCTCAATGTTGCCAAAGTGCTCCGGATGACGCTGCTGAATCAGTGCCATCACCTCCAGCGTGATCGCATCCGGCGGAAAGCTAGGCCTCTCCGGCACAGGCACCTCGCCGCGATACGGCTTGCGGTTCTCGGCGTCGTAACTCCACTGCCCACCCACAGGCTGCGCGCCCTGCATCAGAAAGCCCGTCTTGCGCCGCACCGCTCGATAAAAACGGTCCATCAGGTATTGCCGCTTCCCCGCCACATACTGCGTATTACGCTCTTCGCCGCCGGTCTCTTCCGGCTTCCCAAACACCCCCTCAAAGTCTTCCGTGGTCGTCAACCATGCGGTATCCCGCACCGCGCGAACCCGCAGCCCGCGTTGCTCCTTGGCCTCGCGCAACTCCACGCGCAGCTCGCGCTCCGCAGGCCGATTTACCACCAGCTCCGTCCAGTTCCACTGCTCCTGTAATGCCAGCAGACCATCGCTGAAGCTCATCGGCGACGCGCCATAAACCACTCGGCACCCACGCGCGCCCTGCTCCAGCGCAAAGTGCCGCATCGCGCTCAACACCATCACCAGCTTCTTCTTGTGGTAATCCCGCCGCGTGCCCTTCGCCCGCGACTCCATCAGGACAACAACGGCATCCTCAGGCTTCGTCTCCGCCAGCGGCCCCACGCCGTCATGCAGACGGTCATACGGCACATAGATCCACCGCCGCGCCCGCGCCTCGTCCGTCGTGGGCTCAAACTGCTTGATCTGTTCGAAGAAGGGCACCATGCAGTCATCCTAAGCCGCCCCGAGGCAGGGGGCTGTACGCTCTCCCGCCGGCTTTCGTAAGCTGGAACCAGCCATGCCCTTTGTCAGCATCACGCGCCTGCGCCTCCGGTCCCTTCGCTTTGTGCCCTTCTTCTTCGTCCACACCATGCGCTCTCTGCGGCAGGTGAAACGCGCCGAAGGCTTCCGCGACGGCCAGCTACTGATGGACCGCAGCTGGACGTTCTGGACCATGACCGCCTGGGACAGCCACGAACACATGCGCGGCTACATGACCACCGGCGACCACAAGACCGCCATGCCCAAACTCATGCATTGGTGCGACGAGGCTTCCATCGTCCACTGGACACAGGACGACGCAGCCCTGCCCACCTGGCCAGAAGCCGACCGCCGCATGCGCACCGAAGGCCGCGCCTCCAAAGTCCGCCACCCCAGCCCCCAACACGCCGGCCTGCAATACCGCGAACCCCGATTGACTGCCGGAGGACCTATCAACGCAACGTCTCGATAACACCTTGCGTTGGTCAGACTCAGAGAAGCTTCTCACGCTGAGGACGGCTCCCGGCCTAGTGCGATGAGGGAGCATCCTCACCGATCGTTACTTCCGACGATGCAACATAGCGGTACTAAGCCGCTCTACTGCCTCCCTGTGAGAGGGCAAAAGGTTTCACTAGGGCCGAACAGACTCCCTGGTTAGAAGAGCCTGTTTTCTGTCGATTCCCCAGCGATAGCCGGACAAACGTCCATCGGTTCGTACGACACGGTGGCAGGGGATCGCGACAGCAAGGGCGTTAGCAGCACATGCCTGCGCGACAGCTCGGACTGCACGAGGCATTCCCATCCTCTCGGCGATCTCAGCATAGCTCGCCCGCGTACCCGCTGGAATCTCTCGCAGGGCTTGCCAGACCCGTTGCTGGAACACTGTTCCCCGGATGTCGAGTGGAAGGTCGAGGCCGAGGCTTGGCGTTTCTACCAGTCCAATGATGGTCGCCATGAGAGCTTCAAAAGCGCGATCTCAGCCAAGAAGATTCGCTCGGGGGAAGCGGTCTTCCAGGTCGCGAACTAGAGCATCAGGATCATCGCCCAACAGAATCGCACAAATTCCGCGTTCGCTCTGGCCGACTAAGATGGACCCGAGCGATGTTTGCCCTACCGCGAAACGGATGTCCTCATTGTTGCCTCCAGCTTTGAACGAGCCAGGTGTCATGCCGAGTATTTGGTCGGAACTTCCATAAAAGCGGCTACTTGAGTTGTAGCCTGCGTCGTAGAGCGCTTCTGTGACCGTCTTGCTGCTCTTCAGTTTTTGGCGAACGGTCTTCGTGCGGTGAGCGGTTGCATATTGCTTGGGAGTCACCCCGGTCACCGCTCGAAACACCCTGTGGAAGTAGTACGGACTCATGCCGATGGAACGTGCGAGTTCCGCGAGTCTTGGTTCTTCTATGGCAGCCTCTATACGCCGACAGACCTGGGCGACCTTTGCAGCATGTTCTTCTTGCAGGGATGGTGCATTGGGAGAGCATCGCTTGCAGGCACGAAACCCTGCCGTCTCCGCCGCAGATGCCGATAGATGAAACCGAACGTTCTCCGGTCGAGCAGTACGAGAAGCACAGGAAGGCCGACAGTAGACTCCGGTGCTTTCGACCGAATAGAAGAAGCTTCCATCAGCGCTTGAATCGCGTCTGAGAACCGCCTGCCAGCGGGGATCGCTCGCAGTCATGGCCCCGTGCTCCGTTACGTTGTCTGCGCTCATCTTGATAGTCCTCCCGTTTTCTAGCGATGCATGTGAGGAACAGGCCTATAGGATTCTTCAGGAATCTCAGCCAGCGTAGAGTACCCGACGCGCTCACCAAGGCCGTAGAACTGGCAAAAGCTCATCAGCAGTGGCCGCCACTTGTCAGGATCAACATGGTTCGGTTTTCCATCAACCAGGATTGACTCGCCAATGTGTGTCCTCACTATCCTCATTTCGAAAGCCAACGCAGTCGTCGGTTTATCTGGCCTTGTTCCGAAGGGATGTGTCGCCTCCAGCACAGCTTCAAGTTGCACTGGACATTCTGCAATCCTCGGGGCCCTGACCAACTCCGAATTCATCGGCGTCAGTCCCGCCACGGTGAACTTCTCTTTAATGTGTTTGTAGCCCATGGCCTCCTTGTGTGCAGGCACTGGATCGGAACCAGTAAGCCGCGCCAGCCGATTGACATGATTGACCAGAGAAGCTGCGGGCAGGTTCAGGACACACTCTTTCTCACGGAGGAGATTCTTAGCAGTATGGCCCTTCGCTCCCAGGCCAAGCATGCAATTCCAACCGAGCCACCATACCGAGGACATGGGAGCGATGTTGGCGCTTTCATCTTCGTTCAGGCTGCTCAGAAGAGTGACCGGAGTTCCGAAGTAAAGAATCGAGGGTTCGACGTTGATGTGCATTCATCAAGAATGCGAGCGGCAGAGAACTCCAGCATCCCGTTTCTTGCTTTCGAATAGCATTGGCACCCCGCGTTGGGCCACTGTCATTCAGAATGCAGTTGCTATCCATAGCAGCCCTGCCAAGGAAGGCAATCTAGGCGGAGTGGTTAGTCCTGATAAACGCGGTTGTTGGGACTAATCTCCGCAAACTCAAGCCCTCTGCCTTTTCTAGCCAAGCGGTATACTCAGCCACAGCAAACAGACTGCATCCGGCCTCACGCCGGAGCGGCACTGGAGGCCACAATGAGCTTCACCGCAGACCGCCTGCCCTCGTCCCCCGGGCACGGTAAACCGCGCGCCAAAGTCACCGTGCACACCCTCGCGGAGTGCAAGCGCGACGGCCGCAGGATCACAGCCCTCACCGCCGTCGACTACCCCACAGCCCGCCTTGCCGACGAAGCCGGCATCGACCTCCTTCTGGTCGGTGACTCGCTCGCGATGACCGTGCTCGGCCACCCCAATACCCTCGCCGTCACTGTCGACGAAATGCTGCACCACACCCGCGCCGTCCGCCGCGGCACGACGCACGCCCTGCTCGTCGCCGACATGCCCT
>CAZZXY010000087.1:0-19326 GCA_964658105.1 Verrucomicrobia bacterium Tous-C9LFEB | reverse complement strand
TCATGGTTCAGGTGGCGATGGTCATAGACCGAAACCACCTCGCGTTCCATGATGTCCTTCAACTCTTTCAGGTCCACCACAAAGCCGGTCAGGGGATCCGTCTCGCCCCTCACGGTGACCTCCAGCGTGTAGTTATGGCCATGGCCCTGCCGGTTCGAGCACTTGCCGAAGACGCGGCGATTTTGGTCCTCGCTCCAGGCGGGATTCCAGTAGAAATGGGCAGCGGCGAAATCAGCTTTTCGTGTGAGCAGGATCATCTTGGGTCGCTTCAGCGGAGCAGTGTGTTGGATGCGGTGTCAGCGGCGTCGATGCGCCGGTCGAAACCCTACGTGCGGTATTGCCGGCCCTTCCACGACACGGTATGCAGAAAGCGATGTCGCACATAGCTGGCCAGCAGGAGGTAGATGAAAAGCGGCAGCCCCAGCGGAGAAACTGCCGTATCGAAGATCGGAAAATGCGCCCTGGCCACCCGCTGATAGAACCGCAGCAGCGTACGTCCCCAAAGCGCGAGAATGGCCACGCGCTGCCACATCACAAGGTATGGCAGCAACCAGATCAGAAGCGGCAGGAGCAGAAGGATGACATCCAGCAGCCGCCAAAGCGCCAGCCGGATCGCATGCGGAAACAAAAGCGCCAGGTTCTTGGTCCATCCTTCCACCATGTCGCCAAAACCACGGTACATGTGGGTGGAGAGCGCATCGGGCGCATAACGCAGCCGAATTGCATGCCGGGCGCGCTTCATGTTGACAGCCAGGTCAACATCTTCGAGCACAGAACGGCCCACCACGCGATGGCCACCCACGGCGAAATAGGCCTCGCGCTCCGCGAGCAGAAATTGTCCGTTGGCGGCAGCGGTGCGCTCGGCCGGGTCATTCACCTTGGCCGGCGGATACGCGCTGGCGAGCTCGGAATAGACAAGCGGCATCAGCACCCGCTGCGCGATACCACTTACCAACTGCCGTGGAGAGTACGAGAGCAGGGCGACGCCGTGGCGATCGGCCTCATGCAGCGCTCGACGCAGATCGCCGGGCTCGTGGCGCGTGTCGGCATCGGTGAAAAGAAACCAGCGTCCCTGGGCGGCCTGTGCGCCGGCCCAGCAGGCATTGGTCTTGCCCGTGAAAGCGCGCCGCTGACCGTGGAGTTCCAGCTCCGGCGCGCTCAGCACCTGCAAACCGGGGTATCGAGCGGCAAAGTCTTCCGCGATAGCGCGGGTGCGGTCCCCCGAGTGGTCGTCCACTACCAGGATCTCCCAGTCGCTACCCAGGGCAAAGATGGGCTCGTGCTGCGCGACCAGCGTTTCGAGGCAGGCGGCGAGGTTTCCCTCTTCATTCCGCGCCGGCACGATGACCGTAAGCTCCAGCGGAGCCTTCGCCTTTGGTTCCGTAGACGGCATAGCTACGGTCGCGGGCCTTGGCTCGTCGTCGCCAAACAGCCCCAGCACCGGCGTATAACTCGCGCCCGCCGGCCGCGCCGGTTTGCCCCTGTCCTTCTCGCCTTCAGACCCGTCACGCACAGCTTCGTATGATAGAACGATGCGGCCTAGCAGACGAAGATCGATCCTTCCGGCACTCACCCTGGCCTGCGGAGCGTTGTTGGCCGCCGGTTGCGACCGCGGCGGTCACCCGGAACAACTCGGCCGCGTCGCGCCCACGTTCGCCCTCAACGACGGCCAGCACGCGGTCAATTTGCACGATCTGCGCGGACAGGTGGTCGTGCTGAACTTCTGGGCCAGTTGGTGTGCGCCCTGCATCGCCGAGATGCCGTCCCTGCAGGCACTGCAGCAGGAGCTGCCCCAGGTGAAGGTCATCGGCGTAGCTTTTGACGAAGACGCCGCGACCTACAGGGAGTATCTCGCCCGCCGTCCTGTGCCTTTTCTCACCGTCCTGGACGAAGCGGGCACCGCGCACGCAAGCTTCGGCACGTTTCGCCCACCCGAAACCTACGTCATCGACAAAGCCGGCATCATCCGACGCAAGTACATCGGGGCACAGGACTGGACCAGTGCCGAGATCGTGGACTCCTTGCGCCGCATGGCCGGGTAATGGCCATCTCACCCGCTAACGCGAAGCGCCATCCGCCATCGCAAAGCGCGGACCTGCTAGCATGTGGCCCATGACGCAGTTGGATACGATGTACCGCTATGGCCGCCCACCGGGCGAAACCACCGGTATGGCCCTGGGCAAGGTACGTGAGGTGTACGGCATCCGCAGCGTGCACGTGGATGAGGCGGCGCACACCGTGCGTGTGGAATTTGACGCCTCCCGGCTGACGGAGGCCGTAATCCACGGCCTGCTGGCACGTACGGGTCTCGAGCTGATCGAACGCGTGTCGCTGATCCCGGACCAGACCCCGGCCGAGCCTTCTACGACGCCCGCCGTAGCCAAGTAGACCGCCTCGGGCCTTTGATGCTCCGGCCTCTTGATCACCGGCAGACACTTCGATACACTCAGGTTGTTGCCGTCGTGCAATGTGCGCCCGTAGCTCAGTGGATAGAGCAACTGGCTACGAACCAGTAGGCCGGAGGTTCGACTCCTTCCGGGCGCACCATCTCCCTCCCAAAATCTGTAATGAGACCCTCCGCAGGGGGCTTCATCTCGTGCGCCCGTGGGCGTATATTGAATGAGGACTGATTAAGTCTTGGTTCGAGGTGCCTGCAGCGTGATTGTACTGAGCGACATGAAGGTAGGCGGTTCCGGCGTGCTGGAGCGCGTAGAGCTTCCGGACGAGATCAGCGATCACCTGGCGCATCTTGGCTTTCTGCCCGGAGCCAGCCTGGAGGTGCTTCGGCGCGCACCGGCAGGCGATCCCACGGTGTACCGGATCGACGGTGTCGAGGTTGGCCTCCGGAACGAGACCGCGCAGCACATCGTTGTCGACCCTTCCACCCAGCAGCATGCCGTGGCCCGCAAGACTCGATGAGCTGTCATGTTGCCGTTCAGGAACCGCTTCCAGCGTCTGCACCGCCCCGGGGCGGTGTGCGCACGGTGGCGCTTGTTGGTCCCCCGAACTGCGGTAAGTCCACCCTGTTTAATCGGCTGACAGGTCTGCGCAATAAGGTTGCCAACTACCCCGGCGTCACGGTCGAGCATCATTCCGGCCGCATGAAGGGCATTGGCCGTCCCGATCTCACCTGCATCGACCTGCCCGGCATCTACTCGCTCGCCACCTACTCCGAGGACGCGCGCGTTGCCGTCGATGTTCTGACCGGGCGCATGCCGGGCGTTCCGCCGCCGGATGTCGTCCTGCTGGTGCTCGACTCCGTGCACATGAACCGGCAGCTGATGCTCGCGCAGACGGTGTTTTCGCTCGGCCTGCCCACGATGGTTCTGCTCAATATGAGCGACCTGCTGCAGCAGCGCGGCGGCAAACTCGATCCGCTGACGCTTTCCCAGGAACTCGGCCATCCCGTCGCGCTGATCTCCAGCGCCCGCGGGACGGGCATGGACCTGATTACCAGTTATCTGCACTCCGTCTCCGAGGCCGCCCGAGGCCCCGAGGCGCGGCCACAGCCGCTGCGGCTGCCTGTGCTGCAGAGCCCGGCCGCCAGCCGGAAATGGGCCTCCCAGGTAAGCCAGCGCACCAACTACCAGGCCCCCGACGCTCCGCTCTGGACCAAGCGACTGGACAGCGTCCTGCTGCACCGCATCTGGGGTCCGCTGATTTTTCTTGCGGTCGTCATCGCGGTCTTCCAGGTCGTCTTCTCCCTCGGCCAACCGCTTAGTGACTGGATGAGCAAGGTGCTCACCACCGCAGGCGCGCATGCAGCCAACCTGCTGCCCGACAACTGGCTCCGGCCGCTGCTACGCGATGGCCTGTGGAACGGCGTGCAATCCGTCCTTGTCTTCCTGCCGCAGATCCTGCTGCTGTTTCTGTTCATTGGCGTCCTGGAGGACTCCGGTTACCTGGCTCGTGCGGCCCTGATCGCCGACCGCGTCATGCGTGCCATTGGTCTCAACGGCAAGTCGTTCATTCCGCTCCTGTCGGCCTATGCCTGCGCCGTGCCCGCCATCATGGCCACGCGCACCATTGAGAACAAACGCGAGAGGATCGCCACCATTCTTGTCGCGCCATTCATGACCTGCTCGGCACGGCTGCCGGTGTACACGCTGATCATCGCGGCCTTCATTCCCAACCGTCATCTCTTTGCAGGGCTGCTGGGTCTGCGCGCTACCGTGATGCTGGGGCTCTATGCGCTCGGTTTTCTGGCTGCGCTCGGGACCGCGCGCCTGCTCAACAGCTCCGTCCTGAAGGCCAACCCCGCGCCGTTCGTGCTGGAAATGCCGCAGTATCGCTGGCCCATGCCGCGCTCGCTTGCGCTGCGGCTCTACGACCGCGGGATGCTGTTTCTGAAAAAGGCCGGCACCATCATCCTGGGCGTGACCTTCCTGGTCTGGGTGCTCAGCGTCCTCCCGGTGCACGGCGGCCAGTTTGCTGCGCTCACGGACAGCGTGATCGGCCGCATTGGGCACTTCATCGAGCCAGTCCTGCACCCGCTCGGCTTTAACTGGAAGATCGGCATCGGCCTGCTTAGCTCCATCGTCGCCCGCGAGGTCATCGTAGGCACGCTGGGCACCCTCTATGGCGTGGATCCCGAGACACACGCTGTAGGACTGCAGGCCGCCCTCCGCCATGACATGGGCCTCGGCGGCGCGATCGCGCTGGTGGTGTTCTTCGCCTTTGCGATGCAGTGCACGTCCACGCTCGCCGTGGTGCGCCGCGAGACGAACAGCTGGAAGCTTCCCGCCCTGCAGTTCGCCTACATGACCGGCGTGGCCTACATCGCCGCCCTGGTGACCAATCAGGTCATCTCGCGCATGTTCTAGTCTGTAGCGACCTCCGGGCTGCAGACAATCGCCCCTGCTTATCTTTCCGCAGCGCAGCGAACGAATCTGCTGTTTGCCTGGGGGACCCAACGGCGCTCCGCGGGAAAGCAGATCCCTCCGCTCCGCTACGGGATGACAACTCAAAACAGAGCTGGGGTTGAATGGGTTCGTCTCAGCGCTTACCTCGCATACAGCGTATGCGTAGCTGAAGGTCATATCAGCCACCCCCGTGCGCTTCGCGGAGATGTCAGGAACAACGCTTCCGGCTGTAACGAACCCGCCCGAACGCTTGTAGGCTCCTCGTCTTCCCAGGCTCTTGGGTGGGCTACAGTGCTGGTATGTCGCTTTCTCGGCGCAGCTTTCTCGCCCAAGCCACGATCGCCTCCGGTGCCGTCCTCGCTTCCTCGCTCCCAGCCACGGCGCAGCAGCCTCCAACGGACCCCGAGCTCACCGTCGACGGCGTTCTGGATCGCATGAAGCAGCACGTGGGCGTTCCCTGGCGCACGCCCACGGTGGACAACCTGCTTGCCGGCAACCTCGACATGCCTGTTCGCGGCATCGCGACCACGATGATGGCGACATTTGACGTCTGCAAGCGCGCGCAGGTGCTGGGCTGCAACATGATCGTCACCCACGAGACGCCCTTCTACCTGCACCAGGACAAGACCGACGACATCAAGAACAACCCTGTTCTTCAAGCAAAACAGGCCTTTCTCGCCGAGCATGGAATGGCAATTCTGCACTTCCACGACCACCTGCACATGATGCATCCGGACGGGGTCGCGAAGGGCATGGTGCAGCAGCTCGGTTGGGAAGGGTACGTCAGCGATCCAGACCAGAAGCACTTCAACTTCAAGAGCATGCCGCTGGCCACGCTCGCCCAGGAGCTCGCGAAGAAGCTTAACGCGCAGACCATTCGCGTAGTCGGCGACCCGGACCTCGCCATCCAGAACGCGCAGACCAGCTGGGGTTATTGCGGCCGCGAAGGCGGCATCGCCATCCTTGCCGATCCCTCGGTGGAGCTGTTGATCTGCGGGGAGACCCGCGAGTGGGAGCTGGTCGAATACGTGCAGGATGCAATCACCGCAGGCCAGAAGAAAGCTCTCATCGTCGTCGGGCACGTGCTGTCCGAGCAGGGCGGCATGATCTTCGCTACCGATTGGCTCAAAGGTTTCGTAAGGGAGGTGTCCGTGGTGTTTGTCCCGGCAGCCGAGCCCTTCTGGCGCCCGGATCAGCCGCGCAAACCCGCAGCCTGACTACTGCTCGCCCCAGCTCAGCTTGGATCGCAGCACGTTAAACAGCCCGTTCTCGCGCAGGCGCAGGAGATGCACCTTGCGTTCGGAGCGGCGGCACACAATGCGGTCGCCGAGCAGCAGCTCTACCACTTCCTGCCCATCAACGGTGATATAGGTCTCGTGCGGAACCACATCGACAGTGACGGCGATCTCCGAGGAGCCCGGAACCACGATCGGCCGGATCGTCAGCAGGTGCGGACAGATGGCCGTCAGCACCAGGCCATCGACCGATGGCATCACGATCGGCCCGTTGGCGGCCAGCGTATAGGCCGTTGACCCGGTAGGTGTGGCCACGATGACGCCGTCCGCACGAAAGCGCGCCACGAACTGCCCATCGAGCTCAATGGCGAACTCGCCAATGCGCGCGATGGCGCCCTTGGCAAGCACCACATCATTCAGCGCCTCCCAGTGGCGGAAGATGCGATCGTCGCGCACCAGGACGATGTGCATCAGGCTGCGCACGTCCATGACGCCCTTGCCGGCCAGCCATGTCTCCAACGTGAGGTAGAGCTCGTTCAGCGGAACCTCGGTCAGAAAGCCCAGGGATCCAAGATTGACGCCCAGGAGTGGAACGTCGGTGTGCGCAAAGGCGCGTGCCGCGGAGAGCAGCGTGCCATCCCCGCCGAGGGTGATGACGATATCCGGGCCTTCATCGGCCATCTCCGGCCGCTCCACGGCCTCATCCTCACGGTTAAGATAACGGGCGCTGTTGGGATCCAGAAGAAACGTAAAGCCGTGCCCGGTGAGCCACGCGAGCAGGTCGGTAAGGATCTGCTCCAGCTCTGGCTTCTGGGGCTTGGCGATAATGGCTGCAAGCGGCATGCGGGTCTTAGTGTAACCGTGGACGCGCCGTTTGCACTGTGCGCCTCGCCCGAACCCGCGACGTTACGGTCTCGCGCGGGGCGTTCTTAATCGGCCACGTCCGGCCGTGTCTCGGCCACCTCTACCGCAGCCCCGTCTCCCAGGCCCAGTTGGGCGTAGAGCAAGAACTCGCGATTGCCCTCCATGCCGAGGATGGGCGAATCCACCACTGCCAACACCACCCCGCCAAGGGACCGCACGGTGGCCGCGACGCGGTCAACCGCCATCTGCTGCGCCGCGGGATCGCGCACGATGCCGCCTTTACCCACGTGCTCGCGGCCCGCTTCGAACTGCGGCTTCACCAGGATCACGGCCTCGCCCTGCCAGCGCTCGCCCGGAAGAGCCAGGGCCGCCATCACGGCCGGCAGAACCAGGCTCGCGCCGATGAAAGACACGTCCATCGCAAAGAAGGAGATCGGCCCTGCGACGCCCGCTTCCGACAGTCTGGACGCCAGCGAGCCAGGCCCCAGTATGCGGGCATTGGTCCGCTCCATTAGAGTCACGCGGGAATCGACGCGGAGCTTATGCGCTATCTGTCCATAGCCCGTATCGACCGCCAGCACGGAACGCGCGCCGTGCTGCAAAAGGCAGTCCGTGAACCCGCCGGTTGACGCGCCAATGTCGGCACACGCACGATCCCGCACATCGATGCCCCAGGTGGTCAGCGCACCCTGGAGCTTCAGACCGCCGCGTGAAACATAGCGAAGATCTTCCCCCAGCAAGCGGATCGCAGCGTCGGTGGCGACGGGTGCGCCCGGTTTGTCCACACGTTGTTCCTCAACCAGCACGCGGCCGGCAAGGATTAGGGCCTGCGCCCGTTCGCGTGAGGCGGCGAGAGCTCGTTCAACGAGAAGTTTGTCCAGACGAATCTTTGGGTTGGCGGGCATCGGGTGGCCAAGGATCAGGATACGCACTGGTCCGCTGATGTGCAGAATGGGCTACACTGACTTCCGTTACCAAGCTCCTGTGACCATTGTTTCGGAGAGATGATCGTGTCCTTACAATCCGCTACGCCCGCGGGTGCGTTGAATGCATAGAACGATGGACAGGCCCGATGCCGGAGCCGCCGAAGACGATAGCGTTCTTTTGGAACGCGTCCGTCGCGGCGATGAAGGTGCCATGGCCGCTCTCTACGATCGTTACTCGAAGATCGTCTACTCGGTTTCCCTTCGCGTCCTGCGCGATGTGGCTGCCGCAGAAGACGTGCTTCAGGAGATCTTCATGCAGGTGTGGCGCAACCCGGGCAGCTTTTTGGAGACAAAGGGATCACTGGGCGGCTGGCTGGCCGTTGTGGCCCGGAACCGCTCCATTGATACGCTGCGCCGACGGCGCCCCACGGACCAGGTGGAAGAGGTCGCGCTCGCCTCACCGTTCAATCTTGCGGCTGAAGCCGAACGCAACAACCTCATGGAACGGGCGCGGCGCGCCATCGTGCACCTGCCCTCCGAGCAACGCAAGATGCTCGAGATGGCCTTTTTCGATGGGCTTACCCATACCGAGATCGCCGAAGTCACAGGCGATCCCCTCGGGACCGTGAAGACGCGCATTCGCAGTGGTCTGTTGACGCTGAGAAAGGCGTTCAGCGCATGAACACGGCCAGTCAGCATATTCCCGAAGACGATCTGGCCTTGTTCGCACTGGCCCTGATGCCGCCCGAGGAAGCCGCCTACACGCTCGCCCATCTGAAGCATTGCGACCCGTGCCGCGACGAAGCTGCGCGCATGCAGGGTGACCTTGTCACCTACGCCTTCAGTGCAGACATGCAGGACGCTCCGCCTCAGGCGCGAGCCCGCCTCCTGGACGCGGTAGCCAAGGAAAAGAAGCTTCACATCGCAGCGCCTGTGGCCGAGCCGGTTCTGGCGCCCCGCCACACCAATCTTCTCGACCGGGACGTACGCGAGATTCGCCCGGCACGCCGTGGCATGGGGCTCTCCGGCTGGACAGGCTGGGCCGTGGCCGCTGGTATTTCCCTGTTTGCTGGCTGGCAGTTCCACCAGGGCCAGTTCCTGCGCGAGCAGCTGGCCGAAGAAGCAGCCGCCACGGAGCAGACCAACGTCGAAGCGGCCCGCTCCCAAAGGGTGCTGCAAGCCCTGACCGATCCCACCGCCATGCAGGTTGCTCTACATCTGCCCGTGACGGGTACAGCGCCGCCCAAGCCTGAGGCGCATGCCTCCTACAACGCCAACCGCGGTGAACTGGTCTTCGTCGCCACCCATCTCCAGTCCATACAGCCGGACAAGACGTATCAGCTCTGGGTACTGCCGGCCAGCGGAGAGACTCCTGTCTCTGCCGGGCTCTTCAAGCCGGATGCGAACGGAAATGCCTCGCTCGTGCTGCCGGACATCCCCAAGCACGTGGCGGCCAAGGGTTTCGGTGTGACCGTCGAGCCCGACGGGGGATCCAAGGCGCCGACACTGCCCATCGTGCTCCTGGGAACCTAGCAGTCGCGTCCGGGAAGTACTGAGCAGGTCCTTCTCTGAAAGCGTCAGAACGCACAAAGCGCCGCCTTTGAGGCGGCGCTTCTACTTGAGTCAGATTCACTCGTCTATCGTGTGCTTACCTGGACGCGTACACCGGTTCCCTGCAGATTGATGTGGGTCACCACCGTGTCAGTGTCCGTTTCGATCACGGTCATGTAGTTGTTGTCCGGCGACGTCACGTAGACCTTGCCGGTCGGCGTCCCGGTGGTGGAGGCGATGGTCGTCGGGTGACCGTACACGCAGGCCTGGCTCGCCGCTGTGGCCGTAGCGATCACACCGCAGGTAGGCGGGTTGATCGGGTCGGTGACGCCGGCTGCCGTAAACGCCGTCACAGCGGTGATCGTCGCCTGCACCTGGCCGCTTACCAGATTGACCGCGCTCACAGATCCTTCGATTTGCGGACCGCTTGCCGGACTGCGGTCTCCCTCATTCGAGACATACGCCTGGCTGCCGTCACTCAGAGCCGAGACCTGCGTCGGATTGATGCCGACGGGCACCGTCGCCAGCACCTGGCCGAAATTAGCTGCATCGTTCGGGTTGGTCGGGTCGCACGTGGAATTCGTCGGCTGGGCCAGCGCGTTGCAGAGCGGGATGTTGATGATGCTGAGGTACCCATTCGCATCATTTGCCCGGCGGCTGACAACGACCAGTTGATTGGTGCTGGTTGCGATGTCGGCCCACACCGGTTGCAAGCCGAGCTTGCCGCCCGGATCGAGTGAGATCGTCGGATGGGCGCTGTCCGTGGCATTGTTTGTCACATTGATCACGGAGACCGTGCCGGAGCCGCTGTTCAGGATGAAGGCGCGACGGTTGTCCGTAGTCTCCACGCCGTACACCGGGTTGAGGCCGACGGGAATGGTGGCCGAGACAGAAAGACTGCTTGCCTCAATCGCTGCAACCTGACCCGTGCTCGTGCCAGGTGCCGCCCCCTGGCTGATGACGTACGCCCGCGGGGTGCCGTCTGAGCCGACCACATACACCGGGTTCTGCGTCACGCTGATCTGCTGCTGCAATGCCGGGCTTGTCGCCGAGAAGATGGATACCGCTGACGTGCCGATCTCCGGCACCAGGATGCGCCCGGCGCTGCCGAAGGCGAAACCGCTCAGGCTTGGCGCGTTGGCGCCCGTAGGCAGCGTCGTCGTGACAACCTGACTGGTAATCAAGGATTGTGGAGACCCAAGATAGACCGAATTCAAGGAGTTCTGGGCGTTGATGACGAAGCCGATAGCATTTGAAGCGGAGTACGCGAAGTAGGTCGGCTTCGGAATGATGGACGGCGTGGCCAGCGTCGTGTCGCCGGAGACGTCCACCAGCGTGAGCAGCCCATTCAGCGTTCCTGCGGCATTCAGCTCATTCGGGTCCGAGACCGCAAAGGCGTATTTGGTCGGCTGTGCGGCCGGCCCCACCGGGTTAATCGCCGCGACCACCGGCCGGTACTGCGTTGCGCATCCGCCCAGGGTCAGTGCCGCGCCCGTCACACATCCCACGAGCAACGCTCGCGGTCCCCAAACTTCAGCTTTCCGGTGCATCCAACGGTGAGGCAAACCTGCTCCTGCGTACATGGGCCGAACGGCCCGTGTTTCGCCCAATTGTACCTTGAAGGGCTGATTGAACCGCGTCCGGGACGCCGTGCGCGGCATCTGAAAGGACGCATGAACGAGCCGGATGTCATCGCCGAAATGCTGGGCGGACCGCAACGCGCACCCCGCACCCTCGCTGTCGTCGGCCTCTCCGACGATCCCCGCAAGCCCAGTTACTCCGTCTCTGCCTACATGCAGCGCGCCGGCTACCGCATCCTGCCGGTCAATCCCGGCATCGCGGAGGCCCTCGGGGAACGCAGCTATCCGTCACTGCGCGACCTGCCCATCAGACCCGATGTGGTCAACGTGTTCCGGCTGCCCCGCTACATCCCCGCCATCGTCGACGAGATGATCGAGCTGGGCATGCGGGACCTCTGGGTGCAGCTGGGTATCCTCCATCCCGCAGCCGCCCAAGCCGCCGAGCAGGCCGGGATACGTGTGGTCATGGATCGCTGCATCCTGATCGAACACAGCCGCTTGTTCGGGCGCTGAACCGGTTCCACATGACAAAACACTGGCCATTCCGCAGCGAGTTCTACAATCAGAAGGTGACTGCTTCCCGTGCGAACTCCGTGTATCGATCAGCCTTGAGGGTGTTTTTCCTCGCCTTGCTCGTGACCCTCCTGGGAGTGTCCGCTGCGGGGGCGCAGCTGGTCGAAGTAGGGGACGGCGGCCCCGGGCCGGTCAAGGCCCAGCACCTCACCGCGGAACTCACGATGCTGCGTCCACAGATTGCAGCCGGCAGCACGCTGCAGGCCGGGCTGATCCTCACTCTGGAAGAAGGCTGGCATGTTTACTGGGTCAACGCCGGCGATTCGGGTGAGCCGCCAGCCATCAAGTGGACCCTGCCTCAGGACATCACCGCCGGTGCACTGCAGTTCCCCGTGCCCACCCGTCTGCCCCTCGGCCCGTTGATGGACTACGGCTACGAGGAAGAGGTCGCCTACCCCTTCCAGCTGTCGGCAAGCGCCTCGGCAAAGCCTGGCAAGACGCATCTCGATGCCCATGTGACCTGGCTGGTGTGCGCGGCCCAGTGTTTCCCCGGCAAAGCCCACCTGGGTATCGATCTGAACATTGTGCCAGCGGCCCAGGCAGCGTCGCTGGCCAACCCGCCCCTGGTGGGCACCCTCGGTCAGGCCATCAAACAGCTGCCCACGCCTCTGCCCGCGGGGATGAACGCCACCGCGGTGGGCGACACAAAATCGATCGGCATCACCCTCCACACGGGAAACCGGCAGGAAACTGCCGAGTTCTACCCCTATGACCCCGAGCAGATTGAAAATGCCGCGGAGCAACAGGTGGAGCCACTGCCGGACGGCGTCCGCGTTGTGCTGAAACGCGCTTCCGACGCACAGGCCTTGCCGCCGACCCTGCATGGCCTGCTTAAGTTCAGCACCAATGAGAGCTACGACCTGACCGTGCCCGTGAAACCTGGCGTCGTAGCTGCGGCAGCGGTGCATGGCAAGCCTGGAGCACCCGCCCCCGCGCCCACGGAGATCACTCTTCTCGGGGAACTCGGCCTGGCTTTCCTCGGCGGCCTCGTGCTGAACCTCATGCCATGCGTCTTCCCGGTGCTCTTTCTGAAGGGCCTTGGCCTGGTGCACTCCTCCACCGAGGAGAAGCGCCGTCAGCGCCTCCACGGACTCGTCTATACGCTTGGCATTCTGGTCTCATTCTGGGCCGTCGTCGCCGTACTCCTGCTGCTCCGCGCCGGCGGACGCCAGGTCGGCTGGGGTTTCCAGATGCAGTCGCCCGGCTTTGTCGCCGTGCTCGCGTCGCTGGTCTTCTTCCTCGGTCTCTCCCTTGCCGGCCAGTTTGAAGTTGGCCTCTCCCTTACAAGTGCCGGTGGCGGACTCGCCCAGAAGCAGGGCTTTGCCGGCAGCTTCTTTACCGGCGTCCTGGCCACCGTCGTCGCCACTCCGTGCATGGGCCCGCTGCTCGGAGCAGCCGTCGGCTTTGCGCTCTCGCAGCCCGTCGCTCTCACCTTCCTTGTCTTCACCATGCTCGCGCTGGGGCTGGCCCTGCCCTACCTGGTGCTCACCTTCCAGCCGCAATGGACGAGCATCCTCCCCAAGCCCGGTGCCTGGATGGAGACCCTGAAACAGCTCACCGCTGTCCCGCTCTTCGCCACGGCCGTGTGGCTCGCCTGGGTCTACGGCCAGCTCTTTCCCACAAATGGCGTCGACCACATCGCATTGCTGCTCTTCTGTTTTCTGGTGCTGGCAATCGCAGGGTGGGCGCTCGGGAAGTGGCCAGCCCGTTGGTCTTCCTCGATTGCCGCTGTGATCCTCATCGTCATTGCCCTGGCAATTCCCCTGCGTCCCAAGCAGGTGGAGGCCCAGGCCTGGCAGCCATGGTCCCCTGAAACCTTTGCCACCGCGCGCGGCTCCGGCGACCCTATCTTCATCGACTTCACCGCCGCCTGGTGCCTCAGCTGCAAGGTCAACGAGGCCGCCGTGCTGCGCTCCGCCGACATCGAGGGCAAGCTCGCCAAGGGACACTTCAAACTGCTCAAGGCCGACTGGACCCAGTACGACCCCAAGATCACCGCCGAGCTCGCCAGCGTTAACCGCAGCGGTGTGCCTACCTACGTCATCTTTCCGGCTGGCAAGGACTCCAACGCGGACGTGCTGCCTGAGTTGTTGACCAAGGACATCGTGTCCAAGGCAATCGACAAGAATCTTCTGCTCGGCACGGCTCAGGGCAAGCGCTAGGGCGTATGAACACCTAGGGCTGTTCGAATCAGGCGGTCGTCTCTACCAAGGCGATCCCTGTTCTGTTGCAAAGCACCGGCTTGCAAGCTCATGCTGCAGGACCTTACGCCCGCGCCTCATAGACGATGTTGAACGGCGTCTCCGCCACCCGCCGGAACTGGCGGAAGCCGGCACTCTCGACCACGCCGCGCACGCGTGCCTCTCCCGCCTGCGCCCCCAGGCATAACGCCACCTCCTGCGACCGCGAGCATGGCGTACACAGCAGCGTGGAAAAGCTGTAATACACACGGCCTACCGGGTTCAGGTTGTCCTTCAGATCGTCGTGCGCGTAGGGCTCCACAATCATCCAGGTGCCATCCTTGGCCAGGCTTTTGCGGATGTGCGTCGCCGCTCCCACGGGATCCCCCATGTCGTGCAGGCAATCAAACAGCGTCACCAGATCGTAGTCTCCCCCCGGAAACTCCTTGGCCTTGATCACCTGGAACGACGCACGATCTCCCAGACCCTGCCGCGCGGCGCTCTCGCTTGCGCCTTCGATCGATCCACCGTGGTAATCAAAGCCAAAGAAGCGCGCGTTCGGGAAGGCCTTTGCCATCAGCAGCGTCGATGCCCCGCGACCGCAACCGACATCTGCCACCGTCCCACCGCGTTTCAGTTTGTCCTCGACGCCCTCCAGCGCAGGAATCCAGGAGCTCAGCAAATTGGCCGCATAGCCGGGGCGAAAGAACCGTTCGCAGCCGTGAAAGACATCCTCGTTCTGCTCATTCCAGCCCAGGCCGGCGCCGCTGCGGAAGCACTCTGTGATGCGCGGCACTGCCGCCAGCGCACCCAGGGCGATCTGGAAGCCTCCGGGAAGGTAAGCAGGGCTGTCCTCATCCGCCAGCGTAAACGCCTGCTCGGGAGACAGGTAGAACTTCTGGCTGAGTTCGTCATACAGAACATAGCCGCCTGCGGCCTGAGACGAAAGCCACTCGCGCACGTAGCGCTCATCGGTGGACGTGGCCTTCGCCAACTCCCCCGGAGACATCGGAGCTGTCGCCAGTTGCTTGTACAAGCCGAGCTTGTCCCCGATGACCACCATGCCGGCGTGCACCGCCGCCCCGAGATCGCCTACAAAGCGGCCAAGGAACGCATTCAGCTTGTCAGGATCCAATGCAGGAGCTTGCAGTTCGGGCATGGCGGACTTCCTTTGCGGCGGGACCTAAGGATGGGAAACAGGGCCTGACTGCCACAACACGCACGGGACCGAGGTACGCCTGACGCCAAGGCTCTGCCTGGCCACGACCCGTGTCAAGTGTTCTATGTCGCTCTTGGACGACGACCGCAGGAATACCGTTCAGGCCCGCCCACGTTTCAGTGCCGCGATCTCTTCCATGCGCTGCGCCAGCAGCCGCTCGCGTCCTTCGCCTGTCGGCTGGTAGTAACGACGACCCTCGAGCGACGCAGGCAGGCAATCCATCGCCGCGACCTTGCCCTCCACGTCATGGGCATACTGATACCCCTTGCCGTAGTCCAGCTCCTTCATCAGCCTCGTCGGTGCGTTGCGCAGGTGCAGTGGCACCGGCTCGGCAGGCTTGGCCTCGATATCCGCCAACACCTCGGCGTAGGCCGTGTACACCGCATTCGACTTCGGCGCGAGCGCCAGGTACACCACCGCCTGCGCCAGCGCCAGGTCACCCTCGGGCGAGCCCAGAAAGTGCATCGCATCCCGCGCGCTCAGGCACAGGTTCAACGCCTCCGGTGCCGCCAACCCGATATCCTCGACCGCCATCCGCACCACGCGCCGCGCCACATACATCGCGTCCTCACCGGCCTTCAGCATGCGCCCCAGCCAGTACAGCGCCGCATCCGCATCCGAGTTCCGCACGCTCTTGTGCAGTGCCGAGATCAGGTCGTAGTGCTGCTCGCCCTTCTTGTCATACAGCAGCACGCGTTGCTGCAATGCCTCAGCCGCGAGCTCCCGGGTGATCGTGGTCTCGCTGCGCCCGGCGGCCAGCTGTGCGGCGACTTCCAATGCATTCAACGACGAACGCGCATCGCCGGAGGCATAGCTCGCGATGGCCTCCAACGCCTCCGGATCGGCATCCAGCTGCAGCTTGCCCAGGCCGCGCTCCGCGTCGCCCAGCGCACGTTCCAGCAGAGCCAGGAGGTCACTCGCCTCCAGCCCACGCAGCGTGTACACACGGCATCGGCTCAGCAGCGCCGCGTTGATTTCGAAGCTCGGGTTCTCCGTCGTCGCGCCGATCAGTCGAATCGAGCCACGCTCCACGTACGGCAGAAACGCATCCTGCTGTGCCTTGTTGAACCGGTGGATCTCATCCACAAACAACACCGTACGCGACCCGAAGCTCGCCGCCTTCTCGGCATCCACCATCACCTGCTTGATCTCTTTGATCCCGCTCAGCACCGCCGAAAACTCAATAAAGCTCGCCTGTGTCGAACGCGCGATAATCTTCGCGAGCGTTGTCTTGCCCACGCCCGGCGGTCCCCAGAAGATCAACGACGCCGAATCATCCCGCTCAATCTGCAACTGCAACGGCTTGCCCGGTCCAAGCAGATGTTCCTGCCCATAGAACTCTTCCAATGACCGCGGTCGCATCCGTTCCGCCAGTGGCACGATGCGCGGCAGGCCCTGCGGCGCATCGTGCATCGGCGATGTGTCAAAGAGACTCATGCCGTGCCCGCCTGCGCCTGCCGGTAGCACTCGTACAGCAGGATCGATCCAGCGACAGCCGCGTTCAGCGACTCGATCCCGCACGGGATAATCACACGTTGATCCGCTAGCGCCAGAGCCTCCGGCGACAAGCCACGCCCTTCACTGCCGATCATCAGCACGGGCCGTTCCAGCTTTGCCTCGGTGGAAGAAACCGCTCCCTCACCACTCACCACGGCGGCAAAGACACGCCGCTCCCCCCGCACCGTTGCCAGGGCTTCGCGGAGCTCCAGCTTCTGGACCGGCATTTGAAACACAGCACCTGCGGAAGAACGCAACACCTTGGGCGACCATGGATTCGCACACTCGCCTACCAGCAGAACCTCCAACGCCCCAAACGCCGCCGCCGAGCGAATCAGCGTTCCCACGTTGCCCGGGTCCTGCACGTTTTCCAGCACCAGCACAGCTCCCGCGTTCCTGGGCGCTGGCCGTTTCACCACCGGAATCGGCAGCATCCCCGCAATCCCCTGCGGCGTCGCCGTATCCGCTACCGAGTCAAACACCTCGCGACTGAGAAGCACCGCTTCGGCTTCGAGCCCACGCGCCCATGGCGCCTCCAGCAGACCTTCTTCGCCCTCACGCACGAACAGCGTATTCACGGGAAGCCCTGCGTTGGCAGCCTCGCTCAACAGGTGCTCGCCTTCCAGTGCCGTCATCTCCCCTGGCCGGGATGCCCTCCCACCAAACGCCGCCCGCAAGGCCTTCACCCGCGCATTCGTTCGGCTCGTAATCGGCGGCGGCAGGCGCATACGCCCCAGTCTACCCGGGGCCACTCGCCCCACTTCCCTGCATGCGATACCCTTCTTGCAACAGGAGCGCAAGGACACGTTGGACGCAGAGTTTCTTCGCATACATCCGGACGAGCCGGAACCGGAACATATCGCCCGGGTCGCCCAGGCGCTCGACGAGGGCAACGTCGTCGCCCTTCCTACCGACACCTTCTACGGTCTCGCCGTCGATCCCGTAAATCTCCGCGCCGTCGACCGGATCTACGACATCAAGAACCGCGCGCGCCACAAACCGCTTTCCCTGCTGATTGCCGACGTCTCGCAGGCCTATGAACTCGCCCGCGGCATCGACGCCGGCTTCGACAAACTGGCCGAGCGCTTCTGGCCCGGTCCGCTGACCATCATCGTCCGCGCCGGCACCAAGCTGCCCCTGCGCGTCACAGCCAGCACCGGCAACGTCGCCCTGCGCGTGCCCGAAGCCCCCATCTGCCGCGCTGTGGTGGAAAAACTGGGCCTGCCGATCACGGCCACCAGCGCCAATCTCCGCGGTATGCCGGAGTGCAGCTGGGCCGGCTGCGTCCGCGAGCAGCTCGGCGACAAGATCCCGCTCATCGTCGACGGCGGACCGACAGCCCGTGCCGTAGCCACCACCATCGTCGACCTGTCCGGCGGCGAAAACTCCTGGATGATCCTGCGCGAAGGGGCCATCCCCACACACGAGATCGCCCTCGCCCTGCAGCGCTAGGGACCCGTTCACCAGCGTGGGCACCCACCCACTTCACCTCCGTCCCACTCGCGGCATACTGTATCTACCTGATGCGCCGGGCTTTCTCCAGAGACCAGGTCGTTCCCTTCCTCAGCCGCTGGTTCGTGCGCCTGTGGCTGCGGCTGCTTGTGCTGTTCGTCGTCTTTGCGGTGTGCTGGTTTGCCTGGCTGTACCGCCAGATCACCTTCACGGCCGCGATCGACAACGCCCGGACCGCCGACGCCATCGCCGTCTTCGGCGCGGCCGAGTACAGCGGCCACCCCTCACCGGTCTTCCACGCGCGGCTCGATAAAGCCCTCGCGCTCTACCAGCGAGGCCTCGCGCCGCTCATCATCACGCTGGGTGGGGGCAGCTCAAGAGACTCCGGCAACACCGAAGGCGCCGCCGGCCGCGACTACCTGCTCGCCAACGGCGTTCCCGGCGACCACATCCTCGCCGAAACCACCTCGGTCGACACCGAACAGCAGGTGGACGATCTCTCCGTGCTTGCAGTGGAGCACCACCTACGCTCCATGGACGTGGTCTCGGACGGCACCCACCTCTTCCGCATCGGCCTGCTGTGCCGCCGAGCGGACCTGACGGTCTACACCTCGCCCCGCGCGCCCCTCGGCCACATCGACGATCTCGACCGCGCCCAGCGCATGCTGCACGAGATGCTCAGCACCACCTCAGTCGCCCTGAACCTGCACATCAGCGCCCTGCACCGCTGGCTCGAAAGCAAGGGCGACTAACTCCGGCCAGAGACACGTCTCCGAAATCTGGAGAATGGGCAAACGTTCGCGCCCTCAATCCCTCTCGAAGCGAAAGGGGCTGACAAACTCGCTCATCGGGACGAAACCCGCATCGCGTTGCGAGATGATTGGATTTTCTGCCGGCCAGGGGGCGTTAAAAGAGCTCCAATGAATCCCTGCATCATGCTGCGAGTCGTACTCGCGCGTGACGTGGTAAACCATGGTGGCCGGGCCTTGCCGCACATAGAAGCCGTGCGCGATGCCGCGTGGAAGGTACACCGCATTGCTGGCAAGATAGGACAATTCGTAGACCTCGAACATGCCGTAAGTTGGTGAGCCCACCCGCAGATCAAGGGCTACATCGTAAATTGCGCCCGCCGTGCAGTAGACCAGCTTGGCATGGTCGCTCGGTGGCAATTGGAAGTGCATACCGCGCAGCACGTTGTTGTAGGACGTGGTGAAAAAGCACTCGCAGAAGTCCGCCTCCAGCCCCCGCGCCTCGAACACGGAACGCTGAATGCTCTTCACAAAATGACCGCGGTGGTCTTGCGCGACAGGAAACTGCACAACATAGCATCCTGCCATTCTGGACGCGATGAACTGGATGCCGCGGGAGGGATGCGAACGTTCAGGGG
>CAZZXY010000086.1:0-19497 GCA_964658105.1 Verrucomicrobia bacterium Tous-C9LFEB | reverse complement strand
TGAACTACCTGGAATCCGGGGAGGCGTCCAAGATCTCCGCCTTGCGGAGCGCGACGGGGGCCAACAAGGCCCTGCTGGATGCCATGGCGAAAAAGCGATGGCTGGTCCGCGAGGCGGTCGCGGAGGCCAGGGACGCGCGACGCGTGGAGCAGATCGCGATCCTGGTGGAAACGAGCGCCGCTTCCGTGGAAAGTGCCGGGGACCCGGGCGGTGGACGCCGGCTGCCCAAGCTGAACGAGAACCAGCTGAGCGTCATGGCGGAGCTGGCAGGGGCTGGCGGTTCTGTTCGGGTGCGGGAGCTGCAGGCGCGGCTTGCGCGGTCGGGTTTGCCGGAGACGACGCTGGGCACACTGGTACGGCGCGGGCTGGTGCGACTGGAAGAGGCACCACAAGCCTTCCACGTGACCGGCCTGAGCCAGGCCAGTGGAAAGCGCTTTGCGCACGAACACAGCCTGAATGAGGCGCAGACGGAGGCACTTGCCGGGATCGCCTCGGCCCTGGGCAAGGGAGGCTTTCAGCCGCAGCTGCTGTATGGCGTCACAGGATCGGGCAAGACGGCGGTGTATGTCGCGGCCATGCAGCGGACGCTGGCTGCCGGCAAAAGCGCGCTGCTGCTGGTGCCCGAGATCGGGCTGACGCCGGCGACCGCCGCGCAGATGGTCGCCGCGTTCGGGAGCGAGGTGGCGCTGCTGCACTCACAGCTCACCCCGGATGAACGCGCCGAGCAGTGGCACCGGATTCGGCGGGGAGATGCGCGGGTGGTGATCGGCACGCGATCGGCCGTCTTTGCCCCACTGCAGGATCTGGGGTTGATTCTGGTGGATGAGGAGCATGACGGCAGCTACAAGCAGGAGGAAACGCCCCGGTACCATGGGCGGGATGTGGCGGTGATGCGGGCCAAGCTGCTGGGCTGCACGGTGGTGCTGGGGTCGGCGACGCCTTCGCTCGAGAGCTGGCAGAACGCCGAGGTGGGGCGATATGGGCGCCTGGAGATGCTGGCACGCGTGGCAGACCGGCCGCTGCCGGTGGTGGAGACCATCGACATGCGGGAGGAGTTTCGGGTAAGCGGCCAGGAACAACTCTTCTCACGACAGCTGCTGGACGAGACGCGCGCGACCCTGGACCGGGGTGAGCAGGCCATCATCCTGTTGAACCGGCGCGGCTACAGCTTTGTGGTGATGTGCCGGAGCTGCGGCGAGAAGATGGAGTGCGAGAACTGTGCGATCTCACTGACGTTCCACAAATCGGGTGACGAGCGGGAGCTCGCCGGCCCGGCCCGTGTGGGGGCCCGGCTGGAGTGCCACTACTGCGGGTACCGGCGGGGTGTGCCGGAGAACTGTCCAAAATGCGGGAGCGAGCACCTGTTCTACCTGGGAGCAGGTTCACAGCAGGGCGAAGAGCGGCTTGCTGAGCTCTTTCCGGGCGCCCGGATCGGCCGCATGGACAGGGACACGGTGCGGACGCGCGGCGATATGGAACGGCTGCTGGAGCGACTGCACTCCGGAGAGATCAACCTGCTGGTGGGTACGCAGATGATTGCCAAAGGTCATGACATCCATGGCGTCACGCTGGTGGGCGTGGTGGGGGCTGACTTTGCGTTGGGTCTGCCGGACTTTCGAGCGGCCGAGCGGGTCTTTCAACTGCTTACGCAGGTGAGTGGACGGGCGGGTCGCGGCGAACTGCCCGGGCGCGTCCTGGTGCAGACCTACCAGCCCGAACACTACGTCCACCAATATGCCCGAACGCATGACTTCACCGGCTTTGCGGCGCGGGAGATGTACTTCCGGCGAGGGGCGCGGTATCCGCCCTTTACAGCCCTGGCGAACGTCATTGTCCAAAGCGAGTCGCTTACAGAGGCGTTGGACTGGTCAGGCAGGCTGGGCCGGTGGCTGGCTGGCTCGAAGCCACAGGGTGTGCGGGTAGCGGGGCCGGCGGCGGCTCCCCTGTCGCGGCTGAAACGGATCTTTCGTTATCACTTTGTGCTGCGGGCGGAGCGCCGCGACGGGCTGCGTGCCTGCCTGCGCCTGCTGCTTGCCCGCGCCGAGGAAGACGGCATCCCACGGCGCAACCTGGTGATTGACGTGGACGCGCTGCACCTGATGTGAGGGGAGGCTGTTCGAAGAGGCTGTGTGGCTCGCGATGCCCCAGCAGAGAGGATCCGGCGGCTAGTCGAGCGCCTGGAGTTCCTTGCCGGGTTTGAAGCGCACGGCGCGTCCTGGGACGATGTCGACCTTTTTGCCTGTGCGGGGGTTGCGACCGACGCCTGTTTTGCGCGGCTTTACCGTGAAGACACCGAAGCCGCGGAGTTCGATGCGGTCACCCCCGGCGAGGGCGCGCTTCATGGCACCCAGAATGGCATCGACGGCCGCCTCCGCCTTGTTGCGCGGCAGCCCCGTACGTTCCACGATGCGCTGAATGAGATCCTGCTTAATCACCGGCACACCTTTCGGTTCAGACAGTTAAGGCCGATCGTGCCTGTCGCCAACTCCCCGATGGTAGGTAGGGGCTAGCCGAATGTCAACGTGAATGGCTGTTGCTGTAGGCTCAAGACAACGTCTGCGGGATGAAAGGAAGTCCGGTGCAAAAGCGTCCGGGTTTGTGCGCAAAGAATGGCGATTAAGAGCGATAGATGGATCCGTACCCAGGCCCAGGAACGGGGCATGATTGAGCCCTTCAGTGAGAAGCAGGTCCGCGAAGGCGTCGTTTCCTATGGGCTGTCGTCCTACGGGTATGACCTGCGCGTGTCGGACGAGTTCAAGATCTTCACGAATGTGAACAGCGCGATCATCGACCCAAAGAACTTCGATGAGAGGTCTTTCGTAACCGTCGTTGCAGAATCAGTAATCATTCCACCTAACTCCTTCGCGTTGGCTAAGTCGATTGAGTACTTTCGTATCCCTCGCGATGTACTAACGATTTGTGTTGGCAAGAGCACATATGCCCGTTGTGGGATTATCGTAAATGTCACACCCTTTGAACCGGAGTGGGAAGGGTTTGTCACACTGGAGATCTCCAACACAACACCTTTACCGGCGCGAGTTTATGCCAATGAGGGCTTGTGTCAGATTCTTTTCTTCCAGAGCGATGAGCCTTGTGAAGTAAGCTACGGCGACCGTAAGGGTAAGTATCAGAAACAGCAGGGCATCGTTCTTCCCAAACTCTAGAGCTGCACCGGGGACATCCCCGAGGGGACGGGCCGATCTTTATGTGAGGTAAGCAGCCCGTGACAGCCGCGCTCAGAAGCGAAGCACAATTGCAGGACCCCATCTGCGTGGGGGTTCTTGCGTCGGATCCATTGCGCCTGATTGGGCTGCAAGCCATTCTTCAGGAGAACCTGAATCTGCAGACCGCCGTGATGGCGGAAGGCCACCTTGTCAGGAGTTGTCGACCCGATGTTGTGGTTGTCGATGCGGGGCTGCACAGCAACTACACGCTGGGGGAATCCGTAGGGCATGTCCGACGGTTGCTGCCCCTGGCTCCGGTGATCGTGCTGGCGCGCACAGGCACGCCGGAGGTCCTGGAGAAAGCGATCGCCGCGGGGGCCCTGGGCTTTCTGCCGGAGACGGCGGGTGTGGACGAGATCCGCTCGTGCATTGAAAGCGTGCTGGAGGGGATTCCCTGGCTCCCCGCAGAGCCTGAGCAGGTGGCGCTGTTGAGCAAGGTGATGGCGACGCCCGGCACCAATCTTTCCAGCCGCTTCACGCCCAAGGAGCGCGAGGTCCTGACGTGGCTGACGCAGGGCCGGTCGAACCGGGAGATTGCGTCAACGATGCGCATTGACGAGGCGACGGTGAAGGCCCACCTGGGCCGCATGCTCCGTAAGGCCAAAGCGACGAACCGGGTGGAGTTGACCCTGCGTGTCCTGGCTGAACAGGCGTAGCGAATTGTGTGTACTTCCTGGTTTCGCCGCGCAGGTTTCGGTGGCAACCCGCGTGCACCCCTCTCCATCTATTGCTTTGGCACTGCGATCCATCAAGCGCAGGCTTTTGGGATGGAAAGGTAAGGTGAAGTATGAAGAAGTTTACTGGAGCGATGTGCGCTTGTTTGATTTCTGCAGGTAGCCTCCCGGCATTGGCTGCGGATCACGCCAAGATGCAGGAGCGTCTGCAGAGTGCAACAGAAGTGATTCAAGAGGTCATGGCGACCCCTGATCGGGCAGTCCCCAGCTCCATCCTTTCAGGCGCTACCTGCGTTGCAGTGATTCCTTCCTACAAGAAAGCCGCGTTCGTGGTTGGCGGGCAGTATGGCCAGGGCGTAGCGACGTGCCGCACCGGGCACGGTTGGAGTGCACCCACCTTTGTGAAGCTGTCCGGTGGAAGCTTTGGTTTCCAGGCCGGCGGACAGGCGACGGATCTGGTGCTGGTGGCGATGAACCAGAATGGCATGCAGCACATGCTGCACAACAAGTTCAAGCTGGGCGCAGACGCAGCCGCTTCGGCGGGTCCGGTTGGCCGCAACGCACAGGCAGGCACGGACTGGAAGCTGAATGCAGAGTTTCTGACCTACTCGCGCAGCAAGGGTCTTTTCGCCGGGCTGGATCTGAGCGGCGATGTGCTGGACGCGAACGATGACGACATGAAGGCCTTTTACGGCGCGGGCGTTTCGTATGACTCCGTGCTGCGCGGCGATGTCGCGACTCCGCCGGAGGCGCAGAAGTTCGTTGGAACCATTGCGCGTTATTTCGTAGCCTCCAAGCACTAAACGTTGGTTGCACGCCTGGAGGGGCGGCGTCTGCCGTCCCTCTTTTCGTGTGCTTGCCGCTAGACTGAGAGTTGTTGAACGAACTTGCACGATCGCGGAAGAGCACGCTGTCGCTTCGCCAGCGGCTTGAGTACTGGACCCTGCGCGGCCTGACCGGATTGTTGGGTGCGGTACCCCGATCGCTGGCCAGGGGGATAGGCGCGGGCGTCGGCATTGCGGCCTACCTTCTGGCAGGTCGTCTACGCAAGGTAGGTCACAGCAATCTGCGACTGGCCTTTCCGCAGATGAGCCTCCAGCAGCGTCGCCGTGTGCTGCTGTCCAGCTTTCGAAATCTCGGGTGGCAGCTGGCCGAGTTCGCCCAGATGCGGCGGTACACAGCCGCTCGCACCGAGAAGCTTATCCGGTATGAGGGGCTTGCAAACTACCTCGAGGCGAGGGCGCGCGGAAAGGGCGTCCTGGTGCTGACGGGCCACCTTGGCGCCTGGGAGCTCTCGAGCTTTTATCACTCGCTGATGGGCTATGCCATGGGCATGGTGATTCGCCGGCTGGATAACCCCCGCGTCGACGGCTGGGTGAACGGGATTCGTACGCTGCACGGCAACCGCGTCTTGCCTAAGGATGACTTCGCGCGCGGCATTCTGAAGTCCATGCATCGCGGCGAAACGGTGGGCATTTTGATGGACACCAACATGACGCCGCCACAGGGCGTGTTTGTCCCGTTCTTTGGCAAGGACGCGTGCACGGCCTCGGGGCTGGCGCGCGTGGCGGCCCATGCGGGAGCTACGGTTTTGCCTGGGTTTCTGCTTTGGGAGCCGGCTGAACGCAAGTATCTGCTGCACTTCGGATCTCCCCTGGAGCTGGTGCACACCGGGGACGCCGAGGCCGACGCCTGGGCGAACACGGCGCTGTTCACCGCCACGCTGGAGGCCTGGATTCGAAGGTACCCGGAGCAGTGGTTGTGGGTGCACCGGCGATGGAAGACCAGGCCGGCGGGTGAGGGGAGCCTGTACGCATGAGCGAACGCCTTTTGACTCTGGGAAGTCTGGCGGATCTGACTGGAGCCCTACGGGAGGGCATTCCTGATGGAAGCCCATGTCTTCGCAGGGTGAGCTCGATCGCTGCAGCCGACGGGGAGTCGGTCGTCTTTGCCGAGGACGAGCAGAGTCTGCAGGCGGCCATGGCATCGCCGGCAGGGGCCATCCTAGCCTCCATGAAGCTGTCGCGGACGGAAGACGCCAGAGTGTTTCGAGCAAAGGACGCGCGGTATGCCTTTGCGCTCTGTGCGCGCGAGCTGGCGCGCGGCGAGGAAGAAACGGACGAGCCCTGGATTCACCTGGCGGCTTGCGTGGATGCAAGCGCCAGGCTGGGGAAGCGTGTGCAGGTGGCAGCGGGCGCGGTAGTGTGCGCCGGGGCCGTGCTGGGCGATGACGTGGTGGTGGGCAACAACGCCGTGATCGCCGAGGGGGTAGTGCTGGGCGATCGTGTGGTGGTGCAGGCTGGTGCCGTGCTGGGATCCAGGGGCTTCGGGTACGTGCGGCATGCCGAGACGGGGGAATACCTGCTCTTTCCGCAGCAGGGAGCCCTGGTCATCGAGGATGACGTCGAGATCGGCGCCAATACGACGATCGATCGCGGAGCGCTCGAGGAGACGCGGATCGGCGCCGGGACAAAGATCGACAACCTGGTGCACATTGGACACAACTGCCGCATCGGAAAGAATGTCGTGATCGCGGCGCAGGTGGGTATCTCGGGCTCGTGCGTGGTGGAGGACGGGGCGGTGCTGGCGGGTCAGGTCGGGATTTCGGATCACTGTCATATCGGCCCGGGTGTCATTCTGGGCGGACAGGCGGGCGTATACCGGGGCAAGTCGGTCCAAGGGCCGGGCGAGATCTTTGCGGGGACACCCGCGGAGCCGTTGCGGGAACAGATGAGGGCGCTGGCAAGGCTGCGGCGATTGAGGTAGAGGCTTATGGCGGTCGTCGTGATTGGTGGGCACTCGCGCAATATCGGCAAGACCAGCGTCGTCGCGGGGCTGATTGCCGCGCTGCCGGAGTACGCCTGGACGGCGGTGAAGATTACGCAGTACGGCCACGGGATCTGCTCCGCGAACGGGGAAGCCTGTGATTGTGCGACCGCCGATCACACCATTGCCGTCAGTGAGGAGCGCAACCGGACGAGCGGGACAGATTCATCGCGATATCTGGCGGCGGGCGCGCTGCGGTCGTTCTGGGTGCGAACGCAGCAGGGCGAGCTGCATGAGGCCATGCCGAAGGTGCGGCGCATCGTGGCGGACTCGGCCATGACGATCATCGAGTCAAACAGTGTGCTGCGTTTTTTGCGGCCGGACCTGGCCTTGAGCGTGCTGGACCCCGGCGTGGAAGACTTCAAACCGTCGGCCTTGCGCTACCTGGACCGTGTAGACGCACTGGTGATGCCCGCTGATGTCGCGGGCGAAGGCAGCTGGGCAGGCGTGTCGTCCCAACTGGTGGCAGGGAAGCCGCGCTTCACGTTTCGCGCGCCGGAATACTGTCCAACGGCATTGGTGGACTTTGTACGGGAGCAACTGACCGAGCGGATGCCTGCAGTCGCCTGACGCGGGGACCTCTACAGGCTGCGGACAGGCAGCATGAGGAGGTCGTGCACCAGGCCGATCTCGCGCTGGACAAAAGGCTCCGCATAACGAACACCGGCGAGCAGGCCATAGTGGCGGGCCGTGGAGAACATGCGCTCGCGAATCTCGTCTTCCGGGACGAAGAGGCCCGCGCCGGCTGGCTGCGCACCGTACTGGGAGCGGTAGGCGAGCAGAGCCTGCAGCCGCGTCTCGATGTGCGCCGAGATGTCGACGACAAAGGTTGGGCGGACATCGGCGTAGAGAGACGCGTAGAGAATTTTGAAGGGGCGGTGTGGCGCGCCGTACACGGGTGGCAGGTCGAGGCTCGCAAGGCCGGCAGCGAAGCACGCCTCATAGCCCAGCGTGGCAGAGGTGTAGTGATCGGGGTGGCGGCCCGCCCAGTAGGGAAGGATGACGACCCGCGGGCGGAGACGACGGAGAACGGCGGCGACTTTGAGACGGTTCTCGAGCGTGTTCTGGACGTTGGCGTCCGGCAGGTCCAGCGCTTCGCGGTGGCTCACCTGGAGGATCCGGGCTGCCTCGGCGGCTTCGGCGGCTCGCTCCGCGGCAGAGCCTCGGGTGCCGCCCTCGCCCTGGGTCAGGTCGAGAATGCCTGTGCGGGCACCTAATGCCTGTTGGACAAGCAGGGTGCCACCGCAGGTCTGCTCCACGTCGTCCCGGTGAGCCGCAATGGCGAGCACATCGATCTCGCCCGCGGCGTCCGGAGATGGAACGGGAATCATCGGCTGGCTCAGTTGGCCGTGTTGGTCAAGGCGTCCATGTAGGCCACGTCGAGGACGGTTCCCTGAACGGTGATGTTGACATTGTTGAGTTCGGTGCCTGCTACCGGGGTGGTGCCGTTGGCGGGATCGAAGCTGCTGGTGATCGCGCCGCCGGTGTAGAACGCGTGAATCTGGCCGCCGTAGGCTGTGTACACCTTGTGGTAGTTCTGCACCCAGCAAATGCCCGTAAGGTCGCCGTAGTAGTAGAGGTTGCCGTTGGTGTTGGGGTAGGTGACGGTGGTGGCGCCATTCGGTGTGACGTTGGGGATCACCATCGCAGTGGGCGAGGTGCCGCCAAGCTGAATCATCGTCAGGCAGTTGATGTTGGCAGCGGTACGGGCGCGCTCGCCGACAGCGCAGTTGCTGGACCCGGCCCAGAGCGTGTTGTCATCGGCAAAGAGCAGACGGGTGTGCGTGCCGTCCGAGATCGACACCGGGTTGCCGGGGACGTAGCTGCCTAACGGCAGGACGGTCAGGAAGCCGGTGAACAGGCCGTCCACTGCGGGAGTCGTGGTGAGCGCCCCCGAAGCCGTGGATCGGAAAAGGGATTGTCCGGCCAGATAGAGATTGTTTCCGTCGGAAAGCGCGACGGTCACACCGCCCGGGATCGGTATGGGATTGGCGACGGGCAGGGTATCCAGCGGCGAGGGCGCGCTCGGGTCGAGCGGGTTCACGGTGGGGAAGTTGTTATAGGTCAGTTGCGAGACCTGCAGGACAGATACGCTGGCCACTGTTCCGCCGCATTCCGGGCCGCAGTTCAACACGTAGGCCGTGGAGCCGTCCAGAGAGAAATAGGCATTGGTCGGGCGGTCGTAGGTGCCCTTCACGGGAACGACGCAGTAGACAGGGATCAGCAGGGGTTCGCAGTCTACCGAGCCGGGAACCGGCTGGGGATTCGAGGTCTGGGGCAGCTGGATGACCCGATACAGCGAGTTGGAATTGCGCGTCATCGCCAGGATGACCGAATTACCCGGGTTCATGACGACACGATTGACGTTGGGCAGATTCAGGGCGTAGGTGCCGGCCTGGGAGCCCGATGCGGTGATGATGAGCTGGCCGCTGGTGGCGGTAGCTCCCACGGCACGGGTGCCATCCGGCGCAACGGCTGCCGCAGGCGCGGTCGCACCGAGCGTCGTCACCGCCGTGCCACCGCGCTCGGTAGCATAGTTGATCGAAGTGACGGCGCCTGTTGTGGTGTCCAGGATGTAGCCCGCCTGCTGTTCCGGGTAGTTGATGATCGTGCTGGGATAGCCCGCGGAGTAGCCCGAGATGAAGTAGGTGGGGTGGGTGTTCTGGACGTTGCTGCGCAGGTCCCGCAGCCCGTCAAGGATTTCCGCACCGCCGCCGGACGTACCGGTTCCGGTGTAGGCCGCCAGCACACGCTGCTGCAGCCCGGAGGGTGGGATCGCGCGGCCGGCGAACTGGTTCTGGGTGTAGTAGTAAAGCGGGGCTCGGCAGCCTGTTACTCCGAGAACCGTGAGCAGGGTCACGAGCAGGCCCAAAGCACACTGGGCGGACACACTTCGACGATTCAACGGCAACGGCTCCCATCAACAGCGGCGCGTTCTGGCGTAGCGGCTGTCAACCGGGAGTATACCAGTCTGACAACGGCGAACCGCGCCCGTACCCATTGGACGAAGCGTACTTCCTGGCGTTTTCTGCGCGTTAGGATGGGAGAACGGAAAGGCGGTAGCGATTCATGACGGACGATCTGCTCAAGCAGCTGTTCAGCGGCAGGACCGTGCTGTGCGACGGCGCCATGGGCACGATGCTGTACGGCTGCGGCGTTTTTATTAATAAGAGCTATGACGAGCTGAACGTTACCCAGCCTGAAACCGTCCGCTCAGTGCACGAGCAATACCTGCAGGCCGGTGCCGAAGTGGTCGAAACAAACACTTTCGGTGCCAATGCCCTGCGCCTTGAACACTACGGGCTGCGCGACCGCGTACGCGAATTCAACCTTGCCGGCGCCGCGCTGGCCCGGCGCAGCGTGGATGCCCACCGCGAGAAGCATGGCGGCGCACAGGCGGTTGTCGCAGGTGCCGTCGGTTCGCTGGGACCCGCCAGCGATCTGCGGGCCGAGGAGATCCGGGCCATCTTTGCCGAGCAGATCGCCGCCCTGGCGGAGGGTGGAGTGGACCTGCTGATTGCCGAGACCATGATGTCCGTGACAGAGGCGGAGCAGGCAGTTGCGGCAGCGCGGGAGGCAGCGCCCGGTCTGAAGATTGCGGTGCTGGCGACCGTGGATGAGGCGGGCAAGTGCCTGGATGGGACGTCGGCTGGTGAATTTGCACGCCGCCTGACCGAGGCAGGGGCGAGTGCCGTGGGGTGCAACTGTTCCAGTGGCCCGGAAGCCGTGCTGGCAGCGGTCCGGCAGATGCGTTCCGCCACGGAGCTGCCGCTGGTCGCGATGCCCAATGCGGGCATGCCCCGCAACGTGGAAGGGCGGCACATCTATCTCACCTCGCCCGAGTACATGGGCAGTTTTGCCACGCGCTTTGTGAAAGCCGGTGTGAGCTGGGTAGGCGGCTGCTGTGGCACGACCCCGGCTCACATCCGTGCGATGCGTGGAAGGCTGCGCGCTCTGGAGGCGCAGAGTGTTGGCGAAAATGCCATGGACCGCTCCCACACCACGGTCTCCGCCACGGCACGGGAGGAAGAGGATGCCCGCCGGGTGGAGCCCCCGCCGCTGGAGGAGCGCTCGCTGGTGGGGCGAAAGATCGCGCGCGGAGAGTGGCTGACCCTGGTCGAGATCGTGCCACCCAAGGGCTTTCAATGCGCCAAGGAGCTGGCAGGGGCGGAGTTGCTGGCCCGGCGCGGGGTCGACGCCATCAATATTCCCGATTCGCCCAGGGCAAGTGCACGGATGAGTGCCATGAGCCTTTGTGTGCAGATTCAGAGCAAGGTCGGGGTCGAAACCGTGCTGCATTACACGTGCCGCGACCGCAATCTGCTGAGTATCCAAAGCGATCTGCTGGGAGCGGCTTCGATCGGGCTCAAGAACATTCTTTGTCTGACCGGTGATCCGCCCAAGATGGGTGGGGGCCCGGACGCGACCGCGGTCTTCGACGTGGACGCGATCGGGCTTACGCGTATCGTGCAGGGGCTGAACCACGGCGTTGACATCGCCCGGAGCGCCGTTGGCGGGTCTACGGGCTTCACCATCTCGGTGGCAGCCAATCCCGGCGTTCCGGACATCGATCACGAGGTACGACGGTTCGCCTACAAGGTGGAGGCTGGAGCGGAGTTTGCCATTACCCAGCCTGTTTTTGACATGCGGCTGCTCGAGCAGTTTCTGCGCCGTGTGGAAGGTTTCCGCATCCCCGTGGTCGCGGGTATCTGGCCCCTGACGAGTCTGAGGAATGCGATGTTTATGCGCGATGAGCTCAAGGTATCCATGCCGGAGGAGATCCTGGGCCGGATGTCACGGCACACCGAGAAGGAAGCCATGCTGGCCGAAGGGCTGGCCATCGCACAGGAGATGCTGGCTGGTGTACGCGGTGCGGTGCAGGGTGTTCAGGTCAGCGCGCCGTTTGGCAAGTATGCCGCCGCCGCAGAAGTACTAGGGCTCAGGGACGAGGTGGTGGTAGGTGGCTAGCTTTGAGGAGCAGTTGGCGGAACTGGAGAAGGTGGTCGAACAGCTGGAGCGCGGGGACCTGCCGCTGGAAGACAGTGTGGGCCTGTTTGAACGCGGCATGCAGCTGACTGATGCCTGCAAAGGGCAACTTGCCACCGCTGAGAGCCGCATCCAGGTTCTGCTGAACCCCCGTGAGCGCGGACCCGTTCGTACAGAGGCGCTTCACCTGGGCAAAGAGGATGATGACCTCGGCGGCGATGAACGGGAGACCGACTCGGAATAGACCAGTAAGGGAGCGGGGATTCTGGGCTGTCCCACCAACTCTATTGCGAGGACGTCTGAAGGCTGGCAGGTGGCTGGCTTACTGCTGACCCCGAAAGGTTTGCAGCAGCAGATAGAGATTCAGCCCGGCGATCAGGGTCGCTGCCGCGTAGCTGAGGATCTTCAGCCACATCCTGTTGGCGAACTCGCCCATGCGCTGCCGGCTTCCGGTAAACGCGACCAGGGGAAACACGGCAAAGCTAAGCTGCATGCTGAGGACCACCTGGCTTAGCAGCAGGAGGTTCGCCGTTCCACGGGAGCCGTAGATCACGGTCACGATCACGGTGGGCACAATGGCGAGCGAGCGGGTGATCAGGCGGCGGAGCCACGGCTTCACGCGGAAGTGCAAAAAGCCTTCCATGACGACCTGGCCGGCGAGCGTGCCGGTCAGGCTGGAGTTCTGGCCGGAGGCGAGGAGCGCCACGGCGAACAGGGTGCTTGCGCCCGCGACGCCCAGCATGGGAGAGAGCAGCTTGTAGGCATCGCTGATCTCGGCGACCTCGGGGTGGCCTCCGCGATGGAAAACGGCTGCGGCGAGGATCAGAATGGCGGCGTTGACGAAGAGGGCAAGCATCAGGGCGGCCGCGCTGTCGATATTGGCAAAGCGGATTGCCTCACGTTTGCCGGTCTCGGAACGCTCGTAGGCACGCGTCTGCACGATGGAGGAGTGCAGGTAGAGGTTGTGCGGCATCACGGTCGCGCCCAGGATGGCGATGGCGAGATACAGCATGCCCGGATCCAGGACAAGACCTGAAGACGGGATCAGAAGCCCCCTGGCCACGGCGCCCCACTCCGGATGGGAGACCAGGATTTCGAAGGCGAAAAGGACCGTGATCGTTGCAATCAGGACCATCACCACGGCCTCCAGATACCGGAAGCCCTTGCGTTGCAGCAGGAGGATGAGGAGGGTGTCCGCCCCGGTAAGAATCACGCCGAGAATCAGCGGCAGGTGAAACAGCAGTTGCAGGGCAATGGCGGAGCCGATGACCTCGGCGAGGTCGCAGGCAATGATCGCGACCTCTGCGAAAAGCCAAAGCGCGATCGCGACTGGGCGCGGGTAGACTTCGCGGCAGGTTTGCGCGAGATCTTGTCCTGTTGCGATGCCCAGCTTCAGAGAGAGGCTTTGCAGCAGGATCGCCAACAAGTTGGACAGCATGACCGCAAACAGCAGCGGGTAGCCGTAGCGTGAGCCGCCAGCGAGGTCCGTGGCCCAGTTGCCCGGGTCCATGTAGCCGACCGAGATCAGAAACCCGGGGCCGATGAAGCCCAGCAGTCTGCGCCAGAAGTGCGGCGAAGAGGACAGGCGGACGGACGAGTTCACCTCCGACAGGGAAGGTGTTGGTGCGAGGCTGGTTTGAGGCGACAGCGAGGCCAAAATCAGGATCCAAACTCTCATCCTGCACCCACTTGGTGCGACGAGGCGAGCGCAACGAACAGGGTTACGTAGGGAGCAGTCGAACGAAAATCTTCTCTGCGGCTGGGAGCCCCAGCGTCACTTCACGGTCAGCGATCGCGAGGCGCAGGGTGCTGTCATAGCTGCGTTCCAGGACCTGCAGCGTGGTCTGCGGGCCGATGCCGCGCGTGTGAAGAAAGCTGAGCAACTCAGCATCCCGCTCATAGAGACTTGCCACCCTGTAGGACACATTCTGTTCCGCATCCGAAAGGGCAAGAAGACCGCGCCCGCGAATCTGGGCGGGCGACTCGGGCAGGATGTAGTTGCCGTGCGGACAGCTGGCCTCTTCGCCGAGCTTTTCGATCAGCTTGGCTTCAAACGCCGGGGAAATCACGTGCTCGAGGCGTTCGGCTTCAGCGTGAATCTGGTGCCACTCCATGCCAAAGATCTCGAACAGCATGCGTTCCACGAGATAGTGGCGGAAGGCGGTGCGATGAGCCACCTGGCGACCCTTGTGGGTCAGCTGCAGTTTGCCTTGCGCATCTTCGACGAAGCCGTCTTCCCGCAGGCGCTTGAGCGCCTTGGTCACGGCGGGAGGCGAGACCTCGAGCCAATGGGAGAGCAGCACTGGAACCACGGCATGCCCTTCGCTTTCGGCCTCGATGATGGCCTTCAGGTAGTTTTCGCGCGAGACGCTGAGTTCAGTGGGCATGGCTGTCAGTTAACCGAGGTTAACATGCGCGGATGTACCCAGGTGTGTATGCGGCGGGCCGGTGGAGGTCGTAATGGGCGGCAGGTGTCCGAAACGCGGGCAGATCCCCGACGATCTACAACCTTTGGTGACTTTCCTGGTTCCTGGAATTCGGTAGCCTTGAGGTTGACGTGAACTGAAGGCCGAGTACCGCCTCTGAAGGGCGCACCCTTGCTGAATCTCGCCGATTGTCTTGTAGCCGGCTTCATCTTTCTCCTGTTTGTCTCGATCTACCGGAAGAAGAGCTCGGCAGCGGTCCGCTTCTGGACCATTGGCTGGTTCTGCGTGCTGCTGCATTTCTGCGCGTTGGCGTCGCGTCCGCGTACCGAAGCGGGTCAGACCGCACAGTGCATCGTTGCCCTTGTGACCCTGATGCTGTGCGGGACGGCGTTTGCGCTATCCCATTCGAACGGTCAGCGTGACGGGCGCGGCCAGGCGTGGATCGCGGGCCTGCTCGGTGTCCCATGGGTGCTCAGCGTGGTTTTCGCGGCGCTCTCTGATCGATGGTTTGCTGCGGCGCTTTGCTGCGCGATTGCCAGCCATGTCTGCGTGCTTTGGGTCTGCGCCCGTGTTGCAGGGGTCCGAAGCCTCCGGTTCCTGGCCGGTACCTTTCTGACCCTGGGTTGTGGCGCATGGCTCGGCTTCGGTGTGCATGCCCATGATCCCAATGTCGTTCCGTTCACCGTCCTGACGCTGTGCTTCGGCCTGCATGCGGTGCTGCTGAACGGACGTCAGTCCCACATAACGACCTCGTCGCTCACGATCAGGGTGGGCGCCGTGGCCTGGGCGCTGGTATGGGCTGCCCATGCATTTCTGGACCACGTAGCTCCCCATGTGGCGATCAGCCCCGAAATCTGGAACCTGCCCAAGTATTTTGTAGCTGCCGGGATGGTGCTCTCCCTGCTGGACGAGGAGATTCGCGCGACGAAGCTGGGCAGTCAGCAGTACCGGCTGCTGTTTGAAGGAAATCCACACCCGATGTGGATCTACGACCCGGAGACGCTGGCGTTTCTGGAAGTGAACAATGCCGCGGTCGTCCACTATGGGTATTCCCGGCCCCAGTTCAAGAGAATGAACCTGCTGGATGTGATGGAGGTCGGCGACGATACGCAGGCAGTGGCCGATCTGCGTGCGCCGACGCCGCAGATGCTCTCCGGTCCCTGGCTGCACCGGCGGAGCAATGGCACGGAGTTCCAGGTGGACATAGCCAGCCAGCCACTCGAGCGCGAGGGACACCGGGTCACCTTTGCGCTGATGCACGACGTAACGGAGCCGCGGCGTTTGCAGGCGCAGCTGATCCGCCAGGCACACCATGACGTGCTGACCGGCCTGCCCAATCGAGCTTTTTTCGAAGAAAGGCTGAAAGGTACGCTGGAAGTTTCCACCGATCGGTCCCGGAAGGTCGCACTGTTCTGTATCGATCTTGACCGATTCAAACAGATCAATGACACCTTCGGCCACAGTGCAGGCGATCGTTGCCTCTGTGAGCTTGCCCGCCGCATCACCGCACGTCTTGGAGGCGCTGGCACGCTGGCCCGGACCGGCGGAGATGAGTTCATGCTGGTGCTGGGTGATCTTGAGCGGGCGGAGATGGCCGAGCACCTGGCGACGCTGCTGCTGTATGACCTGAAGACCCCACTGAAGCTCGACACGGGCGAAGTTGAACTGGTGGTCAGTGTCGGCATCGCGGTGTCTCCCGAGGATGGGCTGGACAGCGACCAGCTATGGCGGGATGCAGACGCTGCGATGTACCGTGCCAAGCGGGCCGGCGGCTCTCAATGGGTCCGCGTATCGCGTGAAATCAGCAGAATTGCCGTAGAGACCAACGAGATCGAGAGCAGTCTGAAGAGGGCGCTCAAAGCGGGTGGCCTTGTTCTCTGGTATCAGCCGCAAATGGCGGCTTCGGGCGAGCTGCATTGCCTGGAGGCGCTGGTTCGCTTTACCGACCCCGTGCTCACCGCGGCCAAAGCCCAACGTGTGATCTCCATTGCGGAAGAGAGCGGCCTGATTGTGCCGCTGGGGGAGTGGGTGCTGGAGGAAGTCTGCAGGCAGAGCCGGGCGTGGATGGATGAGGGACTACCTCCCGTGCAGATTGCACTGAATGTGTCGCCGCTGCAGCTCAACCGGCTCAACTTCTCGCTCAAGGTCGCGGCCACCCTGGAACGGTATCGACTGGCACCGCGCATGCTGGAGTTCGAGGTGACAGAGTCGACGGTGATGCCGGACAAGGGCGCTGCTCCGGAGCAGATTGCCATGCTGGCCGGCATGGGCATTCGGTTCTCCGTGGATGATTTTGGGACGGGGTATTCCTCCCTCGGCAGACTGCACCAGCTGCCGGTCGAAGCGCTCAAGATCGACCGCTCCTTTACGAGACATATCGGGGAACGCAAAGGCACGTATCCCACGGTCCGAGCCATCATCGCGCTGGCTCACACGTTCGGTTTACAAGTGGTAGCCGAGGGGGTCGAAACCGAGGAACAGCTCCGCATCCTCCGTGCCTTGCAGTGCGACCGGGTGCAGGGCTTTCTGTTCAGCGAGGCCATTCCAGCGGATGCCGTGAAAGCTTTCCTGACGCACCCTGAGGCCCACGCGCTCGTCCAGGGAGAGAGCTTTGCGCGCGGGGTCTAGGCGTCCTGCAGCTCACGAAGAAGCACTTGTTCGGGCCGGTACTGCTTCTCTCGGAGCACAAGTACCTGGTCGAAGATGCGGTCCGCCATCGCGCGCTTGCTCTCTACCGGAAGGGGGTAAACGTCTTCCCGGGTGAGGAGCAAGCCGCCGTTGCGTTCCGAGTCGAAGCCGATTGCCGTGTCCGCAACGTTGTTCGCAACAATCGCGTCAGCACCTTTGCGCAGGAGCTTGGAGCGCGCGTTGTCTTCGAGGCTTTCGGTCTCGGCTGCAAACGCGATGACCAGTGTGCCGGGACGGCGATGCGCCACGGCTTGTGCGACGAGGTCGGGCGTGGGTTCCAGCTCGAGGGTGAGTCGGCCTGCGCGGCGGATCTTCGCAGGGGAGGGAGTGGCAGGCCGGAAATCCGCAACTGCGGCTGCGGCCAGGAGGAGGGAAGCGCGAGGCAGAGAGTGATCCATGGCCCTCCCCATCTCTTCTGCAGTCTCTACGGAGATGACCTCACAACCCTGCGGCACGGGGAGAGAAGAAGCAGTGACCAGGATGACCGACGCGCCCCGTGCCCGGGCAGCGGCTGCCAGTGCGTGGCCCATGCGGCCACTGGAGCGGTTGCCAAGAAAGCGGACAGGATCGATGGCCTCGCGTGTACCGCCTGCGGTGATGAGGACGGTCTCGTCGCATAGATCCTGCGCTGGGCTCGAAGTGGCAGCGAGTGTGGCGTCGACGATAGAGTCGATGCCCGCGAGCCGACCGCCGCCGGTCATGCCGCAGGCCAGGTAGCCTGCTTCGGGCGCCACGAGTCGCGCACCGCGTGCCTGCAGGAGCCCCACGTTGGCCTGCGTGGCGGGGTGCTGCCACATGTTGACGTTCATGGCGGGCGCGAGCACGACGGGTGCCTGGGTGGCGAGGTACACGGCGGAGAGGAAGTCGTCAGCTAGACCGTGGGCGAAGCGCGCGAGGGTGGTCGCCGTGGCTGGGGCTACGAGCAGGACGTCGATGCTTTGCGCGACCGCAATGTGCTCGATGGGGCCATCGGCGCGTTCGGATTGGTCGGGTGCCCAAAGGCTGGTGTGGACGGGCTTGCCGGTGAGGGCGTTGAAGGTGAGCGGCGTGATGAAGCGCTCGGCAGAGGCGGTGAGGGCGGCTTCGACCTCGGCGCCGCGATCCTGCAGGGCGCGGACAACCTCCGCGGCTTTATACGCGGCGACACCGCCGCAGACGCCGACGAGCACCTTCATGCTCTGCTCCCGGAAAGCAGGATATTGTCGATGAGTCTTGTGTCGCCGACCCACGCTGCCACCGCGAGCAGCGTGTTGGGCTGGACGCTCGGGACAGGAAGCAGCGTGTCCGCGTCCACGGCTTCGACGTAGTCGATGCGGATGGCGGGCGATGTGAGGTGGCTGCGCATGCGGTCGATGAGCTTTGCCGGATCCAGTTCGCCGGCGGCGAAAGCGCGTTCCGCACAGCGGAGCGCTGCGGAGAGTGCAAGGGCCTCGCGGCGTTGCTCCGGGCTCAGGTAGCGATTGCGCGAGCTGAGAGCGAGGCCGTCGCCGTCGCGCACGATGGGGCAGACGACCATCTCGATCGGCATGTTGAGGTCGCGGACCATGGCGCGCAGAACGGCAACCTGCGCAGCGTCTTTCTGGCCGAAGAAGGCGCGGTCCGGAGTGAGAATGCCGAAGAGCTTGCCCACCACCGTGGTGACGCCGCGAAAATGGCCGGGGCGGGACGCGCCGTCGAGCCGGTTGCCGAGATCTCCGGGGTCAACGAAGGTGCTGAGGCCGCCGCTGGGGTACATCTCTGCGGGGGTGGGGGCGAAAAGGAGGTCGACGCCTTCAGCCTGGAGGAGTTTGCAGTCGGCGTCAAAGGTGCGCGGGTATTTGGCGAGATCTTCCTTGGGGCCGAACTGGGTGGGGTTGACGAAGATGCTGGCCGCGACGACGTCGCAGGTCTGCTTAGCTGCCCGAACGAGGGAGAGGTGGCCTTCGTGCAGCGCACCCATGGTGGGTACGAGACCGACGGTGATGTTCGGCGAGGTGCGCAGGGCGCGGCAGGCGGCGCGGGCCTCTGCGATGGTGTGGACGATCTTCATGCTTCGACCGGCTCCGTCGCGGCGAGTCGCTCGCGAACGGCGCGAGGCAGGTGGTAGCTTTCGGCGTCGTTGGGGAAGGTGCCGGCGGTGACCTCGTCGCGGTAGGACTCGATGGCGTTGCGGAGTGCCGTGCCGGTGTCAGCGAAGCGCCGAACGAACTTGGCGGGTGCGGCGAAGGTGAGCGTGGCGAGATCGTGGAAGACAAGGATCTGGCCGTCGCAGCCGGGGCCGGCACCGATGCCGATGGTGGGGATGCCGGCTTTCGCGGTGATCTCGTCGGCGACCTCGCGAGGGATGCCCTCGAGCACCAGGGCCGAGGCGCCGGCGCCCTCGAGCGCGGCTGCGTCCGCGAGCAGGGCATCGATGGCTGGGATCGAGCGGCCCTGTACGCTGTAGCCGCCCATGCGGTGAAGCGACTGCGGCGTGAGGCCGATGTGGCCGATGACGGGGATCTCGTTCTGGGTGAGGCGCTCCACCAGGGCAGCGCGCTCGCGTCCGCCTTCGAGCTTGACGGCTTCGGCGCCGGCTTCCTTGAGGAAGCGGACGGCGTTGCGCAGGGCGTCGTCCTGGCCAGCGTGGTAGCTGCCGAAGGGCATGTCGGCGACGAGCAGGGCGTGCGTCGTGCCGCGGCGGACGGCGCGGGT
>CAZZXY010000085.1:0-19853 GCA_964658105.1 Verrucomicrobia bacterium Tous-C9LFEB | reverse complement strand
TGAAGGAAGTCACCCTGCCTGCCGAGAAGTACCCCGATCTGCAAAAGCTCGAGGGCCTGATTGCAGCGGACGAGCAGAGTCGAGCTGTGCTGAAACGAAGCAATTGAAGCCACAAAGAATTACCCCCTTGGAGCGTAGAACCCCCATGCACGCCAGCCGAAAGCAGCCTGT
This sequence comes from Verrucomicrobia bacterium Tous-C9LFEB, assembly GCA_964658105.1. Taxonomy (GTDB): domain Bacteria; phylum Acidobacteriota; class Terriglobia; order Terriglobales; family Acidobacteriaceae; genus Granulicella. Next base: position 19,682 of record CAZZXY010000085.1, on the reverse strand, counting down.
TCCCCTTGCAGTCGCCACGAGCCTTGCAGGCACGGCCGTACTTTGCGCCACTCTCGGCATGTCTCCCTCCAGGGCCAGCGCAGCCGACTTCATCAAGCCCACGCCGCAGGAACTCTCCATGACCGCGTTGCCTGGCTATCCAGGAGCCTCGGCTGTCATTCTGTTCCGAGAAGAGCTCACGCGTGACGACATGCATTCGGTTCAGCACTACGAGCGCGTCAAGATTCTGACGGAAGAGGGGAAGAAGTACGCCAACGTCGAACTTGGCTATATCAGTTCCACAGGTGATGACTCCTCCTACGGTGACGACAAGAGCATCGACCAGATTGTTGGACGTACGATTCACCCTGACGGCACGACGATTCCCTTCACCGGTAAGCCTTACCTCAAGGTGCTCGAAAAGGCGACTGGCTACAAGGTGCAGCAGAAGGTGTTCACTCTGCCGGACGTGGAAGTGGGTAGCATCATCGAGTACCGGTATTTCACCCGCATCTCTGACTATGTTTTTGAATCTCCCACCTGGATGATTCAAGACGATCTCTTCGTGAAGGAGGGCCATTTTGCCTGGTGGCCGACTAGTCGGACCCTGGTCGATGCAGAAGAAAACCCGATCAACTCGATTGCCTGGTTTCCGATTCTGCCGGAGGGCGTGAAGATCGAGTCGCACGAGACTCCAGGTAACAGCCTCTCCAACGGCCCCAGCAGGGTGTATGAAATCCATGTCAAGGACATTCCGCCACGGGTCCACGAGGAATACATGCCGCCCATCGGCAGTTACAGTTACCGGGTGAACTTCAGCTTCACGGCCTATCGAACCGGACAGGAGTACTGGGCGCATACCGGCAAGCAGTGGTCCAAGAAGGTCAACAATTTTGCTGGTCCAAGCAGCGCGTTGCGCGAGGCCACGGAGAAGATTACGGCCGGTGCAACGACCTCCGACGAGAAACTGCACAGGATCTATGCCGCTGTCATGGCTCTCGAGAATACCGAGTACACGCGAGAACGCGACAAGCGGGAGGACAAAGCCGCAGGTTTGAGCCAGGTCAAGGACGCTGCGGGCCTCCTGACGCGCGAACGAGGCACCCCTGCGCAGCTCACAGAACTGTTCCTTGGCATGGCGCGGGCCGCGGGTTTCAGCGCCTATGCCATGTGGGTACCCGACCGTTCCCAGGAGATCTTTCTCCCGTACTGGTTGAGTACGCGGCAATTGGATGACTACGTCGTTGTCGTCAACGTGGATGGCAAGGACACTTTCTTCGATCCTGGCTCGCGGTACTGTCCTTACGGCCAGCTTGCCTGGCAGCACACGATGGTGCAGGGCCTGCGCCAGACAGACAACGGCACCACACTGGGCTATACCGCATCCCCCTCTTACAAGAACAATGTCGTCACACGCGTTGCCAATTTGGATATGAGCAAAGACGGAGAGGTAACGGGCAAGGTCGATCTCACCTTCATAGGCTCCCCCGCGGTTCGCTGGCGGCAGGCTGCACTGCGTGGTGACGAGGAGAGTCTCCGCAAAGAACTCCGCGAATCCGCCGAAGCCATGCTTCCCAGAACGCTCGAGGTAGAGGTCGCCGAGATCCAGGAGACCAAGAGCTTCGAGAAGCCGCTGGTCGTGAAGTACAAGGTGAAAGGAACGCTGGGCAGCGCTATGGGCAAGCGCACCGTGCTTCCCTCGGACATTTTTCTCGCGAATGCCTCCGCAACCTTCTCCCACCAGAAACGCGAGACGTCCGTCTACTTCGATTACCCGCAGGTCACACGGGATGCTGTGCGCATCAACCTGCCTCCGGACGTTGCCGTTGAGGCTGTTCCCGCGTCCGTAAAGTACGACATTCCCAATCGAGGGCTCTACTCCCTTCAGATCGCACAGGCCCCGGCCAGCATTACGACCCGGCGCGACCTGATCTTTAATGACGTCCTGGTAGAAACCAAGGACTACCCCCAGCTCCGTACCTTCTACTCGCAGTTTGAGTCAAAAGACCAGGAGTCCGTCATCCTGAGGCCCGCTGCAGCGACCTCAGCTACAACAAGCACACCGAAGGCCCAGGCGAACTGATCGGACGTTTGGTAAACAGCGTGCAAGCCGCACGGGTACTCGGATTGCGGCTTGCCTCTCTGTTCAGCGTGGGTTTTCAACAAGAGCAACCTCCACGGAAGAATCAACATTCTTCACGGAAGCTACCTCCCCGTGTTTTGCGGACTTCAGCTTCGCCTGCGGGCACACCAAGTGGATGTTGTGTCCAGGAACCCAGACGTCGCGCAGCAGGAACTCAGTACCTTGGTGCCTGAAGACCAGTTCGGACCGGCCCGGCTGCGTATCTGCGTCGGCCCGAAGCACGATTCCCAAGGATGTGTTTCCAGGCGCTCCCTGCATGGCCATGATGTTGTTGGCAGTCATGCGCAGCGTGTACACGCCCGCTGGAAGTGTGCGCGTCCCATAATGGAAGGCGAACGGAATATCGGCTCGTGCCACCGGGTAGGAACTCTGTGCATGCATTCCCGGCGCACAGGCCGCAAGACCGATCAGGGTAGCGCACAGGATTGAGCCTTTCGTAGTGAGGTGTGTGGTCATGGTGGATCTCCCTTTTGAAAGCCTCAAATTCGGCCTTCAATCAGGTAAGCGCCGGAACCCACAGAAAGGGGTCACAACGGCACCACGTGGAACAGCGTAAGTCTGCTTATGCGTTTGCCTCCAACGCGGTTCGCTGTTCCAGCAGGTCCAGCAGTACCAGCTCCTCCTGTCGCAAGGCATGTTCATGCTCGGCTATCTCTTCTTCGAGCTCTTCCTTGGCGGCTTCGGCGCTGATCTTTCCGTCCAGATAGGCTTCCAGCACCGCTGGATGGACATACGCCTTCCGGCAAACGGCGGGCGTATTGCCGAGCTGTTTCGCCACAGCCTTGATCGCTTCCACAACGTTCTTCTTCGCCTGGGCGGCCGTCTCATACGGCCCAAGCTCCCGTAGCATCTCGGATGCCAGTACGGTACCGGCCCAGGTCCGGAAGTCCTTCGCCGTAAAGTGCTCCCCGGTGATCTCTCGCAGGTAGTCATTCACATCCGCAGAGTCGATCGCGTGGTGGTTTCCATCTTGATCCAGGTATTGAAACAGCTCATACCCTGGTATGTCCTCACAGGCCTTGATGATGCGTGCCAGCCGTTTGTCGTGCAGGCTGATGGTGTGGTGCACACGGCTCTTGCCCTGGAAGGAAAACGTCACCTCCGCCCCATGCACTTCCACGTGCTTGTTGCGCATGGTTGTCAGGCCGTAGCTCTTGTTTTCTTTCGCGTACTCCTGGTTGCCTACGCGGATGTGTGTCTGCTCCATCACGCGGACGATGGTCGCCAGAACCTTGTTGCGCGGCAGCCCAGGCAGTTTGAGATCGGCGTTGACCCGCTCACGCAGCTTCGGGAGCGCAGCCGCAAACTTCACCATGCGCTCGTATTTGTTTTCGTCGCGCGCTTCCCGCCACTTGGGGTGGTACCGGCTCTGCTTTCGACCGCGGGCATCCCGGCCCGTGGCCTGCAGATGTCCGTTCGGCTGCTTGCAGATCCAGACGTCCGTCCATGCTGGAGGAATGACGAGGGACTTGATGCGGCCCAGGGTCGTGTCGTCCGTCACCGTCTCCCCATGCGGATCGGCGCTGTACTCGAAGGTCTTTTGATCGGTGCCCGTTGCATGGCGCCGGATGCCTGGTTTGCGATCCGTCACATACCGTAGCCCTGCGGCTCTGGCCGTGGCCACTGGATCGGCAGCATCCTCTTCGATGACCTGCGCGATGACTTCAGCCGCAATTGGCGCCGCGAGCGCCTTTGCCTTGCGAACACGTTTTTTCTTTTCCTCAGCTCCGGACATAGCCGTTTGGATGCTGACTGCACCGACCTTGCAACAGACGGAGGCATGCTCCACAACGGGCGGATCAACAGGGAGCATCAGCAACGTGTGGCGTCCCCCCAGAAAAGCCGAAACAAGCCTACAAATGCCGAGGTTTTCCCGCATTTTCTACCACAAAAGGGGCAGGAAACGCGAAACCGGACGAGTTTTCCACGTTACTTCGATCACGTTACCCTTACGCTGTCTCCATGACGGCTAATAACGGAATGGGTTCCTCTCTGGCCAAGACGACAAGCATTGAGCTGTTGCTCAACTACTGCCGCACGGTTGTGCGCTCGGACGATCACCTGTTGCGCATCGCGATGGATGAATACGCGCAGTCGCTTAGCACCCAGCAACGTCGCTAGAGGCGGATCCAGTGCCCAACGCGCGCTGAGCGCCTGTTTACGCATCGCTTCTCCCATTGGGTTACCCTCGCAGGGAACGTCCCGACCGGAGAGACACGATGCCCGCCACCGAACCGAAGCTCCAGAGCCAGAATCAAACGCCTCTTGCCGAGCGCCAAGCCTGGAAGGATCTCGCCGCCCACGCCGCCGAGATGAAGAACATCACTATCAAAGATCTTTTTGCCCAGGACACCGGCCGCGGTCCAAGGTTCACCATCGAAGCCGAAGGGCTGCTGCTCGACTACTCAAAGAACCGGATTACGGCAGAGACCCTGAAGCTGCTCAGCGCCCTGGCGAATGAGGTCGATCTCAAAGGCCGTATCGAGGCCATGTTCACGGGCGAAAAGATCAACATCACCGAGAACCGTGCCGTTCTGCATACCGCGCTGCGCGCGCCGGCAGATGCCGTGATTCTTGTGGACGGCAAGGATGTGGTTCCAGAGGTTCACGAGACGCTGAACAAGATGGCTGCGTTCTCCGAGAAGGTGCGCAGCGGTGACTGGAAGGGCTACACCGGCAAGCGCATCAAGAACGTCGTTAACATCGGCATCGGCGGCTCGGATCTCGGCCCGGTTATGGCGTACGAGGCGCTTAAGCATTACACGCAGCGTGACATCACGTTTCGCTTCGTTTCCAACGTGGACGGCACCGACTTCGCCGAGGCGACGCTCGACCTGCAGCCTGACGAGACGCTCTTTCTTGTCGCCTCCAAGACCTTCACCACGCTTGAGACCATGACCAACGCGCACACGGCGCGTGATTGGTTCCTGAAGTCCGGCGCGCCGCAGGATGCCATCGCGAAGCACTTTGCGGCAATGTCGACCAACGCCAAAGAGGTGGCGGCTTTTGGCATCGACACTGCGAACATGTTCCCCTTCTCCGACTGGGTGGGAGGTCGGTACTCTATGGACTCCGCCATCGGCTTGTCGACCATGATCGCCATTGGGCCGGATCATTTCCGCGCCATGCTTGCCGGCTTTCACAGCATGGACGAGCACTTCCGCACCGCGCCACTCGAGAAGAACCTCCCCACGCTGCTGGGTCTGCTCACGGTCTGGTACACCGACTTCTTTGGTGCCGAGACCGTTGCGATCCTGCCCTACGACCAATACCTGAAGCGTTTCCCTGCCTATTTGCAGCAGCTCACCATGGAGTCCAACGGCAAGCACGTCACGCTCTCCGGCGCTCACGTCACGTATGAGACGGGACCTATCTACTGGGGAGAACCCGGCACCAACGGCCAGCACAGCTTCTACCAGCTCATTCACCAGGGCACCCGCCTGATCCCGTGCGACTTCATCGGCTTTTTCAAGTCCCTGAACCCGCTTGGGCCACACCATGACATCCTCATGGCCAACGTCTTCGCCCAGACCGAAGCCCTGGCGTTCGGCAAGACCGCGGAGCAGGTGGAGGCCGAAGGCACGCCGGACTGGCTGGTTCCGCACCGCGTCTTTGAAGGCAACCGCCCTTCGAACACCCTGCTCGCGCGGGAGCTGACGCCCGAGATGCTTGGCAAGCTCGTCGCCCTTTACGAACACTCCGTCTTCACGCAGGGCATCGTGTTGAATATCGACAGCTTCGACCAATGGGGGGTGGAACTCGGTAAGCAGCTCGCCCAGAAGATCGCCGCCGAGATTGAAGGCGCGGGCGAACTCAAGCACGATTCCAGCACCAACAACCTCATCCAGCGTTATCGGACCGAAAAGTAGGCGCGAAAGGTCCACCGGCACGCACCGGTGGACCTGCCTTGCGGAACAGCCCCAGATCACTAGGGAACGCAGAACGCAGGCTGTAGAGTGTTTTCCGGATGCTGCAAGCGATCCAGGAGGCTGTCCGACATGCACCCAATTACCTCTCCCAAAGCCTGGCCGGAGCTACCGTGGGAGACATGGAAAGCCACGGCCGACACCTTGCACATGTTTCTCCAGATTGTTGGCAAGACGCGCACGGCCCTGACCCCGGTGCAGAACCACTGGTGGAATGTGCCGCTATACGTTTCAGCGCGTGGCCTGACGACCTCTGCGATGCCGGTGCCGTCCGGCGGCCTGCTGGACATCGAGTTCGACTTCATCGCGCATGAGCTCATCTTTCGCCTCAGCTCAGGTGTGATTGAGGAACTGCCGCTTGGTCCTGTCTCTGTAGCGGAGTTCTTCGCGCGGTACACGGCGACCTTGCACGATCTGGGTGTCGAGGTTTCGCTGGATCCCGTGCCGGTCGAATTGAAGAAGCCAATACCTTTCCACAAGGACGTGGAACACAGAAGCTATGACCGTGCAGCGGTGGAGCGGTTCTGGCAGATTCTGGGTAACGCAAGCATGCTGTTCGAGCGCTTCAGCGGCAACTTCTACGGCAAGATCAGTCCGGTCCATTTCTTCTGGGGATCCATGGACCTGGCGGTGACGCGGTTCAACGGCCGTAAAGCACCGCCGCGGCCCGGTGCAGACGCCATCCAGGCGGAAGCGTACTCGCATGACTGCATCAGTGCCGGGTTCTGGCCGGGGAACGGAGGCTACGGGCAAGCTGCCTTCTATGCCTATGCCGCACCGGTGCCGAAGGGCCTGGGAGACGGCGGGCTCGCGTCAAGGGGAGCCTTCAGCAAGGAGCTTGGTGAGTTTCTGTTGAACTACGAAGAGGTCCGCGAACTCGAGAACCCCGCGCAGGCGATCCTCGATTTCCTCGAGAGCACCTATGCTGCGGCCGCCGATACAGCAGGGTGGAACAGGGCTGAGCTGGATCGTCACGATGCGGTGGCTGAAGCAGCCGTGCGGCTCGGGTGATCGAGCGCGCGCATCTCATGATCTGAAGCGCATCCTTTGCGCCCGGAGCCCTATGAAACAGTCCGCAGTTCTCGCCCATATCGCCACCCCGCTTCTAGGAGTGAGCACAGGCCTCCGTTCCTTTACGCCGCTTGCCGTTGCCGCATGGTTCGCCCATCAGGGCAAGCTCCCCGTAAAGGGTACCTGGGCTTCCTGGATCGCTCATCCCGCCTCTGTGGCGGCCCTTACTGCGGCCGCAGCGGGCGAGTACATCGGCGATAAGCTTCCCAACACCCCGGACCGTACAGCGCCCCTGGGGCTTGCAGGCCGCCTGACGCTCGGTGGCGTGGTGGGCGCGATCGTCGCGACGGCTTTCCGCCGCCCGCTGGTGAGTGGGATCGCCATGGGCGTCGTTGGCGCCGCGGCCGGCACCTACGGCGGCTTCTACCTGAGGCGCGGTTTGACCCAGGGTGCTGGCCTCAACGATCTCCCGGTTGCTATCACTGGAGACGCTGCTGCGGTCGCCCTCGCAGTGCGCTCCTTCCGGCGCCTCACCGCCTCATGATGAGGTAGGCCTATCATCGAGATGTCGGCCCCTACGCCGTTGCCTGGAGCTCAGGTCCAGTCGAGACGACCTGCTTGGCTGGGCGCTTCCCCGCTTGCCTGGTTGTTTTCTTGACGGACACTTTCTTGCTGGCGTTCTTGCGCGGGGATCCTGGGACCCCGAGCTTTGCCGACGTGGTTGGGGCCGAGCCGGGTTTCTTGCTCGCGACTTCACTTTTCTTTGCCGTCGTGGTCACGGGTTTCCTGGCTGTACGCGGCGGCACCGCCTTGCTGGCCTTGTTCTCGAGAGCGACCTGGTTCCGGCTCTTGCGATCAGAAGGGGCAGACTTCTGAGCCGCCCAGCGCTTCTTCTGGGCCGCTGCAATGCGCGCCTTACCTTCCGCTGACATCATGCGCTTCTTAGGTTCGGCTTCCTGCGGGTCAGGAGCCACGGAGCGATTGCCTGAACCTTTAGGACGCCCTGGGCGCCGCACCTCTGTCACTGCGCTGGACCGCTCAGACAACAGGTCGAGGACTCGTTGCAGCTTCGCGATCTCCGCGCGAAGGCTCTGCATGATTTCGTTCTGATTCATCGTGCGATCAGCATACTCGCCTCTCTCGTTTCGCGAGCAACGAACAGCAGGTACCGCCACGGGCACTCATCGCTGGACGAAGGCGCGTGTCTGGACATGCCCGAACAGGCTGCCTGCAAGTATGAGCGCGGTCGTGCTGTTCTGCCGATCGGGAGTCCACCTCTTCAGCGTTCGTGTTCGTTGAATGATTGCGTGCACTGATCCGGGTCCTCTCTTCGGCTCATGACAGTCACCACGGATGCGATGGCTGTAGGCCTGACAAGGTTTTGCCACCTATGGCTAAGCTTCTGTACAACCGTGAAACGGGGATCGGTCGTACTCGATGCGCGCTGACCCAAGCTGGCCAAGCAAGCGTCTGACTGATCTTTGACCGCGTACGAGTGCAACACGGAGAGAGCGACTCACAATGACAACCACCCGTCGGGAATTTCTTTGGAGCAGCCTCGGAGTTGCCGTCGGCACGAAGTACGCCGCTGCCGTGCCCGAAGCACCGGCCCAGGCGCGCATGATGGGCACAGTCCCTTTCGGATCCGGCCATTTTGGAAGGTGGGATGAGGACGAGTTCGGCTCGCCGGTCTTCCGCTATACGGCCGATCAGACACTCGACCCGCATGCCGTCACGCATCTGCAGCCGGGCATCCTCAGCGCCACCGAACATATTCACCAGGTGGGAAACGATCGCATCACCGCGCTCGCTTCAAACTACGGGACGGTGCGGGTGCGACAGGACGAGGGCTGTCCGAAGATCCTCAACGATGTGGATCCTGAGACGTATCAGTTCGGTGGCGGCCTAGGGTATCTGACGGATGGGCGCGAGGTGCTCAGCACTTACTGCCACGGCAATGGCTCGGAGGTCGAGCGCGTCTTCGGCACGGGGTACTTTCGTAAACGTTGCACGGGTGCCAGCTATGCCGTCGATCAGCTGATCGTTGCCCCTTTCGGTGACGATCCCGTGCTCGTCTCGCAAGTCACCGTGACGAATCATGGCGCAGCATCTGCGCACCTTCGCTGGGTAGAGTACTGGGGCTGTCAGCCGTACCAGCTATCGTTTCGGGCATGGATGGAGGCGTCCTCCGACCCGGGAACCGCCATGAGGTTCCGGCGCGCAATGGGTCGCCACTTCAGCCACGAAGTCTCGGCTCTGCCCAACCGGCAAGGTCTGCGGGAGCGCAAGCACTTTGAGGGCCGCCCGCCTGAGGAGAAGGCTGCATGGGAGCGAATGCTGCGGCACGGCGATTCCCTCGGGTTCATCACGCCCGTGCGGGATCTCCAACCCGGCACAGACTTCGAGACACTCAACCTTCCCGAAACCTTCCTGGTATCGCTGGGCGGGCCCGTGAGCGGAATGAGTTCAGACGCGGAGGCATTCTTCGGCGCAGGCGGTCCCGCGCATCCAGCCGGTTTGACACGTCCACTGTCTGTGAATGCGGAGAGGAGCGCAAGCAAAGCAGCCCTGCTTTTGGAGCGCTCGTTTGATGTGGCGCCGGGTGCAAGCCACACATTGACTTTCCTCTATGGCTACCTGCCCGAGGGTTTCTCTCTCAATGCGCTGGTAGCGAAGTACCAGAGGTCTGTCCGCGAGGTGTACGCGCACACGTGTCAGTCGTGGAAGCAAAGCGGCATGCGCTTCGCGGTCGCCAGCGAGCCCTGGGTGGGACGCGAGTCGACCTGGAACCACTACTATCTGCGCAGCGCGCGGACCTATGATGACTTCTTCGGCGAACACATCCTGAACCAGAACGGGCTCTATCAATACACGATGGGCTTCCAGGGAGCGCCGCGCGATCCGCTGCAACACGCGATGCCATTCCTGTTCAGCGACCCAGAGATCCTCAAGGGCGTGCTGCGCTACACGCTGAAGGAAGTTCGCGACGACGGCTCGCTCCCGTACGCAATCGTCGGGCACGGTGTCGTTGCTCCCATGCTGTCCGACCTGGCCAGCGATCTGCCGCTGTGGCTGCTCTGGTCGGTCAGCGAATACGTCCTGGCCAGTCGCGACGTGGCGTTTCTGCGTGAACGGATGCCGGCAATGCTCTCCGCTCAACCCGCGACGTCGGATACCGTAGCGAACCTGCTGCGGCGTTGTTATGAGCACCAGGTCCGCGACGTCGGCACAGGCAAGCACGGCATCGTTCGGATGCTGGTTGACGACTGGAATGATGGCCTTATCTACACCTGGGCGGCGTCGGACATGAAAGACTGCATCGAGACCAGCGAAAGCGTGCTGAACGCCGCGATGTCCGCATGGGTTTTCGACAAGTATGCGCAGATGCTGGCCTACGCCCGCGAAGCGCAGGACTTGATCAAGGATTGCCGGGACCGAGCGGACGCGAGCCGCGAGGCCGTCGCCGCGCAGTGGAACGGACGCTGGTTTCGGCGCGCCTGGCTTGGCGAAAAGCTTGGCTGGCTTGGCGAGTCCACCTTGTGGATTGAACAGCAGCCCTGGGCCATTCTGTCCGGCGCCGCGAGTGAGGAGCAGAGCCTGGCATTGATTCGAACGATGGATCGACTGCTGCGCCAGGGGCCGCTCGGGGCGCGCCAGATGAGCGATGGAGCCGACATGAAAGGGGATGGGCCTGACGATCGGGGCACGCTGGAGTCCGGGGCGATCTGGCCCTCTCTCAATCAGACGCTGGTGTGGGCGCTTGCCGCACGGGATCCTGCGATGGCCTGGCAGGAGTGGAAGCGCAACACGCTGGCACATCATGCGGATGCGTACCCCCATCTTTGGTATGGCGTCTGGAGTGGCAATGACTCCTACAACACGCCGGAGAACAGCAACCCCGGCGGTGCGGCGGACCAGCGGTACTTTCGCGGCACCGACTTCCCGGTCCTCAATCTCCATGCCCATGCCTGCTTTCTGTATTCAGCGAGCAAGCTGCTGGGTTTGGAGTTCGATGAGACGGGACTGCGTCTGAACCTGAACCTGCCGGAGAAGGAGTACCGCTTCGACTCGCCACTCGTCGGCTTAGTCAAGACCCAGGTACGGTCCCGGGACCGCTTTGAAGGGTGGTATAAGCCATCGATACCAGGGACGTGGACGATCCGGATTCAGCTGGAGAAGCAGGCGCTTGCTAAGGTCCGGCACGCCGAAGTGAATGGCAACCGGACCGAACTGCGCCGCCAGCCGGACGGTGCGGTGCTGCTGGCGGGCAACAGTACCGCCGAGGTGCCACTTCGCTGGAGATTGTCCTGAATGGATCAAGCGGTGAGTCGCGATCTCTGCGGATCAAGAGCTTGCCATGTAGTATTCCGACTGGCACACGTATTGCTCATCACCAGGAGTTCCCCGCATATGCCACGTCTTGATTGCCGCCTCGTCTTCAGCTTCCTTGCGGCCTCCTCACTGCTGTTGCCGGTAGAGGCACGTGCTCAGCAAGGCGCCCCTGCGGGTCTGCCGTATATGAACGCGGCGCTGCCGGTGGATCAACGAGTCGATGACCTGATCGGCCGCATGACGCTGAGCGAAAAGATCTCGCAGATGCGCGACCGTGCCGTGGCTATCCCGCGTCTTGGCATCCCGCAGTACGACTGGTGGAATGAAGGCCTTCATGGTGTTGCCTTTGCCGGAACGGCGACCAACTTCCCGCAGGTGATCGGCATGGCGTCTACGTGGGATACCAACCTGGTGCACCACATGGGCCAGACCATCTCCACTGAGGCCCGCGCCAAGTACAACCAGGCCGTCCGCGACAATGATCACGAGATGTTCTTCGGCCTCACCTTCTGGGCTCCCAACATCAACATCTTTCGCGATCCGCGTTGGGGACGCGGCCAGGAGACCTATGGCGAAGACCCCTTCCTGACAGGTCGCATGGCCGTTGCTTTCGTCAAGGGGATGCAGGGTGACGATCCTAACTTTTTGAAGGTCGTCTCAACCCCGAAGCACTATGCCGTGCACAGCGGCCCCGAGACGACACGGCATAAAGCCAACGTTGATGTTTCCAGCCACGACCTCGAAGACACCTACCTACCGGCCTTTCGCGCCGCCGTCACTGAGGCGCACGCGCAGTCTGTGATGTGCGCCTACAACGCCATCGACGGTACACCCGCGTGCGCCAACCCCATGCTCCTTCAGGAGCATCTCCGTGATGCCTGGCACTTTGACGGGTATGTCGTCAGCGACTGCGCGGCGGTAGCGGACGTCAACACCGGCCACCACTTCGCACCCGATATGGCGCACGCGGCGGCTCTTTCAGTGAAGGCGGGCACAGACCTCGAGTGCGGCTTTGCAGGCGGACAAGCCTACCCTGCGCTGGCCGACGCGGTGCAGCAGAAGCTGATCACTGAAGCCGAGCTCAACATCTCGCTCCACCGGCTGTTCCGCGCTCGCTTTCGCCTTGGGATGTTCGACGCGCCTTCAAGCTACGCTTACGGGCGCATCCCCTACAGTGAAGACAACTCGGCCGAACACCGCCAGCTTTCGCTGCAGGCTGCTCGCGAGTCGATGGTCCTCTTGAAGAACGCAGAGGGTGTGCTGCCGCTGAAGTCCGGCATTGGCCGCATTGCCGTGGTCGGTCCCACTTCGGAGCTCGTGCAAACGCTGCAGGGCAACTACAACGGCCCGCCGCCGTCGCCGGTGTTTCCCCTGGAGGGCATCGAGAAGCGGTTCCATGCCAGCAAGATTGCATACGCCCAGGGAGCCAGCCTCGTTGACGGCTTCTCCATGCCGATCGAGCACACCGCGCTTCACCCCGCAACGGGTGAGGGCGACGGCCTTCGTGGGGAATACTTCAAATCGAAAGATCTCACCGGCGAGCCCGTTCTTACACGAGTCGATCGCACCATCAACTTCAACTGGGACAAGTTTGCGCCGGTCCCGGGTGTCGAACGCAACAACTACTCCGTGCGCTGGACGGGCACCTTCAGCCCACCCGCACCCGGAGAGTACCGGCTTGGCGTTCATGTGAACTACTGCTATGCCTGCGAGAACGCTGAAGGCTTCAAGCTGTTTGTAGACGGCAAACTCCTTGTCCAAAGCACTCCTGGCAAGACCGGCGAACGCGGAGCCATCATCGAAGTGCCCGTCCATTTCGATGACGCAAAGCCCCACCCCGTTCGTCTCGAGTACTTCCACGGCACCGGCAGTGCCGGCATCGACCTCACGTGGCAGGCACCGGCCGAGGTGCTCCGCAAGCAGGCCGTCGAGGCTGCACAACAATCCGATGTCACGGTGGCTTTTCTCGGCCTTTCACCCTCGCTTGAAGGTGAAGAAATGCCGGTCAAGCTCCAAGGCTTTGCCGGTGGCGATCGGACGGCCATTGATCTCCCTGCTGTTCAGGAGCAGCTCATCCAGGCCCTCGCCGCGACGGGGAAGCCGCTCGTCATCGTTCTGCAGAACGGAAGTGCCCTTGCCATCAACTCCGCGCAGAAGCTCGCGGGAGCCATCCTCGAAGCCTGGTACCCGGGAGAAGAAGGCGGCACCGCCATCGCTGAAACACTGGCCGGTGACAACAACCCCGCTGGACGCCTGCCTCTCACCTTCTACTCGTCCATCAGTCAGCTTCCCGCCTTTGACAACTACGCCATGAAGGGCCGCACCTACCGCTACTTCTCTGGCGAGCCTCTCTACAGCTTTGGGGATGGCCTCAGCTATACAAACTTCACCTACTCCGGGCTGAAGCTCAACGCAACGCACGTGCATGCCGGGACTGCCGTCCAGGTGGAAGGGGACGTGAAGAACACCGGCTCCGTTGCCGGTGACGAGGTCGTTCAGCTCTACCTGACGCAACCTAAGGGCTTCGAAACGCCCCTTCATGAGCTGGTTGCCTTCACACGCGTTCACCTCGAAGCTGGCAAATCAGCGCATGTTGCTTTCACCGTCGACCCACGGTCTCTCGGCCAAGTAGATGAGCACGGCACCCGCACCATCCTCCCCGGCGACTATACCGTCTCCTTGGGCGGTGCCCAACCCCAGCGCTCCCCGGGTACGCAGGCAGCTAAATTTAGCGTTGTCGGCACGGCAGTGCTACCAAAGTAGACGTTCAGGGCGCTGTCGCTGGGAAGGATCAGCTGCCTATCCGACGCAGAACTGCGACGTGCGGTCGCCAGCGAGGGGCTGCTCCGCGTGCATTCGGCGACTTTACCCCGATCGCTCCGAGGCGTGATGGCTGATGGGATTCGTTCAGCATCTCAATACAGAGAGTCTGCGCAGTGGTTTGGTTTCGCAGGCCGGAACGGGTTCCGACAGCTTATCTACAGGATGATTATGATCAGACGAACACGCACGAGACTGTCCCTCCATTCAGCCGCCTCCCTGGTACCAGCACACCTGCCAGTTGCAGCTCTCCTCTTCGGCGGATTCTTCTTCGGCTCAGCTCTGGCACAGGATTCGAAGACAGTCACAGCCGGGCAGGCTGCCTTTGCCGACTGGAATCAACAGCAACCGGGTGCACGGCGCCACATCACTGTTGCGGACCTTCCCCAGCCCAGCCCTTCGGAAGCTGTAGAGAACGGCCCATCCCTGGTGCCACGCCCGGAAGGTGCAAAGCCCACAGCGCCTCCAGGTTTCGAGGTTGAGCTTTATGCGGGTGGGGATTACAAACCAGCTCCTCGTGACCCCAACACCGGTAAACCTGCACCCGTGCCCGAGGCGAACTCCCAGTTCCGGGAGCCACGCCTGCTGCGCACCGCTCCGAACGGCGACATCTTTCTTGCCGATTCGCACGGCAACAAGGTTTACGTTATGCGCGGCGTAGGTCCTGATGGAAAGGCGCAGCGCATTTCGACCTTTGCAACGGGCCTCAACCTTCCCTTCGGAATCAACTTCTATCCTGCAGGGCCGAATCCGAAGTGGGTGTATATCGGCAACACGGATTCTGTGGTGCGCTTCCCGTATAAGTCCGGAGATCTTGTGGCGTCCGGCAAGCCGGAGACCATCGTCGCGCAACTACCCGGTTTTGCGCAACTGCGGGGTGGTGGCCATTGGACACGCGATGTTGTGTTCACCCAGGACGGCCAACACATGCTTGTTTCGGTGGGTTCAGGGTCAAACATAGACAATCCGGATACCACGCCGAAGGAGTTTCATCGTGCCGATGTGCTGGAGTTCACCCCTGATGGCAAATTTGTGAAGGTGTATGCGAGTGGCATCAGAAACTGTGTCGGTGAGGCGATCAATCCGGTCACAGGGTCACTCTGGTGTTCTACGAATGAACGCGACAACCTGGGCAATCACCTTGTGCCTGACTATGTGACTTCCGTGAAGGAAGGTGGGTTCTACGGATGGCCCTGGTACTACATGGGAGGTCATCCCGACCCGCGTCTTGCGCAACCCTGCTCTGATGGAACCGGTGCCAACATGCAGGCACCAGCCACTTCCTCCAGCGGCGCTTCTTGCCAGCATGTTGATCAGAGCGCGAAGGTGCTTACGCCTGACGTTCTGGTCCAGCCGCACATGGCATCGCTTGAAATGGTCTTCTACCCTGCTGACACGAAACCCTCCGCGGGAGCTTTTCCAAGCGAGTACGGCGGGGATGCCTTTGTCGCAGAACACGGTTCCTGGAACCGCGCGGCTCGCGCCGGGTATGAAGTCATTCGCGTCCCCCTCCACAATGGAAAAGCAGAGGGTACGTACGAGGACTTCCTTACTGGTTTCCTGACGCCTGATGGTCAGGTGTGGGGTCGTCCTGTAGGGGTGACGGTGGCCAAGGATGGTTCCCTGTTCGTTACGGACGACGGTAGCCGTTCCGTTTGGCATGTCACCTATGCTGGCGATTCGAACAAGACGCAGGCCAGCCGCTAGCTGGGTTCCTGGCCGAGCAGCCACGTCGGTCGCTGTCCCCTCTCGAACGAGATGGGGCAGCGGCTGGACTGGCGTCCTACCGTTGCGGCCTGATGCCCTACGTCGCCGTTAATGGTGGAACGACGAAAGGGGGCAAGGGAGCCAGGCTCCGTGAGTGCATCCAGAAAGACAATAAGACCCGGGACGAAAGCACTCCCTGCGTGCGCGTCAAGCGCCTGAATGGTGCTTCCCAATGGGCAGGACAGAAAGCACTCGCAGGCCCTTTCGATGTCCTTGCAGGAGATCACCTCGAGACATGTAGCGAGCTTCAGCTCCCTTCCAATGACCTGAACCATTCGGCATAGGGCGTATTTCTGGCCATGTGCCGGTTCCAATCCGGTGCGCCGTCGGTCCACCAGGATTTGCCACGTTCGCCAAGAGCAATTTTGGCTTCGTCGATCTGCTGCCGCGCCCTCTCGCGCGCTTCCCTGTCGCCCGCACGCATTGCGGCTCCTTTAGCCCGGCGAGCTCTCATCAGCGTCGCTGTCCAGTGCTGCCTCTCTTCGGCGGACAGCGCCGGATTCGAACAGCGCCACAGTCGCCCTCGCACGACGAAGTACCGCCCATCCGCAGTTGTCGGGTATGCGCTCATCTGGGGTATGAGATGACGTAGTTTATCTGCCGGGGAACATGCAACTGCTCTTCTACAAAGACACAGCGTTTTGGGCAACAAATCGTCGGCACGTGACCGCTCGGGGAGGCTGAGGCGCCTGAAAGGGTTCAATCGTGCTTCCATGAGCGAGCCGCGCGGTAGAGGGCCTGACTCCTGAACAGGCTGCGGGAATCAAGAAAGGGGCTCCTCGTGGTAGAGCTGGGCGGTGTGACGCAGGGTGACAACAGCCGCCATAGACACCATGCAAAGCGCGGCGATTGTGCCACCAAGATCGAAGAGCAGCATCTTGTGGCCCAGAATGGTGGAGTACGGGCTGCGCAACACGGCCAGATTGCCGACGATCAGGAGCAGACGAAGCTCTGTAGGTCCGAATAGACCTTGAGACAGCTCGAAACGACCGAGAGTGTACGTTGCCAGGTAGCTTTCGCTTGAAAGCAGGAGGAACGCGATCAGCATGGCAATCGCCACGGGCCAATGCACCAGGCCCGAGAAGCCGAGACCACCCATCAGCGCAGTCGCCCCAAAGAGATCAACCATGTGATCGACGTAGAAGCCGTAGCGCAGGCGCTGCTGGTCGCGAACACGGGCCAGCGTACCGTCCAGGCTGTCACCCAACCAATTGAGCAGTATGCACGCAACTACGCCGAGCAGGGCGAGGCGGTGGGAGCGCGTGAGAGCGTAGCAGATACCCGCGCCGATCTGCGCGAGCAGCCCGAGCGCCGTCAACTGGTCTGACGTGACCCAGGGTGGAGTGTGCCGGGCCATCCACTGTAGTACGAGCTTTTCAGCCGGAGCAGTGAGCGCGCCATGGACGCGCTGTGCCGGGCTGAATCCGGAATGCGCGCTACTGGCGAGGGAGTTTCCCTTCAACATTGCGGTCCTCCTAAGGTTGCGTTTCGTTGTGCAAGGCTTGCGTTGCCGAACGCAAAGTGAACTCGAGCGACTCACGCGGGATGCTAGTCACATACGGTCGCAGCGCCCAGCTGAGGCCGGTGGGTATCGCCCGGCTAAGTGACACGGTTTCAATCTGCAGGTAGAGGCCACCGTCCCGCTGCTGGTAGGTCCAGTACGTATTGAGCTCCCAGAGGAAACCGTGCTCCTCGGCCGGCGTGAGGGCGTGTTCGTGAGCGGTACCCGGCGCACCGATTTCTGAGATCCGCGTGCTGTGCGAGGTGCCGTAGCCGTCCCGGAGGTCGAGCCGCCCGAAGCTCACGTCATAGCTGGCGTCCATGACCACCGTGATTCCGTGCTTCTGGCGTACACGCATCTGGGCGTGCATGCTGTCGGATCCCTGCGGCAGCGCACGCGCTGCAACCACCTGCGGCGCAAACAGTACCGGGTATGCCTGGAAGTCGCGCAGCATTCGCTCGAACTGCGCCGCCGTTGCACCGCGAGCAAAGGCCGTCCCGCGCCAATGATGCAGCAGCGCTCCGGGCGGCTGCCCGGGCGGCGAAAGCTGCTCCACGATCAGCTCTCCGCGACGAAGGCCGACTCCCTCCTGCCTGTCCATATGCAGGAAGGCGGTGGGTGATTGATGCTGGCGCAAGATCCGCTCTTCGACGCCAACGGTGTACTGACGGAAGACTGCCGCTGCCTCGGGCGGCGACTGCGCCAAAGTAAGGCGGACTGCACTCAGAAGGATCAGCAGCCCGCATAGGACGGAGAATCGGATCGTAGAGGTTCGGCGCATGTTCACGAAGCCGAGCTTGCCGCTGGCAACCGGAGCAGGCAATGCATGGCGCCTCACCTGAAGGTCTTATGTTTCTCACGGCGCAAGTCATTGTTCTTGAACGGGATCGGGGCTGTTCTCAAATCGTGTTCGCCGCCTGGGAACGTCCGATTCGATACACTTGCCGGGTGATGACTGGCTCCCCGCAGCCTTTGCGCTTTCGCTTCGGCGTCTTTGAGGCTGACGCAGCTACGGGCGAACTGCGTCGGCAAGGCATTCGCGTCAAGCTGAATGTGCAGCCGTTTCAGGTCCTGATCATGCTGCTGGCGCGACCCGGTGAGGTACTCACGCGCGAGGAGATCACGCGCGAGCTTTGGCCGCAAGGCACCTTTGTGGACCACGAGCACGGGGTCAACTCCGCTGTAAACCGGATTCGCGACGCGTTGGGGGATAGTGCGAGAAACCCGCGCTTTCTCGAGACGCTTGCCCGACGTGGCTACCGCTTTGTGGCTCCCGTGGAGCAGATTGCGGACGCCCCCAAGGAGCAACCGAAGGTGTCCATCACACCTGAACCCGAAATGGTGCGCCTACCTCCGGGAGTTTCTGAAGAGAAACCGGCCCGCAGCTTCCTGGCTTCAGAACGGGAGCTCCCCAAGGCTTCGCCTCGGACGGTGCAAACCCTGTTTCTGCTGCTGCAGTTGATGTACGTGGCCTTCTATATCGGGGCTCTGGCGAATCTGCCTGAGATTGAGAATCTGTTTTCGGCGCTGGAACATCCGGCAGAAGTGCAGACCGTGCTCATCCTTACCGCAGCGCTTTTATTCCCGGTACGGATGTTTCTCCTCACCGCCGTGCTGTTCCGGCCGCCCAGGCTCCGCGCGAAGTACCTGCAGCTGTGGCCCTTTCTGCTGCCCTTCGACATTCTCTGGTCACTTGCGCCATTTCTGCTGCTACACCACATCAATGCAGGACTGGCGCTGGCGTGCATGGCACCGCTCGTCTACTCGCCTTTCGCGCAGCGGGCGCTCATTCTTATGGGAGCAGGGTCGGACACTGCAGATTGGCAACGAACACGCGAACCTCGCTGAGCAGCGCTAGGCAGGCGATGACTGACACTGTCTGGCAGTTCTGAGGTGTTCCGGGGGAAACTGCAGCTGGCGCGGCATGTATTCGAACTCGGAAAACTCTTTCAGTGCGCCGTAGCTGCAGAGATGCGTACCGCGGCACTGGAAATTTGGCGTCCCCGACGGGATTCGAACCCGTGTTACCGCCGTGAAAGGGCGGTGTCCTGGGCCACTGGACGACGGGGACGCTCGCTGGCCTGAACAGCAGACTTTAGCCTAACAACGTGGATGTTCTACGTCAAAGCCGGGGTGCCGTCAGATCAAAGTTCGGAGTGGCTGCCGGGCGTCATCCATCTCGACGCGCCGGCAGCCCTCGTTC